>JANRKQ010000043.1:0-34975 GCA_033763395.1 Myxococcaceae bacterium
GAGGGCGGAGCGCTCGATGTGTTCGAACAGGGCGGCTGCGTTCTCGAGCTGAGATTGGCCGGCCCGCTAGCACCGGAGGCGATCGACCAGTGGCTCGCGGGTGCCCCAGCCGGCGCGCGCACCGAGGTTGACTGGCCAGCACTCCGCTTTCGCTTCGACGGTCCATCTGTGGACGAGCGGGCCGCGGATGCACTGTGCGATGAAGTTGCGCACGTCGCCTACGACGAATTGAGGCTGCTGATCGCCACGCACTTCATGGTGCGCGAGATACCCGGCTACAACGCAACTCAGATTCGAGTCTTCACGGGCCTTCAATCCGTTCGGTTCCGACCGCGGATGTATGTCGGCGACATCGAAGACCCACGAACGCTGGTGCGAATGCTCCTTCGAGCCTGGGCTGGCGACGTGGTCGCGGGCCGAGGAGTCGGGCTCGAGCTGGAGTCACCAGGCGAGTCGCTCGCCCTCCGGGTGACCCAGCCACCGTGGCCTGATGACTCGCGGGCGCTCGACCGGTTCGCGTTCGCTGATCAGGCTCATCATGGCATCGGTGATGGGAGTTTTGCGTTTGCTGCACGTGCAGCAAACGCGCTGTCGACGTCATTCGCCGTCAGAGCGACGGTCAACGGTGTGCCGAGGGAACAGCGTTGGCGGATCGGGAGGCGCATGGGAGGACTCACTGAGCTGATCAGACCCTGCACGTCTGGACTCGAGCTCGAGTTCACCCCCGACCCCATCATCTTCGGAAAGCCGCTGACCCTCGCCATGGTGCAGCACGAGGCGACCCGGGTGGCCATGTCCGTCCCGACCTCCCTGCGCGTGAACGGAACGCTGATCAGCTTCCCCAACTTCGAGCCGCTTGCCCGCGAGATCATCGGCGTGACACCCCTCTGGTCAGACCGCCTCCTGGTGTTCGACGTCAACCTCGATGAAGTCCGGGTTCAGTTGGCGATCGGCTTCAGCGACGAGCGGGAAGCGCCGTTGCGCTTCCTCGAGAACGCCGATGAGGTTCGTCCCGACCAGCACATGGCTCGGGATTCGTTCTGTCGAGCGCTCCGTGCGGCCGTCGACTTGAAGTCCGCGCGGAAGCCCGCGCCGCTACACCACGTCACCGGCGTCATCTCGGCCCATCGACGCACCAGCCGCTGGGCGCCGAACCCGCTGGTGCCTGCGCTTCGGACCGAGGCGGTGAAGCGGCTGTCTCAGGGGCTGGCGGTCTTCCTCGACGAGGTGGCACTGGCGAGAGAGCGGCTCCGGGCGAGTTGGACGGGACCGCGCGGCTGACTCAGAACGCCCACCCCACGTGCGCCGTCACGACGAGCAGAATCCGCCTCGTGTCCCGCGCGCCCTCGGTCGTCATCACCGTGCCTGTCCCCGCCACCGGCAGCTGCACGCCGGCCCACGGCAACAGGTACAGCCCCAGCGCGCGGAAAGGGAACCACTGAAACCCCACCTGCGGCGTCACCACGAAATGATCCGCCACCACCTCGACGGCACCGCGGTCGAACGCGAAGCGGCTCCACTGCAGGCGAACGCCTGGCCCCAGTCCTCCGCGCTCGAGGCCCAGGCGGAATTGGTACTGCGCCTCGACGCCGAGGCCGCTCCAGCGCACCGCCCACTCCGGCTCCGAGAACGCCGACGGCAGCACCGCCGCGCGTCCGAAGTCTCCGCTCCACCGGCCTGACCACCCAAGCACGCCCACCCGAAGGCCCGGCACCGCCGCGAGCGTCACGTCGACGTTGAGGTCGACCGCAGGCCCGTTCGGAACGGTGCCGACCCAGAACACCGGGTCCGTCTCGACCGACAACGTCCAGCTCGCGCCCGGGCTCGCCGCCAGGAGCGCGACGACGAGGGCCGTCATGGCGCGCTCCGGGGTGAGGGGAGGGCCGCGGTCGTGCGGGGCCGCATGAGCGACTCGGTGATGCGCGCCGCCTGGGCCCGCGTGACGAACCGCGGCGCCAGCGTACCCAGCCGATTGCCGAAGCCGTGCACCACGCTCGGTCGGTCTTCCATCACCGCGCGCAGCCCCAGCGCGGCGACCTCGTGCGGAGAGGCCTTCGCGCCCACCGACGCCTCGGCCGCGCCGACCCGGTCGAAGAAGGGCGTCTCGGTCGCTCCCGGGCACAGCGCCAGCACTCGCAAGCCCTGGCTCCGGTACTCGGCCCACAACGCCTCGGTGAAGGACAAGACGAAGGCCTTGGTCGCGCCGTACACCGCCATGAAGGGCACCGGCTGGAAGGCCGCGGTCGAGGCCACGTTGAGCAGTCCGCCCCGCCGCGCCACCAGGCCCGGCAGCAGCCGGTGTGTCAGCTCGACCACCACCGAGACGTTGAGCGCCACCTCGTCGAGCTGCGGCCCGAGACCCTGCGTGGCGAAGGCGCCGTAAGTGGCGAAGCCCGCGTTGTTCACCAGGACATCGGGCGTGGCGCTGGCGGCCTCGAGTGCCGACACCAGCTGCGCCACGCCGCCCGGAGCCGCCAGGTCCAGCGCGACCGTGTCGACCCTCGCGCCGTGGGTGCTGCGAAGTGCCCGAGCCAGCGCCTCGAGCCGCTCCTTGCTTCGCGCGACGAGCACCAGCCTCGCCCCGCGCGGCGCCAACGCCTCCGCGAACGCCGCTCCGATGCCCGTCGAGCCGCCAGTGATGATGACCGTCTTGCCGTTGAACCAGTCCATGGGTGGACCTCCTGTGTGGGTGCACGCGGAATGTTCAACGCCCAGCGCTTTCCGGGAACAGGCAGCAGTCGTAAGCTGATTTCTACCGATGGAAAACAACGACCTGACGTGGGACGACCTTCGGGTGCTCCTCGCCGTGCACCGACACCAGAGCTTCCTCTCGGCGGGCAAGGCGTTGGGTCAGTCGACCTCGACGACAGCGCGGCGGCTCGATCGCCTCGAGGCAGCCCTGGGCCGTAGGCTCGTCGTGCGCTCGACCTCGGGTACGTCGCTGGAGCCGACGGCGTTGCCGCTGGTGGCCCTCGCCGAGCAGGTTGAGCTGGGGCTCGCCGAGGTCGGTCGACGGGCGGAGGGTCCCGCGGGCGTGGTTCGGCTGTCGACCGGAGACGGCTTCGCGCGCGCGCTCACGCCGGTGGTGGCGGCGCTCCGTCGTGTCCACCCCGCGCTCTGCGTCGAGCTGGTGGCCGAGGCGCGGCTGGCCGACGTCGCGCGAGGCGAGGCCGACGTCGCCGTGCGCACCGCGCGCAGTCAGTCAGCGGTGCTCGTCGAGAAGCCCCTGGGAAGGCTCCGCTTCGCGCTCTACGCCTCGAGCCGCTACGTCGAGGAGCGCCTGCGCACCACCACCCTCGGCCGTGATGACCTCGCCCGCGCCGACGTCATCGCCCACACGAAGGACCTCGCGGGCCTGCCCCAGAACGTGTGGCTGTCTCAGCTCGGCGCCCAGCGCTTCGTCTTCCGCTCGAACGCCGACGCGGTGCTGGTCGAAGCGGCCAGGGCCTCGCAAGGGGTCGCGGTGCTCGCCGAGCTCGTGGGCAACGCCGAGAAGGACCTGGTGCGGCTCACCACGCCAGTCCCGGGGCCGAGCCTCCCGGTGTGGCTCGTGTTTCAGCGCGCGTCGCGTGACGTGCCGCGGGTGCGCCTCGTCGTCGATGCCATCACTTCGGCGTTCCGCGCCGCGCTCTGATCAGAACCGAATGCCGAACACGCCGCGGAAGGCCTGCGCGTTCACCAGGTTCGAGCCCGTGCCGCCCTCGCGGTTGAAGCCACCCAGGGGGAACAGAATGCCGTACTGGGCCTGCGCGTAGAACCCGTCTTCCGTCTCGTAGCGGGCGCCCGCGTTGATCTCGAGGCCGAGGTTCGGGTCGGGCGGGGTGAGCGCGCTCACGTTCGCCTCCGACGGCGTCGACTCGGCGTAGATGGCGCGCGAGTAGATGATGCCTGCGAAGGCGTTGAAGCCCTGGGTGATGCGGTACTGCACCTTGGGCTTGATGTAGAGGCTGTCGGTGACGCCGCCGAGGATCTCCCGGTAGAGGATCATGTCCATGCGGTAGTCGCGGTTGAACCGGAAGTTGCGAATGACGCGGTCCCCGCAGGCGCCGCTCGCGGAGCAGTTGTACTGCGGGCCTTCGATGTCGCCGGGGTTGGTCGAGCCGTTGGGGCCGCTGCCGCGCCGCCGCGGGTTGTTGCCGAAGCCGGGCTGCCGGTCGCCCGAGGCGAAGCCGACCTCGCCGCCGATCTCGAGGTCTCCGTTGAGGAGCTTGTACTCACCCTGCAGCACCGCGCCGAACTGCCAGACGTCGAGGCGCTGGTTGAAGCCGGGCTGGAGGCCCGCCGTGCCGCTGAGCGCGCGGTTGTCGAGCCAGCCCATGAAGGCCGCGAACTCGCCCTCGATGCGGAAGTTCTTCCGCTCGAGCTTCGCCCACACGTCGGGGATGAAGAGGTTCGCCTCGCGCCGCACCGACTGACCGCCGGGCGACGTGGCCGTGTTGACGCCGTCGGTGCCGAACGGCTGCGACAAGACGTCCACCGAGTCGACGCGCTGGTTTCGGTAGCTGAAGTGCAGGCCGTAGTTGAACACCGTCTGGCCCGAGTCGAGCTTCGCGCGCGCCTCGGTGTCGGTGTCACGCCGCGCCACCGCGAGGATGTAGTTCAGCCCGTCGTCGAAGTTCGACAGGTTGAAGGGCTGTCCGCCCTCAGGCAGCCGCAGCGAGGTGTTGCCCACGATGTTCACGTCGAGCATCGGCGTCACGTAGAAGCCCTGGAGCGGCTCGGCGGTGAACATCACGCGGTCGACGGTGTCGCCCCAGTCGTTGTCGATGCCGTTGCCGTCGTGGTGCAGCATGCCGAGGCCCCAGTGGCTGCCCATGCGCCCGAAGCGCAAGATGCCCACCGGGGTCGACACCTCGCCCCACACGCGCTTGAGCATGATGGAGTCGTTGAGCGAGTTGATGCCCGCGCGCGGCGCCGTCTGCGACTGGCTGAAGACCGAGAACTCGTTGCGGTCATTCCAGTAGCCGAAGCCGCCGTTGCGCGAGAACCCGTAGTCGGGCGTCGAGCCCCACACGAGGTTGTCGAGCGCGTCGATCTGCGTGCGAATGCGCACCTCTTCCGACACGTTGATGGTCGGCTCGAGGCGGAAGCGCATGTTGACGCCGACGTTGGTGCGGTCGACCGGCGAGTTCGGGTTGCGCGGCCACAGGCTGTAGCCCGAGGCGTCGTTGCCCGAGCCCAGGTCGAAGCGCCAGAAGAGGTCGGGCCGCACGCGCAGGTAGCCGTCGAGCGTCACCAGCTCGAGCTTGCGCTTCTCGTCGACCCAGTCCTCCTGCCAACCCTGCGCGACCGACTGGGTGGCCAGCTGCGCGCGCATCTCCTTGCGCAGGTCGTCGACCTCGCGCCGCGCGGCCTCGAGCTTCTGCTCGAACTCGCGCTTGAGCGCGTCGGTGTCGCCCGTCGAAGCGGGGGGCGCGATGGTCGCGACGCCTCCGTCGGCCTGGGCGAACGCGGTCGAGGTCAACAACACCACCAGCGTCGAAAGACTCGCGCGCAGCATCAGGCTCACTCTCGAGAAGCGGCTCCGGCGTGAGGCCGAAGGAGAAAGGACGTCGAAGGCCGCGGCAGATAAGCCGCCGCTGCGTGGGTGGTCAAAGGAAAACCCGGCCTGCGCCAACGAGCGGCGCGCGCGGTGATTGCGTCGTCACTCGCGTGTCGGCCGGCCCTGGCGCAGCTCGGTCAGCACCCCGTGCGCACCTTTGGGGTGCACGAAGGCGATCTTCGCCCCGCCGGCGCCGATCTTCGGGCTCTGGTCGATGAGCTGCGCCCCCTGCGCCTTGAGCCCGGCCAGCGTGGCCTCGATGTCACTCACCTCGACGCAGACGTGGTGCAGGCCCTCGCCGCGCTTCTCGAGGAACTTCGCCACCGCGCTGGTGGGGTCGGTCGGGCAGATGAGCTCGATGCGCCCCATGCCGTGCCCGAAGATGGCGGTCGTCACCTTCTGCTCTTCGACGACCTCGATCTCGGGCGGCGGAAAGCCCAGCACCTCGACGTAGTACTTCACGGCGACGTCCAGGTCCTTCACGGCGATGGCGACGTGGTCGAGTCCCTTCGTGCTCATGCGCGCTTCCTGCCACGGGCGGGGGCCTTTTTCGAGCGGGGCTTCGGCGCGGGGCGCTTCGTCGGCGAGGCGCGCGCCTTCGCCGGGGCCGGCTGGCACTTCGGGCAGAAGAAGGTGGTGCGGCCGCCCTGCGGCATCTGCGCGATGGGCGTGCGGCAGCGGGAGCACGGCTCGCCCGCGCGGCCGTAGACGAGGAACGGGTTCTTCGCGCCGGGCTCCTCGACGTATTCGATCTCTTCCCCGTCCTCGACCTCGAGCGCGAACCGGATGCCCTCGTGAATCGCCTTCGTCAGCGCGGTCAGCTCGGCCGCAGAGAGCGTGTCGGGCCGGCGCGACGGGTGCACCTTCGCGCGGAAGAGCGCCTCGGCCGCGTGGATGTTGCCGAGCCCGGCGATGCGCTCCTGGTCCATGAGCGCGACTTTGAGCTCCTGCTTCGAGCCCGCCAGCGCCTCGCGGAGCTGCTGGGCCGTCAGCCCATCGACGAGCGGGTCGACCCCCAGCTTCGCGACCGACTCGTGCGAGGGCAGCTCCGTCGCTGGCACCGGCTCGATGAGGCCGAACAGGCGAGGGTCCTGGAAGTGAATGACCTCGCCCGAGTCGAGCACGAAGCGCGCCCGGCTCCACTTCGGCTCGGTGCCCGCGCCGCGCTTGACGAACTTGCCCGTCATGCCGAGGTGGGCCACCGCGCCCCGGCCGTCGTCGAAGGTGAGCATCAGGAACTTGCCCTTGCGCTCGGCGCGCACCAGGCGGCCGGTGAGCGCTTCGACGTCGGCGACGGTCGAGTTGCGAAACGTGCGCGCCTTCGGGTCCGCTTCGGTGCGGACGATGCGGCGCCCATCGGTCCACTTCACGAGCGACCTGCGGGCGAACTCGACCTCGGGGAGCTCAGGCATGGCGGCAGGGGATAACCGGCCGCGGGCGACGAGGCCAGCCAACTCCCGTCAGGGGAGCCGCGCGACGGCGGTGAGGTTGAGCGCGCCGAACCCCGCCGCGCTCGCCGCCTCGAAGCGCCGGCGCACCGCGGTGAGGATCTCCGACGTGAAGGCGTCGGTGGCGTAGCGCAGGTCCTTCGCGACGAGGTCGATGGGGAACTGCGGCTCGAAGCGCTGGGCCAACTGGCCCGTGGCCGCGGCCTTCGCTGCGGCACTCAAGACCGGCAACGAGCCCAACACGTCGAGCAGCCGCGCGGGGTCGAGGCCGGCCCTCGCGGCGCCGGTGAACAGCTCGCCGAGCAGCGCCACCTGGGTCGCGAAGAGCCCGTTCACGAGCAGCTTGCAGCGCGCCCCGTCACCGATCCGACCCACCGGGTGCACGGCGCCCGCGAAGGTCGAGAGCAGGGGCCGTGCCCGCTCCAGCGCCTCGCCCGTGCCGCCCGCGAGCACCACCAGCGTGCCCGCGTCGGCCTGCGGCCGGCTCCCGACGACCGGCGCCTCGAGCACGAGCAGCCCGCGCTGGTGGGCCTGCGCGCCCCAGGCCTCGGCGCGCGCGGGGCTCACCGTGCTGCACTCGATGACGAGGGCGCCGGGCCGCGCGTGGAGGAAGGCCTCGCCCCACACCTTCGTCGAGGCCTCGTCGTCGCGCACCATCGAGAGCACGACGTCGGCGCCCGTCACCGCCTCAGCGATGGACGTCGCGCGCGCGAGCGGCGTGGTGGACGAGCGGCTCCACGTCACCACGTCGAACCCGGCCGTCGCCAACCGCTGGGCGATGCGGCTCCCCATCGCTCCAAGGCCCAGCACGGCCACGCGGGCGGCCATGGGTCAGGCCACCTTTCCCGCGCGGTGACGCGGGGCCACCCAGCGGAGCGCCGGGTCGCTCATGAACGGCTCCTTCGGCAGGTCGGTGAGGTGGTCGGCGTAGTTCGAGACGGTCTTCAGCGCGACGAGCACCAGCACCTCGAGCACCTGCGCGCGCGTGAACCCGGCCTCGAGGAAGGCCGAGACCCGGGCGTCGTCGACGAAGCCGCGCTGGTCGATGACGGCCTCGATGAACGTCCGCAGCGCCTGGAGGCGGGGGCTCTCGAGGGGCTGACGCTCCCGCAGCGCCGTGAGGCTCGCTTCGTCGAGCCCGGCCTTCCGCCCGAGGAAGGTGTGGCCCATGGCGCAGTACTCACACTCGTGGCGCACCGAGATGGCCAGCAGCCCCGCCTGCTGCTCGGTGGGCGAGAACGAGGTGCGGTGGGCGAGCGCGAAGAGGGCCTCGTGCGCCTCGAGCGCGATGGGGCTCTCGGCGAGGGTGCCCTGCAGCTTCGGCACGAACCCCCAGCCCTGCTTGACCTGCTCGAGCGTGGGCTTCGAGGCCTGCGGGGCGCTGTCGACGGTGTGAACGGTGAAACCCTTCATGGTGCGGCTCCTGGTGGGGCGCCGCTGGAGCGCGGCGACGCCCATGAGATAGGCATTCCAGTCGGGGCCCGAAACGGCTTGATTCGAGTAGCACTCATTCCAGGAGGGGAGAGATGGATCGACTCGAGGCCCTGCGCCTGTTCGTTCGAGTCGCTGAGCGGGGGAGCTTCTCGGCGGCCGCGAGGGACTTGCGCGTCAAGCAGTCGACAGCCAGTAAGTGGGTCGCCGAGCTCGAGCGGCAGCTCGGCCTGGGGCTCGTCGAGCGCACGACGCGGGCGCTCCACCTCACCGACGACGGCCGCCGCTTCCTCGCTCACGCGCAGCAGGTGCTCGCGAGCTGGGACGAGCTGGTCGAGCAGCTCCAGGAGCGCACACCCGAGCCCGTCGGCCGCTTGCGCGTGTCGGTGCCGGTGGTCTTCGGGCAGCGCTTCGTGGTGCCGCTGGTGGGGGCGTTCGTCGAGGCCAACCCGAGGGTCGACCTCCAGCTCGTCTTCGGCGACCGCTTCGTGAACCTCGTCGACGACGGCTTCGACCTCGCCATTCGTGTGGGGGTGTCTCCCGACGCGTCGTTCCGGGTGCGCAAGCTGGCCGACGGCGGGCGGAGCGTCGTCGCCGCGAAGCGGTACCTCGACGCGCGAGGGTGGCCGAAGCGCCCGGCCGATCTCGAGCGGCACGACTGCCTCATCCACTCCGACGCCGAGCCCTCCGTCATCTGGCGCTTTGGCACCCGCGGCGGCGACGAGGTGCCGGTGCGCGTGCGGGGGCGGGTCTCGGTCACCACCAGTGAGGCAGCGCTGGCCCTGGCGAAGCAGGGGCTCGGCATCGCCCTCCTCGCCGACTGGTTGGTCGAGCCCGAGGTGGCGGCCGGGCGCCTCGTCAAGCTGCTCGAGCGCGCCACCACGCCGCCCGCGCCCGTCTACGCGGTGCTGCCCCCCGGCCGGTACACGCCCCGCCTCACGCGGCTCTTCGTCGATCACCTCGCCGCCGCCTTCGCGCGGACGCTGGGCGCCGGGCGAAGGCCCTGAGGCGGGCGGCGCCTCCACAGGGCTGTAGCACCGCGTGCGTTTGTTTCGGCCCGGCCTCGGGCCGTGGTTACATGCCGCCAGTCACGATGACCCCCGGAACGGCCCGCTCTCCCGTGCACCGCATCATCGACGCCCTGCACGGCGCGGTGCAGGGCCTCGGCCTCGGGGTGCCGCCGCTCTTCGTCGAGAAGTGGGGCGTCGCCGTGCATCAGGCGCTGTCGTCTCGCGCGCGAGAGTTCCACACCCACCAGCACGTGCTCGACCTCATCGTCGACGCCGACCCCATCGAGACGATCGCCGCGCTGTACCACGACATCGTCTACGTGCAGGTCGACCTCGGGGTGCCGCCCCACTACGAGGAGATCCTCCACCCGCTGATCAGCCGCGAGAAGGACGGCTGGCGCATTCTGCCGCACGCGGGCGTCGACCCGACGGCGAAGCTGGTGCTCGACGTGTTCGGCCATCAGCCGGGCCAGGTGCTGACCCCCTACAACGGCCTCAACGAGCTCGCCTCTGGCCTCGTCGCCGCCAAGGAGTTCGAGGGCGTCTTCTCGAACGACCAGCAGCTCGCGCTGGCCGCCTGCATCGAGGCGACGATTCCCTTCCGGGCCCCCGAGAAGCTGCAGCTCGAGCAGCGGCTGTCGGCGCTGGGCGTTCCCGAGGGCGAGCGCGTCGAGATGGTGCGCCGCGCCGTGCGGCTCGCCAACAACGACGTCGGCAACTTCGCCGAAGCCGACCCGGCCAGGTTCCTCGACAACACCTGGAAGCTGCTGCCCGAGACGAACCCGACGCTGCACACGCCCAACACCTACACGGTGGTCGAGTACCGGGTGGCGCTGCTCAAGATGGAGGGCTTCCTCGCCGGGCTCCCCGCCGCCCGGGTGTTCCGCACGCAGGTGGGGGAGCCGGCGCCGCAGGTGCACGAGGCCCGCGTCGAGGCGGCCGCGCGGAACATCGCGCTCGCGGTGCGCTACATGCGCTGCAAGCTGTACAGCACCGCGGTGCTCGAGGCGCTGGCGGTCGAGAGTGGTGGAGACGCGCCCATCGACCTCTTCATGGGCGGCCTGGGCGACCTCAACGGCCAGCGCATGCGCCGCATCGAGCAGTTCCTCCCGCCGCCGGTCGCGCGCCCCGAGGCCGTCGACCCGGTGCTGCAGGGGCTCCTCGAGGCCGGCCGGCTCAACGCGTCGGCCTTCGACCTGTCGCCCTCGCCGCTGGCCAGCTTCCTCCACCGCGCGCTCGGCGAAGCGTCGATGATGGAGGGCGTGGCCCTCGCGCGCGAATGGTGGGCCGGTCGCTCGACGGCCCGCGCCTTCCTCGAGGCGCAGCCCGCCGCCACCACCTCGGCCATCGCCGCCGCTGGCGCCCACATCACCGACACCCGGCGCGAGCTCCTCGAGGGCATCGCCACCCGGCTCGCCAGGCGCATCGACGGCTGACGTCCCGCGCGGGGCCCGGTAGACAGCGAGCCCCATGTCCATTCCTGCGCCGCCGGTGCCCGTCTTCCCTCCCGCGCCGTACACCCTCACCAGCGTCACCGGCCTGTCGGCCGCCGGCGTGAAGGCCGGCATCAAGGCCTCGGGCAACCCCGACGTCGCGCTCCTCGTCGCCGACGCGCCCATGGCCTGCGCTGGCCTCTTCACGCAGAACCACTTCGCCGCCGCGCCGGTGCTGCTGTCGCGCAGGCACCTGTCGGCGTCGGGCGGGCTGGTGCGCGCCGTCGTCATCAACTCGGGCAACGCCAACGCCTGCACGGGCACGCAGGGTGAGGCCGACGCGCTCGAGATGTGCACCCGCGTCGCGGCGGCGCTCGAGTGCCCCGTCGAGCAGGTGCTCGTGTGCTCGACGGGCGTCATCGGCGTGAAGCTGCCGATGGACAAGGTGCGCGCGGGCATCGACGCGGCGCTGGCGCAGCGCTCGAGCGACGTCGAGGCGGGCCGCCGCTTCCTCTCGGCCATCATGACGACCGATGCCTTCCCGAAAGAGGCGGGCGCGCGCCACGGGGAGGCCACCATGGCCGGGGTGTGCAAGGGCGCGGGCATGATTCAGCCCGACATGGCCACCATGCTGGCCTTCGTCGCCACCGACGTCGACGTGTCCGTCGACGCCATGCGCGCCGCCATGCGTCGCATCGCCAGCACCTCGTTCAACGCCGTGCACGCCGACACGCACACCTCGACGACCGACACCTTCCTGCTGCGGTCGACGCGCCGCGTGCCCGCGCCGGCCGACTGGGAGCAGCAGCTCGAGCCGGTCGCCCGTCGCCTCGCCTGGCTCATCGCACGTGACGGAGAGGGTGCCACCAAGGTGACGACGATTCGGGTGTCGGGTGCTTCGAGCGACGCGGTGGCCCGCCAGATCGCCGCGCACGTCGCGGCCTCGGGGCTGGTGCGCACCGCGCTCTTCGGCAACGACCCGAACTGGGGCCGCTTCGTCAGCCAGGTCGGCAACGTCAAGGGGCTGGCCGCGCCGCAGCGCCTTGTGTGCCGGCTTCAGGGCCTCGAGGTGTTCCGCGCTGGTGAGCCCACCCCCTTCGACCGCGCCGCCGCCTCGAAGGCGATGAAGGCCGAAGACGTCTCGCTCGAGCTCATCCTCGACGAGGGCGTCGGGCACGCGCTGTTGATGACGAGCGACCTGAGCTACCGGTACGTCGAGGTCAACGCCGAGTACACGACGTGAGCTCCGGGCAGAACGAACGCCCCGGCGCTCGAGGCGTCTGCATCACCCGCGAGCCCCGCCGCCGACGGCGTCAGAGGCACATCGACTGGTAGGTGATGGTGACGGTGGTGCCCGCTCCCGGCTGCTGGCCGTCGGCGAAGACGATGGTGTTCGACGTGGGGTCGTACGTCCACGCGTTCGACACGGTCTGCCCGTTCACCGTCACGTCGACCGGCTGCAGGGTGTCCGGCGGGTTGCGCACGAAGAACGTGTTGCGCGGGCCCAGCGCGGTGCGGCCGAGCTGCTCGAGGTCACTCGCCCAGTCGCTCTTGCAGATGGTCTGCTTCACGCCACGCGTCGCCTGAATCACCGCGTCGTAGCGCCCGGTCATGTCCTGGCCCTCGGTCATGCAGGTCGTGCTCTGCGGGCTGAACGGGCCGATGACGCTGATGGTCACCTGGTGGCGGCGGCGCACGCCCTTCACCAGCGGCAGGCGCGTCACGTAGTAGGTGATGGGCTCCATCGACTGGTCCTGGGCGTCGCTGACGATGATGATGGCCAGGTTCGCGTCGTCCCGCAGGAAGCCCTGGTGGGGCCCGGTGATGAGCGGTGGGGTGAGCGCCTTGAGCGTCGTCGAGAGCGGCCGCTCGATGCCCGCGCCGAAGGTGCCGACGTCGACCCGCCGCCGGAAGACGTTGGCCACGTCGGGCGTGGCGTTGGTGAGGATCAACGGCTCCGAGGGGCGGGGCACGAAGGCACCGCCGTTGATGCCCGAGTCGTTGGTCGTCACGACGGCGAGCTGGTAGTTCACCGAGGCGAGCGTCGCGTACCGGATGAAGGCGGTGAAGTTGTTGCCGAGCGCGAGCTGTTCGTCGGCCATCGAGCACGAGTCGTCGATGGTGAAGAGCACGTCGGCCATGGACTGGGCCGGCTGCACGTAGGACTCGACGGTGGTGCCGGTGTTGTCGCCGACGCCCCGCAGCGGCACCGGGAAGGTGCGCGTCGAGGCGCCCTCCTGCCCGCGCAGCTCGAGCGTCCCCGTGTGCGTGCCGAGGTCCGGCGGGCGGTACGTCACGGTGAGGGCGGCCGACGTCGAGGGCTGCAGCAACAGGCCCCCGGCCGGTATCGCGGGCGAAGCGGCGATCGCGAACGGCGCGCCGACCACGCCGAAGGACGACAGGCGCACCGGGCTGCCGCAGGTGTTGAAGACCTGCACCGTTCGCCCCGACGAGCCGCACCCGAGCTTGATGTTCCCGAAGTCGACCTCGTCGGGCACCGTCACCAGGCAACGCGCCACCCGGGCGCTGAGGCCCACCAACGTGGGCGCCTGGCTCCCTGCGCCGACGAGACGCAAGAAGCCGCTCGCCGCCGTCCCTGTCTCGAGGCCCGTGGCGTCGAAGCGCACCTGCATGGCGACCACCTGGCCCGGCCCCACGAGGAACGAAGGCTGGCCTGACGCCAGGGTGAAGCCCGGGTGGCTGCCCGAGGCGATCTCGACGCCGGACACGAGGCAGCCCGTCTGCGCGTTGTTGCGCACCTGCACCGTCAGCAGCTCGCTCGACCCGGGGGCCACGTCACCGAAGCCGAGCCCGACCGGCGTGACCGAGAGCAGGCAGCGCTGCGAGGCCTGCGCCACCGCCGTCACCCGCACCTGCTGCACCGGCTCGACCCCGTCGTTCGAGTAGACGCTCAGCACGGCGTCACGCACGCCCGCGGCCACCGGTCGCAGCGTCACCTCGACGTCGAAGAAGTTGCGGCCGATGACCGCGGGCACTCCCGCCGGGTCGGGGCGCACCAGCGCGACGGAGTACTCGCCGCTCGTCGTCGCGCCCAGGGGCGTCAGCGAGAGGAAGGGCGGAGCGCCTTCGCGGCCGAGCACGAGGTTGTACGAGGGGTCGAGCGCCTGCATCGGCGGGGTGCCCACGTTCTCGAGGCGCAGCCGCCGCGTCACCGACGTCTGCTGGGCGGCGGAGAGCGGCGTGCCATCGGCGCCGTTGAGGAGCGGCACCTGCCCGAAGACCAGCGGCGCCGGCGACACGCGCAGCCGCGGCCCGCCGCCCGAGCACCTGAGCCCCACCCGCCCCGGCAGCGTCGGCGTGGTGCCGAGGTCGAGCGACAGCGTGCCGGTGAGGGCGCCCAGCCGCGGGGGCTTGCACTCCACCTCGACGGTCGCGCTCCCGCGCGCGGGGACCTCGGCTGGTGCCCCTCGCAGCGAAAAGCCGTCGCCCTGCACGGCGGTGGTGAGCGTCAGCGCCACGCCGGTGCCGTTGGTGATGGTGACCGCCCGCGTCGCCGCCGCGTCGATGGGTAGCCGCCCGAACGACAGCTCGGTGGGGCTCCAGGTGATGCCCTGCGCCGAGCCCCGGCCCACCAGCTCCACGCGGCCCTCCGGGCACGACGGCCGGCGGCGCACCGTCAGCTCGGCGCGATAGGCGAGCTCGGCCTGCGGTGAGAAGCGCACCAACAGCCGCGCGCGGCTCCCGGGCTCGACCTCGAGCGGCGAGGTGAGGTCGACGGAGAAGAACGCCGGGTCGGGCCCGCCGATGGGGCTGAAGCTGGCGACCGTGGTCGACGAGCTGCCGTTGGCGAGGGAGAGCGGGAAGAGCACGGCCTGGTTGAGCGGCACGTCTCCGAAGTCGAGGACGCGCGGCACGTAGCAGTCACGCGCCTCGGCCACCGCCTCGACGCCGATGCTCGCGAGCGTCTCTCCGGCGCGCCCGCCCTCGGTCTCGAGCTCGAAGATGGCCTCGTGGAGCACCGTGGCGCGCGATGGGTCCGGGTCCTGCTCGGGAGAGAAGGTGACGCCCAGCGTCGTCTCCTGCTGCGCTTCGAGGGTGACGGTCTGCGGCAGCTCGAGCGCGAACGCGGGGCTGCCGGACACCAGCCGCACCCGGCTCAAGGTCAGCGGCGCGTCGCCCACGTTCCGCACGACGATCTGCCCCGCCGAGGCCTCGCCCATCGGCGCCGGGGGGAAGGTGAGCTGCGCGTCGCGCGTCAGCGTCTCGAGGCCCGTGGCATCGACCGCGGGCACGACGATGACGACCTCGGCGAACCGGCCCGAGAGGCCGCCCCGGCGATCACAGGCCGACGACGACACCAGCACCGCGAACGGGAACAGGAGCCAAGCGTGCCGCATCACCAGAACCATACCCGCGCTGAAGAAGCGCCGCTGCTCCGACGCGTCGAGTCGCTGGCCTGCGCGCACCGTGTGCGCTTGAGTGGGAGCGTGATGCGGAGCGCGCTCCTCGTTGGTGCCGTCGTCCTGATGCTGGGCTGTCCGCCTCCGCCGTGCGATCGGAGCTCGTGCTCCGGCTGTTGTGACAGCGCCGGCCTCTGCCTCGGTGGCACGAGCCGCGCCTTCTGCGGAGGCGGGGGCGTGCAGTGTCAGGCCTGCGGGAGCGGTCGCCGATGTCTCGCGGGCGCCTGCGTCGCCGGCATGGACGCGGGCACAGGGTCCAACGACGCGGGCCCCTGCCCCTGTCGCTTCGGGTGTTGCGGCAGCGACGCCTGCCAGCCGGGCAACCTGCCCGAGGCGTGCGGCGTCGACGGCGGCGCCTGTGTGGCGTGCGAGGCCCAGGAACGGTGCGACATGGGGCGGTGTGTCTCGGCGCCGTGCACCGGCTGCGTCGACGCCCTGGGCGCGTGCCGTACCGGCTTCGAGAATACGGCCTGCGGCGGCGATGGGGGCCTCTGCGCCGGGTGCGCCCCCTCGGAGCAGTGCGTCGCGCGTCAATGCGTCGGCCGCACGTGTTCCTCGATGACGTGCCCCAGCGGCTGCTGTCTGGGCGGCCTCTGCTACCAGGCCTCGCCGCAGACCTGTGGCGTGCTCGGCGCGGCCTGCGTCACGTGCACTCCCACCCAGCTGTGCATGGGGGGCGTGTGTCGGTGAGGAGCTGACTGGAAGGACGCGTCGACGCCGGCGCTCGTGCATGACGGAGGGCGATCCACGACGCGCCCTCTCCGGCTCACCGTCGCCGCCCCCCAGCTCGTGAACGAGATGAGCGCGCGTGAGCGCCCTCCGCTGCGGGCCAGAGGTTCACGGAGCGCATCGACCCCTTGAACGTCAGCCTGCCTGAGAAGGGCGCGGTCGCCGGCGCCCAGGTCAACCCGCCGAGCCGACGAAGGAAGTCCAGCTGCCGCTATGCCACCGGTGCCTCGGCGCGCCTCCTTCATCCCCGCCGTGGCTGAAGTGCGGGGCAGACGGCGACGGCGGCATCGCCCGCCAGCTTCCCCGGGCGCCGCCTGGCACCCTCACCGCCGTCGTCGACGCAGCAGGCCTGCCAGGCCGACCAGGGCGAGCAGCGAGCCTGCGTCGGCCGAAGCGCAGCCGCACCCGCCGCCACGGAACCCGAGGTCGGGGAGCAGCGGCGTGACGCCTCCGTCTTCGAGCTCGGCGCCAGCGTCGGGAGCCACGCCGGCATCCACTCCGGCATCGACTCCTGCATCCACTCCGCCGTCGACACCACCGTCGACACCGCCGTCCACGCCACCATCGACTCCACCATCGGGGCGCGGCAGGCGCACGGTGAACCGGTTCGTGCTCGGGGGGCCCCGGTTGCCCGCCGCGTCGGTCGCGTCGACCCGGACCTCGTGGGCTCCTTCGGTGAGCGCCTGGCCGGCAGGCAGCGGCAGGGTGAAGGCGCCGGACAGGTCGGCCGTCGTCGTGCCCACCAGCGTGCCATCGATGAAGACGCGCACCGTGGCGCCAGGCTCAGCCTGGCCCGAGATCGCCGGGGTCGTCGTCTGCACCGTGCTGCCGTCGGCCGGGCTGGTGATGGTGGGCGCGGCCGGGGCCTGCGTGTCGACGGTGATCGTCACGGGCGCCGACGCCGGGCTCACGTTCATCGCCGCGTCGGTGGCGGTGGCGGTGATGCTGCGCGCTCCGTCGGGCAGGGCCATCGGCACCGTGAAGGTGAAGGTGCCCATGGCGTCGGCCGTCGTGGTGCCGACCACCATGCCGTCGACGCGCACGGTGACGGTCGAGCCGGGCTCCGCGGTGCCGGTGAGCGTGGGCGTCGCGTCATTCGTCGAGGAGCCCGAGGCGGGCGCGGTGATGACCGGGGCCATCGGCGCGGTGGTGTCCGTCGTGAAGGTGACCGGCATCGACGACGGGCTCACGTTGCCGGCGGCGTCGCGCGCGGTCGCCGAGGCGGTGTGCATGCCATCGGCGAGGGCCGCCATCGGCGTGAACGAGAAGCGGCCCTGCGCGTCGGCGGTGACGGTGCCGGCCACCATGCCGTCGATGGTGATGGTGACGGTGGCCCCGGGCTCGGCCGCGCCGGCGATGACGGGCCGGTTGGTGGCGAGCAGGGCGTTGGCCGTGGGGCTCGACAGGCTGGGCGCCGTGGGCGCGGCGGTGTCGACGGTGAAGGCGTTCACCGCCGACACGGGACCGACGTTGCCGGCGGCGTCGGTGGCGCGCGCCGAGACGGTGTGCGGGCCATCGGCGACGGTGGTGGGCAGAGCGAGCGAGAAGGCGCCCATGGCGTCGGCGGTGACGGTGCCTGCGATGCCCGAGTCCAGGATGATGGTGACGGTGGCGCCGGGCTCCGAGGTGCCGGTGACGACCACCATGCCCGAGGCGAGCACGGCGCCATTGGCCGGCGTCGCCACCAGGGGCGCGGTCGGCGCGACGGTGTCGACGGTCCACAGGTACGAGGCTGGCGTGGTGTCGGTCTCGGTCGCCGTGCGCGCGCGCACCTCGAGGCGGTGCTGGCCATCGGCGAGGCCCGAGAAGGTGACCGGGTTGGTGCACGCGGCGAAGGGCGCCATGTCGAGGCTGCACTCGTACGTCACCGGCGTCTTGTTCGACGAGAAGCTGAACTCGGCGGTCGCCGACGGCGAGGGCGTGCGCGGCCCCGTGAGGAGGCTGGTGTCGAGCACCGTGGTGTCGACGGTGAAGACGACCTGGGTCGCGGCCGGCGACACGTTGCCCGCCGCGTCGCGCGCGGTGGCGCTGACCGAGTGCTGGCCCTGGCTCAACGGCGCGGTGGTGAAGGTCCAGTTGCCGCTGGCGTCGGCCACCACGGTGCCCGCCGCCACCGAGTCGACGATGACGGTGACGATGGCGTTGGCCTCGGCGGTGCCGCGTACGGTGGGTGAGGTGAGGCCGACGATGGCGTTGTTGGCCGGCTCCGTCACCACGGGGGCGGCCGGCGCGGCGGTGTCGACGGTGAAGGTGCGCGGCGCCGAGGGCGCGGAGCTGTTGCCGACCGCGTCGGTGGCCTGGGCCGTCACCTGGTGCGGGCCGTCGGTGAGGGCGCTGGGCGGGCTGAAGGTGAAGGCGCCCGACGACGACGCCACCACGGTGCCCACCACCATGCCGTCGATGCGGATGGTGACGGTGCTGCCCGGGTCGGCGGTGCCCTGCACGAGCGGCCGGTTGGGGGCGACCGACGCGCCAGCGGCGGGCGAGGTGAGCGTCGGCACGGCGGGCGCCGCGGTGTCGACCGAGAAGGTGACGGCGGGGCCGGGCGCCGACTCGTTGCCGACGGCGTCGACGGCGCGCGCGCGCACGGAGTGGCTGCCTTCCGAGAGGGGCGACGGAGACAAGAGCGACCAGGCGCCCGTGGCCGACGCGGTGACGGTGCCCACGACGACGCCGTCGACCTCGACGCGCACGGTGGCGTTCGGCTCGGCGGTGCCCGCGTAGGTGGGGGTCGCCGTGGCGAGCGTGGTGCCGGCCACGGGGTTGGTGACGAGCGGCGGCAGCGGCGCCGTGGTGTCGATGGTGAACGACACGCTCATCGACGGGGCGCTCGCGTTCCCCGCGGCGTCGCGGGCGGTCGCGCGCACCGAGTGCGGGCCGTCAGAGAGGCCGGCCGGCAGGGTGAAGCTCCAGGTGCCCATGCCGGTGACGGTGGCGGTGCCGACGGGCACCCCGTCGACGATGACGGTGACGACGTCGCCAGCCGTCCCGGTACCCGTCACGGTGGGGCGCGAGGTGTCGAAGGTGGCGCCGGCCACCGGCGCTGTGATGAACGGGGGCGCCGGCGGCGTGGTGTCGACCGTCCACGAATACGAGGCTGGCGTCGGGTCGACCTCGGGTGCGCGCACGGCGCGGACGCGCAGCGTGTGGGCGCCATCGGCGAGGCTCGCGAACGAGGCCGGGTTGGCGCACGGCACGAAGCCCGCGTTGTCGAGGTCGCACTCGTAGCTGGCGCCCGGCTTGTTCGAAGCGAACACGAACGAGGCGGTGGCCGAGTTGCTCAGCGCGGGCGGGCTCGACGCGATGGTGGTGTCGAGCACGGTGAGGTCGACGGTGAAGGTGGTGAGGGGCGCGTCGGGCCCGACGTTGCCCACGGCGTCGGTGGCGCGGGCGGTGACGGTGTGCGGGCCCGCGACGAGGGTGACGGGTGAGGTGAAGGTCCACCCGCCGGTGGCGTCGGCGGTGACGGTGCCCAGCGTCATGCCGTCGACGCGCACGGTGACGGTGCTGCCCGGCTCGGCGGTGCCGCTGAAGGTGGGCGTCGCGCTGCCGACGGTGCCGCCCATCGCCGGCGAGAGGATGACGGGCGCAGGCGGCGGCGTGGTGTCGACGATGAACTGGTTGAAGGCCGACATCGGGCTGGTGTTGCCGGCGCCGTCGCGCGCGGTGGCCGAGACGACGTGGGGCCCGTCGGCGAGCGCGACCGGCGTGAACGAGAAGGCGCCCATCGCGTTCGCGGTGGTGGTGCCCACCGCCATGCCGTCGATGAAGACGGTGACGGTGCTGCCCGCCTCGGCGGTGCCGGTGATGGGCGGCCGGTTGTTGCTGGTGCGCGAGCCGTTGACGGGCGTGGCGACGATGGGCGCCGAGGGCGCGCCGGTGTCGACGGTCCACGTGTACGAGGCGGGCATCGGGTCGGTGATGCCGCCCACCGTCGCGCGCACGCGGAAGGTGTGGCTCCCGTCGGCCAGCACGCCGGTGGTGAAGGGCGAGGTGCACGCGGTGAAGGGGCCGCCGTCGAGGCTGCACTCGAACGTCGCGGTGGGGTTCGACGGCGACTGGAAGACGAAGGTGCCGGCGTTCGAACTGCTGGGGTTCGGCGGGCGCGAGGTGATGACGGTGGTGGGCGGCGTGACGCAGGTGAAGGTGGCGGGGTTGCAGACGCGGCCGCCGGTGCAGTTGGCGTTCGTCACGCACTCGCGGCACACGGCCGGCTGCCCCGAGGTGGTGTCACACACGCGCAGCGTGCCCGAGGTGCAGTTGTCCGACGCGCTCGAGTTGGGAATCGACGGCACCGTTCGGCCGCCCATCGGCTCGGCCACGTCGGGCAGGCAGTCGTTGTCGTCGTCGGTGTCTTCGAAGTCGAAGCGCCCGTCGCCATCGCTGTCGGGCGCGATGCTGGTGCAGCTGGTGCCTTCGAGCCGGTTCTCCAGGCCGTTGCCGTCGGTGTCGAGCTGCTCCGCGGGCCGCAGCGCCACCGCCCAGTCGTTGAGCCCGTTCGCGCCCACTGTCTGAATGGAGATCGGCCGCGTGGCGCTGACGCTGTACAGGGTGTTGTTCGCCGGCAGCTGGAGGAACCCGTCGACGCCGAGCGTCACCGTCGTGGGGGCGCCGCCGCTCGAGTACGTCACCTGGGTGTTGGCCTCGAGCGCGAAGACGGTGGCGCCCTGCGTCTGCGAGTGCACGAGGAAGGAGCGGCCGTTCTCTCCGAAGTTCGAGGTGACGTCGTCGCCCATGTCGCCGATGCCGTCGCCCGCTTCCTGGTCGCCCGCCCACACCGTCACGGGCCCGCTCGCCACGAGGCGGTACTGGGCCGTGCCGAGGCTCGAAAAGCCATTCGCCGCCGTGTTGAGGAAGGCGGTGCCGGCCGGCACGTTGAGGTTCTGGTAGCCGGCGGTGTTCGCCAGCGCGCCGCCGGTGACGGTCTGCAGGCTGAAGGTGACGGCCGCCGAGCCCGGGTTGAACACGACGAGCGCGCCCCGCCGCCACGAGTACGTCGAGAAATAGAACTCGACGCCGCGGTCGTTGTTGCAGTCGTTGGCGAGCCCATCGGCGTCTCGCGCGACGGGCGGCACCTGGGTGTTGCCGTTGCCCGCCGTGGCCTGGAGCGCGACGAGGGCCGCCGAGGTGACGGCCGTGGGCGCGCTCGAGACGACCTCATACGTCTGGTTCGGTACCACCCCCGTCACCTGCCAGCGCTGGCCGGTCGCGAGCGTCGGGCTCACCGCCACCTGGTTGCCCGAGGCGTCGAGCACCCGCACCACCGCCGGGTCGCGCGCATAGACGAACTGCTGGTTCGCGCCGTTCGCCATCGGCGTGAAGACGAAGCGCCGTCCCCAGAACTTTCGCCCGTCCTCCTGCGGGTAGAAGAAGCTGCCAGAGTAGTTGCAGCAGTCGGCGCCCAGCACCGCGAGCACCGGCCGCGAGGTGACGAGCTTGAACTCGCGCGTCGTGTTGAGCGGCACCACCACACGGGCGAGCCGTGACAGGGTGCCCTGCTGCACGAGGGTGTTCGACGGCAGCGCGCGCACTTCCCACGTGGTGCCCGCCGTGATGCCCACCAGCGTCAGGCCTCCGGCGTTGATGGGGTTGCGGCCGTAGTACGTCTCGGCCGAGGCGCTCAGCGCGGCGAGGGTCAGCAACAACGCGAGGGCACGACGTGCGGGCAGAGGGTGCATGCGGGGGGCTCCTCGACTTCGATTCCGGCCAGGCTGCAGAATCTTGATCAGCCTGGACGCTGACGCAAGTTGATTCACGAATAAATACATGGGCTTACACTGACTCATGATGCACGAACGACACCGGGCAGACGCTCAACGATTCCAACCGCTTGAACGCGGCCGGGGTCGCGGCGACACAGCGTGCGTGGCGTGGCGACCCGGGTCACTCTGCACGAAGTGCAGGGTTCGACCCGGGGTGAAGGTCGGTGTCAGCCGGCAGAGGTGATCCACCACACCACCAGCGCGTCCCTCACGTGAATCGACCGGCGCTCGGCGCCGCAGCGGTAGCCATCGGGCGCGGTGCTGGGGAGGAAGCCCTTGTCGAGTCGCAGCTCGTCGAACCAGGCGGGCCGCGCTTCCACCGGGGCTGGCTGACAGCCACGCGCCCACTTCTCGAGGTCATCTGGAGCGACGCGCAGCACGGCCTTGAGCTCGAGGTCGCTGGGCCCGGCGAGCAAGCCGCGGCTGTTGTCGTGGAAGACGACGTGAAAGCGCGTGTCCTTCGGCGGCGCGGGGCACAGCGCGTACGAGCAGAGGAACCGCACGCGCTCGGCGGCAGTGGCGAGCTGCTCACTCTTCGTGTCGGTAGAGCGCCCCTTGTCGCAGCCAGCGAGGCAGAGGCAGAGGCCCAGCGACGGAAGCGACCAGCGCGTCATCGCGCTCGAGTGTAGAGCGTTCGTGTGACGGCGTGTACTCGTTGGCCACCTCGTCCACGCGCCGGTCGAGCTCGCCTCCCGAGGGCTGAGCACCATGGCGCGAGCGCGCTCGAGTGGAATGCGTCAGTGGGGCAGCGCGTACTTGTCGGCCGCGACGTACACGCGGAAGTGGTGCTCGCCTTCCGAGGTGAGCACGGTCGCGTCGGTGCTTCCCCGCGCCCGCGCCACCAGCGTCACCTTGCGGCCCACGCGCTTGACCTCGACCAGCGACGGGTCGTCGACCCGCACCGAGGTCACCGTGCCGGGCATCGCCATCGTCATCGAGTGGCCGACGGGCAGCGACACCTGCTTGCGGGGTGAGGCAAGGGCCGCGGGGGCGGCGAAGAGGGCGAGCGCGAGGACGAGGTGCTTCATGCGTGACTCCCAGTCCACACCGCGTGCCAGTGAAAAAGCCGGGCGCCTTCAGGTGGTTGGGGCCGACGCCAGGGGCCGCCGCGCGCGCGGGCGCACTCCACTGGTGCATCGATGGTCCACCTTGGCGAGAGTGGCGCCATGGCGTCGCTCGAGGCGGTGAAGGCCCTGCTGGCGAAGAACGCGCTGCCCGAGGCCGAGGCGCAGCTGTGGGAGCTGATCCGCTCCAGCGCGGATCGGCCGCACGAGGCCTGGCTGAGGCTCGGAGAGCTGCACGCAGCGCGGGGACACCTGCGGCGGGCGGTGGGGGCCTTTCGCCGAGCGATGGAGCTCGATGCCCGCGGCGAGTACGCCTTCGTCCTGCACCAGGCCATCAGCACGCTCGGGCAGGTGCTGCACCGCCAGCGCCGGCCGTTCCTCCACCCGTCCGACGAGACCGCGCGCAACCGGCAGCTCGTCGAGGGGCTTCCGTTCACGGCGCCGGCGGTCGAAGGGCTCGCGGCCAGGGCGCAGGCGCTCGCGTCGCAGGTGCCCGCCGCTGGCCGCGCCGCGGTGTCGTCGGTGCTCGACTTCTTCGCGCGCGGCGGGCTGGACGAGGCGGTCTCGGAGCAGTCGCCGGCCAGAGAGCTCGAGCAGCACGGCGGTGAGGCGGCCCGCTCGCTCGCACAGGAGGTCCGGGCGCTGCACCTGGCCTGGTACGACACATTGCTGGCCCGGGAAGAGCCACTGCCCTGAGGGGCCACGCACACCGTCGGGCCGAACCGGACGAGGGCCCACGTCAGGCATGACGCTGCCCGATCTGCACCACGGTGAGCGGGTTCGCTCGGAGCGCCGCGACTGGAATCGGCGTTGGCGGCGGGTGTGTCAGCGTCAGCTGTGAATGATCCGCGCGCCGCGAAGTTGGTCCACCGCGGGAGTGCCGCTCGCCATGAATGGGTCAGCTCCTCGATGCGCACGACCTGCGCGCGGGTGTTTCCACGTGCCGTCGCGAGGCGCCTCAGTTGATGCAGCCCACGGTCGGCGGCGACGACTCGTTGTTGCCCGTGCGGCACTCGCGCACCGCGCCGGGGTTCACCCGCGCGACGACGGGCAGGCTCCCGACGCTCTGGGGCGCGCTGAAGGAGAACGTCTCGGCCTGGGTCGGCCCGAGGCTTCGCGTGGTAACGAAGCCCACCAGCGTCTGCGGTGCGGTCGCCGGGTTCGCCACCAGCTCGACGCGCACGCCGGGCGGCAGCGGCGCCTCACCGATGTTTCGCACGGTGATGCGGTAGTCGACGCCGCCGTTCGTACACGAGCCGGTGACCGACACGATGGCGTCGGCGGCCGCGAACTCGAGGCCTGGCTGCTTGTTCTGCCGGAAGTTGTTGAGGCCGGGCACCGTCCAGTTCCGCTGCGGGGCCCGCGGCACGGTGCCGTCTTCTTCGATGTTGGTGACGCTGTAGGCGTGCTGGTTCCACACCTTGCGGGTGACGACCCAGTTGTCGTCCATGCTGCGGAACACCCGCACGCCCGAGAAGCGCACCGTCGGGTCCTGCTGGCACGCGAAGGCGTAGGCGTTCGACACGACGATCAGGTCGGCCTGCCCGTCGTTGTCGACTTCGGCTACCAGCGGGTACTCGATGAGGGTGCCCGAGGTGTTGCAGGTGGTGACGAGCTCGGTGCCGTTGGCGGCGTCGTACACGTGCAGGTTCAGCTCGTCGGCGTAGACGACCTCGACGCGCCCATCGCCATCGAAGTCGAACAGCGTGCTGCCGGTGGCCGCCGAGGAGCAGTCCTGCGTCTGCCGAATCCACAAGAGCGTCTGCGGGCCCGGCGTGACGCCGTCCATCAGCTTCTGGGCGTCGAAGACGGCGTAGCCGATGCCACCGGCGAGGGCGACGTCTGGGAAGCCGTCGCCATTGAAGTCGCCCAGCGTGGGAGGGCCGCCGCCGCCGATGTTGCCGGCGCTCCCGGCCGGGCAGAGGGTCGGTGACAACGAGCCGTTGATGTCGATGCCCGAGCGCACGAGCGTGCCACGGGTGGGTGAGGCCGGGTCGTAGCTCCAGACGGCGAGGGTGTGCGTCGACGAGTTGACCGAGACGATCTCTGGCCGCCCATCGCTGTTGAGGTCGCCGACGGCCACGAAGCCCGCGGGGCCGCTCACCGAGGCCAGCGTTCCTCCGTCGAGGAAGGCCACCGCGCTGGCCGTCACCACGTCCTGCCGGCCATCGCCGTCGATGTCGGCGACCGTCGAGTTGGCGAAGAACGAGAAGTCGCTCTTCACCGCGCCGGTGCGACCGTCGAGCGCCTGCGACTCGGTGACGACCTCGACGGCGCCATCACCGTCGAGGTCAGCGAGCGAGACCGACCCGCAGCCCCGCACCGGGGGCATCGAACTCCAGAGCACCGTACCGTCGCCCCGGAGCGCGACCGGCCCGCCTGGACCGCAGCCGACGACCTCGTTGCCCGGCTGCCCGTCGATGTTCCCCGAGGCGAGCTGGCTGGACGCATTGATGACGCCAGGCCGCTGCCACACCTGCGTGAGGGCGCCGTTGCGCACGGTGAGCGCGCGCACGGTGCCGATCTGCGTGTACGCGCCGTTCGCGAAGGTGACGACGACGATCTCGGGTGTGTCCTGCGCCGTGATGCGGCCGTCACAGTCGTCGTCGCTCAGCTGGGTGACGATGGGCGCCATCATCACGTCGGTGTCCGTCGGGAGCGTGGCGCTGCCCCAGCCGTACTTCACCACCGGCCGGAAGGACTGCGCGGAGCGGGTGAAGCGGCAGGGCTCGATGCAGCGGCGGCCGATGTCGGCGCTGCCCGCGTCGGGGGGACAGGCCGGCGGCTGGGTGACGCACTGCCCGGGCGTGGGCGCCGACGTACACACACCGCCATCGCTCGGGCCGGGCCGCGACGAGGCGAGGTCGCAGAAGTCGGTCGCGGGGCACCCGCTCGACTCGCGGCAGGGCGCGCCCGGCGTCACGCACCGCAGGAAGCTGCACACCGTTCCGCTCGCGCAGCAACTCGGGCCACAGGCGAGGTCGGCCGCGCAGCACGAGCCTCCGGCGCAGACGCCGCCGTCACCGCACGGGTCGCCATCGCTGCACTCAAAGCCACCGGCGTCGGGCCCGAGGCCGGCGTCGTCTCCCGGCAAGGCGCCGGCGTCGCCACCTCCGTCCGCGACGCTCGCGTCGGGCGTGCGGTCACGTACGGTGACCTGGTTGCCACATTGGCAGGCCGCGAGCGAGACGAGGAGCACGAGGGAGGCCAGGCGCATGGCCGAACTGTCGGAGGTGGCGCTGGTTGGGTCAACGTGTCCGTTCCGTTGCTCCCCTTCCGCGGGGCGCTGAGGTACAGCCCGCCCCATGCGCCTCTCCGTCATTGGCTCTGGCTACGTCGGCCTCGTCGCCGGCACGTGCTTCGCTGACTCGGGCAACGACGTCGTCTGCGTCGACATCGACCAGCGGAAGATCGACCTGCTCCGCCGTGGAGAGATCCCCATCTACGAGCCGGGGCTCGCCGAGCTCGTCGAGAAGAACGTGCGCGAGCAGCGCCTGTCGTTCTCGACCGATCTCAAGGCGTCGGTCGCCAACGCCCAGGTGGTGTTCATCGCGGTGGGCACGCCCGAGGGCGAGTCTGGCGAGGCCGACCTGCAATACGTGCTGGCCGCCGCCCGCGAGATCGGCCGCGCCCTCACCCAGTACACCGTCGTCGTCGACAAGAGCACCGTGCCGGTGGGCACCGCCGACAAGGTGCGCGCCGCCATCGCGAGCGAGACGAAGGTGCCCTTCGACGTGGTGTCGAACCCCGAGTTCCTGAAAGAGGGCGCGGCCATCGACGACTTCCTGAAGCCCGATCGCGTCGTCATCGGCGTCGACTCCGAGAAGGCCCGCGCCTTGATGGGCGAGCTCTACGCCCCCTTCGTGCGCACCGAGCACCCGATCCTGTTCATGGACACGCGCTCGGCCGAGCTCACGAAGTACGCGTCGAACGCGATGCTGGCGACGCGCATCTCGTTCATGAACGACATGGCCGCGCTCTGCGAGAAGGTGGGCGCCGACGTCGACCAGGTGCGCAAGGGCATGGGCGCCGACAAGCGCATCGGCTACCCGTTCCTCTTCCCCGGCGTCGGCTACGGCGGCTCGTGCTTCCCGAAGGACGTCAAGGCGCTCGTCACCACCGCGCGCGAGCACGGCATCGAGTTCGATCTCTTGCGGGCGGTGGAGCGCACCAACGAGAAGCAGAAGAAGCTCCTCGTCGCCAAGGCGGTGAAGCACTTCGGCTCGCTCGACGGCAAGACGTTCGCGGTGTGGGGCCTGGCGTTCAAGCCGAAGACCGACGACATGCGCGAGGCGCCGTCCATCGAGATCATCGAGGGCCTCGCGGGCAAGGGCGCGAAGGTGCGCGCGTTCGACCCGGTGGCCACCGAGACGGCGCGCCGTGCGCTGAAGGACCGCTGCCAGTACGTCGAGCGCCCCTACGACGCGCTCGAAGGCGTCGACGCGCTCTTCGTCGTCACCGAGTGGAACGACTTCCGCAACGTGGACCTGTCGCGCATGAAGTCACTGATGAAGTCGCCGGTCGTCTTCGACGGCCGCAACGTCTATTCGCCGACGAAGCTGCGTGAGGCCGGCTTTACCTATTACGGTATCGGCCGGCCCTGACGCTCTCGATGGAAGCCCTCTCGACCCCCGCTCCGCTCTGGCCCGTCGCCGCGCTCAAGGCGCTGCGCCCCAAACAGTGGACCAAGAACGGCGTGCTGCTCGCGCCCCTCATCTTCGCCAAGTCGGCCTTCGAGACGGGGCTGGTGGTGAAGGCTCTCGTGGCGGTCGCGGCGTTCAGCCTGCTGGCGAGCGGCGTGTACGTCATCAACGACTGGGTCGACCGCGAGAAGGACCGGCTGCACCCCGAGAAGCGGCGCCGGCCCATCGCCGCCGGTCACCTGGGGCTGGGCTCGGCCATCGCGCTGGTGGTGCTGTGCTGGAGCGCCGCGGCAGCGCTGGGCCTGTGGCTGGGCGTGGGCTTCCTCGGCGTGCTGGGCGGCTACCTGGCGCTGCAGGCCGTCTACACGGGCGGGCTCAAGCACATGGTGCTGCTCGACGTGATGGCCATCGCGCTGGGCTTCATCCTGCGCGTGGTGGCGGGGGCCGTGGCCATCAGCGTGGTGGTGTCGAACTGGCTCTTCCTCTGCACGCTGCTGGGCGCCGTCTTCCTGGGGTTCGCCAAGCGCCGCGCCGAGCTCTCGTCGCTCGAAGAGGCCGCCGCGCACCGCGCCAACCTCGCCGACTACACGGTGCCGATGCTCGACCAGATGATGAGCATCGCGGCGGCCAGCACCGTGTTGGCCTATGGCCTGTACACGGTGTCACCCGAGACGGTGGCGCACGTGGGCTCCGACCGGCTCAAGTTCACCGTCCCCTGCGTCATCTACGGGGTGTTCCGCTACGTCTTCCTCGTGCACAAGCGCGGGCAGGGCGGCGCCCCCGAGAAGGTGCTGCTGGGAGACCTGCCCATTCAGCTCACCGTACTGGCGATTCTCGGCATCGCGGCCTGGGCGCTCTACGTCCCGGGTTGACCGCGCGCTGGCAGGCCGGGCGGAGATGCGCCGTCGAGCCGGTTGACGCGCTGCCCTGAAGGCCCTGGCGGGTCTCACACGCTCCAGGAAGACGTCTTCACCGACGTTCGGGTTCAACTCCCGGGTCTGCCTCGCCTTCGAGGCTCCAACCACAGGTCCGTCGACTCGGGGGGGCGGCGCGTCGCTTTCGTCGCCCGGCCCCGCTCACATCGCCTTGCGCACCTTGGTGCCCTTCATCAGCGTCTCGATGCGCTCGAGCACCTCGGCCTTGTACACGCGCGAGCCGCAGTTCGGGCACGCCCCCTGGGGCACGTCGGTGAGCACCACCACCTTGCCGCCAACCGTCAGGCGCACCTCGACGGAGCGGTTGTCGTACGCCCCGCCGCACGGGCACCGGCCGTAGTCGCGCTTGGCGTAGTCAGCCATCGAAGGTGCGCTACCATAGCGCTCCCGTGACTCGTGTACCTCCTTCCCGCGTGCCGACGCGTCAGCCCCAGGCGTCCCAGCAGGCGCAGCGCATCCGGCGCACCCGCCCGCAAATGCCGGTGCAGAAGGAGCAGAAGCTCAAGAGCGGGCAGGGCGAAGACTCGACGCACGCCGAGCCGACGAAAGAGGCGCAGAAGGCCGTCGCCGAAGAGACGGGCGCCCACTCGATGGAGGCCCTCACCCACGCGCTCGCCCACGCCGAGAAGGAAGACGCGAAGGAGTCGAAGGAGGCCCACGCCGAGGCCCGCGAGCAGGCCGAGCGGGAAGACAAGCCGAGCGGCGGCTTCTTCGCGCGCGTCTTCGGGAAGAAGCCCGCGGCGAAGCCCGACGCGAAGGCGCCCGCGCAGGCGAAGGCCCAGGCGCAGGCCCAGCCGCAGGTGAAGAAGTCGATTCGCGACGGCTTCGAGAAGAGCGACCCACGCCTCAAGCCGCTCAACTCGGCGAGCTTCCAGAGTCTGGCGCCGGTGGGCGATGTGAAGGCGGCCATGGCGGCGCCGGTGCGCACCGACCGGCCCTTCGACGCCTACGCGGCGCTGCGCCAGGCGAAGGAGAAGGGCGTGCTCTTCCAGGAGGACTGGGAGCGCGACGGCCACTCGGAAGACCAGGACGACCCGGAGCTCGCCGAGGCCGTCGAAGACGTCATCGCCCGGCTGTTCGGCCGCGCGGGCGTGCTGCGGGTGGGCCCGGGCCGCGACGAGCAGGGAGCGCCCCTCGTGGTGGTGGTGGCCACGCATGGCTTCTCGGACGCCTCGCTCGCCGCGGTGCCCGAGCGCTCGGGCCGTTTCCCGGTGATGCTGGCGCTGTCGTTCGACCTGTTGCCGCTGCGCCGGGAGCGGTAAGCAGCCGTCTCCATGGACCTCGATTCGCAGCTCCGCGCCCAGGTGGGCCGCGCCGCCGGGCGTGACGTGGCGCAGGCTCCGGTGCTGAAGCTCAAGGGCGACGCCTCGAACCGCTCGTACTACCGCGTCGGCACCGCGCCCGACTCGTGGGTGGTGATGGTGATGCCGCCCGACGCCGCGAAGAAGAGCGAAGAGGCCTCGAAGGGAGCGCCGCCCACCGAGCTGCCCTTCGTCAACGTGCACCGGTACCTGACGCGCCTCGGCGTCCGGGTGCCGCACATTCTTCGGTACGACGAGCCCGCCGGAATGATGGTGCTCGAGGACCTGTCGGACGAGACGTTCGAGAAGGCGCAGGCCGCGGGCGACCGGCACGGGTGGTACCTCAAGGCCGTGCAGCTGCTCGCGTCGCTGCGGGCGAAGGCCGAGCGCACCATCGACCCGACGTGTCTGGCCTTCACGCGCGCCTTCGACGTCGAGCTCTACGACTGGGAGCTGCACCACTTCCGCGAGTGGGGGCTCGAGGCCTGGAGCGGCACGAAGCCCACGCCCGAGGAGCGCGCCCAGCTCGACGCCATCTTCCAGCGCGTCGCGAAAGAACTGGCAGCGGCGCCCACCGGCTTCACCCACCGCGACTACCAGTCGCGCAACCTGATGGTGAAGAACGGCGAGCTCGTCGTCATCGACTTCCAGGACGCCTTGCAGGGGCCGCGGCAGTACGACCTCGTGGCGCTCCTTCGTGACAGCTACGTCGAGCTCGAGCGGCCCTTCGTCGACGCGATGCTCGACGCGTACCTGGTGGCCTTCGAGCAGGAGACTGGCGAGCGCATCGAGCCGAAGGCCTTCAAGCGTTTTTTCGACCTGCTCACGGTGCAGCGAAAGCTCAAGGACGCGGGCCGCTTCGAGTTCATCAACCGGGTGAAGGGCAACCCCGGGTTCCTCGTCAGCATCCCCGCGTCGCTGCGGTACGTGAAGGCCGCGCTCGACGTGCAGCCCGAGCTGGCCGACCTGCGGCGAATCGTCTCGAAGTACGTGCCCGAGCTGTCCTGACCCGCATGCGCGCGATGGTGCTCTGCGCGGGGCTCGGCACGCGGCTCCGCCCGTTGACGACGCTGTGGCCGAAGCCGGCCATGCCGCTCTTTGGCCGGCCGCTCCTGCGGTACGCGTTCTCGACGCTCTCGCAGCTGGGCGTGCGCGAGGTGGGCCTCAACACGCACCACCTGCCCGAGGTGATGGAGGCGGTGGGGCGCGCCGAGGCCACGCGGGCCGGCTTCTCGCTCACCGTCTCACACGAGGCGGGTGAGATTCAGGGCACCGGCGGAGGCATTCGGGGCCTCTCGTCGTTCCTCTCGGGCGGCACCTCGGTGGTGCTCAACGGCGACGTGCTCTTCGCGGTCGACCTGCGGCCCATCGTCGAGGCGCACGAGGCGTCGAAGGCCGACGCGACGATGGTGCTGCTCCCGATGCCCGAGGGCGAGACGTACAACGCGGTCGAGCTCGACGCGCACCGCCACGTGCGCCGCATCGCGGGCAAGGGGCCGGGCGGTGAGAAGCTCTCGGGCTGGCACTTCACCGGCGTGCACGTGCTGTCGCCGCGGGTGTTCGAGTTCATGGCGCCTGAGGGGGCCATCGACATCAACCGCGACGTGTACGTGAAGCTCCTCGAGGCGGGCGGGGTGGTGCGGGGGCACGTCGTGACGGACACGGACGTCTACTGGTCCGACCTCGGCACGCCGCAGCGCTACGCGGCGACGCACCGCGACGTCCTCTTCGGCCAGGTGCCGCTGGTACGCTTCGGTGACGCGTCGCCCTTCGCGGGCATGCTGCGGCACGGGCTGTCAGCGTGGGCGCACCCGACGGCGCGGCTCGGCGACGCGCGGGTGACGGGGCCGGCCTGGTTCGGCGAGCGGGTGACGCTGGGCGCCGGCGTTCACATCGGCGCGGGCGTGTCGCTGGGCACGGGCGTGAAGGTCGGCGACGGCGCACACCTCAACCGCTGCGCGGTGCTCGACGGCACCGAGGTGGAAGGTGGCCGCCTCTACGAAGACGTCATTCTCGCGCCGCGCGGGGTGCGGGTGCCGATGACGGGAGCGTGAGGCCGCCGCTTCAGTGCCGGAAGCGCGCCAGCACGCACGTCACGTTGTCGTTCCCGCCGTTGGCGTTGGCGAGGTCGATGAGCTGCGCGCAGGCCTTCTCGAGGTCGTTCTGGTTCTGCAGCACCTGCTGAATCTGCGGGTCGGGCACCATGCCCGAGAGGCCGTCGGAGCAGAGCAGGAAGATGTCGTTGTCCTTCGGCTCGACGCGGGCCACGTCGACGATGACGCTGTCCTTCATGCCGAGGGCGCGCACGATGACGTTCTTGTGCGGGAAGGCCTCGATCTCTTCGGGCGTGAGCTTCTTCGCCTTGAGGTAGTCGTTGAGGAGCGAGTGGTCTTCGGTGACCTGCTTCAGCAGGCCCTCACGGAAGAAGTACACGCGGCTGTCTCCGACGTGGGCGACGCACACCTCGTTGTCGCGCGCGAAGTACACGCCGACGATGGTGGTGCCCATGCCCTTGTACTTCGACTCGGCCGTGGCCTTCTCGAAGATGCGCATGTTCGCCAGCTTGATGCCCGTGGCGAGCCGGTTCTCGTCGTAGTTCCGCGCCTTGTCCATCTTGTAGGGCCAGGTGATGTCCTGGTCCTGGCCGGTCATGCGGAAGAACTCCTGCATCTCGTCGACGGCGATCTTCGAGGCCACCTCGCCGGACGAATGGCCGCCCATGCCGTCGGCCACCACGAAGAGACGCTCCTCCGGCAACAGGAGGAAGTTGTCCTCGTTGTGGTTTCGCTTCATCCCAACGTGGCTCTGGCCGCTGACCTCGATGCGCATGTGTGTTGGGAGAGACTGGAGAGGGAGCGAAGAAAGCAAATCGGTCTCCGAGCGACAAGCACGCAGATCAGGACTGCGGGACGGACTCGAAGACGAGCCGATCGCCGGGCTGGGTTCCACTGGAAAGTGCGGTACCGGCCGGAAGCTCGAGCACGCTGCGGGCGCCTGGGTGGAAACGGCTCATCCGCCAGGGCTTGAGCGCGTGGTACACCTCGACCACCACCCGCTCCTCGTCGAGGAACAACGCGTCGATGGGAATCTTCATGAAGAAGGTGTGGATCGACGTGCAGGGCACGATGTGCAGCCCCCGGCCCATGGGAAGGTCGGCCACCCCCATGAGGCCCCTGAACCGCTGCCCGAAGGTGCCCGCCTCGCTGGCCTCGGTGGCGAGCAGCGAGCTCCGCGTCGAGTTCTTCACCTGAAAGCGCCTCACCGCCGTGCACTCTAGCCCCTCCCTTCGTCCACACGAGAACCCCATCACCCTGGTGCTGGTGTCTCCGCAGATCCCCCCCAATACCGGCAACGTGGCCCGGCTCTGCGCCTGCACCGGCTGCAAGCTGGTGTTGGTCGAGCCCCTCGGCTTCTCGATCGACGACAAACAGCTGCGCCGCGCCGGCCTCGACTACTGGGACAAGGTCTTCCTGCGGCTGTACCCCTCGTGGCAGGCCTACGTCGACGACACCCGGGGTGCGCGGCGGTACCTCTTCACCGCGCTCACCGGAACAGGCCTGTGGCAGGTGCGCTTCTCGCCCGGCGACCACCTCGTGTTCGGGGCCGAGACGACGGGGCTGCCTGCCGACGTGCTCGCCGGCACCGACGGCACGCCCATCACCATTCCGATGCTGGATGACCGGCGGGGCCTCAACCTGTCCACCTCGGTCGGAATCGCCGCCTACGAGGCGTTGCGGCAGATCCATGGCTAGACTCCCTGGCTGATGCCGACTTCGCAGGTAGCCGAGGCCCTCTTCGATGCCCACGCTCAGAAGGCGACCGGGCGATTGACGTGCCGCTTCCGGGGCAAGGAAGCGCGCCTGTGGTTCCGGGAAGGCGACCTGGTCGAGGTCGAGGGCCAGTTCGGCATCGCGACTCCGCTGCAGGGCCTGCTCGCGACGAAGCAGCTCGACCTCGGGCAGCTCGACGCGCTGTGGGCTCGGGGAGAGGTGGCCGCGCCCGAGGCCGAGACCTTCGAGGAGCTGGGGCTCGCCGGCACCGACGAGGTGGCGACTCGGTTGATCGTCTCGGTGCAGCGGGTGGTCGCGAGGGCCGAGGCGGCGACGTTCGAGGCCGTCGCGGTCGAGGGGCCCACGGTGGTGTCTGGAGCGCGGGCAGCACGGGCTGCGTTCGAGGCAGTGCCCGTGGGCGAGGGCGAGGCGCCCTACCTGCGGGTGAAGGATCTGGCCGCGGCTTCGGCGTGGCTGTCAGACACGGAGCGGCAGGCGCTCGAGGGCCTCACCGAGTTCACGCCGGGCGACCGGTTGTCTCAGGCCCAGCGGGCTCTGGTGCCGATGCTGCTGCGCTCGGGAGCGCTCGACTCGGTTCCAGCCGAGGTGTGGCGACGGGAGCAGGAGGAGCGGCAGCGGCGGGAGGAAGCGGCGCGACGCGAGGCCGAGGAGGAGGCACGGCGCGCCGAGGAAGCGCGGCTCGCGGAAGAGGCCCGGCGTGCTGAAGAGGCCCGGCGTGCTGAAGAGGCGCGGCGTGCGGAGGAAGCGCGGCTCGCGGAAGAAGCGCGGCGTGCCGAGGAAGCCCGGCGTGCGGAGGAAGCGCGGCTCGCGGAGGACGCGCGACGTGCGGAAGAAGCGCGGCGTGCCGAGGAAGCCCGGCGTGCGGAAGAAGCGCGGCGTGCGGAGGAAGCGCGTCTCGCGGAGGAAGCGCGTCTTGCGGAGGAAGCGCGACGTGCGGAGGAAGCGCGGCTCGCGGAAGAGGCGCGGCGTGCGGAAGTAGCGCGTCTCGCGGAGGAAGCGCGGCTCGCGGAAGAAGCGCGGCGAGCGGAGGAAGCGCGGCTCGCGGAAGAAGCGCGGCTCGCGGAAGCAGCCCGACTCGCTGAGGAAGCGCGACGTGCTGAGGAAGCGCGGCTCGCGGAGGAAGCGCGGCTCGCTGAAGAGGCGCGTCTCGCGGAGGAAGCGCGACGTGCGGAAGCAGCGCGACTCGCGGAAGAGGCCCGGCTCGCGGAAGAGGCCCGGCTCGCGGAAAAGGCCCGGCTCGCGGAAGCAGCGCGACTCGCGGAAAAGGCCCGGCTCGCGGAAGCAGCGCGACTCGCGGAAGCAGCGCGACTCGCGGAAGAGGCGCGTCTCGCGGAAGAGGCCCGGCTCGCGGAAGAGGCCCGGCTCGCGGAAGCAGCGCGACTCGCGGAATATGCCCGGCTCGCGGAAGCAGCGCGTCTCGCGGAAGCAGCGCGACTCGCGGAAGAGGCGCGACTCGCGGAAGAGG
>JANRKQ010000044.1:0-53760 GCA_033763395.1 Myxococcaceae bacterium
CTCCTTCAGCGCGTGGAGCACCACGCCGTCCTGCACGTTGGAGTTGTCACCGATGAAGAACGGAGTGCCTTCGTCGGCGCGCACCGACGACCCGGCGGCGATGTGCACGTGGTCTCCCAGCACCACCTGGCCGATGACCGAGGCCTGCGGGTGCACGAACGCGGTGGCTGGAATGAGCGGCCGGTGGCGCACGTGCGCCAGCCAGCCCGCGGCCGAGGCCGGCGCGTCTCCGTGCGGACGACGGGCGCCATCGGCGGGCACCACGGCGCGAATCCCCGGCTTCAGCTCGTCTTCGATGAGGGCCTGCTCGACGTCGGCGTCGCGCCGCAGGTACCGGGCCACCGCGTGCACCGCCAGGCCCGCGCCGAGCCCCGCCATGAGGTGGCCGCTGACGGTGCCGGCCGCGGCGAGGAGGAACGCCACGGCCTCGAGCTTGTCCTCCTTGACGAGGTGCAGCAGCGTCGCCACCTCGATGAGGCGCACGCCGATGACGCACAACAGCCCGGCCAACGCCGCGAGCGGCACCTGCGCGAGCTGGGTGGAGAGGAGCAGCACCGCCCCGCCCAGCGCCAGGCCATGGAGCGCCGCCGCGAGCCGGGTGCGCCCGCCGGCCTGCACGTTGACGCCCGAGCGCACCACCACGCCAGTCACCGGCATGCCCTGGAACAGGCCCACCGCGAGGTTCGCGAGGCCCTGGCCGAAGAGTTCGAGCGAGGGGTGGTGCCTCGGGCGGTCGGGCGCCATGCGGTCGATGGCGCTGGCCGACAACAGCGACTCGACGGCCGCGAGCAGCGCGAGCGGGAGCGTGGCCAGGAACAGGTCGAGCCACTGGTCGTCCCTGAGCACGGGCAGCGACAGCGGCGGCAGCGTGTGCGGCACCTCGCCGACGCGCGTGACGTCCCACTTCAGGTAGATGGACACGAAGGTGACGGTCGTCACCCCGACGATGGCGGCCGGGAACCGCTTGAACTGCCGCATGCCCACGACGAAGAGGGCCACCGCGAGGCCCGAGACGGCGGCGAGCCACTCGACCTCCTTGAGCCACTCCGGCCGGTGCATCATCGCGGCGAGTTGAGAGACCCGGTAGTCGAAGCCGAGCAGCTCGGGAATCTGGGCGTCGAGGAGCTTGAGGCCCACGCCCGTGGTGAAGCCCGCCAGCACGCTCTCGGGCACGAAGCGCGCGAGCCGGCCAGCGCGTGACAGCGCCAGGAGCAGCTGGATGACGCCGATCATCAACGTCGCGGCCGCCACGCCGGTGGCGCCGAACTGCGTCGAGACGGCGAGCACCAGCACCTGGAGCGCGGCCGCGGGCCCCGTCACCTGGAGCGCCGCGCCTCCGAACACGGCCGCCACCACGCCCCCGATGGCCCCCGCGACGAGCCCGGCGCTGGCCGGAAGGCCCGAGGCGATGGCGAGCGCGAGGTTGAGCGGCAACGCCACCGCGGCCACGGTGAGGCCCGAGAGCACGTCAGCGACGAAGGCCTTCGAGGTGAACACCTCGCGCCAGCCAGCCGTCCAGGCCCGGCCCATGCCCCGCCACTCGTCGAGGAGCACCGCGACGGAAGGGGCGGGCCGGTCGACCTCTCGCTGAATCGCCATCGTGGCGTCAGACGGTAGCACCCCCGTGGAGAGGCGAACGGGTTCCTTCCCGATGGCTCCTGTCAGCGCGCGATGGCGCCGAGGCGGCCGGCCTCGAAGTCGCGGAACGCGTCGACGAGCTCCTGCTGGGTGTTCATGACGAACGGGCCGTAGCGGGCGAGCGGCTCCTTGAGCGGCTGGCCCGCGAGCAACAGCAGCTCCGCGCCCGCGGCCGACGAGAGCTCGATGGCCCCACCGTCCGACAGGATGGCCAGCTGGCCGTCCTTCACCTCGCGGTCACCCACGAGCGCCGCGCCGCGGAACACGTAGACGAAGCCGTTGAACGACGCGTCGATGGGCTGGCTCACGCGCGCGCCAGGGGCGAGCGACCAGTGCTGGTAGAGAATGGGGGTTCGCGTCTCGATGCGGGCGCTCACGCCGAGCGCTTCTCCGGCGATGACGACGACCTTCGCGAGCCCGTCGGCCGAGGTCGCGCGGGGAATCTGGGCGGCCTTCAATTCCTGGTAGCGCGGGGCCATGAGTTTGTCGCGGCGGGGCAGGTTCACCCAGAGCTGGAACCCATGCATGCGGCCGCCGTCGCGCTTGAGCGCGTCAGAGGGCTCCTCGGAGTGCACGATGCCCGCGCCCGCCGTCATCCACTGGACGTCGCCGGGCCCGATGGTGCCGCGGTGGCCCGCCGAGTCTTCGTGCTGCGCTTCCCCCTCGAGCACGTACGTCACCGTCTCGAAGCCGCGATGCGGGTGGTCGGGCGCGCCCACGGCCTCTCCGGGCCCGAAGGTGACGGGGCCCATCTCGTCGAGCATGAGGAAGGGTTCGACCTGCTCCAGGCCGACGGTGGGCACGGGGCGGCGCACGACGAAGCCGGCACCCTCGAGCTGCCGGTGGGCCTGCACGAGCCGGCGCACGGTGCGGCTGGGAAGAGGGGCGGGAACGGCTGCAGCAGACGGGGTGGTGTCGCGTTCGGTCTTCATGAACGAGAACCTGCGCCTTCGCTCATGCATGGGCCAGTGCCCCGATTCGGAAAGAACCATCCCACCCATGGGACAGCGATGGACCCGCGACCGGAACGCGACGCGGCGGGTAGGCTCGCGGCACCATGGCCGACCTCGACCTGACCCAGCTCGCGAAGGCGTCGAAGCTCTTTGAGGCGCTCGACGCCGAAGGGCGCAAGGAGCTCCTCTCGCGGGCGGGCCGGCAGTCCTTCGCGGCGGGCCATGTGCTCTGCCGCGAAGGCGACGCGGGCGACGTGCTCTACGTCCTCTCGAAGGGTGAAGCCCGGGTGACGGTGGACGACCTGGGCACCGAGAAAGAGGTCGGCCGGCTCGGCCCCGGGCAGTTCTTCGGCGAGCAGGCGATGTTGTCGGGCTCCCGACGTCAGGCCACGGTGACGGCGCTGTCGGCCATCGACGTGGTGGCGTTTCCCCGGGCGGTCGTCGACGCGGTGCTGGCGAAGAACCCGGCGGCCCGCGCGGTGCTCGCGACGGTGGGGCTGCAGCGCTCCGAGGTGTCGATGCAGAAGCTGATGGAGTGAGCGGCCCCGGCGCGAGCCGTCAGCGCCAGCACTCGTCGTAGCCGATGTTCACGGTGCCGCCGGCGCTCGGGCAGACGTCGAGCTCGATGCTGCCATTGGCGTAGGTGCTGTCGGGCGGCGTGGTGCGAAACCCGCTGGGCGCTCCGTTGACGGTGACGCGCACGCGGCGGGTGCGGTCGATGGGGCGCTTGAGGCCGACGATGCAGCGCTGGTTCACCAGGCGGCCGGCGGTCGTCCTCAAGATGTTGACGTAGTCGGTGGTGCACAGCGCGAGCGTGCCGTCCTGCTTGAAGGTGGTGGCCGCGACCGAGAGCCGCCAGCCGCGCACGAGCCCGGGGAACAGGCAGCCGTCGAGGCCGACGATGGAGGTCACCGACACGCGCTGCTCGCCAGTCTTGAGCCCGCGCGCGAACGACTCGAACTCCGACACGGGGAAGTTCGACTGGTCGTCTTCGTCGCCGAGGAAGACGAACGCCAGGTCGGCCTCGGGCCGCAGGAAGCCCCGGTTCGTCGAGCTCAGCAGCGGCTCGGTGAGCGCCGCGCGCGCCGCGCCCAGGGCCCGCTCGATGGCGCTGCCGTTGGCGCCGACGTTCACCAGCTGCTTGAAGGCCTCGTCGGCGTTCGGCGTCTTGTCGGTGATGACGGGGCCGACGAAGCGGCCGGAGCGCATCTCGTCTTCCATGTCCGAGGTGACGGCCGCGACGCGGAAGTCGACCTGGTTCGCCCGGAAGGAGCCGAAGAAGGCGTCGAAGTTGTTGGCGAGCTCGGCCTGGTCGTCCTCCATGCTGCACGAGTCGTCGATGACGAAGAGCACGTCGATGGGCTGCCGTTTGAACGGCGGCAGCTGGTACGTGTCGGTCTCGGCGACGCGGCAGCCATCGGGAGGCACCGTGACGTCTCGCTCCGAGTCGACGAGGTCGGGCACCGGTGGCGCCTCGAGCAGCTCGGTGCGCCCGCAAGCGGCGGCGAGGAGAACGAGTGGGAGCGCGCGGAAGGACATGGCAGGTGGTCGGAATCGGCCGTTCAACCGAGGTTCAAGCACACTCGGGCGCCTGAACGCGACGGGTCCTCCCTGACTTCCCGGCGGGGGCCCGGGAATCGGGTGGATTCGATTTTCCGAATCGGGCTATCGGAACCGCCCATGGGGTGCGGCGGATCAGAGGTGGCGACGTGGCTGACGTGAGCGCGCTCGTCGAGGCCATGCGGGACGAGGCGAAGCCTGCGCCGTGGTCGAACGGCGTGAAGCTGGCCCGCGCGGGGGCGGTGACGCAGGAGTCCACCGACGGGAAAGAGGTCGTGCTGCGGGTGAAGGCGACCGGGCGGCCAGTGCCGTGGACGGTGGTGCTCTACCCGGCCGACGCAGCGTGGGAGTGCAACTGCCCGGCGCCGGTCGACCCCTGCGAGCACGCCGTGGCCGCCGCGCTGACGCTCAAGGAGGCGGCGGAGTCGGGCAAGACGATGGCCTCGGTCGAGACGCGGTACGCGCGGGTCGTCTACCGCGTGGTGCGCGTCGAGGCCGGCATTCAGGTGCAGCGGGCCCTGGTGAAGCCCGATGGCTCCGAGGGGCCGCTCGAGTCGCTCGCCCAGGCGCTGGCCGACCCTTCGCTCGCGCGGCAACTCCAGGTGGAGCAGCACGACCTGGCGGCCGACCGGCTCCTCGAGAAGAAGACGCGGCTGGCGCTGGCGCCCGAGCGGGTGGAGGCGCTGATGACGCTGCTGACGCCGAGCCGCACCGTGCTCCTCGACGGCCGGCCCGTGAGCATCGCGCCCGAGCCGCTGCTCCCGCGGGTCTCGGTGCGAGACGAGGCAGACACCATCGTCGTCGCCGTGGACAAGGACCCGCGCGTCGTCGAGGTGCTCGCGCCCGGGCTCGCCGCCGGTGGTGACTCGCTCTTCCGGCTCGCCGAGACGGCGTACACGGGCGCGTGGCTCGAGAAGCTGCCGCAGGTGCGCACCTTTCATGCGTCGCGGGCCGGCGAGGTGTCGGCGCAGGTGGTGCCCGAGCTGGCGAAGCGGTTCCCGGTCGAGGTGTCCAGCGCGCGCCTGCCGCGCATCGACCGTTCGCTCGAGCCCCGCATCGTCCTCGAGGTGAACCAGCTCGAGCAGGGCCTGTCGGTGTTGCCGTTGCTCGTCTACGGCGCGCCGCCGTGCGTGCGCATCGACGCGGGCAAGATGGTGCACCTGCGGGGGCCGGTGCCGCTGCGCGACGAGGCGCAGGAGCAGCGCCTCACGCATCACCTGCGCGACACCTTGAGCCTCGTGCCGGGCCGGCGCACGACGGTGAATGGCCCCGAGGCGGTGCGCTTCGCCGACTCGCTGCGAAAGTGGCGCGGCGGCCTGACGGGAGACGCGGCGCGCAAGCTCTCTCCCGACCTCACGCTGACGCCGCGGCTCACCGTGTCGCCTCGCGACGGCGGGAGCGTCTCGTTCGGCTTCGAGTTCGAGCTCGCCGGCGGCACCGCTGACATGCCGAAGACGGTCGACGCCGCTTCGGTGCTGCGCGCGTGGGACGAGGGCTTCGGCCTGGTGCCCATCGAAGGTGGCGGGTGGGCGCAGCTGCCGGCGGCCTTCCTCGAGTCGCAGGGCGCCCGCATCGCCGCGCTCCTGGCCGCGAAGCAGAGCGACGGCGCGCTCGCGACCCACGCGCTCCCCAGGCTCGCCGAGCTGTGCGACTCGCTCGACCAACCCAGGCCCTTCAGCCTCGAGGCGCTGCGGCCGCTGGCCGAAGGCTTCGAGTCGTTGCCCGAGCCGCGCCTTCCGGCGGATCTCACCGCGACGCTGCGCCCCTACCAGCGCCACGGGGTGGCGTGGCTCCAGTTCCTCCAGCGCGCGAACCTGGGCGGCGTGCTGGCCGACGACATGGGCCTCGGCAAGACGCTGCAGGCCGCGTGCGTGCTCGAGAAGGGCACGCTCGTCATCTGTCCCACCAGCGTGCTGCCCAACTGGCTCGCGGAGCTCAAGCGCTTCCGCCCGGCGCTGTCGGTCAACTCGTACCATGGGCCCGGCCGGGCGCTCGACGACGCCGACGTCACGGTGACGACGTACGCCATCGCGCGGCTCGACCAGCCCGCGCTCGCGACGCGCCCGTGGAAGGCGGTGGTGCTGGACGAGGCCCAGGCCATCAAGAACCCCGAGAGTCAGGCCGCGAAGGCGGTCTTCTCGTTGAACGCCCCCTTCAAGCTCGCGTTGTCGGGCACGCCGGTCGAGAACCGCCTCGACGAACTCTGGAGCGTGATGCACTTCACCAACCAGGGCCTGCTGGGCGGCCGCCGCGACTTCGACGAGCAGGTCGCGCGGCCTATCGCCGACGGGCGGGTCGACGTGGCGAAGGACCTGCGCAAGCGCATTCGCCCCTTCGTGCTGCGCCGCCTCAAGCGCGACGTCGCGCCAGACCTGCCGCCACGCACCGAGGTGATTCGGGCGGTGACGCTCGATGAGCGCGAGCGCGCCACCTACGACGCCATCTACGCCGCGACGAAGGACGAGGTGGTGCGGCTCCTGGGCCAGGGCGGCAGCGTGCTCAAGGCGCTCGAGGCGCTCTTGCGGCTGCGGCAGGCGGCGTGTCACCCGGCGCTTATCCCCGGCCAGCACGCGAAGTCGTCGTCGAAGGTGCAGTCGCTCGTCGACGCGCTCACGACGGCGGTGGCCGACGGGCACAAGGCGCTCGTGTTCTCGCAGTGGACGAGCCTGCTCGATCTCATCGAGCCCGAGCTGACGGGCGCCGGCATCGGCTTCACCCGGCTCGATGGGTCGACGGTCGATCGCGGCGGCGTCACCGCGCAGTTCCAGGCCGACGACGGGCCGCCGGTGATGCTCATCTCGCTCAAGGCTGGCGGCACGGGGCTCACCCTCACGGCGGCCGACCACGTGTTCCTCGTCGACCCCTGGTGGAACCCCGCCGTCGAGGCGCAGGCCGCCGACCGCGCGCACCGCATCGGGCAGGACAAGCCGGTGTTCGTCTACCGGCTCGTGTCGCAGGGGACGGTCGAGGAGCGGATCCTCACGCTGCAGGAGAAGAAGCGGGCGTTGTTCGAGGCCGCGCTCGGCGATGGCCAGTCGGCCGGAGGCCTGTCGAAGGAGGACCTGCTGGAGCTGTTTGCTTAGGGAGGTGACGAGACTGAAAGCGACGCTGGCAAAGGTCGAACGACCTCGCACGTGCCGTTCGGCACCAGTTCGTTTCGTGCGCACCGTTGCCCTCGGGGCAATCGTGACTGCGAGTGGCTGAGAGTCATCGAGGTCCTTACCCAACGGTAGCGACCGCCCCGGTTCCGCGATGTCCGCACAGAATCTGACCCACTCCTCTTCGCCGAGACTTCGTCGCTGGACGCGGTCTGCACTTCGAGTTGCGCTCGCGCTCGTTTTGGTGGTCGCCGTCGCAGCGCCCTGGCTCGTCGAGACCTCCTTCGCCCAGCGCCTCATCGCAGGCCAGCTCGAGCGGCGGGGCCTCTCGGCGAAGTGGGAGCGCCTCACCGTCTCGGTCCGCGCGGCGCACCTCGAGCTGACTGGCCTCGAGGCTTCCGTGAACGGCGCGCGGAGCACGGTCTCCAGCCTCGCGCTCGACTGGAGCTGGCGCGCAGCCTTCAGCGGTGTGCTCCAGCTCCACGGCCTTACCGTGGGCGAAGCGACGGTCCACATCGACGGCACGACCGCGCCCCCAGCCCCCGGGGACCCGGCACCACCACGCTGGTCGGCGTTGCTCGACCCGCTCGACGCGCTGCCGCCGGTCCACCTCGACTCGATCGTCGTGCGCCGGCTCGCCGTGCACCACCCCCTCGGGTCGGTTGAAGAGGCCGCCGTCGAGGGCGCCTTCCACGCCGGCCGCGGCGTCGAACCTGATGGCTTCGTCGTGGCGAAGGGCGGCGACGTGCGGTGGACACGTCAGGGCGCGCCCCAACAACTCACGCTCGACGCGCAGGCACGCGCGACGCTGAAGCGACGCACGGTGACGTTCGAAGCGAGCGCGAACCTGGTGAAGGCCAGCCCACCGCTCCCGGTACCGCTCACACAGCTCGTTGACCTCACTGGTCAGCTCGAGCTCGATGACGCCCAGCACCGTGCGCTCATCACCCTGGCCCGCGCGACGCTGGTCGGTGGAGGCGGCACCGCAACCGCACGGCTCGCGCTGATGGACGGCGCGCAGCTGCCCGTCGTCGAGGCGGCGACCGCGAAGGCCGACTTCGTGACGCTCCTGCCCTTCGTCCGACTGTTCGAGCCCGAGCTGACGCTCGACGAAGGGCGCTTGGACCTCACCGCACAGATGGACGGCTCGATGACGCCGCCGCTCGAGGGCACGCTCCTTCTGCGCGGCCTGTCCGCACCGCAGGGCAACCTCGCGCGCGGCTCGGGGACCGTTCGGGTCGAACCCTCGTCACGGCGCCTCGAGACGCACCTCGCCTTCGACGGCCTCTGGCTGAGACGGGGCGCGCGCAGCCTGTCGTTGAAGACGATGGCCATCGACGCCGACGCCGTCGTCTCCGGGTCGACCGCCGCGCTTCGAGTCACCCTCCCCGTCCAGGGCCTCGAGCTGACCGTGGGCGACCTTCGCCTGGGGGCCCGCTCCCTCACGGCGCGCGCGCGAACCGAGGCGCTGCCACTCGATGCGCTCTTCCCCTTCACCACCACCTTCACGCTCGATGGAGCCGAGCTTCGTGCGCCCGGGGCGGCCCTGGCGACCGTCGCGCTCTCGGGCCAGCTGACGCTCACGGACCCGACCCACGGCGCGCTCCGCCTCGAGGCGCCCATCAGCGGGTTCGAGGCGCCACCGGTGTCGATGCAGTCGGCCACGATGCGCCTCGAGGTGCCCACGTTCCACCTCGACCCGGTTGCGCCAGGACGCTCCTCCGCATCGGTGCGCCTCGCTGCGCAGGCCACATCGCTGAAAGCAACCCGGGACGGCACGAAGGTGGCCCTCGAGCAGGTCGACGTCGAACTCTCCGGGGCCCTCGCGGCCGAGACACTCCAGACCCTGAAGGCGACGATCACGAGCGCGCCCCTCACGCTGTCGATCGGCGCCCAGCGCAGCGTGCTGGCCGGCGGGACGCTGACGCTCGTGGGTGACGACGTGCGGGCGGACGCTGTGCGGGTGCAGGTCGACGGGCAGTGTCTGGGGCTCGACGTCCACACCGCGGTCGAGCGCGCGAGGGGTCGACTCGAGGTGACCGGAGCGATTCGGGCGGTCGACCATGCGCCGCTCCTGACGTTCGCCGCCCCGTTCCTCCCCGACGGCATCGCGCTCGATCTCTCGAAGAGCTCGCTGCGGGTCGACGGCCGCGTGAGTCACCACGGCGACGTCATGACCGACGACCTGCACCTCCGCCTCGAGCGACCGGCCGCCACCGTGTCGGGGCACGTCGTCGGCGCGCATGCGCTGGACGTACACCTCAAGCACCGGGGAGGCGGGGGCGTACAACGGCTGACGGGGACCGTGACGTTCGACAGGGCCCGGGTCGCGAGCGAGACGCTCCAGGGTCCGCTCCGCCTCGACCTCGATGGCCTGCTCGACCGGCCGAGGGGCCTGGGCGCCCTGAACGCGCGGGTGTTCGCGCTCGACGACGAGGAGCTCGCCGTCAACCTCGACTTCGAGCGCGCGAAGACGGGCGCCGTCAGCCATCGCTTGTCGATGGACGCAGGGCACCTCGGCGCGCTGCTCCCCCTGCTGCGCGCGTGGCGGGGCGCAGCGCCCGAAGTCGACCTCGCGGCGCTCGGTGTCCACCTCGAGTCCAGAGGCACCACCACCGGGCTCCTCGACGAGGCGCTGATGCCAGACCCGGAGTGGGAGGCGCACGTCGACAGCGGCCAGCACGTCGCGCTCGTGCTCACGAACGTGGTCCACCGCACCGAGGGCGAGACGGTGAAGCTCCCCCGGCTCGAGTTCGTCCTCGACGCGGGCGTGCACCACGGCGCAGTGCACCTCGAGACCAACGTCGATGCGCCGAGCCTCGAGATCGACCTCGGCCGCCAGCACGCGACCCTGACCGGCCTCCACCAGCGCCTCATCGCCGACTCCGACGAGTTCCCTACCCACGGAGAGCTCCGCCTCGCGTTCTCGGGCTCGCTCGACACCCTCACCCAGAACGTGTGGCCCCCCTGGGCGCCGGAGGCAGTGCAGCTCGAAGGGGCCGCGCGCCTCGACCGGCTCTCGGCGTTGAGCGTCGACCGGTTCCTGCTCGAGAGCGAGCCCGCAGGAACGCGGCTGACGCTGACGAAGCGCCTTCGCACCGCCGACCCGCTGCCCGGGCGGGTGACGAACGAGGCCGTGTTCGTCACGGGCGGCCAGCGGTTCGTCGTCGACGGCGCGTTGACGCAGCGCCTCGATCGGCTCGACGGCGACCCCATGCTCTTTCGTGGCGGCGGCACCGTCACCGCGCCCTTCATCATCGACTCGGCCGACCGGCAGCTCTTCCGGGTCCGTGGCCGCCTGGAGCTCGACCGGGCCACCGCCATCTTTCCGGCCCAGCGCCTCGAGGTGCACGACGCGAGCGGGGTGGCGACGCTCGAGGAGGCGCTGGCCCTCGACCCCATCGACGGCCTGGAGTTGGTGCCGAGCAGCGACCAGCGCGTCTTCGCGCGGGCCCGGTACCAGGACCTGCAGCCGTTCTTGTCGTCTGACGCCGTCATCACGGCCAGGCGCGTGCGCGTGTTGGACTTCGAGCTGTCCCCCGTCGTCACCAGCCTCGAGGTCGAGCACAACCGCTTCTCGCTCAACAAGCTCAAGGCGCAGCGCGGCCGCGCGCTCCTCTCGGGCCAGGTGTTCCTCGACTACCAGCGCGGAAACCGCGCCCTCACCTTCCGCGGCGGCATCACCGGGCTCGAGCGGGCGGGCGCGGCGGTGCCGCTCGACGCGAACGCGGCCCTGTCACTCTCGCTCGAACGGCTCGAGATCGACGGCCGGGTGCAGGTCGTTCGCGCGAGCCGCGAACACGTCATCGACCTCGTCGACGTGCTCGACCCCTACCGGGAGATCGGCCCGCTCAACCGACTCCGCTCAGCGCTCCGCTGGGGTTACCCCAGGCAGGTGCGCCTCGACTTCCATGACGGCCTCCTGGCGATGGACGTCGAGCTGGGCGGCCTGGGCGGCCTCTTCGACCTCGGCGCGCTGCGTGGTCTCGCGCTGGGCCCCTTCATCACCCGATACCTCGCTCCCTTCCTCACCGACAAGGAGTCGCGATGAGCCGCCTCTGCTTCGTCGTCCTCATCACGTCGAGCTGCATCAAGGCGCCCGACGTGGTGCTGGTCGACCGCCAGACGATGCTCGAAGAACAGGTCTCGGGAGAGCTCGAGGCCCTCGACCAGGAGCTGCGTGAGCAGGTGCTGGTGCCCACCTCTGCCGACTTCTCGCGCGGGCAGCTCGAGGCCGCGGGGGTCGACCTGGGCGACGACACGTTGAGCCAGGTGACGCGGGTGCATGCGGTGCTGATGAGCGAGCTCGAGATCCTCGACGACCTGCTCGTTCGACGCTGCGTCGGTGAGGCGCTCACCGGGCTGATCGAAGAGACGCCCTCGACCTGCAGCGGGCGGCACAGCGCCCAGCGCACGTCCGCCGCCGTCCACCGCGTCAACCGCGCGCGCAGGCAGCTGTGGGACTTCCTGGGGCGTACGTCACCGGCTCGCTCGGCGGCCGAGATTGCGCAGACGTGGCGACAGGCGCACCTCGAGGGTGTGGTCTGCGGTGCGCAGGTGCAGGCGCCCTCGGGCGCGTGGGGGGTCAAGCGGTGCTGAGCCGCGCCGTGCTTGCCGCCGCGCTGCTGGGGGCGCTCTCGGCCTTCGGGCAGGCCATGGCACGCCCATCGGGCCTCGTTCCCCTCCGGCCCCTGACGGCGGGTGGGGCCGACCAGTTCTTCGGCCAGCTCCACCCCGACGGGCGCCGACTCGTGTTCGCGAGCAACACCAACGGCACCGTCGAGCTCTTCACCCAGACACTGGGCAGCGGAGCGCCCGAGCTGCTCTACGACGAGCAGGGCGACGTCAGCCAGCCGCGGCTGTCACCGGACGGGGCGTCGCTGCTCTACATCTCGTACCGGAACGATGCCTTCGGGGACGCGTGCGTGCTCGACCTGCGGACGAAGCAGCGTCGTTGTCTGCCTATCGAGGGCGCCGTGCTGCACGCCTTCTGGTTCGCCGGCAGTGACGCCGTCGGCGTGGTGCGGCGGCTCGAGCTCGGCGGTCCCCATCAGCTCGTGAGGCTCCGGGCGCGTGCGCGCTGGCGCAGCGAGGCCGAGGTGCTGAGAGAGGGCTTCTTCAGCAGCCCGGTGGCCTCTCCCGACGGGCGCTGGCTCGCGCACGTTGAGCTGGCCGCCGGCGCCGACGGTGGCATGCCTGCTCTGCTGCGTGCGTCACGCGGGCTCGTCTTCACCTCGCTCACCGACCCGGCCCGCGTCGTCTTCGAGCCGCTCCTGCCAGGCGCGTCGGCGTTCCCGGCGTTCTCTGCCGATGGGCGGTACCTGTACTTCACCCAGTTCCCCGACGACTCGAACGCCGATGGCGTGACGGACGGCAACGACGACGGCGTGCTGGTGCGCGTGCCCTTCGCAGGTGGGCAGGTGGAACCAGCGCGGGGCGACGCCGTCGAGGTGCTCTCGAGCAAGCGCAGCAACTGTCAGTACCCGATGCCCGCGAAGGACCGGCTGCTGGCCACCTGCAACCGCCGCGGGTTCCTCCAGGTGGTGAGCCTGCCGCTCGAAGGGCAGGTGCCGGCCGAGATGAGCGCCGAGCGTCTCGACGAAGAGGCCTCGGCCTCACGCCACCGCTTCGAGCGGCTGCTGCTGCAGGAGCGCCGCCTCGAACGCGAGACCGACCTGCCCCGCCGCGTCGAGCTCGAGCGCCGGCTCGCCATGTCGACCCTCGAGCTGGGCGCCTTCGACTCGGCGGAGTTCGACCTGGGCCTCATGGAGCGAGACGCCGGCATCGACGGCGACGAGGCGACGTGGGCGAAGGTGGCGACCGAGTTGGTTCGGCACCGCCGCGACGAGGGCCGGCTCGGCTTCGGGAAGTTGTCCGACGAGTTCATCGCCTCGGAGCGCGAGCGGCTCTCGCGGCTCGAGGGCTACGACGCCCACGCCAGGCCGACGATTCGCCGCCTCTCGCGCCTGGTGCGCGCCGAGGTGCTGCGGGTGCTGGGGCAGAAGGCCGAGGCCCTGGGACTCTTCGACGCCATCGACCTCGAGGCCGAGACGGACGCCGACGTCGTGCTGCTGTGGGGCCGGCTCGCCGAGCGCCTCCTGCGCGAGACGGGCGACCGGGACGCATGGGCGCGGGCCAACCTGCGCGTCTCCGAGCACCGGGCGCTCAGTGAGCGAGAACGCCTCATTCACGCCAGGCGCTTCGTCGACGCGCTGACGGCAGGGCGCGGGAAGGAGGCGAGGCTGCGCGCGCTGGTGGCGGCCGAGGGCTGGACGAAGCCCGGCACCGAGGCCCGGCTCCTCCTCGAGGTCGAGCGCGCGCTGGACGAAGTGGAGCCGTCGGCGCAGCCCACCGCCATCGCCACGCTCGATGCGCTCTGGCAGCGGGCCCCGTCATTCGAGCAGCACCGCATGGTGGCGATGACCGTCATCGAGCGCGCGGCGCACGACGACCTGCAAGCCGTGCTCGACGTCTTCGCCCAGCGCTGGCTCGACGACGTGCCCCAGGCGCACCCGGAGCGGAAGTACGCCGAGGCGCTCTACGCCGAGGTGCAGCTCGAGCGCGCGTACTGGTTCCTCCAGCAGAGACAGCACCGTGAGGCGGCCACCCTCTTCTTGTCCATCGCGCAGAAGACACGCTCGCTCGAGGCCGTCTCGGGGTTCGTCGAGGCGTCGGCCCGCGGGGGCGTAGCGGCTCGTGAGCTGACGTCGACGCTCGAGGCCTCGCTGGGACAGACGCCCGGCGTGATGGCCTTCGCTGAAGCGGTGGTGCTGGGCCGCGCGCTTCCCCTGCTCGACGGGTCGGACTTCACACGCACGCTGACGCAGGCCCGGGCGTCGCTCCAGGCGGCCGAGGAGGCGCTGGCGCGGAGCCCTGAGTTCCACCACCTGCTGGGCTTCCTGGCGCACGAGGACTTCCACCGTGGCGGCGAGCGGTCGGCGGCGCTCGAGGCGCATGGCCGGTACCACCTCGCCCTCGACCTCGCGCCTGACGTGTACCGCCGGCGGGCGAGCCTGCTGCTCGAGCTGGGGCTCCTCCAGGCCGCGCTCGGCAACCACCGCATCGCCGTGAAGCACTACGAGGAGCGCGCACGCCTGCCCTTCGTCCGGCCGGCCGAGCAGGCCGCCTTCCACCTCGCGTACTCGCGCAGCCTGCTCCACGCCGACGCACCCGACGCAGCGATGGCCGAGGCGAGAGAGGGGCTGGCCTTCGTCACTGCGACACCGGGCCTGGCCCCATTCCTGCCGATGGCGCTCGAGCGCGCGATGGTGACGCACCTGGTGGCCGGTCAGCCCCAGGCGGCCATCGGCTACGGCGAGCAGCTGGTGCCCCTCGTACCCACGAGCGTCGCCGCGCAGGTGAAACCACGGTTGGCCCTGGCCTCGGCGCACCTCGCGGCGAAGGAGCCCGCGCGCGCCAGACAGCGGCTGGCCGAGGCCCGCGCGGCGCTCGCTTCGTCGGCCGAGCTGCACGAGGCCACGGCGCTGGCCGCCGGCCCCACCCATCTGGGCCGTGACGACCTGCGCGCCCTCCTCGCGGGGCTCGAGGCAGTGACCTCCCGCGCCCTGGGCGACCTCCCCGCACGGCAACGGGCGCTGGCCGAGCGTCGAGACCTGCTGGTGGCGCGGCAGCAGCTCGTGCCGCGTGACGAGACGCTCCATGAGCTCGCGCGCGTGTCCCACCACCAGGCATGGACGGCCGCGCGCGCCGGGCAATGGCGCGACGCCCGCCGGTTCCTCGAGCAGGGGCTCGCCGACGATGACGAATGGCGCGCACGCACCGGGAGCCGGCTCGATCAGGTCTCGACGGCGCTAGTCGAGCTCTGTGCCGAGGTTCACGTCATCGACTCCACGGCCTGCCCGCTCGACGCGTCGACCCTCGCGCGACGCCTCCGGGAAGGCCTGCAGGTGTCCTCGACGATGAAGACGCCGGCGGCGCAGGCGGTGCGGGCGCGCTGGCCGGGGCTGCTCGTGCGGCTCGAGACGAGCGCGACTCGTGGCGCCCAGGCGCAGCAGGGCCCTGCGGATCCGCGACGCCCGTGAGGCCGGCGCCCCGGCCCGGCCTACGCCTCCATCGTCGTCGACTCCTCGCAGTCGCACGGCGCTGTGAGCAGGAGCAACCTCACGCGCCCAGGCGAGGTGCAGCTCGGCGGGCGCCTTCCAGCTCGAGGGCATCGGAGCTCGACCCGACCGGTGGGGCCGTCGACGCGCTGGGTGTGCCGGTCGTGAGCCGCAGCTCGACGAGGTCGGTCTCCCCCGAGGCGTTCACCGGCCCTCCCCCGCCTCGCCGACCCGGCCCGGGCCGACGGAGGCGCCCAGACGTTGGACGTCATGCCGGGAGCGGTGCTTGTCATGCCCGAGACTGCCCACACCAGAGCACGTCGACCGCCGCGGCCGCTCGCCTTCGGGACAGCGGGCTGCGCGCGTGCTGCCGTTTCCCCAGCGCGGTGGCGTCGATTGCCGTCGACGCAGGTTGGTGTCGCGGCGCGCGGCGAAGCCAGGCTCGACGTCGGCCCCTCAGGGGCGTCGCGCGCGTTCTGCATTTCGCCGGGGAGGCTGCGCTCCAGCAGCTCCCGGCCGACGCGCCTCGAGCTCTTGCTTCGCGCACGCGATGAAGGCGCGCAGCGTCGGCGACGCCTGCGCCCGTGACGGGAAGTACAGGAACGAGCCAGGCACCCGGGGCGCCCAGGCGTCCAGGACGACCTCGAGGGCTCCCACCTCGAGCAGCCGCCGCGCGGACGGCTCGGCCACGTAGGCGAGGCCCACGCCGCGCGAGGCGAGCTCCAGCATGACGCCGTCGTGGTTCGTCCACACCGGGCCGTCGACCGGCACTTCCCACTCCCGGGCGCCGCGCTCGAGCTCCCACCGGTAGGGCGCGCCGGTCGTCGGGCTGCGGTAGCCGATGAGGGTGTGCTGGCCGAGCTGCCGGGGGTGTGAGGGCCGGCCCCGCGCGTCGAGGTAGCCGGGGCTCCCCACCACCACGAAGCGGAACGGCTCGCTGAGGCGCACGCTCACCATGTCCTTCTCCATCGCCTCGGACAGTCGCACGCCCGCGTCGAAGCGCTCGGCCACGATGTCGACGAGTCGATCGTCGACCCACACGTCGACCTTCGCGCGTGGGTGCCGGGCGAGGAACGCCGTCACCAGCGGGCCCACCACCGTCTCCACCACGATGGCGGGCACGTTGAGCCGAAGCTGGCCGAGCACCTCTCCGGCCGCCGCGGCAGCCGACGACAGGGCCTCCACCGCATCGCGGAGCGCGGGCGCGGCCGCCTCCGCCAGCCGCTGGCCGGCCTCCGTCACCGAGACGCTGCGGGTCGTGCGGTGCAGGAGCGGGACACCGACGTGCGCCTCGAGCGCGCGCACCGCCTGGCTCACGGCGGAGGTCGAGAGGGCCAGCGCCGACGCCGCCCGGGTGAAGCTCCGGTGCTCGGCCACCGCGAGGAAGGTGGGCAGGAGGTGCACGGGGGGCGACGCCATGTGTGAAGTCATGCTTCACAATGCATGCACATTCCACCTGTTCCGAAAACACCGCCGGGGCGTCATGAAGCCCCCGTCGCACTCACCGCGCCTCACTGAAGGAGCCTCCTTGACGACCCGCCTCGCTTCGCTCTCCCAGTACCGCCTCCTCGGCCGCTCCGGCCTCCGCGTCAGCCCCCTGTGCCTGGGCACGATGACCTTCGGCACCGAGTGGGGTTGGGGCGCTCCGAAGGACACCACCTTCGCGATGCTCGACCGCTTCTTCGAGGCGGGCGGCAACTTCGTCGACACCGCCGACGGCTACACCGGTGGCACCAGCGAGCGCCTGTTGGGCGAGTACTTCGCCGAGCGCGGCACCCGCGACCGCGCCGTCATCGCCACCAAGTACACCTTCAACGCCTTCCCGGGCGACCCGAACGCCGGCGGCAACGGCCGCAAGAACCTGTACCGGGCGCTCGACGCGAGCCTGAAGCGCCTGAAGACCGACTTCGTCGACCTCTACTGGGTGCACGCGTGGGACGGGCTGACGCCGATGGAAGAGGTGCTGTCGACGCTCGACGACGTGGTGCGCGCGGGCAAGGTGCGCGCCATCGGCCTGTCCGACGTGCCGGCCTGGTACCTTTCGCGCGCGCAGACGATGGCCGAGTGGCGTGGGTGGGAGCGCGTGGCGGCGCTGCAGCTCGAGTACTCGCTGGTCGAGCGCAACCTCGAGCGCGAGCACCTGCCGGCGGCGCGGGAGTTGGGCATCGGCTTGACCCCCTGGAGCCCCCTGGCCAGCGGACTGCTCACGGGCAAGTACCAGCGCAGGGGGCTCAAGACGGCCGGCGCTGGCCGCCTCGAGAAGACGCAGGACAGCGGCAACCCGGCCTTCGAGAAGCTCTTCACCGAGCGCAACTGGAGCATCGTCGACGCGCTGGTGAGGGCCGCGAAGGAGCTCGGCCGCTCGCCCGCCCAGGTGGCGCTGCAGTGGGTCGCCACCCGGCCCGGCGTCACTTCGACCATCATCGGCGCTTCGAAGCTCGAGCAGCTCGACGACAACCTGCGTGCGCTCGAGTCGGCGCTCCCCGCCGCGGTGGTGGAGCGCCTCGAGGCCGTGAGCCGGCCCGAGCTGGTGCACCCGTACCACTTCTTCCAGCCGGCCATGCAGTCGATGATGACGGGCGGCACCACGGTCTTGCGCTGAGCGCCCGACCGGGAGAGAGGAGGCGCCATGTTGTCCCGCCTCCTCGACGACGCCGCCGTCACGCCGCGCGCGCTGGCCGAACACCTCGACGCGGTGCCGGCTGCGCAGCGCCTCGCCGAGACGCTCGCGCTCGACGCGTCTCACCAGGCTCGCCTGTTCGACGTCGTCCAGGGTGCGCGCCGGTTCACCCTCGACGACCTGGCGCCCGCGACGACGCCACCGCTTGTGGGCGTGCGCCACGAAGGCCGCAACTCCCTGCTCGCGTTCACCCGCTTCGCCAAGGTGTTCGCCGTGCCCGACGAGGCGCCGAAGGTCGCCAGCGAGCGGTGGGGCTTCAACGCCACCTCGGGCCTCGTCACCGTCACCGTCGGGCCCGGGTACTTCGTCGCGGTGCAGCAGGGCGATGAGGTGCTGGTGGACTACACCCGCCTGCCACCCAGGCCGCTCGACGGCGCGCCGCGCGTCCTCGGTAACGACGAGCGCCTCTCGTACTTCGTCTACAATCGCACCCGCGACGTCGTGCGCGGCGTGTCGGCCCACGTCAGCATCGGGCGCGCCTGGCGTGGTGAGCGCCAGCTCGACAACTGGTTCGTGCTGTGCCGCGTGTGACGCCCAGCCCGTCGGGTGGCCCCGCTCGCGTGACGTGACGTCGTCGCTGTCGTCTCGCCCTCCTTGCGGCTCAGCGGAACGTGAGGGTGGGCCCCTCGCCCGTCCACAACGAGCGCTGGGTGGCGCCTTCGAGCACCTCGACCGAGACGGTGGCCTGGCCGCGCTCCGAGGTGCTGGTGAGGAAGCCCTGCGTGAGGTTCCACACTTCCTGCGGGTGGAACTTCACGCCGCTCCACACCTGCTCGTGCAAGAGGCTCCCGTCGGCGCGGTGCGCGCGCAGCACGATGTCGACCACCACCATCGTGTTCGAGTGGCTCGTCAGCTCGAGGTTGAAGCTCACCTGGCGCCCGGCGACGGGGGCCATGGGGTTCACCTTCACCTGGGCCACCCACTCGTACCGGGCGAGCTCTTCGGGCGTGGACGAGTACTCGCCCTGACAGCCCGTCAGCAGCAGAAGAAGGAGTCCCGCGCGCGTCGGCATCGGGGCTCCCTTCTGCGAGGAGCCTGCCAGCGCCCCGACGCGACTGGCTTCCCGAGACGTTCCCTGCGGTTGAGTCAGGCCCCACAGCGGTTCGTGTCAGGAGGGCTGACGTTTCGGTGGCGCCGCGCGCCAGCGGCGCCGTGCACTCGGGCGGGCAGTTGCCACTTCGCCTTCACACCTATTTCTTCTGGGCCTCGGGCTCCGGCGTGGTGGGCTTGGGCGCCGACAGCTCGATGGCGACCGTCGCTGGCGCGCGGTTGCCCGCCGCGTCGATCAGCTCGATGGTGAGCTTGTAGGCCCGGCCGTCGTCGAAGCCGAAGCTCCCCGAGCACACGTCGTGGCCCAGCGTGGCCGTCTCTCCTTCCACCGGCACGAGGTACTGCTGCTTCGTCGCCATGCCGCGCGCGCGCACCATCGCCACCACGAGGTACGAGGCGCCCAGGTCGTTCACCTGCGTGCGCAGCTTGAGCGTGCGCGTCAGCCCGTCCTTCGTGCGCTGGTAGAAGCCCTCGGAGACCGCGGGGCGGGTGGTGAACTTCGGCGCCACCGTGTCCGCCGCCGGGCCGGTGCGCCAGCGGGGCGTGTTGTCGCCGAAGGTGTCGTTGATGAGCCGCACCTTCGCCAACGCGCGCGTCAGCCCCAGCGAGTACTCGGTGTTGGGCTCGAGCGTCCGCTTCGGCTTGAGGCGAACGGCGACGCGGTTCATCGACGACGTCCACCCCTTCTCCACCGCGACGGGAATGGTCTCTTTGCCACCGAAGAGGGCGAGCTCAGACGAGCCCACCAGCGCCGACACCCGCTCCTGCTCGCCCGAAAGGCCCTCGAGCACGAACTGCACGTTCGTCGGCACCGTGGCGCCGGGCGTGGGGAACAGGCGCACGCCGTCATCGCACCCCGCGCGGGCCCGGGCGGCGGCCAGCGTCACGAGGGCACAGGCGAGCGAGGTGAGGAGGCGGTGCATCGTTGAACCGGACGACACCACGGGGCGTGCATTCACGCCACTTCGCGCACCTGGCACGGGCCGTCAGTGCACGGGCGTTCCCGGGTCGATGATCTCGACCGGGCCGAACTTCTGCTCGTACTTCGCGAGGTTCTCCTGAATCGCGAGCAACAAGCGCTTCATGTGCTTGGGGTTGGTGATGATGCGCGAGAGCACCTTGGCGCGCGGCTGCTGCGGCTGCACGTAGATGAAGTCGAGGGTGAACTCGGTCTCGGTGTGGTTGACGAGCGCCATGTTGACGTACCGGCCGTTGGCCACGTCGTCGTCGAGCTGAATCTGGAGCTGAATCTCGGGCGGCTTGGGCGAATCGCTCATGGTGAAGGCGGTGTACTCCGTGGCGGCCACCGATGTGAACGGACAACGCCGCAACGCCTTGAGGCTTTTCGCGCGCGCCACGGGCTGTCACCATGGCCCCTTCGCCGTGACGTTCCCGCTCGACCCTTCCCGCACCGCGCCCTTCGACCTGGGCGCCCCCGACGCTGGCACCGCGGTGCTGCTGCTGCACGGCTTCACCGGGAGCCCCTGGGAGGTGCGCCCACTCGGAGAGTCGCTCGCCGACCGCGGCTTCTTCGTGCGCGCTCCGCGGCTGCCCGGGCACGGCACCACGCCCGAGGCGATGCTGTGGGTGACGTGGCGCGACTGGGTGCGCGCCGCCGAAGACGCCTTCGCGAGCCTCTCGGCCTTTCCCCGCGTCTGCGTCGCCGGCCTGTCGATGGGCGCGCTGCTGGGCCTGCTCCTGGCCGAGCGGCATGGCGGGCGGGTGGCGCGCCTGGTCCTCATGGCGCCGGTGATGAAGGTGCGTCAGCGCAGTGGCCGGCTCCTCTCGAAGGTGAAGCCGCTGCTCACCGAGGGCCTCACCGCGGGGTGGATTCAGAAGAAGACGACGGACCTGGAAGACGACGAGGCGCGGGCCCGGGCGCCGGTGCTGCCGCGCTACCCGGTGGCGAGGCTGTTCGACCTCTTCGAGCTGCAGCGCCTCGCGCAGCGCGCGGCCAGCCGGGTCACGGGGCCCACCCTCATCGCCGCGGCGGTGAACGACCACGTCGTCGACTTCGCCAGCATCGAGGCCCTGCACCAGACCGTCGCCGGCTCGCGGCTGCTCGTCCTGCAGCGGGGCTTCCACATTCTCCCGCAGGACCTCGACCGCGCCCGCCTCAACACCGAGGTGGCCGAGTTCATCGACGGGTAGCGCCTCTCCGCGAGCCGGCGAATCCACCAACGAGGCTCTTCAAGTCGGCGGCAGCCGCCTCCCCGCTCGAGGTCACGGCGCGCAGACGCGACGGGCCTTCACCTGGGTCCCTTCCCGCCACACCACGATGAGCCACGCGGGGTCCTCGGTGGCGGCGAGCTGCACCTTGCCGAAGCCCCCGTCGAGCACCCGCTGGCGGAACGTCGTCGTCACGGCCTGCGGCACCGCGGTGGCCAGCACGAAGAGCTGGAGCAGGTTCTCCTCCATCGCCACGTGGACCCGGCCGGTGGGGCCGAACACCACCGCGCTGTCGCCCCACTGCTGCACGAGGTTCGAGCTGACGACGGCCACCTCGTCGTTCGAGCGGATGATGTCGGGCTGCATGTACACGCCCGACACGGCGTCCGAGGCGCTCTGGTACGAGTAGACGGCCGTGAGGCCTCCGTCGTTCTCGAGGAACTCGCCGGCGAGGGACGCGCAGAAGCGCACCCGCTCGCGCCCGCCGTCGAGCACGTTCACCTGCCGATGGTTGGTGGCGTCGTCTTCGCCGATTCCAAGGAAGGTGCCGCGGTTCGACACCGAGTGGTCGCACAGGGGCGGCGTGAGCAATGACTCCTCGAGCACCCGCGCGCCGCCGTCGAGCTGAACGCGCGCGTACCGTACGGCGTCGACGCCCGGCCACGCCGCGACCGCCTCGACCCCCACCCCGAAGCGCAGCGGCGGCTGAAACCCGGCGTCCGTCAGGCTCCACAGCACCTGCGGGGCCTGGCCCGGCGCGACCCGGCTGATGAACACGCCTGCATCGAGCCCACCGGCGACGAACACCTCGTCACCGCGGGCCCGGGCCACCCACGTCGCGGGCACACGCGTCGACGCGACGTCTTCTCCGCGAGGCTGGAGCTGGCTGTCGTACCGCCGCACCCGCACCACGCCACCGGGCCGGGCCTCGGCCACCACCCCGAACCCCCCGGGCAGGGCCAGCACGGTGAACGGCCCCGTCGGCGCGACGTCGGTGGCGAGCGTGACGGCCGCCTTCGCGTCGGTCATTCCGTCACAGTCGTTGTCGAGGCCGTCGCAGAGCGTCTCGCTCATCTGCCACGTGGGGCCGTAGTCGATGGCGTCGCAGACGAGCTGCTCCCCGCCCTCGCAGCGGCCCTTCTTCCCCGCGCAGACGCCCTGGGTGAGCGCGCAAGCCTGCAGGTCGATGGCGTCGTCGTCGATGAGCCCGTCGCAGTCGTCGTCCCGGTTGTTGCAGACCTCGGGCGACGGCCGGCCCTCGCCCGTACAGATGCCGCTCCACACCCGCTCGGCGGTGCAGACCTCGCTGCCCTGCTTGCACTCCCCGCGGCCGCCGCCACAGGGCCGGGTGTCGCCGAGCTTGCAGGCGCAGTCGCCGCTGGCCGCCTCGGGCCGGCAGAAACCACCCTGGCACGAGGTGCCCCGCGGGCAGCCGCTCTGCTCGGTGCAGGTGATGGCGCAGTCGGTGACGACGGGGGCGTAGAAGGAGCACCCCGCGCCGAAGCCGGCGAGCGAGGCGGCCACGAAGGCCAGCAACGGGCGCCTCAGAACCGGGTGGACCATGCGGCACCGACTCCCGACGGGGTGGGGACGAGGAAGAAGCGCGCTTCGGCGTCGCCAGTGGGGGCCGCGACCGCGACGACGGTGGCGATGACGCCGCCGACGAGGGCCGCCGCCGACACGCCGATGAAGACGCCCGCGAAGGTCTGGTCGCGCAGGCCCTGGGCCTCGACGGCCGCGCGGGACGTGTCCCAGGCGCCGCCCGATCGGAAGAACTCCGTCACCTGCCGCGAGGCGTTGCCGGCCTGCACCCCGAAGAGCGCGGCGACCCCACCGGCGGCCGCGGCCACACCGAAGAGGACGACGCCGACGACGGGGAAGCGGCCACGCCCGGCCGCCCCGCCCGACGCGCCTGCCACCAGCTTGAGCTTCACCGTGCGCGGCTTGCCCGGCTCGACCACCACGTCGGTGCGCGCCGACTGGTAACCATCGAGCTCGGCGATGAGCTCGTGGGTGCCCGGCTTGAGCTCGAGCTTCGTGGGAGACAGCCCCGCCAGGGTGCCATCGACCATCAGCACCGCGTCGCGTGGGTCGGTCTCGATGGACACCTCGACGGGCCCCTGGCTCACCTTCGTCGTGAAGGTGAGCGTCACCTCGCGCACGAGCCCCGAGGCCAGCTCGATGGACTCCTCGGCGTCGGCCTCGCCCTCGCGCGCCGCCCGCAGCGTGTGCTTGCCGGGGCCCAGCAGCACGGGCTCGCTCAGCGGCGTCTGGCCCACCTCTTCTCCATCGACGAACACCTTCGCGGGGGCGCCGTCGACCTTCACCGTCACCTTCGAGGTGAGCGAGCGGATGATGGAGAGCTCGCTCTCGACGCTGTCACGTCGGTCCGGGGGCACCCTCTTGCCGCCCTCCTCGAGGTAGCGGGCGAAGGTCTTCACCGCCTGGCCGTACTTGAAGAGCCGCCGCTCGGTGAGGCCGATGTTATAGAGCACCTCGAAGCCCGGCACGGCCTGGTACGCCGCCTTGAACTCCGCGAGCGCCGAGCCGAAGTCCCCTTCCTTGAAGAGCGCGACGCCCTTCTTGTAGTGGTCGGCGGCTTCGGCCTTGCGCTGCGCCGCCTCCTTCTTCGACGCGGCGCTCTCGGCGGCGAACGCGGGAGCGGCGCACAGACTCACGACAACGACATACCGGGCGGCACCAAGCACCCGCCTACTCTACGTCACGACGCGCCGGCCGGTGTGTCCGTCTGCCTCACGGGCGGCGACGGTCGACCGCTCCGGTGAGGAAGGCCGTCACCCAGTCGAAGGTTGCCACGTCATCGGCGCTCGACAGCCGGGTGACGAACTCGAGCCACGTGTGCCGCACGCCTCCACGGGCGAGGTACGAGCCGCTCGCCGAGCCGTCATACCGGTCGAGCAGCTGCCGAGTGGCGGCGTCGAAGGCCTGCACGTCGAGGCCGTAGTTGAAGAACGGCGTGAGCGTCGCGTCGCGCGTCGAGGCCAGCAGCCCGAAGCGCGCGGCCGGGTACGACCTGAGGAGGAAGTCGAGGTACCGCGGGAAGTCGGCCGCGCACCCGGAGCACGCCGGCGGCACCGAGACACACCAGGCCGTCACCCACTGCGACACGAGCCCTCCGACCGGGTTAACCAGCTGCGCGCTGTCGCCCAGGACGAAGAGGTTCGCCCCGGGAAAGGAGGCCGCGAACTTCGGCGCGTTGAGCTGGGCTCCGAAGCCGCCCGCGCTCGAGCCCACCAGCACCACGCGCCGAACGCCCGGAAAGGTGGCTGCGAGGTGCGGCAACAGGACGTCGACGTTGCGCGCACCGGTGTGATGAATGGTGACGAGCCCGTCGTACGTCGTCACCCGCGTGCCGGCGTGCACGTCGGCCGTGCAGTACGGAACGATGACGTGGCTCATCGCGCGGAACGGGTTCTTCGGCTCGCCGCGGTCGAACATCGCCCAGCCCCGAATGCCGTCGCCCGCGAAGTCCTGCGGGCCGTAGCCCCGTCGAAGGTTCGCCGAGGTGCCGAGGCCGCACGTCGCGAGGTTCCAGCAGGCGCCGCCGGCCCACGAAGTAGACGAGCAACTCATCGGCGCCCGGGTTCAGGTTCACCGCGACGCCCGTGGACGAGCCGTTGGCACAGCGCGTCTGCGCGAGCGGCACGAAGGCCTTCGCGAGTGGTGGCAACACGAAGCGGAGCGGATCGGCAGGGCCTGCATCTGGAACGACACCGTCGGGCCCGTCTGGTGAGCCCGCGTCGAGCCCGGCGTCCGCCCGCGGCCCGCCGTCGACCTCTGGCGGCTCACCAGCGTCGACAGGCGTCGTTGGGGCCGACGCGTCGGGCATCGCCGCACGTCCGGGCGCGTGCGGCGCGTCGACTGGCGTGGCGCTGCACGCGACGACGACGACCCCACCCAGCACACCGAGCCACGGGACGACACGCATGCGGTTCAGCGTGCGGTGCGCCAGGGCCGTCAGCCAAGGCTCGAGCGACCGAGGGCTTGGCCCGAACACAACACGGCCTGTCGTCGAGCGGCAGAGAACGCGCCACTCACTCGTACGGGTTGGTCTCGTCGACCGTGAGCGACCCGCCCTTCTTCGGAGGCGCACCCGCCTTGGGCGCCCGGGGCGGCCGCGCGGGCTTCGGCGTTGGCGTCGGGGTCGCGTCGGCGACGCGCGGGGTGAGGCTCAGCCGCTCCTCTCGGGTCTCGGAGAACACCACCTGGAGCGTCTGCGGCTCATGGCCGGGCGCCGAGGCGACGACCGCCACCCCCGTGTCCTTCGCGCGCGTCAGGACGAGCGGGTTCCCCTCGAGCTTCTGGCCGTCCACCTCGAAGCGCGTGTTCGCCGGCTCCGCCGAGAGCTTCACCACGACGTTGATGGCCGGGCCCTTCGCGCTCCCCGCGGGGACTGCATCTGCGACCTGCGCTGGATCGGCCGCTTCGACGCCGGCCTCCGCGCTGCCCGAGCGGCCGAGGGCGATGAACAGGCCCGCCCCGACCAGCACCCCCACCACGGCGACGACGCCGGCGATCACCAGCGGCGTCTTCGGGGGCGGTGGGGCGACTTCGTCGACGGGCTCGAGCGCCGTCGAGGAGCGCTTCGACCCGCTGGAGGGCTTCGGCGCACTCCGGCGCCCCGAGGGCCGGGGCGGCGGCACGTCCTCGCCGACGGGCTCTGGCTCGTCGCGCTGCACCGGCAGCTTCGTCACCGACTGGCGGCGCGGCGACGGCGTGGCCTTCCCCGGGCCAGACGGAGGGCGCGGCGTTCCTCCCGTATTGGCGCGGGAGCCCACTTCATGCGCCAGCTCGTACAGCGACGAGAGGTTCGTCGGGCGCGCGAGCGCGACGAGCTGCTCCTTCACCCTTCCCGCGTCGCTCGGGCGCTGCGCCGCGTCCTTCACGAGGAGGCCGTCGACGAAGGCGCACAGCCGTGGGGGGAGCTCTGGGCGAACGGTGGCGAGCGGGTCGTGCTCCTCCTTGAGCAGCTTCGCCAGCGTGGCGATGTCGCTGCCGGCGTCGTACGGCGCGCGCCCACCGAGCAGCTCGTACAGCACGGCCCCCACAGAGTAGAGGTCGGCCGCCGGCCCGAGCGTGCGCTCGCCCATCACCTGCTCGGGAGACATGTACTTCGGTGTGCCCACCGCGGTGCCCGTGTGCGTGAGCCCCGTGGACTGGCCGAAGCGCGAGATGCCGAAGTCGAGCAGCTTCACCAGCCGCTGCGGGCGCGTGCAGAGGAAGACGTTGGCCGGCTTGATGTCGCGGTGAATGACGTTCGCCTGGTGGGCGGCCGCGAGCGCCTCGAGCAGCGGCGCGATGACGCCGACGGCTTCACCGGGGCTGAAGATGCCGTGCTTCTTGAGCACCGCCTTCAAGGTGGCGCCCTCGAGGTGCTCCATGACGATGAAGGGCTCGCCGTCGGGCGTCTCGCCCATGTCGAGCACGTCGACGATGCCCGGGTGGTTGATGACGGCGGCGGCGCGCGCCTCGAGCGCGAAGCGTCGCTTGACGTCCTCGCGGTCGGACAGGTCGGCCACCAGCACCTTGATGGCGACGCGCCGGCCGATGGCCTGATTCGTCGCCGAGTAGACGGCCCCCATGCCGCCTTTCCCCAGCACGCCGTCGATGAGGTACTTGCCGGCGAAGGTGGTGCCGGCCTCGAGGGGAGTCACGACGCGCGAGTGTATCGCCTTTTCGCCCGGGCGCAGGCCGGCCTTCGTGGCCACGCCCCGGCGGCGGAGGGCCGGGCCTCGACGAACGGTGCGCCCGTCGGTGGTTGCGCTAGGGTGGCTGGCCGTGCGTCGCGTCTTCCTCCCCCTGACCGCCTGCGCGCTCGCCGCGTGTCCGGTGCCGATGCCCGTGATGGACGCGGGGGTCGTCGAGCCCGAACGAGACGCAGGCCCCATCGACGAGCCCGACGCCGGCCGCCAGCGCTTCGACGGCGGGAGCCCTGACGCTGGCTTCACCACCGTCTCGGTGGACACCTGGTGCCGCACGCGCGCGCTGGCGAGCTGTCTGCGCCAGGTGCGCTGCTTGAGCGTGTCCGAGTCTGAAGTGCCGGGCTGCGTCGCCCGCACCATCGACACCGGGTGCGACCAGGTGGCGACCTCGGCGGGTGTCGACGCTGGCCGGCTCGCCTTCGATGCGTCCGTGGCCCTCTCGTGCCTCAATGCCTTCGGCCGTGGCAGCTGCAGCGACGAGCCCGCGGCCTGTGCGCAGGTCTTCTCGGGCCAGGTGCCGGCCGACGGGGGGTGCGTCACCGCCGCCGAGTGCGGCCCCGGTGCGTACTGCGACACCTTCGGGGCCACGTGCCCCTACCGCTGCTTCGCCTTCCGCCAGGCGCTCGAGACGTGCGACTTCTTCCGCCGGTGCGCCCCCGGGCTGGCGTGCTTCCGCGGCGACGGCGGCGTCGAGGTGTGCCAGCCGACGAAGCCACCCGACGCAGGCTGCGTCGACTTCGACGAGTGCGGTGACGAAGGCGTCTGCCTGTCGGGCTCGTGCGTTCAGCGCCGCGCCGACGCCGGCGAGCCCTGCGGGCTGCGCAGCGGCTACCCGTTCTGCGGCACCGAGTTCTTCTGCCGCCAGGGTCCGCCGGGCATGAACGGAGAAGACCCGCCGCCCGGCACCTGCCAGCGACGCGCGGGCCTCGGCGGCGTGTGCGCGGGCACCGGTACCTGCCTGCCCTCGCTGCGGTGCTCGACCGTCATCACCACGGGCACCTGCCTGGCGAAGGCCCGTCGCGGCGAGGGCTGCTCGGCCTTCAACGACTGCGAAGACGGCCTCTTCTGCTCGAACGCGACGACGCGGTGCGAGCCGTACCCGGGAGACGGTGGGAGCTGCGACTTCACCACCGGCAGCCAGGGCCGATGCCAGCCGGGCTTCTTCTGCGACTTCAGCGCCGTCGACGACCGCCGCTGCCAGCGGCGCCGTGCACCGGGCGAGGAGTGCAGCTATGATCAGATGTGCCTGTCGAATGAATGCGAGTTCGGGCGCAGGCCCGACGGTGGTTTCGGGGGAACGTGCAGCGTCCCCTGCTCGCTGAAGGCCGACGCCGGGCTCTGAGTACGACGTGCCGACACGCTCTGGTTCGAAGTCCCCGCTCCCGGTCAGGCCCTCACGTGGGTTCGTGGCCGGGCGCCCGCTCGTGGCGCCCTTCCTCGTCGGGCTCGTCGCAGGCCTCGTCGGGGCCTGCTCTGGCCGACCCGAGCCGGTGCCGACGGTGGACGGCGGCGTTCAAGGCGGAGGCAACGCCTCTGGCGGTGGCACCTCGGGCGTGGGGGGCGGCGGCGCCGACGGTGGTCTGCCCGTGGGGGTGGCCTGCACGCGGCTCAACGCCCGACGCTGCGAGGCGCTCCGGCGCTGCGGCCTCATCGGCGACGACACGGCGTCGTACCGCGACTGCGTGGCGTTCTTCACCGCGACGTGGTGCGGGCCGACGCGCTGGCTGCCGCGGGTCGACGTGGGCACGCTGCGCTACGACGCCGTGCGCGCGCAGGCCTGCGCCGACGATTGGGCGAGCCAGAGCTGCAGTGAGGTGACGACCGAGCCCGCCTCGTGCCAGCGCTTCCTGACGCCGGCCGTTCCGCTGCAGGGGCGCTGCTACGACGGGTACTCGGAGTGCATCGACGGGGTGTGCCGCGGCGGCGGGTGTCCCCGGCGGTGCCTGGCGCGCGGCGGGGTGGGCGAGGCCTGCCTGACGCTTCAAGACTGCGCGGCGGGTCTCGTCTGCCGCGCCAGCCCCTCGGGGAGCGGCCAGTGTGCCGTCTTGAGCGCCGAGACGGAGCCGTGCGGCCCCACCCTGCCCTGCAACGCCGGCCTCGCGTGCCTCGGCGCCACCTGCCGGCGGCTCCCCGAGGCCGGAGCGGCCTGCCTGCAGGGACGCTGCGACGAGGGCTCGTTCTGCGTCACGACGGCCGACGGCGGCACCTGCGAGGCCCGGCGGGACGGAGGCACGGCCTGCCTCGACGACAGCGAGTGCCTCACGGGCCTGTTCTGCGACGCGACGCTGCGCGGGTGCGCGGCCGAGCAGCTCACCACGCCGGGCGCCGAGTGCTCGCTCCGCCAGCGTTGCCCGGCCGGCAGCGTGTGTCTGGTGGAAGCCGGCGCGAGCCGCGGCAGCTGTGGCGCTCCGCGGGCCGCGGGCGCGCCCTGCGAGCGCTCGACGGATTGTTCGAGCCACCTGACGTGCCGGGCCGGTGATGGAGGCCAGTGGTGCGGCCCGCGTCAGGCCGACGGCGCGCCCTGCGGCACGACGCGAGACTGTCTGGGCTTCAGCGCGTGCGTCGCTGGCACCTGCGTGGCGCTGCCGACCCTGGGCCGCCCCTGCGCGCCAGACCGCCCGTGCCTCTGGGGCACCTGCCTCGACGGCCCCGACGGCGGCGCCCTCTGCGCCGAAGCCCAGGGGCCCGGTCAGATGTGCCGCGCGGCTGCCGATTGTGCGTCAGGGCGGTGCGAGCAGGGGCTGTGCGCCGCGGCGTGTCTGCCCTGAAACGGGTGGCTCAGCCGCCGAGGCGCCAGCTCAACAGCGGGCTCAACACGGCATAGACCGCGCCCTGCGCCCAGCGCGGAACGAACGGGAGCGCCTGCGACATCCACTTCTGGCGATCCCACGACTCGACCTGCGACCGGATCGCGCCCGACTCGTCGAAGGTGAGCGTCGAGTCGATCTCGTTCCGAATCGGCCGGCCGAACATCTCGTACTCGGCGACCCACTTCGCTCGAACGGTGTTGCCGCTCGCCTCGGTGACCTCGGCGTGAAAAACCTCGAAGGGCGGCGCCCCCCTCCACATCTGCATGATGCTGCTGCGGCCGCCCTTCGAGAGGGTGAACATGTCGTCTTTGAACGTGGCGTCTGGCCGGTAGAGGCCCTCGACGGTCGAGAGCTCACGCCGCCCGAACGCCTCGAAGAACCGCTCGGCAGTGGCCCGGTTGCGCGCCTCGGTCGGGGTCGAAGCCTTCGAGACGGCCGCGCCCCGCGCCGCCTGGGCCTTCGGAGCCCACGCCGTGTTGGCAGGGGGCGCAGCCGCGGCGGAGGCGTCGGCCTGCGGCGCACCCTGCACGGGATTGGTCGACACCACACCGACGGTCCGCTGTACCTTCATCTCATGGCTCTCCGAGCGCCTCGCGCAGTCGGAAACACTACTGTTTTTGAACGACGTGGGGCAAGCATCAACGCAGCGCGCCCGGGCACCCGCGCCGAGGCGAAAGAGACGCAGCGGCAACGGCTGCTCGACGCGATGGCGGTGCTGGTGGGCCTGCACGGGTACGGCGCGGTCAGCGTCGCGCAGGTCATCGAGACGGCCGGCGTCTCGCGCAAGACGTACTACGAGCACTTCGACGACAAGCTCGACTGTTTCCTCGAGAGCTACGAGTCGACGACGAACCGGCTCATCGACGCGCTCCGGCGCCCCGACGAAGGCCCCTCGAAGACGGCGCGGCAGGTCGAGAAGTACCTGGCGGCCATCGCCGCGAACCCGGTGGTGGCGCGCGCGTTCATCGTCGAGGTGATGGGCGCGGGCGAGCGGGCGCTCCTCGTGCGCGAGCGGGTGAACCGCCGCTTCGCCGACCTGGTGTTCGCGCACGTCTCGCCCGACGCACGGGTCCGCAAGGCCTTCATCGGCGGGGTGAACGACGTGGTGACCGGCGAGCTGCTCGCCGGGCGGAAGCGGTTCGACGCGTTGTTGCCGGCGCTGCTCACGTTCGTCGAGGGACCGAGCCGGAGTGCGCGGCTCAGGCCTTGACGTCGTGCCGACCTGGCCAGCGACCGTCAGTCACCACCGTTCGCCCGGGAGCGTCGTTGGCGGGACTGGCGCGAGCGTGCCGTGCGAGACCAGAAGGGGCAGCCGACCGCGTCGCGTGCGTGACGCCTCGTTGCCACACGCTCGCGTTCGGGTGTCGCGCCGCGGGGGGCGCGCGTGAGTGAGCCGGGGCATCACGGTCGAACGCTTGGCCTGAACGGCCCGTGCGGCCGCTTTTCCCCTCGGCGAAAACCGCTTCGCCGTGAATGGCCCGCGCGCTGGCGCGCACCCCCACGTGGCGCCGGTCTTCGGGTCGTCGGAGGTCGCGGCACTCGCGCAGCTCGTCCTTGAGCGCCTCGCCGAAGATGCCGGCCCCACCCTTCCTCGCCATGCCCACGGCCGCGAAGCATCACACGCGCAAGATGACGCCGCTCACGGGCTGACCGGTCGCCCGCGAGATGGCGCGCACGTACGCCTGCGTCTGCGCCTCGTACGCCCCGAGGCTCTCGTCGAGCACCTCGTCGGTCTTGAACTCGACGACGAGCCACCCGTCTTCACCTTCCCACGCCAGGTCGATGACGCCCTCGACGATGGTGCCGTCGGTGAGGTGGTCGACCAACGGTGTCTCGCGCCGCACCTGCCTGGCGCGCCGGGCGCCCGCGACGAGGGGGTGCACGAGGGCCGCGTGCACCGCGCTGACGGCTGCGCGCGCTTCGGCCTCGGGCGCCTGGAGCGAGCGCGCCATCACCGAAACGGTCTGCTTCACCGTGCCCTCGTCGGCGTCGAGGGGAATCGTCGCCAGACACGCGTGCACGAGCTCTCCGAAGCGCCGCCCGCCGGGGCGCCCTGCCCGCGGTGCGGTCGTCGTCTCGACGGCGATGGCGACGGTCTCGGTGGGCGGTGGCAGCTCGCGGGCCACCCGTACGACGCGGCCGGGCTCGCTCCCGTTCGCCGTCGCCGCCGAGCGCGCGGCCTTCCACGCCTCCCAGGCGGCGACGCTCCTGGGGCCTTCGACCTCGTCGTCGCGCAGCGCCTCGTCGGCCTCGAGGCCCGCGGCCTCTTCCTTCCCGAGCGCGAGCACGCGCGGGTCGAACCACACCACGCGGTTGCGCCCCGACTGGGCCAGGTGCAGGCCCGGCAGCGGCACCTCGGCGGGCACGGGCCCCTGCCGGTCGACGACGACGTCGTGCCCGAAGGCCGGGCACCCGGGCGCCGGCTTCGGCTCATGCGCGCGCGTGGCGTGCGGCCACACCGATGGCGAGAGCACCCCCGTCCACGTGTCGGGCCACTGCTTCTCGCTGCACACCGGCACCACCAGCACGTCCTTCGCGCGGGTGGCGGCGACGTAGGTGAGGCGAATGGACTCCTCGGCGTCGCGCGCGAGCGCCTCGTGCTCGTGCACCCGCAGGTCCGTCGGCACGCAGCCCGCGAGCGGGTGCACCCACTGGCGGGCGTCGGGGTCCACCCAGTGCGAGGGCTCGGGCCGGGTGGCCGACGCGGTAGGCTCGGCGAGGATGACGACGGGGAACTCGAGCCCCTTGGCGGCGTGCACCGTCATCATGCGCACGCCCTCGAGGCCCTCCTCGACGAGCGGCGCGTCGGGCGCTTCTCCCTCGTCGGCCTCGGCCTGGAGCGCCTCGACCACCTCGCGGAACGACGTCGACCGTCGCTCGTGGCGCCGGGACACCTCGGCGAGCTGGAGCACGTTGGCCAGCGCCTGCGCGCCCGCCCGCCAGAAGGCGACGCCCGCGTGCGCGCGCGTGGCCTCGAGCAGCGCGTGGAGCGTCGAGGCGACGGGCCGCCGGTTTCGTTCGAGGTGCAGCGCCTTGAGGAGCCCGAGCGCCTCGACCACCTCGGCCAGCCCCGGGTCTGGCAACGCCGCCACCTCGAATGGCCGCAGCGGCTGCAGCTTGCCCACCGCGTGCTTGAAGGCGAACAACGTCTCGTCGGTGAAGGCGAAGAGCGGGCCCTTCAGCGTCGCATAGACGGACAGCTCGTCGTCGGGGCGGTCGATGGCAAAGAGCGCCGTGCGCAGCGCCATCACCTCTTCCCGCACGTGGAACGAGCGGCCGCCCACCAGCACGTGCGGCACCTTGCGGGCCTCGAGCGCCGAGGCGTAGGGCCTGGGCACGTCGACCCCGCCATACTTGCGCAGCCGCTTGAAGAGGATGCACACGTGCCGGGGCGCCAGCGGCACGCGCTGGCCCTCTTCCTCGACGGTCCACCCGCTCGAGTTCACCAGCCACTCGATGAAGGCGCCCACCGCGTCGGGGAGGCTGCCCTCGACGTCGCCCTTGGTGACACGCCCCTTCGAGTTGAAGGGCCTCGGCGCCGGCAGGGCGATGACCGACGGCTGCGTCTTGCTCGCCTCGCGCCACTCGGCCAGCGGCACGTAGTCGGCCTGGGAGCCGCCCGTCATCACCGCCTCGAAGGCGCCGTTCACCGCGGCCTGGATGCCGGGCGTGCTGCGGAAGCTCGTCGACAGGTACTCGACGCGCGCGCCGTGCTTCACGAGGTGCGCCTTCACCCGCGAGTAGAGGAGGATGTCGGCGCGCCGGAACCGGTAGATGCTCTGCTTGGGGTCGCCCACGACGAAGAGCTTGCCGGGCACCGGCGTCACCTCGAAGGGCTCGCTCACGGCCGCGTCGCTCGACGACAGGAGCAGCACGATGTCGCTCTGGAGCGGGTCGGTGTCCTGGAACTCGTCGACGAAGAGGTGGGTGAAGCGCTGCTGAAGCGACTCGCGCACCGAGCGGTTGAGGCGCAAGAGCTCGCGCGTGCGCAACAGCAGGTCGACGAAGTCCAGCACGCCGGCGCGGTCCTTCTCGCGCTCGTAGGCGTCGATGACAGGCCGCAGCTCGTCGCGGAGCCGTGCAGCGAGGTCGGCGTCGCAGCGCTCCATCGCGGTGCGCACGACGGCGAAGGCCTCGTCACGCGCCGCGAGCACCTGGGCCTCGCTGCGGCCGCCCGAGAAGGTGAGGCCCCAGGCCTTCGACTCCCAGGGGAAGCGGTTGCCGACGAGGTCGCGCAGGGAGGCCTCGAGGCCGTCGTAGTCGCGGCTCGAGACGGCTTCGCGGTGGTCGATCTCGCCGACGAAGCGGGCCACCCGGCCCAGCAGGTCGAGCAGCGGCGAGTCGTCGCGCCCGGGGCGCAACGCGACGAAGGGGCGAAGGGCGGCGAAGGTCCTCAGGGCGGTCAGGGCGCCGTCGAGGGTGGCGAGGCGGTCGAAGGGCTCGCGCGTCCACGGGGCGTCGAAGTCGCGGTGCTCGATGAGCGACTGGGCCGCGTGGAACAGCACCAGGCGGGGCGGCTGGGCGTCGAACCCGCGTTGCTTGCGGCGCAGGGCGCGGCGAACGCCTTCGGGCTGCGACTGGAGCAGGGCCTGAAAGGTGCGGGTGAAGGCGGCGTGCTGGAGCGCCTCGGCGTCTCCCTCGGCGGCGACCTCGAAGAGCGGGTCGATGCCGGCCTCGACGGGGTACTCGCGCAAGAGGTCGGCGCACAGCCCGTGAATGGTGCCGATGCGCGCGGCCTCGAGCTGCTCGAGGGCGAGCACCAGGCGCGCACGCTCGACGTCGTCCGTCGCTTCGAGCCGGGCGCGCTCGAGGCGCGCGCGCAGCCGCAGCTTCATCTCGCCAGCGGCCTTCTCGGTGAAGGTGACCGAGATGATCTGCTCGAGCGCCGCGCGGCCCCGGCGCACGAGGGCCACCACGCGCTCGACCAGCTCGGTCGTCTTGCCGGTGCCGGCGGCGGCCTCGACGACGAAGGTGCTGTCGAGGTCTTCGCGCAGCCGGGTGCGGGCCGCCTGGTCCTGCGGTGTCCGGCTCACGGGCGGGTGCCCCGGAAGAGCGCCGGCGCCCCGCTCCGGAGCCCGACGAGGAACAGCGCACCGTTCGCCGCGGTGATGAGCCGCAGCTCGCTCAGGTTGGCAGGAGCGCCCACCAGCGGCGCCCACGTGCCGGCCTGGAAGTGCACGAGCGGTGGACCGCCGGTCATCGGATCTCCGATGGCGACGAACTCGTCTGCGCCGAAGGCGGCGACCTGCGTGAGCTCACGGCCTGTCGAGAGCGGCGGCACCGCCGACCACCGGCCACCCTGGGGCACGCGCAGCGCCGAGTGGTACGCGCCGAAGCCACCGACGATGATGGCGTCACCGGAGCCGCCATCGCGCGTGCCCACCGCGAGGGCCCGCCACCTCGGGGTCTGGCCGCTGAGCATGACGGGCTCGTCGTTGGCGACTCCATCGAAGCGCGCCACGCCATTGATGCCGACGATGAGCACCGAGCCGTCGTCCAGCACCTCGCACTCGAAGGCGCTGCCCACGCCGACGTCGTTCATCGCGCGTGTCCATTGGTCGTTGACGAACCGGTACAGGATGCCGCTGAGGCTGGTGCCGTAGGCGATGGCGTAGACGTCTTCCCCGCGGCCGCAGAGCCTGGCGAAGCGGTCCGACGTCATCGCGAGGCGTGGCGTGTAGTTGGTGCCTTGATCGCACCCGCTCGCGCACACGCGGGCCCAGTTCGTGGTGGAGATGACGATGACCCGCCCCGTCGGGGACACGTAGACGTCGGCCACGTCGGCGAGGTCGAAGCCGGCGACGACGGTAAAGACGTTGCCCGTCGTGCGCAGGAGCTCGCGGTTTCCAGAGATCGCGTACAGCTCGCCCGGCCGGCCCGCGATCGCCCGCACCGTGGTGTTCGGTGGCAGCCCGATGGCCGACCAGGTGAACGGGGGCCCCGCGGCTCCTCCACCTGCTCCTCCACCTGCTCCTCCGCCGGCGGTTCCACCTCCAGCCACGCCACCGGCGGAGCCGCCGCCTGCCCCACCCGCCTGACCGCCCGCAGTTCCGCCGGCCTGGGCGCCGCCACCACCGGTCCCACCGGCGCTCCCGCCGGCCGAGCCTGCGTCAGTGCCTGCGTCGACCCGAATCGGAGTCAGCGGCGAGCACCCGAAGAGGACGAGCACGACCATCGAACGCCACATGAGCCAGTCGTAGCACTGGCGCCGCGGTTTCGCTGACATGTACAGGGGCAGTCCGTCGCGATTCCCGACCTGAGGTGGCAGCGACAAGAAGGGTCCTCTGGTCTTCGTCCGGGAGCCCCGAACGCTGCTGATGGGGTCTCGAGCGCGATGGTGGGGCGACGTCGCACCGTCGTTTCGACGCCATCGACCGAAGCCTCGCGCTGCGGCGACGCCGCCTCACACGTGTCCTCATTCTTCACGAAGCGTGACGGCGGCAGCTCCCGCAGGTGTCGCCTGCCACGGAGCGACGCCTACTTCGGGAACATCGCCGAGAAGGCGTCGACGAGCTGCTTCTTCTCGGCCTCGCTCAGCTTCGCCTCTCCGTGCAGCGCGACGTAGCCCGCCATCGGCATCTCGCCCTCGCTCACTTCTTCGGCGGCGTCCTTGGCGTGGCGCTGGGGCTTGTCGAACTCCGAGAAGTTGAGCTCGCCGCGGCCTTCTTCCACGTGGTGCTCGACGAGCCACGACGCGGGCGCCACCGAGGCGTACCAGGGCCACTTCGTCTCGTTCGAGTGACAGTCGAAGCAGGCCCGCACGGCGAGCGCGCGCACCTCGGGGCTGGGCCAGGCGGGCTCCTGCGCCACGGGCGGGTTGGTGTGGTTCCGGCCTTTGGGCACCAGCTGCATCACCACGAACACCGCCAGCAGCACGCCCCCGATGACTCCGACTCGCTTCACGTCACGACTCCTTCGTCACTGGCCCCGCTCAATGCGTTTGAGCGCCTCGCCCGCTGCGCCCTGGCCACAGTCCTCTTCTTCGAGCCCAAGCACCCCGCCCCGCTTCCGCGGCTCGGCCTTGAGCGCGGTGAGCTTCTCGACCGCTGCGCTGGCCTTGAGCTCTCCCAGGCGCCGGGCCGCGGTGCGACGCCGCGCGCAGTCCTTCGCGTCGAGGGCCTTGAGGTAGAGGTCGGTCAGCTTGAGCCCCTGGCCGGCGAACTCGACGTCGACGAAGCGCAGCGCGCCCCACTGGGTGAGGCCGTCTTCCCGGGTGGCGAGCCGCTGCATCATCTTCAGCACGCGCGGCTTCGGCCAGCCGAGCAGCAGCTTGCGCACGCGCTTGAAGGCCTCGGCGCCGGTGCCTTCGAGCTGGCCGTAGTCATCGGCGAGCACCTCGAGCGCTTCGACCTCGAGCTCGGCCTCGGCCGGAATGGTGGCGAGGAGCCCGCGGGCCTCTTCGGCGCGGCCCACCTGGTGGAGCGCCGCGGCCTTGAGCTGCGCCAGCGTCGGGCTCGCCTTGTCACCGCCAGCGTCGTCGATGACCTGCAGGGCCTCGCTCCCGCGCTGCGCGTCGACGAGGCGCCGGGCGACCCGGGCTGGCTGGAGGAACCACACGAAGAACCCGACGAGCAGCCCCAGCACGGTGGCGCCACCGAGCGCCCACTTCCACCTGGGCACCACCTTCGCCTGGGCCAGCAGCCGCGTGGGCGCGGTGGCGATGCGCATCGAGCCGGTGAGCGTGTTGGTGAGCTGCAGCGGCCGGACCTGCAGCCGCTCGAGGAACGCCTGGGCCGTCGCGGGCCGCGTGGCCGGGTTCTTCTGCAGGCACGCCATCACGGTCTCGACGAGCGCAGGCGCCGAGGCGAGGTGCGGCGCGGCGTCGAGGAGGCTCGGGGGCGACGCGTGAATCTGCTGCGACACGAGCTCGCGCGGCGACGGGCCGGGGAACGGCGCGCGGCCGGTGAGGAGGCGCCACGCGATGAGGCCGAGCGCATAGAGGTCGCTGCGCGCGTCGAGGGGCTGGCCCATCGCCTGCTCGGGAGACATGTACTCGGGCGTGCCGACGACGAAGCCCACCTGCGTCACCTGCTGCCGCTGGTCGGGCTCGGCCAGGCGCGCGATGCCGAAGTCGAGCACCCGCGCCTGCTCGCTGCCATCGAGCGCCTTCGTCAGCACGACGTTGTCGGGCTTCAGGTCGCGGTGGACGATGCCGCGCGAGTGAATCGCCGCGAGGCCCTGCGCGAGCTGCGTGAGGATGCGCTCTACCCGCTCGACCGACAGCGGCGCTTCTCGCTCCAGACACTGCTGGAGCGACTGGCCTTCGACGTACTCCATGACGAGGCACATCGAGGCGCCGTGCTCGCCGAAGTCGATGACGCGCACGACAGCCGGGTGCTCGACCGACGAGAGCAGGAGCGCCTCACGCCTGAAGCGCTCGCCCATGCCCTGGGTGGCCACGAGGTCGTCGCGGAGCACCTTGAGCGCCACCTTGCGGCCGAGGGAGACCTGCTCCGCCAGGTAGACCAGGCCCATGCCGCCGCCGCCGAGCAGCCGCTCGACGCGGAAGCGCCCGCCCAGGACGAGGCTCTCGGGCGCGAACGAGCCACCTCCGGCGAGGTGCGTGTCGGCGAGTCCACCCGGCTGCGAGTCCGTCGGCATGCGCGCCGGGCCTCTTACCGCCGAACGCCTCGGCGCGCTGTACCGGCAACGCGCGAGGGCGCCGGGGCCAGACCGATTGACCCGAGACGGTGAGGCCCCGCGCAGGCGTCGACTGACGGAACGTTCCTGGTGCCCCGACTGGGAGCCAGCGCTTCAGGCCGCGAGCGCCGCCGCAACCGAGAACCGGTTGGCGACCTTCTGCTCGTCGCGCCGCACCAGCCGCAGCAGGCTCGCGCGGTCGTGGAGCTCGCCGGTGATGCGGTCTTCGAGCGCCAGGTCCGGACACACCTCGAGCAGCTGGGCGAACACCGCGAAGACGGGGTTGAGCGAGGTGATGCCTTCGACGAAGACGCTCCCGTCGCTGGTGAACCACACGTCGAGCTCGCCGCGAGGGGTCAGCAGCGTCCACGCGCGGCGGCCGTCCTGGGAGCGGCGCGCGAACGGCAGGTGGCCGCACGCCACGTCGAGCCGGCGCAGGAGCGCATCATCGAAGGCTCCGGCCAGCGGCGACTCGCTGCACTCGTCGAGATTGAACGGGAATTCCCAGCCCCGCACCTGCGACTTCACCCGGACGATTGAGAACTCGCGAAAGAACATGGCGAGCCGTTGACCCAGTACCCGCCCTGGAGGTGCAAGAGATTTAAGCGATTGAAGTTTCAGGTCTTCTTGGGCGCACGGGTGACATCGGAGTCACACCGAGCGCGACCCCGGACCTGTTCAAGGGCCTGACATCTTCTCAGCCTCCGCAAAAAACATTTGAGCGGAAACTCTTTCAGATCGACCCCGAGAATGTAGGTGTTCGCAGCACACGCACCCCGAATTCACACCCCGGAGCCCGCCATGCCCGTCGCCTTCAACCCGTTCAACCCGATGTCGTACTTCAACGCCTGGACGAGCTCGGTGACGTCGGCAGACCTGGCCCGCCCGCGGGTGTCGCGTGGCACGCCGGTTCCGGTCGAGGCGAAGAGCCACAACGCCGGCATCAAGATGAGCGTGAAGCAGGTCGGTGCCGAGACGCACGTCACCATCTCGGGCAAGGCGAAGGGCCCGACGTCGTACGAGGTGCTCGGCGGCGCGCTCAACGACATGGTCAAGTATCACCCGGTGTCGCTGGGCGTGGCGGTGAGCGAGGCTCCGACGAAGGACGCGCTGGGCCGCACGAACTACACCGAGAAGAACAAGCGCGGGCTCGTCACCAGCCCCCGCGGCGGTGAGACGGGCAAGGACCTCGCCGAGACGTTCGCGACGCAGATCAACCGAAACCTGTCGGCCTTCCGCGCCACGGTGAAGCCGGGCACCACGGCGAACTCGGCGGTGCTCGTCATCACCCGCTTCTGACGGCTGGCTGCGTTGCCTGAGGGCACGCGAGACGCACCGCAGCCGCGACGCACCGCCCGGAGGTGGCCGTTCTGGGGTTGCGAGAGTCCGTGCTCCATCGTGACTGCGGGCCCCACCCTCGACCGTCGGTGCGAGTGGCTGTCGTTGGCTTGCTTCTTTCGGGCTGCGCCCAGACCCGCGCCGATTCCATTTGCGGCATCGATGGCGGTGCCGCGCCCGGGGTGCCCCTGATGCTCCTGGCGAACTTCGGCTTCAGCGGTTGTGCTTCGCCCGATGCCCGCTGCGCCGTCTCGCTCGATGGCGGGGCGCTCGTCTTCGACACGGCCGCGACCGTGTGCTCGACGGGCTGCAGCCCCGGGGGCGTCATCGTCGGCGCCCGATGCGCGGTCCCTGCGTTGACGCCTGGCACCTACGCCCTGCCAGGTGCTGGCGTGCTGGTCGTGAACACGGACGGCGGCGCGACCTCGTGCCCCTGACCGCTTCCCGTGAGCCCCCCTGCTGCATCGGGCCTCGCTCACGTATGCTGTGAACGGTGGTGTGCGCGCGCCGGGCGCCTGACGACTGGAACCCGCGCGACCCATGGATCTCCTCCTTCGCCCCCTCGCCCTCGCGGCCGTCGCCACGCTGGCGCTCAATGATCACGTCCTCAAACCGTGGCTGCACAACGCCCTCACCGGAAAGCTCTCTGACGTCGCGGGCTGCTTCGTGTTGCCGCTCTTCGTCGCAGCCGTTCTCGATGCGCTCGGGGTTCGTGCGCCCCGGCTGCGGCTGGGTGTCGGCGCCATTGCGACGCTGGTGTTCTTCACGGCGCTCAAGGGCTCTCCCGTCGTCGCATCGCGGGTGAGTGAGGTGCTGGCGGGTGCGTGGCACGTCATCGGCCAGCGCGGAGGACCCATTCTCGCGGACCCGACTGACCTGCTCGCGCTCCCGGCCATCGGCGCCGCGTGGGTGTGGGGACTCACGCAGTCGGGCCCCGCGCCAGCGGCGAAGGTCTCGGGAGGCGCGTCATGCGTCTGAGCCCGAACCGCGTCGCGGGGCTGCTCGCCACCGCCGTCACCGGCCTCGTGTTGATCGCCACCAGCCCTCCACCTCGCGGCACCGTCGACTCGCTCACGGTGCGGCACGATGGTGGATGCGGCACGGGCACGAGCCTCATCACCTTCACGAACGACAGCTGCCGCGGGTCGGTGACGAACGTGCTGGGCAGCGCTGGCCCGTGGCAGATTCAGTCGCGCACGAACTGCTCGGTCGGCGTGCGAGATGAGACGTTCGACTTCTCGGAAGTGCAGAGGGCGCCCCCCGACGGAGGCATTCCAACCGCCGACGGAGGCACCCGCCGCGTCCAGGGCTCCGACGACCTCAGCGTCATCTGCACCGCGACACCGGACGATGGAGGCCATGCGGTCGTGTGCACCTGGCGCATCTGCGCGCCGGGGAGCACCGTGGCGTGCGTGACCGAGCCCCGCTGTACGGGCCGGTTCGAGCCGGTGCCCTGAGCCAGTGTCAAGCCGCTCGGGGCAACAGCCACCTGGCTGGCTCCTCGCCTACCGTCGGCCGGTGGAGGATTGGTCGCGTTCGTGGCGACCAAAGGGCTTCGAAGTGGGGCGCCGGCTCACCCAACGAGCCGCGTCTCAGCGGGGAGAACGGCATCGGCAGGCGCCAGCCGTTGCTGGACGGCCTTCACGCTGAAGGTCGGCTGCGCCGCGATCGCGCGCTTCACCGAGCACTGATCGACGACCCGCACGAGCGCATCGGTGTACTTCTCGGGGAAACCCGGAGGCAGCTCGAGCTCGAGCGCCACCTCGACCAGCCCGCCGTCGGCAGAATACGAGGGCCGCTCGACGATGCGCACACGCGCCGGGTCGATGCCGCGCTTCGCGCAGAAGCCCTGCACGAAGATGCCGGCGCAGGCCCCGAGAGAGGCCAGGAAGAGCTGAAACGGAGAGGCCGCCGTGTCCTCACCGCCGTTGTCGAGCGGCTGGTCGGTGTGAATGACGTGACCGCCAACCCGCACGTCGACGCGACGTCCTCGGGGCAGCGTGACGACGAGTTCTCTGGTCTCGGACATGCCCCTGGGAGGCCCGGTCACGCGTCGAGGATTCGCGCATGAATTGCGCCGCTTCCACATCCTCACCAACCCGGCTACGACGCGTTCCGTGACGCGCGCGGACCGCCGGGACCTGGGGTGGCTGGGGCTGATGCTCCTGCTGTTCGGGCTCGTCGTCGCGCCGCTCCTGCATCGCGAAGGGCACGGCCACGCACACCAGCATGGCTCTGACGTTCCCGCCCGCGGCACCCACGGCGCGGGGTCGGTCGAGCACCTCGACGCCCTCGTGCAGCTCGCAGCCCCTCCCGCACCGCCCCGCTTCGTTGCGATCGCAACGGCCACGACGCCGCTCATCGGGCGAGACAATCCGGTCCTCGTCGCGCGGGTCGCAGTCGCCCAGCCCCAGGGGCCGTAGCGGCCCAGGTCCGGCGCGTCGAGTTCGCGGCTTCGTCCAGCACCCCGTGCCTGCACCGCCGTCGCGGCGGCGAGCCTGACTTCACGTGCGGCGTCGACACCGCCCCTCGGCGGTGGTCGACCAGTCCCTCTCGGACGCCGGTTGCCGCACGCACCTCGAGCACGGTCTGGTCCTCGCGCCGGCACCCGTCCCCTCATCGGACGCCGGTTGCTGCACGCACCTCGAGCACCGGCTGGTTCCCGCGCCGGGCACCCGTCCCCTCAATCCGAACCTGCGCGGCGGCCGAAGAGGCGGCGCGCCGCACTGCAGTCGCTGCCCCACGCCCCGGAGCCTCCTCACGTGTTGCGCGCCCTCGTCGTCATCGTCGCCTTTGGCGCACCGTGCGCGACGCCGGCGCTCGCACACGACGACAGCCCGACCAGGAGACGCGCCGATGCGGGCGCGCCCACCCGGTCCATCGGTGACGCGGCTCAGAGCCATCGACCCTTCGATGGTGGTGTGCGGCCACGACACGACGACGGCCCACGACGCCACGATGATGCGCGTCCCCTCGAGCACGAGGGCGACGGCGACGACGACCACCAGCACCTCGATGGCGGTCTTTCCCCACGGACCGACGCCGGCCCGCGACGGCCCGATGACGCGGTTCCCCACGAGCACGAGGGCGATGGAGACGACGACCACCAACACCTCGATGGCGGTTCTCCCCCACGGGCTGACGCCGGCCCACATCGCCACGACGAGCCGATGCGCCCCGTGCACGAGGGCGATGGAGACGACGACCACCAGCACCTCGATGGCGGTCTCCATGACGGGCTCGCCGAGCCCATCACCGACGCAGGCGTGCACCTCGCGTCGCCGACGCCGATGACGACCGTTCGGGGCCAGCGCCTGGGCCGCAGCGCCTCGGAGGTGACGATTGGCCAGGACGTGCTGCAGGCCGCGCCGCGCACCGGAGCCGTCGACCTGCTGCGGCTCGTGCCGGGGCTGGTCGCCTCGCAGCACTCGGGCGAAGGCAAGGCGCACCAGCTCTTCCTCCGCGGCTTCGACGCGGTGCACGGCCAGGACATCGAGCTGAACGTCGCGGGCCTGCCGGTCAACGCGGTCTCACACATCCACGCGCTGGGCTACGCCGACCTCAACTGGCTCATCCCCGAGGCGGTGCGCGAGGTGCGCGTCACCGAAGGCAGCTACCGCGCCTGGCAGGGCGACTTCGCGGTGGCCGGCACCGTGCGGTACGAGCTGGGCCTCGAGGAGAAGGGCGTCACCATCGGCGCGACGTACGGCTCGTTCAACCGCGCGCGGCTGTTCGCCGGCTTTCGCCCCACCGACGCCCCCGAGACGTTCGCCGCCGCGGAGCTGGTGCGGGGTGACGGCTTCGGGTCGCAGCGCGCCTTCGGCCGGGCGTCGATGCTGGCGCAGCTCGTGCTCCCGGTCGACGCGCTCAAGGTGCGGGCCGTCGTGGGCAGCACGGTGGGCCGCTTCGACTCGCCGGGCGTGGTGCGCGAAGACGCCTTCGTCGCGGGCCGCGCGGGCTTCTTCGATGCCTTCGGCGCGTTCCAGGGTGGCGCGTCGTCGAGGCACCAGGTGCTGCTGGGCGTCGACGTGCCGGGCGACGGGCACAAGACGAGCGCCGAGGTGTACGGGGTGCTGTCCGAGCTGAGGCTGGCGAACAACTTCCTCGGGTTCCTGCGCACGCCCGGCGGAGACGGCCTCGAGCAGACCCAGCGTGACGGCGTCGTCGGCGCGCGGCTCGAGCACCACCGGCACCTCCACGTGCTGGGACAGACGCTGTCCATCGACCTCGGCCTCGGCGGCCGCCGCGACGGCATCGAGCAGACCCAGCGCGCCTTTCGTGACGTCGACGGCGCGGCGGACGCACCAACCATCGATGCCTCCATCACGCAGACGGCCATCACGGCGTGGACCGAGGCGTCCCTCGCGCCGGGCCGGTGGCGCTTCATGCTGGGGGGGCGCGCCGATGCGCTGGGCTTCGAGGTGCTCGACCGGGTGGGCTCGAGCCGGCCACGGCGGTCTGCGTTCGGCGTGCGCTTCGGCCTCAAGGCCGGCGTCGAGCGCCAGCTGGGCGACCACGTTCGGCTCTACGCGAACTACGGCGACGGCTTCCGGTCTCCACAGGCGCGGCAGCTCGCCGACGGCGAGACGGCGCCCTTCGTCGAGGTGCGCGGCGCCGAGCTCGGGCTGTCGCTCGACTGGGCTCGCGTGGTGACGAAGCTGGCGGCGTTCGGCTCGAGCGTCGCCAACGACGTCTTCTTCGACCACGCGGTTGGCAGCACCGTGTCCCTGGGGCCCTCGCTGCGGGGAGGCGTGAGCGTCGTCGTCACCGCGAAGCCGCTCGAGGGCTGGCTCGTGTCGGGGAGCGTCACCGCCGCCACCGCCCGCGTCACCACGTCGGGCGCGCTGCTCCCCTACTTCGCGCCCCTCGTCGGCCGGCTCGACACCAGCTACGCGCGCAGCGTCGACGTGTGGGGCGAGCGCTTCCAGGGACAGGTCGGGCTCGGCCTCACCGGCATCGGCGCACGCCCGCTGCCCTTCGGAGACTTCTCGCGCCCCGTCGGGCTCGTCGACGCGCGCGTCTCGGTGCGGTGGCGAGGCCTCGAGCTGGTGTTCGACGTGCAGAACCTCTTCGACTCGAGGTGGCGTGACGGCGAGTTCACCTTCGCCTCGAGCTGGGAGCCCGGCCGCACCGCCAGCCTGCTCCCGGCCCGTCACTTCACCGCGGGCAGCCCGCGCACGGCCTTCCTCACCCTGGAGCTCCACCTGTGAATCGACTCGTTCTCGTTCTTCTCTTCTCGTCCTGCGGCGCGTCGACCGACCAGGTGCGCCGCACGTTTCCCCTCGAGGTGCTGGTGCGCGCGCCGACGGCCCCGACCGACAGCGGGTGGACGCTCTCGGACGTCCGTGGGGTGGCGTCGTTCGCGTCGGTGCGCTTCTTCGAAGGCCAGGTGCTCATCACCCGACGACGCTCACCGCTCGACTGGCTCGTCTCGACGGCACACGCGCACCCGGGGCACTACGAAGCGGGCGCGGCGCTGGGCGAGCTGCTCGAGCCCCTCGAGCTCAATCTCGCGGGCGGCGAGCCCGCCACCTGGGGCACGGTGAACGCCGTCACGGGACGGTACGGCTCGGTCGAGCTCGGCTGGGCAACTGGCGTGCGCGTGCTGGGCACCGCGACGAAGGGCTCCGAGTCGGTGCGCTTCGACACCGGCGTGCTCGCGCCGACGAAGCCGCTGTCGGCGATTGCCTTTGAGCACACGATGACGACCGCCGAGGGGACGGTGCGGCTCGAGCTCGACCTCGGCGTGCTGCTGTCCCGCGTGGACTTCGGCAAGACGCTCTCGACGCCCGACGCGCAGGGCCTCACCCCCCTCGACCGCGCGAGCCCCGCCTTCAACGGCTTCGAGCGCGGCGTCACCGACACGACCAGCTACCGCTTCACCTGGCAGTCCAACTGACTCACACCGGAGAACGTCATGCATCGATTCACACTCTGCCTCTGCGCCGTCACCCTCGCCGCCTGCGAGCCGCCTATCAGCGTCGTGAAGTTCACCACCTGGGGTGAGGAGTACATCGAACAGGGCATTCCCACGAAGATGGGCATGGAGGCCGGCTTCGAAGACGGCTGGGCCGTGACCTTCACGAAGTTCCTCGTCATCCTGAAGGACGTGACGGTGGCCGACGGGCAGGGGCAGGTGGCCTCGAAGCAGCCCGGCGCGAAGGCGTTCGACCTCGTGAAGAAGGGCCCGGTCGAAGTGTACGCGGCCTCGGCGCCGGCGAAGCGCTACGACAAGGTGGGGTATGCCATCGCGCCCGACGACAACGCCGAAGCGACCAACATCGAGGCTTCGGACCTCGCGCTGCTGAAGTCGCGGAAGGCGAGCGTCATCGTCGTGGGCTCGGCCACGAAGGGCGGCGTGACGAAGGCCTTCGACTGGTCCTTCACGAATGCCACGGGCTACGAGGACTGCGAGCGCGCCGAGATGGGCGGCAAGGGCGTGGTGCTGACGGTGGGCCAGGAGACGACGGTGCAGCTCACGGTGCACGGCGACCACTTCTTCTACGACCAGCTCGGCGGCGACGCGAACCTGCGCTTCGAGGCGATGGCCAACGCCGACGCGAACGGCGACAACCGGGTGACGCTCGACGAGCTCGCGGTGGTGCAGCTCACCTCGCTGCCGCAGGGCCAGTACGGCACCGCGTCGGTGGCCAACGTGCGCAACCTGCGCGACTTCGTCACCCAGAACGTGCGCACCATCGGGCACTACGACGGCGAGGGCGAGTGCGTGCCGAGGTCGCGCTGAGCAACAGGGCCAGCGACCGCGCCAGTCAGGCCTCGAGCACGCCGCGGAGCGACTGGGCGTTGCGGGCGTCGTCGAGCAGCCCCTCGTCGAGCAGCGCGCGCAGCACCGGGCGCGGCAACGCCCACAGCTGCACCATGTCTTCCCATTCGCCGAGCACGACGAGGAGCTTCACCGCGCTGACGTCGCGGTAGAGGTCGTTGAGGTTGTGCGCCAGCCCCGGCACATCCTCCACGTCCCACCACTCGGTGCGCACGCGGGGCCCCTCGTCTTCGCGGAGCACGTCGGGCGGCAGCTCGAAGCGCACCTCGAGCTGCATCGGTGGACCCGTGCGAACGTCGAGCACCTTGAGCCGGCTCGCGAGGTCTCCCATCGCGTGCGTCACCGGCCCGATCGCCTCATCGGGGGTGACGCGCCAGCCGACGCTCAGCCCTCCGACCAGCCTGCCGGCCTGACAGAGCTGCAGCAGCGTTCGCTGCCGCCCACGGCCTTGCAGCACGCCGAGCGCCTGGAGTCGTCGACCGAGCGTCACCCGCCCTCACTGCCCACGCCTCAGCCCGCCTGTCAAAGCGCGAGCGCCTGAAGCCCCTGGATTCAGGACGATTTGCAGAACACCGCCGACATGTCGTACGATGTCTCACCTGTCGTCTTCGATTCGAGGTGCGTGCATGCGCGGCCCTCATCGCAGTCCAGTGCCCGACCTCCTCTTCGAGGACGAGCGTGACGCGCGGGTCATCGAGCTGGGGGAGCTGCTGAGCCATCCCGAAGCGGTCGGCGGCGACGACGCCCTTCACCGGCTAACCGTCTTCCTCACCTACCGCTGCAACCTCGACTGCCCGTACTGCAAGACCATCGCGAGGAGCGACGCGGAGCTCGAGGCGCGGCCCGAGAAGCGGCGCTCGTTCGACCTGCCGTCCTTCACCGCGCTGCTCGACTCGCACGCGGGCACGCCGATTCGGCACCTGCACTTCACCGGCGGCGAGGCGTCGCTCGTCCACGAGCTGCCGGCGATGGTGCGCCTCGCGAAGGGGCGCGGCGTCGAGCACACGAGCCTCACCACCAACGGCACGCGGACCGCGGAGCACCTGCTGTCGCTCGTCGCGGCCGGCCTCGACGAGGTGCGCGTCTCCATCGACGCCGATGAGCCAAAGCTCGGCGCCAGCCTCACCGGCCGCGCCGGCGCCTGGAGCCGCAGCCTCGAGACGCTCCGGGGCCTGGGCGCCGCCAGACGGCGAGGGGTGTCGTTCTTCCTCATCGTCAACACCGTGGTCGGCGCCGCGAACCGCGCGCGGGTGCCGCAGCTCGTCGAGCATTTCCTCGGGCTCGGGGTCGACGACGTGAAGCTCATCACCGACGTCGACGCGAAGGGCTTCCTCGCCGACTTTCCCGAGGCGCCCGTGGTGCGCGCACGGCTCGACGCGCTGCTGGCGGCGGCTCCGCCCGACGCCTACCCGCTGCTGCGCCGGAAGGTCCGCACGGTGTTCGCGCCCGACGCCATCGGGCTCCCCGCGAGCGTGCCACCGACGTGGCGCTGCTTCATTCCCCTCACGGAGCGCACGGTGGACCGCGAGTTCTACTACCCCTGCTCCGTCTACCTTCGCGAAGGCGGTGCCCCGCTCGGGCGCCTCACCGACGACGCCGACACCCAGCGCGCCAGGAGCGCCCACTTCACTTCGACGCACGCGTGCGGCGCCGACCCCATCTGCCAGCGCTACTGCCTGCACTGCACCCGCGCGTACAACGACGTCGCGAACGAGGCCGCGCGGGCGGCGGTTTCGGCACGCGCCCATGCCACGCTCGAGCACGCTCGCGGAGCGACCCTGGCCCCAACCAGCGCCGATCCCCAGGACAACTCGGGGGCGACCCCGCGGGACCAGGCCGCATGAAGCTCGACGTCGCCGAGCCCACCACCGCCACCCTCGACGACCTGACGCGCTGGCTCTCGGACTTCGACGCGCGCGTCGCGCTGGCGCAGCCGAAGCAGGCGCGCACGCCGTTGGTGGTGACTCCACTGGGGCTTTCCGACCGGGAGCGTCTCTGGAGCGAGCTGAAGACGATGGGGCTCGAGCCGTCGAGGCCCGAGCCCGTCGTTCACTGGCCGCGGGTGTCGACGGCGCTCCAGGTGCGCGCGCGGACCTCCACGGCGCTTCGGCGCGCGGCCCTCTTCGAGGCGGGGTGGGCGCTCCTGTCACCCGAAGGACGCGCCGAGGTGTGGTGGCTGTCGACGGATGACGCCGCGCAGCTCGTCACCGCCAAGCACCTGCTGCGCAGCCACTTCGAGACGCTTGCCGTCGATTTCGGAGGCCAGCTCCACCGCCCGGTGAAGCTGCACGCGTTCCACCTGCCAGACGCCGACGACTTCCTCTCGTCGGCCGTGCGCCTCGAAACCGCCCTCGCCCTGCTCGGCGCGCCCGCGACGTGAGGCGGTGCACCTCGTCGGGTCCTGCCATGCGGCGCACGTCGGAGAGCGCCCTCGGTGGAGCCCACCAGGCCACCGCTTCTCCCACCGACGGACCGGCACCACGAGACGTCCGGGCGAGGCATGACGCGGCTCCCGTATCGCCGGAGGAACGAGGCGCTGACCCATCGTCCCTGCCAGCGGCTGCACGCGCGCGCGTCAGTGCAGCCCGCGCATCGTCGGGTCGGCGAGGCCGTAGTCGCGCATCGCCTGGCGCATGAAGAACGGCACCTCCTGGTAGCGCGACAGCTCGAGGCAGGCCTTGTTCGCCGAGCAGGTGCATTCGGACGAGTCGTTCGCGTCGCAGCCCGGGCGCCCGGCCACCACGCCGCCCATCGCGTTGATGGTCTGAATCGACGGGTCGAACTTCACCTGCACCCTGCCGTTCACCAGCCGCGGGAGGACCCAGTCTGGCGCGCCGTCGCGGTCCAGGTCGGGCCCCGCGTCGGTGACGTAGGCCTGGGCCAGGAGCTCGTTCGCCCACTGCAGCATGCGCGCCGCGACGCCACGTTGCACCTTCTTGCCCAACACCGTCTCGGTGCCGAACGTCTTGGCCACGTACGTCTTCCCCTCGGGCAGGTGCAGCTCGATGCGGTTGGCGAAGCCGGGGTCGGCGTCGGCGCCGAGCTCCCAGAGGCCCATCTGGTTGAGCCACGTCTGCTGCTGGTTCTCAGGCAGGTAGAGCAGCGTGTACGCGATGAGGAACTTCTGCTGCTCCCAGCCCACCTGCGGGTCGACGACGGCGGTGTCGGCGGGCGGCGTGGCCTGGCAGCTGAGCGACGAGGCCCCGGTGAAGCACGTCGACACCTCGGAGCCCGTCCACGCGAGGTACCCCAGCCCCTGCGCGGGGAAGCCCTGCGCGTCGGCCATCGGCACGCCCTGCGTCGACGTCACCAGGCGCATGCCCTTGAGCGCGACGTCGCCGGTGAGGTTGTTGCCCAGCCAGCGCCGGTAGCCGTCGGGGAAGACGTCGGCGATGGACACCGAGCGGTAGCGCGCGTCGAGGAAGTCGCGGCGGCTGTCCGAGATGAAGTTGTCGACGGACTCCGTCATCAACATCGCCGTGTAGGCCTTCTCGTAATAGCTGCCCGCGTTGACGGTGAACTCGGCGTTGTACTCGCCCTTGTCGTCCGCGAGCGCGTTCTCGAGCGGCTTGCCGCCGAAGCCCACGTTGCCGAAGTAGCCGGTGGCGCCGTTGGGCACGGTGATGACGCTCTGCCCGGTGTTGCCCACGGCATCCGCGAGGCTGCGCAGCACGCGCACGCCGCCCACCGTCTCCACCGTATGGGGGCCGGCCTGCGGGCGGGCGAGCTGGCGGGCGAAGTGGTCGAAGCCCATCGTCGACGCCATCAGGTTGTCGCCGAAGAGCGACGCACCGAGGTACGGCCACAACGACTCGTAGTCGTAGCCCTGCGCCTGCGCGAAATCGCGATAGATGTTGGCCATCAGGCCCAGGCCCTTGGCGGCATCGCGCAGCTTCTCGTTGTAGCGCGACACGTTGCGGTTGACGGCGCCGCGCACGGTGAAGGTCTGCCGGCCGCGCCGGTAGGAGTCGAAGATGTGGCCGACCTCCTGCTGGGTGATGAGGAAGTCGAACAGCTCGTAGGCGTCGGCGCCGTTGTCGTGGCGGTACACCGAGAGGTTCCCGAGGTCGGCCCAGCGGTCGGTCGCGAAGCCATAGGGGAAGCGCACGCGGTTCTGCGCATCGAAGGCCGGGCCCGCGCGGCCCGCACCACCCGGCGCGCGCAGCGAGGTCCACCGCACGAAGTCCACCGGGAGCTGCCGGCAGCGGGTGTACTGGCCCTTCACCTTCACGATGAGGCCGTCGAGCAGCGGGTGCCACACCCCGTCGCGCGCCTCGTCCCACGTCGCCGGCTTGAAGGCCTGCGGGTCGACCGTCTTGCAGGCGCCGATGAGGCCATAGCGCGCCTGGAGCTGCGAGTAGTGCAGGCTGTCGGTGTTCGTCGGGTCCTGCGCGGTGGGGCGCCCGATGGAGAACTTGAGGCCGAGAATGCCGCCGAAGTTGTCGAGCTTCTCGGTGAAGCCCAGGCCCTTCGGCGTGCCCACGCCCGTCCCCGAGGCGTTCACCACGTCGGCGACGTCGCCGTAGAACATGCGCGCGGCGGCGAAGTCGTAGCTGCCCAGGCCCAGGAAGTCCTGCGTGGCCTCACCCGCGTAGTCCATCGTCGACGACTGCATGAACATGGGCAGCAGCTGGCTCTTCTCGTTCTCGGTGATGACGTCGAAGTAGCGCGGGCCGGTGCACGCGCCGGTGGGGTCGAGCGAGGTGCAGGGCCGCGTCTGGGTGCCGTTCTCGGTGCGCAGCTGCCAGTACTGCGGGCGGTAGTTGAGCGCGTCGGCCGACGAGACGAAGTTGTGCCGCAGCCCGATGGAGTGCCCCATCTCGTGCGTCGTCACCGCAAAGTGCGCGCGGCGCGCGACGTACTGCCGCATCTTTTCGGCCCGCACCAACTGCTCGCCCTTGCTGCTCGAGGCGTTGAAGCGGCCGAACTTCTCTTCGAGCAGCGTCGCCAGGTTGGCCATGCCCAGGGGTGCCGGCGCCTCGTGCATCACGCAGGCGCCGCGTTCGGCGAGCATCAGCTCCTTCTTGTTGAAGAGGTCGCGCTGGAGCGTGGGGTTGGCGCCCCGCAGCGGCGAGGCGAACTCGGCCATCAGCGCGCTCGACGCCTGCCCGGCCTTGCCAGCGAACGACTGGAACATCTTCGTGGTGAGCGCCGCCTCGGTGGCGGTGTCGAGCGCGCGCTTCCCGCGGGCCTCGTACTGGGGCTTCATCGACGAAGGCGCCAGCAGGTCGGCCTTCACCTCGCGCGCCTGCTTCTCGAGGACGCGGGCCTTCTCGAACGCCGGCGACTGCTGGAACGCCACCAGCTCGGACTCGCTGAGCGCGCGGCCCTTCGAGGCCTTGCCCAGCATCGCGAAGCGTTCGTCCGACGTCATGCGCGGCAACGAGCCGTGGGTGGCGGCGGCCTCGGCGGCGCTCGCCCAGTCACGCACGTACGTGCCCTCGGTGACGTCATTCGTCGTCAGCTCGCCGCGGATGTAGCGGGCGGTGTCGACGACGGACTGGCTCCAGAGGTCGGTGACGTGGCTCCACACGTTGATGGAGGCCGACACCTTCTCGCCGGTGAGTGGGTCGTGCGCGTCGACCATGATGCCCCAGGGCGAGGGCGTCTGCGGCGAGACGATGGTGTTGACGTGGTGGTAGCGCAGGTCGCCCTTGCGCACGCGCAGCGCGGCGTTGCACGTCTTCAGCACCTCGGCGTCGGCGCGGCGGCTCGCCTCGAAGCAGTCGGCCGCGGTGAGCGACGCGGGGAGGCGCGGGCCTCCACACGCCTGGGGGTCGCCGGCCTCGACCGGCGAGTGACACAGCACGATGGCCTCGGGCAGCTTCGCGAGCGCGATGACGCCGCCGGAGTACCCGCGCGCCGCGCCCACCGAGTCAGCGAGGGCTCCACAGTCCTGCCCCACGTGTGCGCGGCCCGCGCGGCAGTCGTCGACCTCTCGGGCGAGCGCGATGGCGTCGTCGTTGTCGTCCTGCTGGCCGGTGAACGCCGGGAACTTGGCGTCACAGGCGTCTTCCTTCGTGGCGACGCACTCGGCGTAGCGCGAAGCGAGCACCGCCTGGCGCAGGGCCACGTCCCACTCGTGGGCCGCCTCGCGCGTCGCCTCGAAATAGTCGGGGTTCGACCCATCGGAGTGGTACCAGACGACGGGCTTCGTCTGCCGGTCGCGGAAGGGCAGCGTGCACTTCTGGCTGAAGGTATCGCAGCGGCTGCCGCGACCCACGGCGGCGCACTCGTCTTCCGTGCCGTCCTTGTCGTCGTCGCGGTGTGGGTCCTTGCCCGCCGGCGTGGTGCCCGGGGTGAAGCAGGCCACCGCGCCCGTCATGGCGTTCGAGTCCTGGTAGAAGTGGCTGCGCTCGAAGACGTTGTAGCGGTTGATGAAGCGGTGCCACTGCGTGTCCGTCATGCCGTACTCGCGCGCGTAGCCGGAGCGCTCGGTGGTGAAGGCGCCGAAGGCGCGAAAGCGGTCGCCGTCCCAGTCGGCCGGCTCGTAGTCGGTGTTCGTCACCTTCTTGAAGGCCTGCCGAATGGTGAGCTCGACGGGCGAGCACTGCGTCGACGGCCCCTGGCCTCCGGTGAAGTCGGCGTCGAAGAAGCAGGCGGGCAGCACGCCGCCGCCGAGGGACGAGAGGTCGACCAGCTGGGGCCGCGCGAAGGCCTTGTTGGTGACGTCGAGGTAGCCAGCGTCGGCGTCGAGCCGCGGCGCGTTCTCGTCACCGGGCGTCTGCACCGCCCACGCGAGCGGCTCGTAGGTGACGCCGCCGTACACACCGAGCTGGCTCAGCGTGTCGAACTCGTAGTTGTCGGTCGACAGGTTCTTCGACCAGTCGACGCGAATGAACTGACGCTGGTACCAGGGGCGGTCGACGGTGTTCTCGCCGATGACGTTGGTCTGCTCGCCCGTCTGGGGGTTGTAGTCGCGCTTGATGTCGAAGTGGCTCTTGATGGCGTACGCCGCCACGACGATGCCGTCGTTGGTGGCCTTGCCCACGCCCTTGCCGTCGCTGCCCTGAATGCGCTCGTACGCGAGGCGCGCGATGAGCAGGTCTTCGGTCACCGTCCACTTCACGCGCGAGAGCGGCTGCGCGTAGCTGCTGGTGAAGAGCCCGTCCTGGCCCGCGCCGTAGCCGACGTCGACGACCGTCGCCTGGCTGTAGAACTCCGGGTCGTCGCTCGCCGCCTTGTAGTCCTTGCCGACGAAGAAGGCCTTGTCGAGCGCGTCGGGCTGCACGCGGTTGATGGGCGCCTGCTGCTCTG
>JANRKQ010000045.1:0-2319 GCA_033763395.1 Myxococcaceae bacterium
TGCCGGAGGACTCGGAGAACTGGTCGTTGTGGGTCGCGAAGGAGAAGCCATGAAGAAGGTCCTCGTGCTGCTGCTGACGGGCTTCTCGATTCTGGCGCTGTTCGTCGTCTTCGCGTCGTCGAGCCGGCGGTATGCGGCGTCGGCTGACGCGCTCGCTGGCGATGAGGGGCGCTTCGGACTCCGACGTCAGGAGGCCGGCATGCGCAAGACGCTCAAGTCGTTTGGTGAGTCTCAGGAGTACGCCGCGCCCAGCCCGAGCGCCGTCGCGCCGGGCGCGCCTCCTCCCGCGCCGGCCGAAGCGATGGCCAAGGGGGGCGGCGGTTACGATCTGGCCGATCGCGCCCTGGGGGGCCTCTCGGACAAGAAGCTGATGAACAGGGCGGCGGCCACGGAGAAAGAAGAGGCCGCGAAGGAGGATGACTCGCAAGGTGGCTCGGCCGCCCCGACCCGCGCGTGGTTCCCCGAGACGTTCCTCTTCGAGCCGCTGGTGGTGACGGACTCGAATGGCCGCGCGACGGTGCCGGTGAAGGTGCCCGACCGCCTGACGACGTGGCGGGTGCTGGCGTTGGCGCACAGCCGGCAGGGTGGCCAGGCGGGCGCGGTGACGAGCTTCCTGGGCACGCTGCCCACGTACGTCGAGCCGGTCGTGCCGCCGATGCTCTACGCGGGTGACTCGGTGGTGCTGCCGGTGCAGGTGGTGAACACGACGGAGCGCGAGGTGACGAGTCCGCTGCGGCTCGAGTCGACGGGCGTGTTGTCGTCGGCGGGCGGCTCGGTGCGCGTGGCCGCGGGCGGGAGCGTGGTGCAGAACGTCACGCTCCAGGCAAAGCAGGCCGGGCCGCTGGTGCTCAAGGCCACGCTGGGCTCGACCGACGCCATCCAGCGTGTCATCGACGTGAAGCCGGCGGGGCAGCGCGAGACGGTGACGAAGGGCGGCACGCTGGCGGCGGCGCGGACGTTCACGCTCGACGGACCGGCGAACGCGCTGCCGAACTCCGAGAAGGTGGCGCTGCGGGTGTTCCCGGGCGCGCTCGGGCTCGTTCGAAGTGAGCTGTCGGCGGCCCCGGGGCGCGGGGGCGTGGCTGAGGACGCGTACCTGCTGCAGCTGCTGGGCAGCGCGCCGACGCTCCTGCGGAACCTGGGCGAGGAGCCGGCGATGCCGGTGATTCGCGATCTCTCGGTGGTGGCGACGCAGCGGGTGATGCGGCACGCGCGCGGGCCGTCGGTGGACACGGCGACGCTGCTGGCCGAGGCGGCGCTCACGCATCCGGACAACCCGGTGCTGGCGCGGCTCGGTGAGCGGTTGGCGGCGCAGGTGGCGCGGGCGCAGCGCGGCGACGGGACGTTCGAGGGCGCGACGGGGTGGACGCTCCAGCGGTTGTTGGTGACGACGGGCGACGCGCTGCGGGCGCTCAACGCGGCGCAGGCGACGCCCCTCGGCCAGCAGCGGGCGACGGCGGCGAAGGTGCGGGCGGCGGGCGCGTACGAGCGCAACCTGGGTCGCATCGCCGATCCGTACACGGCGGCGTCAGCGCTCGCGTCTGGCGCGGTCTCGGGCACGGGGGCCGACACGCGGCAGGAGCTGGTGCGCGCCGGCATCGTGTCCGGGCCTGACGGCGCGACGCTCTCGGTGCCGACGGGCGTGGTGCGGGCTGACGGGCAGCGGCCGGGGGTCGTCGAGGCGACGGCGCTGGCGGTGTTGGCGTTGTCGGGAGACGCGAAGGCCCCGCTGGCGGACCTCGGGACGACGCTCTTGAGCGCGTACAACCCGTACACGGGCTGGGGCGATGGACGCACGAACCTGCTCGCGTTGCGGGCGGTGGCGACCCTCTTCAAGGACAAGGTGCCGCCGGGCGTGAAGGTGACGCTGGCGCGCGACGGGCAGGTGTTGGCGACGGGCGAGCTGACGCCCCAGACGCTGAAAGAAGTGCTGGTGCTCGAGGCCGACGCGAAGGGCTCGTCGGGCGCGCATGAGTGGAAGGTGACGGCGGAGCCTCCGCTCGCGGGCCTTGGCTACACGCTGGGGCTGGTGGCGTACGTGCCGTGGAAGGCGTCGGAGGGCGGCGGGCTCGAGCTGCAGACGACGGTACCTGAGGGCCTCAAGGTGGGGCTCGCGGCTGACGTGGCGCTGACGGCGGCGTACCCGGCGGGCACGGGCGTGGCGCTGCGGTATGGGCTCCCGGCCGGTGTGCAGCACGACACGCCGTCGCTCGACGCGCTCGTCTCGGCGGGCACCATCACGCGCTACGAGACCGAGGACGGCGCGGTGACGTTGCACCTGCCTCCGCAGCGGGCGGGCGAGACGTGGCAGGGGCGGTT
>JANRKQ010000046.1:0-3854 GCA_033763395.1 Myxococcaceae bacterium
CCAGTGCATCGAGACGAACTGCCAGAACGGCGTCGACGACAACCTCGACGGCGGCACCGACTGCGCCGACTCGAGCTGCGCCAACCAGCTCTGCGGCATGATGCCAACCGGCACCTGCATGGGGCTCGTCTGCATTCAGCCCACCGAGACCGTCTGCGACGACGGCATGGACAACGACGGCGACACCCTGGCCGACTGCCTCGACGCGGACTGCGGGGGCCGCGCCTGCTCCGACGGCCTGTCGTGCACGACGATGAACGTCTGTGTGGGAATGAGCTGCTCCGCGGGCATGCCGGTGAGCTGTACGACGCCACCGGGCGCGTGCTTCTCGATGATGGGCGCCTGCCAGGAAGGCGCGAACGGCTGCGTGTATTCGCCCGACACCAACGCGTCCTGCTCCGATGGCCTGCGGTGCACGGCGAACGACGCGTGCCGCGCCGATGGCGGCTGTGAGGGCACGCCCCTCACCTGCACGCAGTCGGCGAACACCTGCCGCGCGTCGACCGGGCGGTGCGTCGAGGCTGATGGAGGCTGTGCCTTCGACGTGCTGGCCGATGGCACGAGCTGCTCCGACGGGAACACCTGCACCGTGGGCGACACCTGCCAGGGTGGCAGTTGCCAGAGCGGTGTGACGACGGCCTGTCAGCCCGGCGTGTGCGAGGTGGTCGTCTCGGCGAATTGCCTGGCCGATGGTGGCTGCGACGTTCGGCGGCTCGACGCGGGCACGGCGTGCCCTGGAGGCACCTGTTCGACGAGCGGCACCTGCGACCGCTTTCCCTTCGTTCCCTCGAACTTCGACCCGTCCCTCGTGCCCGCCGACGCGGGGCCCGCCCTCGTCATCACCTGCCCCGCGACGTTCACCATCATCAGCGGCGTCATCTCGGTGATGTCGAGCTGCTCGGTGCCGACGCCCTCGCAGCAGGTCATTCCGCAGGACGGTGGGATGGACGCCATCCTCATCTCGACGCCCGCCTTCCGCATCGCCGACGCCGGGAGCCTCTTCATCTCGGGCTCCTCGCACCCCGTCATCTTCGCCGTGCTCGGCGACGTCGACATCGGCGGCGCGCTCGACGTGTCACCCTCGAGCACCGGGACCTCGGGGCCCGGCGGCAACAACGTGGTGGAGTGCGGCGCCGGCCGCGGCGCTGACGGTGGAACCAACGCGTCGAACCCGCGGGGCGGAGGTGGGGGTGGTGGCTTCGGCACCCCCGGCGCGAGAGGCGGCAACGGCGAGAACGCCACGCTCCTGGGCGGCGCGGCTGGAACGACCTCGGGCAACGACGGCCTCGTTCCGCTCCGCGGTGGGTGCGCGGGTGGCAATGGCGGCGGGCTGCAGGGGCCTGGGCTCGGCGGGCGGGCTGGCGGTGCGGTGCAGATCACCACCACGGGCGAGCTCCGGGTGCGCGGGCGCATCACCGCGTCTGGCTGGGGTGGCCTGGGAGGCAACGCCGACCTCGAGACCGCCGAGGGGCCGGGCGGCGGCGGCGGCGGGAGCGGCGGCGGCATTCTCCTCGAGGCTCGGCGCGTCTCCGTCACGGGCCGGCTCACGGCCAACGGGGGTGGCGGCGGCAGCGGCGAGGCCGGCAACGGGGTGGGCACCACCGGCACCGCGGGCTTCCCGGCGAGCATCAACCCGGCGCCGGGTGGCGTGGCCCCTGGCGGCGGCGGCGGGAGCGGTGGCCGCGGCGCTGGCCGGAACGACCCCGCCAACCAGGGGGTCAACGGCGGCTCCCAGGGGGGCGGCGGCGGCGGTGGCGGTGGCGGCGTCGGGCGCATTCGCATCAATGCCATCGAGCCCTGCACGGGTTCCCCCGCGACCGTCTCGCCGCAGCCCACTTCAGCGCAGAACGGCTGCCAGTACTGAGTCCGGGGCTGACCAAACGGGGCTGCGGCTGTTGCTTTTGGAAAAATGGAGCGATACTGCCTTCGTCAGTCGGGCGGCGGGTGGCGCACATCTCGTGGGTTCCGAAGCACGAGGGAACCAGCGGAGCAGGCATGGTCGGCTTGGTGGTCGCATCGCATGGTCGTCTCGCCGACGAGCTCGTCGCCACCGCGCGGCAAATCGTCGGAGACCTGCCCCGCATCGCCACCCTGTCCGTCGAGCCGCACTCGAGCCCCGACGAGATTCGGGCCCAGCTGAAGTCGGCCGTGAAGTCGGTCGACGATGGTGAAGGGGTGCTCGTCTTCGCCGACCTCATCGGCGGCTCGCCCTGCACGCAGAGCCTCTCGTTGTGCCAGCAGGTGCGCATCGAGGTGCTGACCGGAGTGAACCTGCCGATGCTGCTGAAGGCCAACTCGCTGCGCGGGCAGGTGTCGCTGGTCGACCTGGCCCACCAGTTGGCGCAGTACGGCCAGAAGCACATCACCTGCGCGTCCGACGCCCTGCGCGCGCGCGCTCCCGCGGCCTGACTGGCTCCTTCCCAGCCCTGCTGACTGGCCGACGCGCGTCGACCTCCCCGGACTGACAGCCGCTGCGTGTGAACTTTTCCCGTGGCAGCGGGGTCTCCACCTTCGTAAGGGTTGGGCCTGGTGGGGGCTGGCAGCGCGGGGTGTCGTCGTGATTGTCCTCAGCCGCATCGACAACCGGTTGATTCACGGACAGGTCATCGAGGCCTGGCTGCCCCACTTGCGGGTGCGGCGCCTCGTGGTGGCTGACGACGCCACCGCCCAGGACGCCCTGGCGCAGGCGGCGATGGGCCTGGCGGTGCCCGAGTCGGTCGAGGTGCTGCACGTCGCCGTCGACGCGCTCGACGCGCGGGCGCTCTCCAGTGACGCCGTCCCGACGCTCATCCTCTTTCGCGATGTCTCGGGCGCGGTGCGCGCGCGCCAGCACGGGCTCCCGGACGGCAAGTTGACGGTGGGGAACGTGCACGCGGGGCCGGGCCGCCACGCGGTGAGCCGTTCGGTCTTCCTCACCGATGACGAGGCCGCGCAGCTCGACGCGCTCGGCGCCTCGGGCATGGACGTCGTCATTCAAGCGGTGCCGAGCGAGGCGCCGCTCAAGGTGTCGCGCGCGGCGTGACGCCGCCCTTCAGGCCTTCGCGTCGGCGGCGGCGTTCTGCACGACCGCCTTCTCGTCGAACTTCGGGTTGAAGTTCTCGGCCAGGTCCTCCTCCGACACGCCGAGGATGCGGTCGTAGATGACGAGGGCCACCAGCACGAGAATGGGCACGGCCATGCCGATGACGCCGATGGACGCGTTGAGGAGCCCGCCAGCGGTGGCGCCGAAGAGGAAGCTGCCCAGAATCGTCAGGTACAGGCGCACCCGGTAGAGCTGCGCGTCCTTCTTCACCGCGCTGAAGTCGCGCATCTGCTCGAGCAGCGTCTTGTCCTTCGTGTGCTCGAGGTACCACCTGATGACGCGCACCGACTCGATGCCGAGGTCGGTGGACACGCCCGTGACGTGGGTGGTGCGCACGACGGCGCCAGACAGGCGCGCCACCAGCGCGTTCTGCAGGCCCATGCTGACGCTCAACGCGACGGCGAAGAGGAACTTCTGGAAGGGCGCCAGCTCGGTGAGGGGCACCGACGACGACACCTCGAAGAGCGTGATGATGGACAGCAGCAACGCCTCGATGAGGAGCGGCAGCTGGTACCGCGGCCAGTGGCGCACCTTCGCCAGCTCGATGAAGGCCGAGGCCAGCATGGCGCCGATGATGAAGCTCACCACGAGGCCCAGCATGAAACCGGCCTCGGTGAACTTCTCTTTCGCGACGTTGACGCCGAAGCCGCTGACGCGCCCGGTGACGTGCGAGGTGTAGAAGCCGAGGTTCACATAGCCAATGACGTTCACCATGCCGGCGACGGCGGGCAGCGTGCGGGCGAGCGTGAGGTTCTCTTGAAACGAACGTTCC
>JANRKQ010000047.1:0-10035 GCA_033763395.1 Myxococcaceae bacterium
GCGTCGCTCGGCCCGTCCCATCGGCGTTCCCCGTGCGGTCTGTCCTTCGAGGCCTTCGTCGACCGGGACCTTGAGGTCTTCGTGCACGCCGCGCTGGGCGAGCCAGTCGCAGGCCTTGCCGAGTCCATCGGGCTCTCACGACAAGCGACGCACGCAATCCTGCGCCGGTTGCGTGCACTCCACGTCGGCTAAGCCACGCGGCTACGGAGCTGATTCCACGCGACGAGTCGAGTGGGTGGTTGGCCCAAGCGACATGTCCAGCGAGTAGGTAGACCCCGAGACAAGGTTGCGGGTGAACTGACCGACGACCTGGTTGCCCTCCCGAACCGTGCCATTCCACGAGTACTGCCACAGCGTTGAGTTCGGTCGGGATGTGAACTCATCCACATAGTTGAGGGAGAACACCCTCCCTGCGACGCGTGTGTTCACCGCGATAGTCGTCTTGCCAGCGTCCTTGAGCATGCAGCTCGAGCAGGTCCACCTGTCGGTGCTGAGCGACCAGCTCATAGACCTCTGCGGGTTGGTGACCGAGCCGGTCCCTATTCTCCCGATGCCGAGTCCTTCGCCGATCACGATGTTCTCTCGCTGCTCGATGTCGATCGACGAAACGCTGGTGTCCCTACTCGATGTCCAGCTTGTCCCTTGGAGCCGGGAGGTCCGCGTCGCTCCAGTCGTACTGGACGGACTGCCCGCCTGAGCGACGGACCCCGTGAGAGTGCCTCCCGAGTTTCTGAAAATGAAGCTGATGCTCTCACCCTCGCCTGGAAACTGAGAGTTGGTGAGGTCTCCGACGAGAGACTGAACGGTGAACGAGAACTGAGCACCGTCGAGCCGGGTGACTTGCAGTCGGTCCGAAGGCGTCGGCAGGTACTGGTAGACCTGCGGTGCGGTCTCGGTCAGCGTGCCTCGAAAGACGAGGGTTGACGCGCCAGCCTTCTGGCGAGCGACAGAGCCCCAGTCCCTCAGTAGCCCGAGATGAAAGTCGCGAGCCAGATCAGCGATGTCGCGTACGTCACTCTGCGACTCCCAAACCACCCTCGCCGTGACCGCCGAGGGCGCTGCTCCCCCTCCCCCTCCGGCACCGCCCCCGCCCTGATTCAACTGCTGCGGCGTGGACTCGATCGTGAGCTCAAAGTCGCCCTCGGTCGCATTGGTGGACGCAACGATGATGAGGATATCCGCAACTTCGCCGTAGGTCTGCGCGAGCGGGTTCGAGCCGCAGTTCTGCTCCTCGATGGCCTTAGCGCAGGTGGGAAATCCGGTGGTCACGTAGAACGCAGGGGTGAAGTTCGGAGTCAGCGAGCGCACGCTGAACTTGAGGTTGCTGTATGGCTGCGGGCGAAAGCGGAACACCACCTCGCCGCCAGTCGGAACCCGCGTCCCCGAGGGCTGGTAGCAACCCATCGGGGAGTAGTCGCGCTTCGCGCCCCGGGTCGTTCCGCGGATGACGCCGACGGTCGCGATGGTTGCGGTCTCACAAGTGTCGTTCGAGACGGCTTGCGGGGCCGGCGGCGTGTACGGCGCTGGCGACGTCGGGGCGCTCACGCACTGATTCATCTGACATCGAAACCCCAACCCGCACTGGGTGTCGACAGTGCATTCGATGGGCAGCTCAGGCCCACATGCGGAAAGAAGGATGAGAGGGATGAGCGGTCGCATGGACGTCGGTCTGTTCCACGCCTAGGCAAATCCAAGTGCCCGCCACACCTGACTACGGAGAGGACCGGTCCAGCTTCGCGGACGGCTTTCGAGACCATATGAACCGGTGTGACGGTCCCCGCCAGCGGGCCAGCCTGCCAACGGGCCAGCCTGCCAGCATGCCAGCATGCCAGCCTGCCAGCCTGCCAGCCTGCCAGCCTGCCAGCGGGCCAGCATGCCAGCATGCCAGCATGCCAGCATGCCAGCCTGCCAGCATGCCAGCATGCCAGCGGGCCAGCATGCCAGCGGGCCAGCATGCCAGCGGGCCAGCATGCCAGCGGGCCAGCATGCCAGCGGGCCAGCGGGCCAGCGGGCCAGCATGCCAGCATGCCAGCATGCCAGCGGGCCAGCGGGCCAGCGGGCCAGCATGCCAGCGGGCCAGCATGCTAGCATGCTGAAAACTCGACAGGCCGTCGGGAGAGCGTAGGCTGTAGCACCATGATCCTCTCGCTCGTCTCGCAGAAGGGCGGCTCTGGGAAGTCCACCCTCGCCGCAGCCATCGCGTGGGAACTGCTCCACCGTGGCCACAAGGTCCTCGTGGTGGACACAGATCCTCAGGGCACACTGCGTGAGGTGGGGCAGGCCGCCGCCGAAGCGAATCGGCCCTCTCCCGTCATCGTTGCGATGGGCAAAGAACTCTCCCGCGCCGACCAGCTGCCTCGCATGGCTGAGACGTTCGACTACGTCATCATCGACACGCCCGGTCGCAGCGGCGACGTCCAGAACGCCGCGCTCCTCGCGGCTGACGTCGCCTTGATTCCGGTTGGCCAGGCCGCCGCCGACGTGTGGAGCCTCGGGCACACGCTCGAAATCGTCGACTCCGCGAAGCGCCTTAAGGAGCAGTTCGGCGCCTCCCTTAAGGCCGCCCTCGTCATCACTCGCCGCCTCCCTCGCACGGCCCTCGGCAAGGCCCTCCGCCAAACGCTCAAGGACTCCGGGCTGCCCACGCTGAAGTCCGAGACGACAGCGCGCGTCGCCTGGCAGGAGTGTCTCGCGGCAGGACAGGGTGTCGCGCAGTACGCGCCGAAGGATGCCGCCGCGGCCGAGGCTCGCGCCCTCGTCAACGAAGTCCTCGCTTTCGCCTCAACCCCGAACCTGAAGGAGGTCTCCAATGGCTAAGCCCATCCCGCAGCTCAAGCGCCCCGCCATCCCGGCTGCCGTCGCCGAGGGCTTCATCTCTGCCGGCGCGAACGCCGCCGCCACGCCCCTCCCTCCCGCCCCGCAGGCTGCGCTCTCCGTCGTCCCGGAGCAGGGCGCGGCAACGTCCGTCCCGGCAGTCGAGGTCGCCGCCGAAGCTACGGCCGCCCCGCTCGCGGTCGAACCACCCGCGCCTGTCCCTGCACCTCCTGCCGAGCGCAAGGCGGCGCCGCGAGCTCGCGCGTCGACCGGAGGCCGCCAACTCACCAAGCGCGTCACCGGCGAAGAGGTGCGGAAGGTGACGTTTTACCTGCCACCTGAACTCGACCAGGAACTCAGCCTGCACTGCGTGCGCAACGGCCTCGACCGCAAGGACGTCGTCATCGCTGCCCTGCGAAAGGTCGTCCGAGGCTCCTGATAGACACCTCGAAGACTCTTCAGAGGTTGATTAAAGAGCCATAGTGGTGCACAGTAGGACTCCTCAAGGAGCCCTGCGTGCGCATTTCCGTCATCAATCAGAAGGGTGGGGTGGGGAAGTCGACGACGACGGCCAACCTCGCCGTCGTGCTGGCGCGCGACTTCCAGCAGCGGGTCCTTGTCATCGACTGGGACGCGCAGGCGAACGCCTCCGCCTTCCTCGGCCTCGGTGAGTCGCCCGCGTGGGGCAACACTTCACTGGTGCTCGAGCCAGCCCTGGGCTTCCACCCGGTGCGCAACGTCCTCGTCGACGGCCTCGACGTCGTCCCGGGCTGTCCCGACTTCGCCCTCGTCGAGCGCCAGTTGCTGGGCGACCTCCTCACCGGCCCCAGACGTCTTCGCCGCGCGCTCGAGCCCTACGTCGCCCAGTACGACGTCATCCTCACCGACTGCGGCCCGACGCTGGGCATGCTGGCCATCAACGCCGTCGCGGCGTGCCCCGACGTCCTCGTCCCCATCGAGTTGGCCCACGCGGCCGCCCTGGGCGCGCTGACGCTGCAGCGCTTCCTCACCGAGGCGCAGGCCAACCTCGAAGCCTCCATCCGGACTCTGGGCGTGCTGCCGACGTTCCACGACGACCGCGAGCGGACACCTCGCGAAGTCCTCGGGGAGTTGTCCCGCCTCTTCGGCGACGCCCTTTTCAAGACTGCCATCCACAGCGCCGCGAATGTCCGCGACGCCGGAGGGCAGGGGCGGCCCGTCGTCCTGACGGAACCCCACTCACGCGGCGCTGCCGAGTACCGCGCTCTCGCACAGGAGGTTGTCACCCGTGGCTGATTCCAACCCGCACTCCCTCGCCGGCCGCCTGTCGGCCGCTTCCCCCGTCGACGTCTCGCGCAAGACGGAGCCAACGCCGCTGAAGGTGCCGCTGGACGCCCTCGACGTGAATCCCTACCAGCCGCGCACCACCATGGACGAGGTGAAGCTGAAGGAGCTCGCCGCCTCCATCGCTGCGACGGGCCTTTTGCAGCCCATCGCCGTGCGGCGTGACGGCGCGCGCTTCACCATCATCGCCGGCCATCGCCGCACCGAGGCGTACCGGCGACTCCTCGAGGCGGCGCCGGAGGCCGAGCGGCCCCGGTGGGCCACCATCCCCGCGCTCGAGGTGGCCGGCGTCGACGCCACGCGGCTCGCCTCCCTGGCCTTCGTCGAGAACGAGCAGCGCGAGAACCTCTCCGTCCTCGACACGGCCACCGCCGTTGCCCGCATGCTGGACGACAAGCTGTACGAGTCCGTCGAGGCCGCAGCCACGGCCCTGGGGAAGAGCGTCACGCGGGTGAAGGACTTGCGGCGCCTCGGCCGGGCGCCCGCCGTAGTGAAGCAGGCCGTCGGCGCGGGCCTGCGCGTCGTTATCGGCCTCAACGACGACGGCAGCGAGCGCCTCGAGACGCGCCGCCTCGAGTTCGCCCACGCGCTGGCCTTCCTCTCCATTCACGAGCACCTCACCCGTGAAGGCGTCGCCCAGCGCAAGGTGGACTCCCGCATCGAGGGCGCTATCCGACGCGCGCTGGCCGCCAACTGGAGTTCGAAGCGCACCGAGGAGTACGCGCGCGACATCATCAAGGGCAAGGCGAGCCTCGACGAGGGTGAGGCAGGGGAGGGCGAGTCGGGCGAGGCGCCCTCCGTCTTCGCCGAGACGCCTGCGCGCTTCACCATCGACAAGAAGCGCCTCCTCAAGGCCTCGCCCGCGCAGCGGGCCGCGCTCCGCGCCGCCCTCGCCCCCTTCCTCGAGGAGCCAGGCCAGCCGGCTGGCTAGAATCGTCGGGCCAATCGTCGGCGCATTCGCTGGGGCATTCGCGGGCGGTGGCGATTGTCGCGGCGATTGGGGCGGTGACTGGCGCGGCGATTCGTTGCCCCTCTGCACCCCGCCGGTTTCCGACGTCCGTGACGGTGCTGGATGCGGCCCCCGTTCGACTCCCGACCACCCACTCACAACGACTGAAGAAACAACAAGTGGAGTGGGTGGTCGGGACTCTCTGGGGGCAAGACATCCAAGGACGAAGAGGGCGGGGTGCAGAGGGGCAGGAGTTGGGAGGACAGGAGGACAGAGGAAGCAGAAGTCAGGGGAAGGGGAGTGGTTGGTGAAGAGGTGGTGGTTGGGAGGGTGAGGAGGAGAGGGAAGGAAAGAAGGAAAGAAGAAGAGAAGAAGGAACAGCCGGGAGGCCCACGGTGGCGGCGCGTCGGAAACGAGTGGTGACGGAGCGAGACAGGCATGCGTGCGCGGTGGTGCGTGAGGGGCGGACGCTGTCTGGAGAGCAGCTGAAGCGGTTGATGACGCCAGGGCGGCAGGACAGCGCGAGCCGGTGGTTCGTGCGGTCGCTGGTGGAGCTCGGCCTGCTGCGGAGGACGGACTGGGTGGGGCGTGACGGCGTGGTGGCGGCGTACTCGGTGACGGCGAATGGCGACTACGAGGCCGAGCGGGTGGCGCCGGGGGGCGTGAGTGCGGAGCCGGTGGACGTGGCCTCGATGGCGCACCACCTCGAGCTGACGGAGCTCTACGTGCGGCTGCTCGAGCTGTCCCTGCCGAAGGGTGGCGCCGAGAAGCGGCGAAGCGGCCGCGGCCAGTCGCTCGAGGAGGTGTACGTCCGCGCCAGCCACCCCTCGTGGCGGTGGCTGGTGGCCGGCGAGGGCGTCAGTCTCCCGTGGAAGGAGTACACGAAGGGCGCGCTGCGGGAGCGTCTCATCCGCCCCGACGCCGTCCTCGAGCTGCCTCGCGCGCGTCGTCGACTCTTCATCGAGGAGGAGACGGGCAGTCATACCATTCGCGCCGTCAGCCCGGACAAGCCGGGCGCTACCGTCGAGAAGGTGAAGCGCTACGTCGCCTACGTCACCGGCTTCGTCGACGCCAACGCCCGCACCACCTGGTACCAGTCGCGACACCCGGACGGGTGGCGGCCTGAGTTGGTGTTGATGGAGCCATCCGAGGCTCGCTGCGCAGCCGTGAAGGCCGCGGTGGCGCCTCTCGTTCGGCCGCCTCTCGTTGTGCACGTCTGGACGGTGGCGCAGGCGGTGGCGGCCGTCGCCCCCGACGCAGGGGTGTCGCCGCCGGCGGTGGAGGCGGGCGTCGTCGACGCGCCCACCGGGAAGCACGACGCCCCGGCGGGGCGCGTCCTCACCCCGGCTGAGGCGGAGGCCCTCAAGCGCTTCTTCCTGTCGGCTCGCAGCGACTTGAAGGCCCGTCAGGCCGATGCGGGCGGCGCGCTGAAGGGGCTGCTCGCGCGACGGCCTGTCATCCAGGGGACGCCGGAGGAGGCCGCGAAGGCGGTGGGCGCGGCCAAGTCCCTCTACGAGAGGCTGCGCACGCCCACGGTGCCCGAGGCGTACGACGAGGTGAAGGCGCTGGTGGCCCGCCTGGGCGCGGTGCTGTCGTGAGTGGTGCCGGGGCGGGGAAGGAGTCCACCGGCCGGCCCTCACAACCCTGGCCGTGGCCGGTGCGGCTGGTGCTGGTGGCGGTGGCCGCCGTGGCGGCGCTCGAGGCCTCGCTGTGGGCCATGGTGGGCGGCGCCGGCACCAGCGGGCAGCAGCTGGCCCTCAAGGGCCTGCTGGCGCCCGTGCTGGGGCGCTACCTGCCGCTGCGCTCGTGGGTGGTGGGCCACCCGTGGCTGTCGGGCCTGCTGGGCCTCGTGGTGGTGGTGGTGGCGGTGCTGGGCACGCGCTGGTGGCTTCTCTTCTGGTACAACGAGGTGAAGGCGCGGCTGACGGGCACGTACTTCAGCCCCGAGGACGCCGGCTTCCCGGCCCATGCGGTGCCGCTGCTGGCCGAAGTGAAGCGGCGGGCGAAGGGCACCACCTTCCTGGGCCTCGAGGCCCGGCCGGGCCTCTTCGGGTGGCGGTGGCGCCCGTACGCCGTCACGGAGCGCCAGCGGTCGATGCACATGCACGTGCTGGGGAAGACGGGCAGCGGGAAGAGCCTCTCCGTGCTGTTCCCCATGGCGCTGCAGGACGCGCTGGACGGGAAGGGCCTCCTCGTCATGGACGCCAAGGGCAGCGACGAGAACGTCCGCATCATGAAGGCCATCGCCGCGCTGTCGGGCCGGGAGAAAGAGCTCAAGGTGTTCGCCCTGCCGGCGTGGAACAACGCCTCCGTCTTCAGCCACACGTACAACATGCTGTACGTGCGGCCGGCCGGGACGCGCGGGCACGACGACGCGGGCGGCGACGTCGGCGCCGTCGCGGAGCGCGTCTTCGCCGTGCTGCCGCTGGGTGACAACGAGTACTACAACACCCAAGCGCAGGTGGTTTTCACCAACCTGTGCCGGGTGCTGCACGGCATGCGTGACGAGGCCGGCAAGGGCCTCGTCTTCACCATGCGGGACGTCGCCGTCGCGTTGAAGGGCATCGGCGCCGACGGTGGGTACGCCGCAGCGCTGCAGCACTGTCTCATGCACACCACCAATCGCGAGGCCGCGCGCGAGGTGGAGAACCAGGTGTCGCGGCTGGGGCGCGACGTGCACAAGACGTTCTCCGGCGTCGTGGGCGCCGTCGACAAGTTCCTCTCGCCCATCGTCAACGCGTACGCGCCGGACATCGTCTTCGAGGACGTGCTGGAGACGAATGGCCTCGTCTACGTGCAGCTGCCCGGCAACCTCTTCAAGCTGCAGGCGCCGGCCATGGGGAAGGTGATGCTGCAGGACGTGCAGCAGGAGGGCAGCCTGCGGCAGGTGTTTCGGGCCTCGCGCAACCAGCGCACCTTCTCGGTGCTGGTGGATGAGTTCTACAACTTCGCGGACCTCTCCATCGTCGACTCCCTCAACAAGCTGCGCGACGCCAACCTGCACTACACGCTGGCGCACCAGTCCATCGCCGACTTGGAGCTCGTCTCGAAGGAGTTCGCCACCGCCGTGTGGGACAACACGCGCACGAAAGTCATCCTCAACCAGGACAACCCCGTCCTCTGCGAGTTGGTGGCCAAGTCCATCGGCACGCGGCAGGTGGTGGAGCGCACCGTGCGCCGCCAGCAGGGCGCCCTCTTCACCTCGCTGGCCACCGGTGACGCGTCGTCGAAGCTGGTGGAGACGTTCCGCCTCGCCCCCAACGCCATCAAGGCGCTCGCGCCCTATGGGCAGGGCTACTGCTACTTCGGCGGCGACAACCTCGCGGCGCTGGCCTTCGGCATGCTGCCGCAGGTGGCGGCGGACTACGTCCTGCCGGCCCGCCGTCAGGCCGAGGCGCCTGGCCTGCGTCTGGAGGAGCGCTTCCTCGTGGGTGCGAAGGCGGTGACGGCGTGAGAGTCCTCGACGGGCAGGGGCGGGTGGCCGTGGCCGACGTCTTCGCGCGTGAGGCGCGCCGCCGCGGGCGGCCCGCCGTCAGCGCGGGTGTCCTCGAGGCGCTGGCGCGCGACGTCCTCGACGGCCAGGGGCGCGTTGGTGTCGTCGAGGTGCTGGCGGCGGCGCAGGCCGACATCGAGGTGCTGTTCCTCCTCGCCGACTTCCTCGACTGCGGGCTGGCTTCGCCAGCGGCGCTGGCGGCCTGGGTGGCGGGGCGTGAGGAGGTTGCAGGGGAGGGCGCTGTCGCAGTTCACTCGCAGGACGAGAGGGTGGTGCCGGAATGCTGAAGTCCGTGAATGCCGTGCAGCGGAATGCCCTCGGGCAGATGCTGGCCCAGTACGTCAACGCCCAGTCGATGTGGCCGGACGACGGGCCCTTCCCGGTGCTGCGGGACATGGCCCTCGGCCGCGCGCCGTCGCAGTTCTCCGACGCGCAGCGCGTCGTCCTGCGCATCGCCTTCGACATCTTCGATGGGTCCGGCGGTGGCGTCACGCTGGTAGAGGCGGCCGACGCGCTTGCCGGCAAGACGGAGGAGCTTCGCTCCATCGTCACGCTGTTGCTGGCGCTCTCTGAGGAGGACGCCGTCGGACTCATGCTGAAGGAGCACGGCATCGAGGTGGACGCGTCCGTCGACCCAGAGAGGGCGGCGCTGCTGGCTCGGGGGACGCTGCAGTAGCCGTCAGGCTGGGCGAATCGGCTGCGCCGACCGGGCTGGGCGGGCTCTCGCCCCGAGCCGCGTAGAAGCCCGCGTCTCGGCCCTTGCGGGCTTCATCCCTTTCGCAAAAACCTCGAGCCTCGACTGCAGCGCCACTCTGCGCGTGCCCCTTCGCGCGAGACGCTGGGGAGGTTGAAGGAGCGGCCCCAAAGAAGCCGGGGCCGCACTCAGGTGGAAGAGGCGCGCCAGGCCGAAACCCGGCCGCCGGACTCTCCGCTGCGCTTCGGCCCCTCTGGGGCGCGTCCGTCGTCCTCGGGCCTGTCACGCCTCTTCCCCGGCCGTCTTGTCCGTCCGCCGAGCCCTTCGAGACTCGGGGCTGCGCCCTGGCCCTACGGGCCACCCTCGCGCTGCGCGCGACCCGTTCCGGGCTTCGGGGCGAGCGGCTCGGCCGCTTGCAGCGGCCCTTCGGGCGGACTGACGGCCTGCGAAGGGGGAAGTGAAGGGTGCCTCAGACGGCCCCCGACGCCAAGCCCGACTTCCCGGGCGGTACACACGGAGACAACCCATGATGGCTTCAATCCTCGACATGCAGCAGGCGCAGGACGAATCGCAGAAGGACTACGTGGCGCGCCTCAAGGGGCTCAGCATCCTCGCGGAGGAGGCCGTTCGCGACGCGCACACGCTGCAAGAGCACTGCATCGCGTCGTACCGCGCCGCCCTGAAGTCTGGCGCGCGGCTGGCCGATGCGAGCGAGGCCGTCTTCCGTGCCGGTGCGCAGCTGGCCCGCGCGAAGAAGCGCCG
>JANRKQ010000048.1:0-15886 GCA_033763395.1 Myxococcaceae bacterium
GCGGGGCCACCGGCGCGGCTGTCGGGCCAGGTGCGCGCGATGGGCACGCGGCTGCCGGTGCCGGCGGCGCAGCTGACGGTGCTCGACGGCGGCGTGAGCCTCGAGACGGACGGCGACGGGCGCTTCACCGTGTCGCTCGAGGCCGGCGCGACGACGCTCGAGGTGCGCGCGGCCGGCTTCGAGCCGAGAACGTTCTCCGAATCACTCAAACCGGGCGAGCGCGTCGAGGTGCTGTACCGGTTGGTGCCGCAGGGGGTGACGACGTGGGAGACGGTGGTGCGCGCGAAGCGGGACACCGAGGCGCCGCGCGTCGAGCTCACCCGCGTCGAGTTGACCGAGACGCCGGGCACCCAGGGAGACCCCTTCCGCGTGACGATGCTCCTGCCCGGGGTCGCCTCGGTGGCTTCGGGCCTCGCCTACCCGGTGGTGCGCGGTACCCAGCCGGCCGCGACGGGCTTCTTCCTCGACGGCGTGCGGGTGCCGCAGCTCTACCACCTCCTCGCCGGCCCCTCGGTCTTCGCCCCGGAGTTCATCGAGCGCGTCGACTTCCACTCGGGCCAGGTGCCCGCGCGCTTCGGGCGGCTGCTCGGCGGCGTCGTCGAGGGCAAGCTGGCGCGTCCGCCAGACCGGGTGAAGGCGAGCGTCTCGGCCGACCTCTTGAGCGCCGGGGCCTTCGTGGCCGTGCCCATCAAGCCGCTCCACCTCGACGTCGCCCTCGCGGGGCGCTTCTCGTACACCGGCCTCATCGCGACCGAGGTGGCCAGGCTCGTCTTCCCCTCGACACCAGAGAACCCGCAGTCGGCGCCGGTCGCCAACTTCCAGGACTACCAGGCGCGCATCGAGTGGAGCCCCGGGCCGGGACGGCTGCGGCTCCTTGCCTTCGGCGCCTCGGACGAAGCCGGCACCCGCGAGCAGGGCCCGCGCACCAGCGGCATCCTGCTCTCCAACGTCTTCCACCGCGTCGACCTCGCCTGGCGCATGCCGCTGCTCGGAGGCCAGGCCGAGGTGGGCGCCACGGGAGGCACCGAGCAGCTCGGCCTCGTCGGCTCGAATGGGGGGCGGCAGTTCGGCCAGTTCCTCATGCGGCGCACGGTGTGGCAGGGGCGGGTGCGCTTTTCGCGGCGCTTCGACCACGGCGTGAGCCTCGACACCGGCGCGGACGTCGACCGCCAGGACGTGTCCCTCGACATCGAGCGCGACCCGGTGCTGGCCATCGGCGGCGCGTCGAGCCTGCGCGAGCCGCAGACCCGGGGCACCATCGCCGGTGCGTTCATCGACGCGGCGTGGCGCCACGGCCGGTGGACGCTCGCCGCCGGCGCGCGCGCCGATGTCTTCTCGCTCGACGGCGGGCCCACCCACGTGCGCGCCGAGCCACGCCTGGCGGCGCAGGTGGCGGTGTCGGAGCGCCTCACCGTGCGCGCGGCGGCCGGGCTCGCCCACCAGGCGCCGACGGTGCTCATCAACGTACCCATCGCCGACCTCGCGGGCCTGCGCGATGGGGTGCAGCAGGGCGCGCGCTTCGAGGTGGGCGCCGACGTGCAGCTGCCGCTCTCGTTCGAGGTGTCGACGTCGCTCTTCTACAACCCGCTCTTCTCGGCCATCGAGTACTCGCTCGAAGACCTGCTCTCGAACCGGCAGCGGGCCGGCGCACCGGCGGGAGCGATTCCCGGCCGCGCGTACGGCGTCGAGGTGATGCTGCGCCGCCGCGCCGAGGGGCGCTTCTTCGGGTGGGTGAGCTACACGCTCTTGCGCTCGGAGCGGTACCGGCGGGCGCTGGGCTTCGACGGCGCGGGCACCATCATCTCGGACGAGACGACGTGGCTGCCCTTCGACTTCGACCAGGCGCACGTGCTCAACGTCACCGGTGGCGTCACGCTCCCACGCGGCTTCCGGGTGAGCGCCAACGTCCACGTCAACACCGGCCGGCCGGAGTCGGGCATCATCTCGAGCCGCGCGCAGGCCGCGGGGGTCGACCCCATCTCGCTGGCGCCCACCTGGGTGCCGGTGAGCCTCGCGCGCGAGACCCGCCTGCCACCCTTCGCGCGCCTTGACGTGCGCGTGAGCAAGACGTGGACGTTCGACGACTTCGTCCTCGAGGCCTACCTCGACGTCCTCAACGCGTCGGCGTCGGCCGAGGTGCTCGGCTATGACTACGAGGTGGTGAGGCCATCGACCGGCGAGGTGAGGCTGCGCAAGACGCCGTTTGCGATTCCCCTCGTGTTGCCGACGCTGGGCCTCAAGGGGACGTACTGATGCGCCCGCTCATCTCGTTCATCGCGCTCCTCGTGCTCGGGTGCCCCAACCCCGACGACGGCTTCCTGCTGTCAGGCCGCGTCGTCGACCAGGACGGCCGGCCGGTGGCCAACCACGAGGTGCGGGTGCTGCGCGACACCTCGTTCGACGGAGAGAGATGTGCGCCGATGGAGCCCTTCGTCACCCTCAGCACCGACCGCGCCGGCGCCTTCGCCACCACCGTGTACCGGTACCAGCAGTCGCTCGGTCAGCCGGTGCCGCGCTTCTTCCGGGTCGAGACCTCGAGCGTCTTCGAGCCGACGTGGGTGACGGCGGCGGTGTTCCGCTTCGGGCCCGTCGACCTCGAGCTGCCCGAGCTGCTCATCTTGAACCGGCCGCTGCAGATTGACCCGCTCGTCTCGTTCACAGACAGCTTCACCGAGTCATTCCTCGACGGCCGGGTCGCGTGGCGAAGCCAGTCCGAAGTCCGCCCGCAGGAGGACCGCGCGATGGAGACCCGCCGCGTCGACCGCCTCACCCGCGATGACTTCGTCGAGGCCAACCTGCTGGGGGTCGACTCGCGCTGGGTGAACTTCGAGGTGCGCCTCGAGCGGCCGCTGGTGCCGGTGCCCGCGGGGAATGCCTCGCTGCTGCGGGGCGCTCCGTGTGCACCGTCGCGACCCGGTGAGCCGTGCCCGTACACCGATGGGCGCCTCTTGCCCGTGCCCTTTCCCGAAGGCACCAGGACGCTCACCATCACGACCGATTCGCTCCTCCTTGCGTCGTCGGTGACGGTGCGGGGCCTGCACACCTCGGGCGAGGTGGCGCGCGTGCTGGTGGAGCGCGCCGACGGCACCGACGAGGGGCTCGCCTGGCAGCCGTGGACGGTGTTCCCCCGGGGCAAGGAGCTGGTGGCCTGGTCGCGCACGCACTGCCTCGAGCCCGGCGCCTTCTTGACCGTCTTCACCGGCACCACGCTGACGCGTGGGCTGCGGCTGCGGGCCGAAGACATGAACGGCGTGACGCTCGACCTGCTCTCGCTCGCCGAGGTGTCGGTGCGATGAGGTGGCTCGCTGTCAGCGTCCTCGCGCTGGTGGGCTGCGCGCCGCCGGTGGCCCCGCCCAGCCTGCCGCCGGCCGCCCCCGTCATCGTAGTGCCGCCCTCGTCGCGCACGGAGCCGCTCCGTGAACGAACCGTCTCCCTCGTGGTGGACGCCGAAGCCGGCACCACCGTGCGGGTGTTCGCGTCGGCCGAGTGTGGCGGGCCTGAGCTCCTCCGCCGGCCAGCAGCCGCCGCGCGGGCGGGCCTGACGGTCGAGCTGGTGCATGGAGACAACGTCTTCTCGGCCGAGGCGGTGTCTGCCGAAGGGCAGGCCTCGGCGTGCTCGAGCGCCGTGACGGTGGTCGCGCGGCTGCGAATGCGCGGTGAGCTCCCAGCCCCGGTGGTGGCGCAGGTGGTGCCGCGAAACCCTTCGCCGGAGCGGGAGGTGCGGCTGCGAGGCATCTCGATGACCGGGTGGACCGTCTCCATCTGGAGCCTTCCTGGCTGTCAGGGCGCCGTGCTCGCGCGGGGCTCCGCGGCGCAGTTCGAGAGCGAGGGCTTCGCGCTCGAGTTGCCCTTCAACGGCTCCCTGACGGTGTCGCTCGACGCGGAGCGCGGAGAAGCCCTGAGCCGCTGCAGCGAGCCCGTGCGCCTCAGCCACGACGGAAACGTTCCCGACGTACGCGGCGCCTTCTTCTTTCCGCGCCCGCCACACCCGTGGAGCTTCGGCACCATCGTGGTGCCCGGCCTGAGGTTCAACGACGCCCTCGAGACGTTCGAAGGGCGTGAGTGCCGCGGACGGCCGATGTCGTCGTTCCTCCTGGTCCGCACCAGCTGTACCGGGCCGACAACGTGCACCGCCTTCGCGTACCCGGTGCTGCTCGAGGCGACGCCCATCGTCTCGCTCCGCGCCTTCAATCAGCTCGGGAGCCGCGGCCCCTGCGTCACCCTCGAGCACACGGCGTCCCTCGCTCCACCTTCGCCGTTCGTCGTGCTGCGCTTCGGCCCCGATGGCGGTTCCGTGCTGGTGGGCGCGGGGACCGATGCGTTCCTGCCAGAGCTGTCGAAGCTCGAGTCGTGTGACTTCGCCCTGAGTCCGGCCGCGCTCCTGCAGACGCGCGGTGCGCCGCCGAGCGCATTCTATGAGCGGGTCGAAGGCCCGCTGTGGCTCCGGCGGCAGGGCACCACCGACGCGCTCAACTGCGAGCCGGTTCCGCCGTGAGCTCGTCGTCGAAGGGCTCCGTCACCAGCCCATCGCCCGGTCGCCACCCCTCGGGGAAGAAGCGCAGGTTGCGCTGCAGGTCGTTCAGCAGCTGAAACCACCTGCGCTTGTCCTCCACCGACAGGCAGGCGCGCTCGAACAGCCGCTGGTTGAACTTCGGCATGAAGGCGTTCTTCGCCCGCTCGATGCCGGTGACGCCGTCGAAGTGCGCATCGACGGTGGCGCGCAGCACCTCGCGGTCGACTCGGGCGAGCGCGGCCAGCTGCGGCACCATGCGGTGGGACATCGCGCGCTCCTGGCCCGTCGTGATGCGGTCCGAGAAGGTGTAGCGGACGATGGAGCGCTGCATGAGGTGGTTCGCCGCCTCGTAGAGCGCACCGTCTCGCCGTCTTGCGTGGAGCAGCTCGTACGCGCACGCAGCCATCATGCGCGACACCGCCATGTGCCGGTTCTCGTCGACGGTGTGGAGGAGCGACAGCTTCGTGAGCGCGGCGTCTCCGTCGCTCATGGCCGCCACGCGCGTCTCGAAGGCCTTGCCCATGTGGTTCACCAGGCCGCGCCCGAAGTAGTACGTGACGACGAAGTCGGCGCCGAAGGTGGCGGCGAGGAAGCGCACGAAGGGCCTGGACACGAAGAGCGGGCGCAGCGGCTTCACCGGCATGCGGGCGGCCTGAAAGCCGTGCCGCGTCTGTACCGCGCGGAACAGCCGGCCGAAGGCCGCGAGGTGGTCGAGCTCTTCGTGCGTCTCGAGGCGAAGGAGCCCGCACAGCTCCGGCTCCGCCGCCTCGAGCAGGTCGGCCACCACCGTGTTCGCGACGACGACGAAGCGCTCTCCGTCACCGATGCGGAAGTACATCATCGCGTACGTCCAGTGGTTGAGCGCCAGCCGCTGCTCGTCGGAGAACGAGCTCCAGTGCGGGGTGCCGAAGCCGACGCTCAAGTCCCACGGCACGAGCGGCCGGTCGACCAGCGCGCGGTCGACGTCGACGCCCTCGAGGTACGCGCCGAGTTGCTGCCCGTGCGGGTTCGACAGGCGCTTGCGCGCGAAGTCTCGGAGCAGCGTCAGTTCCCGGGCCGCGAAGGACACGGAGAAACCCTACCAGCGAACGCGGGCGCCTCAGCCCTGGTACTGGTGAATCGCCATGATGGGGTAGTTCATGCCGCTGATGGTGACGCGCTGGCTGCCATCGCGGTTGACGTTGTTCGAGCCGATGAACTGGGGCCGGCCGTCCTTCCAGCCGGCGAACATGACGACGTGCTGGCCACCGGGCGTGCGCATCGACACCACGTCACCCGGCCGCGCGTCCTGGAGCGAGACGCGGCGGAAGTTCGGGTTGCGGTCGAGGTTGTTCATCAGGCCGTACACGCCGTTGTGGTGCTCGCGGTCGCTGATCTGCCCCGACGCGCGCAGCACGCCCGAGACGAAGTTGGCGCAGTTGACGTTGTTGGGCACCCAGTCGTGCATCGCGCGGCCGACGGCGTTGTTCGACACCTTCAGGTCGGCGGCGTTCCAGCCGAGGTACTGGCGGGCGGTGTTGAAGGCGTCGTCCGAGCGGCCCGAGGGCGGCGTGTCGATGGGCGAGGGGCCCTGCTGCGGCCGAATCGACGGGCCCTGCTGCGGGGCGTTGGGGCGCGAGGGGCCGTAGCCATCGCTGCGCCCGGGGATGTTGAGCGTGTCGCCCGCGTAGATGAGGTTGGCGTTCGTAATCTTCGGGTTCGCCTGCATCAGCGCCGACACCGAGGTGCCGTAGCGCTTGGCGATGCCCGACAGCGTGTCTCCGCGAACGATTCGGTACGAGCTCATGAGGGGACGACCTCCACCGGCCATTGTCGCGCCGGCACCTGTGGACGAATTGTCGACGAAATGGAGCGAGGGTTGACACTTTTCCCGTCGTCACGCGGCAACTGCTGGAGATGTCGGGGAATGTCGGTGGCGAGGCAGGCGGCTGCGTGCGAGGCTCGGCGAGAGCGCTCGGGGTGAACGTGGAACGACTGACGAGACAAGGGCTGGTGGTGGTGCTCCTCGGAGCGCTCCCGGCGCTGGCTGCGTCGGTGACGGGCCGGGTGACGAGCGGAGGCGCTCCGCTTGCCGGCATGGAAGTGCGCTTGTGGGCCCGAACGGCGAAGGGCTTCTCGTACGCACCTCCCGGCGGGCGCACTGTGCTGACCGACGGCACGGGCACGTACACCTTCACGGGCGTTCCGGCGGGCACGTACAAGCTCGACACGCGCATGAGCCTGGCGCTGGCGGGGAACTACGGCGACCGCTGGCTCGACGCGCGGCCGCCGACGGCGAACGGCTACGTGCAGGCCGACGCGGACGAGCTGGTGCTGGCCGACGCCGACGCGCTCACCGGGCAGGACATCGCGGTCGAGGTGTTGGGAGGCGTGGACCTGAAGCTGGTGTCGGGCACGGGCCTGGGCGGCGTCTTCGGGCGGCTCGAGTCGGTGGCCGACGCGCGGGTGCACCACAACGACACGAGCGAGACGACGCCGGCGGCGCACGTGGGAGAGCTGTCCTACCGGGGCATGCCTCCAGGCCCGGTGCGGCTGCTCGTGCACGACGTGAACTACGTGCGGGCCGACCTGGTGGGGCCGACGTACACGATTGTCTCGGGCATGACGCAGCAGGCGGGCGACGTGACGGTGGGGCTGGCGCCGGCGGACCCCAACGAGCCGAACAACAGCGCGGGCGCGGGCACGATGCTCGACGTCTCGCCGCTGCGGCAGACGCCTCGCCAGGCGGTGACGGTGACGGGCGCCATCGGGCCGCGCAACGGCGACGTCGACTTCTTCTGCTGGAGCGCGCAGGCCGACGACCGCTACCTCCTCTCGGCGGTGGGCACCTTCGGCGCCTGGCCCGACGGCGGCACGCGCGAGAGCCCGTGGGTGGACCCGGTGGTGTCCTTCTGGCGTGGCGGTGCGCGGGTGTCCGACGACGACGACTCGGGGCCGCTGGCGCGAGACGCGCGGCTCGACACCGGGCCCGTGGGCGCGGGCACGGTCTGCGCGGCGGTGACGACGTTCGGCGACACCGGGTGGACGGGGCAGAACCAGCAGTCGGCGGGGCCGTACCGGCTCTCGGTCGAATTGGGCAACCGGCCTCCGGGCGTGACGACGACGGTGGGAGGGCAGCCGACGCCGGCGGCGCCGATGACGGTGCCGGTTGACGAGGGGCAGCTGGTGACGGTGACGGCCACGTTCAACGACCTCGACGGCGACGCGTTGATGGCCTCGTGGGAGCTGCGCGACTCGCAGTCGACGACGGTGGGCGCCGGCTCGCTCAACCCGGCGGCGGGGCCGGGCTCCCTCTCGTGGACGCCCTCGCAGGTGGCCGCGCGGCGCAGCCCCTACACGCTGACGGTGACGGTGGCCGACGCCGAGTTCACGCGCACGGCGACGGTGCTGCTCGAGGTGCGCGCGGCGAACGTGCCGCCGTCGACGCCGCGGCTGGTGTCTCCCGACGCGGGCGTGGTGGTGAGCACGGCGACGCCGACGTTCACGGCGCGCGAGTCGGTGGACGTGGACGTCGAGACGCTCGTCTACGAGTTCGAGCTGGTGGTGGGCGACGCGGGTACGCCGGCGCAGGTGGGCCGGGTGTCGGGCGTCGACGGCGGGGTCGACCCGGACGGAGGCGTGTTCGGCGTGGTCTCCTTCACGGCGACATCGCTGCCCGAGAACGCGCGCGTGACGTGGCGGGCGCGGGCCTTCGACGGGACGATGGCGAACGGCTACTCGCCGTGGAGCGACCCGTGGCAGGTCGTCATCGACACGGTGAACGAGCCGCCGTTGGCGCCGTACCTCTCGAAGCCGGCCGACGGCGACACGGTGTTGGTGCGGCGGCCGACGCTCGAGGTGGTGACGCCGCTCGAGCCCGAGGGTGAGGCGGTGTCCTTCATCTTCGAGGTGTCGCGCGACGCGGCCTTCACGCAGGTGGTGGTGTTGAGCGCGCAGGTGCCGGCGACGGGCGCGACGACGATGTGGACGGTGAGGCAGGACCTGGACTGGGGCGGGCGGTACCACGCGCGGGTGGTGGCGCTCGACGCGCGGGGCGCCCGGAGCGCGCCGTCGAACGTGGTGGCCTTCGGCATTCGGGAGAACCAGCCGCCGATGGCGCCGGTGCCCGGAGAGCCCTTCGCGTCGGGCCGCTGCGCCGACCAGGTGTTCCTCGAGGCGCCCACGTTCGTCGAGGTGCCGGCGCTGAACGACCTCGAGCAGGACGAGGTGCGCGTCGAGGTGCAGGTGACGACGTTCGAAGACGCGGCGTGGGCGCAGCCGGTGTTCCGCACCGAGGTGGCCGCGAGCGCGACGGCGACGACGCGGGTGCCGCTCGACGGCGTGGCCTTCATGGAAGACGGGAAGTACCGGGTGCGGCTGCGGGCGAAGGACGGCGCGAACGCGACGGCGTGGGTCGAGTGCTCGTTCACCCTCGACGGGAAAAGCGGCGCGGGCGGTGGGCCGGCGATGGTGACGACGAAGAGCGGGTGCGGGTGTGGTTCGGTGGAATGGGGCGCGCTGGTGGCGCTGGCCGGCTGGTGGTTTCGGCGCCGCCGTCAGGTGCGGTGACCGACGTGGCCGAGCGCCAAGCCCGGCCCACCCACCATCTCGACGCAGCAATTGACTGCGGCGTGGAGGACGCTCCAAGTAGTCGCGCTATTTCTCGCGTCTTTCAAAGGCATCAATCCAGTCAGCGATTGTTTGGAGCGGCTTGTCGGGAGAGAGTCGAACCAAGGCATCGAGTGGCGACTCAGTGCCTTGAGCGTGACCAACCCGCCTGAGCCAAGAGGAGAACTCACTCCAAGCCTCATCTTGACTCCCGCAAAGCCAGAGGCCGTGATGGACCCCAGAAATCATCCCCACAAGTACCGCGACGCTCTTTTCACAACCGTACGGCACAAAGCCCCCGGTGCGTGAGGCGACAGAGAATTCCCTAAGGAGTGGTAAAACAGACGGCTCTGTCATCGGAGCACCAGCGGAAATTGCGATGGCAAAGCGCTCGAAGTTGTTGCCCAGAACTGCTCAAGGGTTTGGCCCTGGGGCCCAGTGAATGCGTCGAAGTATCGACCACTGACCTCGACCACGGCATGCAACCCGTTATCCGAAACCTGCACCCAGCGACCCTCTGGGGTTTGGCGGGCAATCAATGCGCCATATCCGTTCGTGGCTCCGGTACGAAGTTGCATGTGAACAGGACTCCGACCGAGCACCTGAAACGCGTTGCTGATTCGCTGTGCAACCTGAAAACAGGGTCCTGCAACTTGCTGAGCTTTGTCGAATGCCCAGCTGAGCTGCTGAACAGCCTCTGCGGCTCGCCAAGCCCCACCGGAAGCCAGTAACGACGCAGCGCCCGCAAGGTTTCCCTGTCCGATGAGAATTAAGGCTCGTGTGTGTAAACTGGGCGTTAGCCCATCCGGGTCGATGTACCGAACGGGGTTGTTACGGGCATACGAGTAGGTCGCGACTTGGTGACCAGACTGCAACTCGCTCGCTACCCACTTCGGCTCTTGAAGGAGGGGTTCAGGAGAGAGGTACCTGCCCGTGGACGGGTCGTAGTAGCGATTCCAGTTCTCATGGAACTCGGTCTCTTCGTCAAAGTACTGGCCTGGGAAGCGGAGGGGAACGATGTAGGGCATCGCGCCGGCCTCGAACTTCCGGTACTCGAAGCCCTCTAGAGAAATGCCGAGGGGCTGCGGGTTGACGGGAGCGCCGTCCCAGGAGCAGTACTTGAGGGCAACCAGGTCATTGTCAGCCATGGAGACCCACGGCATGACGGTGTGAGACTTGGGGCCGCACTCCCAGTGGTTGTTGGGCTCCTGCGTCCAGACGCCTGCGGCCGAGAGCTTGAACTGGCCGACGCAGCTGTTGGTCGACTGGTCCACGCGCGGCATCCTCGCCCGAAGCTGTGACCGCAGCGGAGCCAACCCGCCCGAGGCCACCTTCATGCCATAGCCCACCCACCAACACCATTGGTGGGGTGTGTTCGTCATGTCGTCCCAGTACGTAGCGCGGTTGACGAGTCCGCCGGGGTCGTACTCCATCACACCCGAGATGCGCCCGACGGTATCGAGCGTGAGCACCGACTTACCGATGACATCGGTGACGATGGCGTGCGGCTGGCAGCGGACTGGTTCGTTGTGCCGGTAGCACTGCGTGTCTGTGTAAAAATCCCTCAGCTCAGGAAGCCAGCAGACCGAGTGTCTTTCGCATTGTGTGGCACAGCGGGTTGTGAAGTTTGTCAGCTCAGCATCACGCCGGCAGCGCGGCCTCGGTCGGGTCCTTCCCCACGAACGTGCCCACCTCGAGCCCGGCCGCCAGCGCCCGGTGCGCGGGACTCCCCAGCTCGCACACCCGGTCCTCCGGGCCCCGCACGAACCGCTGCACCAGCGCGGCCACCCGCCCGTGCGCCTCGCGCAGCCGCGCCTCCGGCACCCGGCCCGACTCCACCGCCTTCACCACCGCCTCGATGGCCGCTCGCTGCACCGCCGCGCGATGGCACACCAGGAAACAGTCGACCCCCGCCGAGAGGCTCTGCACCGCCGCCGCCTCGATGGCGTAGCGGTCGGCGATGGCCTTCATCTCGAGGTCGTCGGACACGATGACGCCGCCAAACCCCAGCTCGCGCCTCAAGAGGCCCTCCATCGCCTTCGCGCTCATCGTCGCCGGCACGCCCGGGTCCACCGCGTCGAACACCACGTGCGCCGTCATCACCGACGCCAGCTTTGCCTTCGCATACGCCCCGAAGGGGACCAGCTCGACGCGGGACAGCCGCTCCAGCCCGTGCGGCAACGTCGGCAGGTCGTGATGCGAGTCCTTCGCCGTGTCGCCATGCCCGGGGAAGTGCTTCGCGCACGACGCCACGCCGCCCGCCTCGAGCCCCGTCGCCAGCGCCACCCCCAGCCGCGCGGCCTCACCCGCCTCGTGGTGCAGGGAGCGGTCTCCAATCACCGGGTTCAACGGGTTCGTGTCGACGTCCAACACCGGCGCGAAGTCCCAGTCGAAGCCCACCGCCCGCGTCTCGAACGCCAGCAGCCGGCCCACCCGTTCCAGCAGCGCGGCGTCCCGCGTGCGGCCCAGGTCGCGCATCGGCGGCAGCGCCGTGAAGGGGGCTCCACGAAGCCGCGCCACGCGCCCCCCTTCCTGGTCGACCGAGGCCACCAGCGGCCGCCCCGCGTAGGCTTTCAGCGCGTGCACGAGCGCCGCCGTCTCGCGCACCGTACCCACGTTGCGCTTGAACAGAATGACGCCCGCCACCCCGTCGTCGATGAGCCGCTTCACCTCGTCGTCGACGCCCGTGCCGGGGAACCCCACCACGAAGAGGCCTGCCGCCAGTCGCTTCAGCTCGGACATGCGGCGCACCTTACCGGCTTTTCAGCGCTCGGCCGTCACGGCGCCAGCTGCGAGGTGCTCGGCGACGGCGCTCCCGGGCCCACCGCGTTCTCGGCCTCGGCCAGGTACCAGTACCGCGTGCCCGGGGTGAGCCCCATGTCGACCCACGTCGTCGTCGGTGTCGTCGTCACCAGCGTGTAGGGCGTCGTCTGGGTGCGCCGGAAGATGCGGTAGCCCGTCGCGCCAGACACCGCTCCCAGGGTGAGCTGCAGCCGGCCCGGGCCCGCGCCCGTGACGCTCAGGCTCGGCGTCACCGGTCGCCCCGCCTCCGGCGTCGAAATCACCGGCGTGGGCGTGGCCGGGCCAAAGTCCGAGCCGAAGGCAGCCAGCACCACCGCCGACACGGGCACGCCGTTCTGCCCGGACATCCGGCAGCGCGTCTCGTACTCCCCGGCCGACTGGAGGCTGCAGACCGTCGACGCGAAGCCGCCTGCCGGGTCTGGGTCGGTGCGCACCACGTACCCCGTCGCACCGGGCACCGGCGCCCACTCCACCACCACCGAGGCGTTGCCCGGCCGCGCCGTCACGCCCCGCACCAGCGGCGGCCGGCTCGCGCTCACCGCCACCACCGCCGACTGCGACCACGGGCCCGGCCCCTGCGGCCCGACCGCCTGCACCGCGTAGACGAAGCTCTCGCCGTTCTCGACGTTCTGGTCGACGTAGCGCAGGCCGCTCAGGCTGATGACCGGCCGCCAGGTGTAGCTCCCCACCAGCCGCCGGGTGACGAGGTAGCCCGTCGCGCCCGAGACCGCGGACCATGACACCTCGACCGCTTGATTCCCGGCCGCCACGGTCTCGGTCGGAATCGGCATCGCGCCGGTGGCCAGAGCGCCCGACACCACCGTCGACCGCGTTCCTGGCACCGACCCCGAGGCGAAGGCGCGCACCGCGAGAAACCGCGGCATCTGGTCCGACAGCGAGAGCGTCGTCCGAAGCGCCTCGTCTCCGCTGAGCACCGCCACCTGCGTGAAAGGCCCCAGCGGCGTGGGCGAGCTCGCCACCTGGTAGCTGGTCGCGCCGGGCACCGCCGTCCACTGCAGGCCGAGCCGCGTGGGCCCTGCCACCACCGCCGTCACCATGGGCGCGAGCGGCGCGAGGTTTGTCGCGACCGGGCTGCTGCCGAAGGTCCACGGGCTGGTGCCCTGCGACGTCGACTGCTGCAGCCGCCAGGTGGCCCGCACGCCGTTGGCGATGGCGTCGTCGAAGTAGGGCTGGGGGAAGGTGTCGATTTCCACGAAGGGTGTGCGCTCGGTGCGACGAATGAGCCTGAAGGTCGCGCCCGTCAACGGGCTGCCCGAGAACGTGACGACGCCGTTGGCGGCCGTGGTGCTGGGCTGGTCTGGACCGTCGGGGGCGTTGACGTTCGGGGTGACGCTGAACTCCTGCGTCCACGCGCTGCCCAACCCGCCCGCGGCGATCGCCCGGAGCGCGACGACGTACGTGGTGCCGCTCGGGAGGGTGAGCTGACAGGGGTCGACCCCGTCCGAGTTGCAGGCCGTGATGAGCCCCGCGGGCGCCGACCCGGGGAAGACGCTCGCCGAGACCCGCACCGACGTGACGCCCGCCACCGGTGTCCAGCGCACGCTCGCGCCGCCGTTGGTCGGCGTCACCACCACGCCCGTCGGCGAGAAGGGGTTCGCCGCGGTCGGTCGCACGAAGGTGCTCGTCGTCATCACGCTGAAGCTCGACGACCCCGGCGCCGCCGCCAGCACGCCGTATTGCACCTCGAGCCCGTTGGGCACCGCCTCGTCGAAGCCCAGCTGCGGCGTCGTGCGCAGCAGCACCCACGGCGTCGTGCGGGTGCGGCGGAACACGCGGTACTCGGTGGCCGCCGCCACCTGGCTCCACCACACGCTCACCCGGCCGTTGCCCTCGTCGACCGAGACCGTCGGGCGCGGAAGGCCTGGCGACGGCGGGAGGTTCGTCGGCCGCACCGCCACGTCGGTGCTGTAGGGCCCCGGGGTGTTCCCATTGAACGCCCGCACCGCGAGGTACACGAGCTGGTTGTCGGTCAACGCCGGAGCGCAGCGGGTGTCGAAGCCGTCACTGGCCGTGCACAGGTCGGTGTACGGGCCGCCCGGCGTGAGCGCGCGCCCCACGCGGTACGACGTCGCGAGGGGCTCGGCTGACCAGCTCACCTCGGCGCCCTGGCTCGATGGCAACGCCGTCACGTTCGACGGGGCCGCCGGCACGCCCGCGGGCACGGCGACGCCCGGCACCACGTTCGACAGGTCGCTCACCTCGCTGCCCGACACCACCCGGGCCGCGTAGAACCAGAGCTCTCCGCCATCGACGGTGGGAGTGGACGAGACGGGCACGAAGCCACCGTCGGGGCTCTGCGAGCGCAGGAACTGAACGGTGCCAACGCTGGTGTTGGTGCTCGAGAGCGTCACCAGGTTGACCCAGGGGTCTGGCGCCCGCATCACCACGGGCGCCGGTCGCAGCCCCGGCAGCGGAGACGCCAACGCCTCGACGAGGTCTCCCAGAAAGCCGCCCGCGCTCGCGGCGACGAAGTACCGGTACGTCTCGCCGTTCGTCACGAGGAGGTGGTCGAACGACTGGCGGTCCGTCACCCAGGCCAGCCGCGAGAGCGACCCATTGGGCCAGGTGGCGCCGAAGACCACGTAGCCTTCGGCGCCGGGCACGGGGCTCCAGGTCAGCCGGTTCCACCGGTCGCCGGCGGTGGCGGTGAGCGTCGCCGGCGCTGGGAGCGAGGCCCCGCGGGTGACGTCGACCGCCTCGGCCGAGAAGACACTCGGCCCGGCCACCCCTTCGGCCTGTACGACGTAGGACACCGGCGCGTCGGTTGGTCGCCCCGTATCGAGCCACAGCGTCGAGGGCCAGGCGCTGCGAACGAGGGTGTAGGGGCCGCCAGCGGCAGGGCCGCGGTAGATGGAGTACCCCGTCACGTTGCTGACCTCGCTCCACGAGACGAGCGCGGTGGTCGCTCCAGTGAAGACCGAGGTGGCGTTGGGCGGGGCCGGGCGCGCTGGCGTCGGCATGAGCCGCGTCTCGCTCGACGGTGGCGTCAGCCCGAAGGGGGTCACCGCCTGCACCGAGTGGGCGTACTCGAGGCCGTTGAACAGGCCGTCGTCACGAAAGGTGTTGCCGGTCACGGTGAAGGTGGTTCGGCTCGTCCCCCGCACACGCGTCACCACGTAGTGCGTCGCGTCCCGAACTGAGGCCCAGGTGAGCTGAATGGCCTGGTTGCCGAGAGAGGCCGAGTGCGCCGGAGGGTTGGAGCCGGTGGTGAACGTCCACGAGTCGGCGCCCGTCAGGGCCACGCCAGCCGCGCTGCGCAGGCCGGTCCCGAGCGAGACGCGGTAGGTCGTCTCGAAGGCGAGCGGCGCGCTGGGAATGAGGCCGAGCGTCGGGCCGGCCGCGGTGATGGTGGCGGGCACCGCCCCGCCGTCCAGCAGCTCGAGGCGCACGTTCGCGCTCGTCGCCGTGGTGCCGTCGAGGTCGCGGTCGAAGCGCACGTCGACCCGGCTGCCGACGCGCACGCTGGTGGCGTCGAGGTCGGGCCGGCGGGACAACACCTCGGGCGTCGTGGTCGACGGGAGGGCCAGCGGCGTCGCCTGCGCCACCGCTGAGGGGCTACTCTCGCCGACGGCGTTCACCGCGGTGACGACGTAGAAGAAGGTGACGCCGTTGGTCAGCCCCTGGTGGAGCACGGGGCTCATGACCGTGCCGAGGCTCGCGCTCGAGGTCGACACCGTGGCGGTGGTGGCCCAGTACGCGCGGTAGCTCACGGCGCCCGGCGATGCCGAGAAGGTGAGCGTCACCTGTCCGTTGCCGGGAATGGCCGTGAGGTTGGCTGGTGGAGGCGGCCGCATTGGGAGGACGCCGCCCCCGGACGAGCCGCCTGCGACACCTCCCGAGGCGCCACCCGCGACCCCACCGGAGGAGCCACCTGCGACACCGCCGGACGAGCCACCCGCGACACCGCCGGACGAGCCACCGCCGACACCACCGCACGACGCCCGGCCCACCCCGCCAGAGCCG
>JANRKQ010000049.1:0-132938 GCA_033763395.1 Myxococcaceae bacterium
GATCGCCCGAATCGCGCGCAGCATCTACGGCGCCAACGGCATCAGCGACGAGTACCCGCCGGTGCGCCACATGCTGAACCTCGAGAGCGTCTACACCTACGAGGGCACGCACGAGGTCCACACGCTGATCCTCGGCAAGGCAATCACCGGCATCGACGCGTTCGGCGCGGGCTGAAGCTTCGGCCGTCGACGAACTCCATCCTCAAGGCATCACCGACCAAGCGTGCGGCCCAGCCGGTGCGCCGAGCTGCGCCGCGCGCCGGGGGGCGCCATCATCGCTTCTCCGGTTGCAATTGGGTCGACCAGCGGCAGGCCGATGCGTCGAGGCGCCGCCCAGCAGGCGCGTCATTCGACGAGCTCGAGCGTCACGCCATCGCCCGCGCGCTCGCCGATGATCTCCAGGACCTCGTCGAACAGCGTGCGACCCCGGCCAGCCCGTGCGTCGTCGAGGCGCTGCTCGAAGACGTGCCGATTGCCCGGGTGCACGTCTGGGAGCCGTCCCTCGAGCCACCTCGCCGTCTCGGCATGCCCCAGGGCCTCCCGCAGCTTCCCCGCGGCGACGATGCGCAGCACGAAGCCCTCGTCGGGCGTGCCGAACCCGCCGCGCAGCACGTCGTTGAAGGCGTCGAGGCTGCGCCCCCAGCGGGTGCCCGGCGGGAGCAGCACGCGCTCCACTTCGTCCCACAGGCCCTGAAGCCCGCTCACGCGCGCGCCGTCCAATTCGGAGACGGCGAGGGCGTCAGGCATTCGTCACCACGCCCTCAGGCACGTCTTCGGGAATGGCCCGGGTGCGCGACTTGAGGAAGGCGACGATCTCGTCATCGGTGCGGGTGTCGCCCGGCAGGCGCACGAAGCGGCTGGCGAGGAAGCGGTACTGCTTCGTCCACAGCAGCACCGACACCATGAAGAAGTCGACGCCTCGGAAGACGATGCAGCCCTCTTTGCGGTAGCGCTCGAGGTTGTCGAGGAAGTCCTGGGGCATCTCGGTCCAGTGGCGGTTCTGCTTCACGTGGTGGCCGATGTGGTACCCGTCGTTGAAGCAGCGCTCGTTGAAGCCCGTGTTGATGCAGGTGATGCTGTTGACGTAGCTGTCGCCGGGTCGCGACGGGTCGATGAAGGCGTGCTGGCCCCAGTTGCCAGCCATCATCGCCAGCCGCACGGTGAGGTAGGGCGCGATGAAGCACACCACCGTGGCTTCCCAGTGCACGAAGCACAGCGCGGCCATGCCGAGCAGGTGGACGAGATCGCTCGCGATGGCGCGAATCGCGAGCGGGGCCCGGCCCTTCTTCACCAGGTACGCCGAGAGCTCGACCGGAATGAGGAAGAGGAACCGCGCCGTGTAGGCCAGCCAGTGGAGGACGCTGTCGCGCTGGTACCGCATCGTCGACGACAGGTCGGCGCGCAGGTTGTTCTCCATGTGGTGCATGGCCACGTGGTGCTCCATGTACCCGGTAGGAATGCCGAACAGCGCGCTCATCGTGTACGGCACCACGCGATCCATCACGCGCCACTTCTTGAAGAAGGGCCGGTGCATCGTGTTGTGCAGCATGAGGATGACGGGAGGCGCCATCCACGCGACCTGGAAGGCGAAGACGAGCGGCGCCAGCCACCACGAGAAGAACGCGTACGTCACGCCGATGACGGGGCCGACGAGCAGCAACGACTTGAGCCACAGCCGCACGAAGACGACGTCACGCGGGTCGAAGAGCAGCGACTCGAGGAAACGCTGGAACCGGGTGGGCGCGTAGGTCGGAGCGGAGGTCGGGTCGGACAGCGCGATGGACATGTGACCGAGCGACTAGGCCGAAGGCGCTCGGCGTCGCAACCCATGTCATCGGAATTTTTCTGGCGCTGGCCATCCATTGGTTCCTTCGAAGGACAACACCATGTTTCCCTTGGCGAGCAGGGTGCCGCGCGGCGAGCGGAGCCACGGTTGGGACGAGGCGTCGGCCGGGAAGACGGCCCCACCCGCTTCGACGAGGCCGTCGTCGACGCGCACCTCCAGCGATTCGGCGCGCGAGGGTGGCCGCAGGCCCGCGCGCACCTCGAGCCTCGCCGCTCCCGCATCGGTCGGGTCGAAGGACAGCTCGGTGCGGAAGCGCTCCTGGCCATCGAACCCGAGCACCACCGAGAAGCCGATGCCGCTCACCGCGATGGCCGTGTCGTTGGCGAGGAACGTCACGCTGCGGCCACCCGGCACCTGGCGCAGCGGCGCTCCTTGCGGCTGGAGTGAGAGGGTGCCGTCGGACAGCAGACACGCGAGCCGCGAGCCGGTCTCGTCGAGCGCCAGGGCCTCGATGGGGCCGCGGGCCTCGAGGCGCTGCGTGGCCTGCCCGTCGAAGCGCACCAGCCGCTCGTCGCCCCGTCGCGCCATCGCGTAGACGAGGCCGTCGCCCGACCAGCAGGCCGTCGAGCGGTCCAGCGCGCGCAGTTCGTCCATCACCCGGAGGCGCTCGCTCTGGAAGTCGAGCACCGCCGCGCGGAAGCCCTCGTTGACGCACAGCCGCTGGGGCGTCAGCCGCGTCGAGAAGGGCGCTGGGCCACCCTCGAGGAACTGCGGCGCGGTGAAGCCATGTCGGAGCAGCACGCCTCCCTCTGCGCCGTCGAGAATGAACGGGCCCACCAGCAGCTTCGAGCCATCACGGGTGAAGGCCGTCTCGAGCGGGTGGGGTGGAAACGGGCTGGGCCACGGGCCCGGGTGCGGCCGGTACTGGCGCACCACGCCCTCTTCCACCTGTGCGAGCCGGCGCCCGTCGTTGCTGATCGCCAACGACCCAGGCCTGCCGGTCGCGATGCCCAGCCGCGCGCCTCCGGAGAGATCGCGCACGATGGTGACGCCCGCGAAGTCGCGGAACGCGAGGAAGCGGCCGTTCGGCGAGAGGGCCACCTCGAGGTCGCCCGCGTCTTCGCCGGCCAGCTGATGACCGGAGGTGAGGTCGAACGCGAAGGCGGTGAACCCTTCGTCTTCCCACGCGATGCACGCCGCCACGGTGCCGGTGTCTGACACCACCACCTTGCTCACCGACCAGTTCGGGTCGAGCAGCCAGCGGGACTGACCCTCTCGCGCCAGCACCAGCCCGCCTTGTCTGGGCGTCGTGAGGTGCTCGCGCGGTGGCGTCGGCGGGGGCTGCGCGGGGCTGAGGCGCCCAGAGCCGACGTGCCAGGCCATCAGGCCCGCTCCCGTCCACACGAGGGTCGCCTCGGCCTCGACCCGGCGGACGGCGACGGGCTCGGCGACGCGCAGCTCGGCCTCGAGCGCGCCGCCCCACGGGGTCGTCGGCGTGAGCGCCTTGAGCCAGGGGCCGTCGGGGTGCAGCGCGCGGCGCTCGTCGAGCCATCGGCCCACCTGCTGGAACATCGGCATGTCGGGGCCCGGGGCCGAGACGTCGAAGCGTCGGGCCCGGGGCGAGTCGACGAAGGCGCAGTGCGCGTACAGCGAAGGCCACAGCGCGTCGGGTCGGCGTTGCAGCAGCGCCAGGTGGATCCGCAGCGCCTCGAGCACCCGCTCCAGGACGAAGCGCTCGGTGCCCGTCGTCCGTCCCGCCGCTTCTTCGAGACGGCCGAGGTGCGGCGTGACGCCCTCGTCGCACGCGACCTCGAGGGCAGCCAGGGAGATGAGATCGAGCGTCGACACGGAGTGGCGCCAGTCTGCGCGAGCACGGGCGCTGGCGTCACGTGACGGCGGCGCCAGGACTCTGGATCCCGACGAGCTGCATCGCCTCGACCCGTCGCTCGAGCTCATCGACGTAGAGCCGTGGGCGTCACTCCGCTGTGGCTTCGACGGTGGCCCGTGCCGACGGTGGCGTGCCCGCTTGACGCTCGGTGCCCCTTCCCGTTTCTTCCCGTTCCCCGCGGCCCGTCGTCCTCTCGACCTGCACCCTGGAGTGGTCTCGTGCGAAAGCCGTTCGTTATCGTGCTGGTGTTGGGCTGTGCCGTCACCCCGCGCTCCCAGCAGCAGGAGCGCGTTCGTTCGCTCATGCCCGCGACCGCCGAGCGGCCCGCGACGGGGCAGGTGACCTCGCTCGTGCTGCGCGTGCGGGCGCGCGTCGCCGAGGACTACCAGAGCCAGGTGATGCGCCCAGACGAGACCATCTCGTCCCAGTTTGCCCGCCTCAACGAATACACCGAGCCAGCGATGGGGGTGCGCTTCGAGCTCGTCGAGGTGAGGCCGTGGTCGCACCGCGCGGGCCAGGAGCTCGTCGATTCACTGAGCGCCCTCGAGGTGGCCGACCCTGCTGACGACGTCGACCTGGTGATGGGCTGGGTGTCGGGGCTGACGATCGTCGAGCTGAGCCTCGACAAGCTGGGCGTGGCCCGCCTCGGTGGGCGCCACGCGGTGATGCGCGCCATCGACGACCGCGCCGAGGCCGAAGCCTTCAAGCAGGCCTTCACCGCGCTCGATCTCGACGAGCGCGAGACGTTGAGCCGCGCGCGTCGACGACACAAGGAGGTGACGCTCCTCATGCACGAGTGGGCGCACACGCTCGGCGCACCTCACGATGGGCACCAGAGCGGCTGCCTCTTCCCCATGTACACCGAGCAGCAGGCCGGCTTTCACCCCGAGACCCTGCGCGTCCTCACGACGCTCGCGGAAGTCCAGTACCAGCGGCCGAAGCCCGCCCGGGCGGCTGCGCGCATTCGCGACGCGCTGGACGCGGCTCCGACCGACCTCTTCATCGCCTCGGAGTTCGCGTCGTGGCGCGCCTCCCTCGACGCTGTGGGGAAGAGCCCAGGCAGCGTGCGGGCCCCGGCGCACTCGCTCGCGCCGTCGGTCGGTGGGCTCGGCGAGGTGCGGCGAGCGCTTCGGGCAGGAGAGCTCGCGCGGGCCCGGGAGCTCCTCGCGCCGCTGCTGCCGGCGGGCGATCCGGCGGCGCTCGAGCTGGCGTGCGTGCTCGACCTCCAGACGGACCCGGGGTCGGCGCTGCCTGCGTGTCGCCGCGCCAGCGAGGGGCCCAACGCCTCGGGCGAGGCCTTGCTGCGACTGGCCGGCGCGGCGTTCGCTGCGAAGGAGCCCGAGACGGGTCGGCCCGCGCTCCTCAAGGCGTTTCAGGACTTCAGCGAGAAGCCCTCGACGCCGGCAGACGCGTGGCTCCGCCTCGCCCAGGTGGCGCAGTCGGGCTCCTGCGTGACGATGGTGGAGCAGGTCGCGCCGCGCCTCGCCGACGCGGCCGACACCGCGGCTTTCTCGGGCTGGGCGCGCACGACCCGGCGCTGGGTGGGCCTGAGCGCCGCGACCGCCTCGAAGAGCGCGCCCTGCGAGGGGCCTTTCGTCGAGACCTTTCGGCTGGCCGAGGCCGCGGTTCGTGAACGCCGCTTCACGCCCGTCGCACAGGCGCTGGTGCGCCTTCGGGAAGACGCGCCGACGGCCGCCGGGCCAGTGGTGCTCGAGTGCGAGCGGGCCTTCATGCAGGGGCAGCTCGCGTTGGCGCAGATCCGGTGTGGCGCCGCCCTCTCGACCGACCCGGAGCTGACGGTGGCCCACTACGTGCTGGGCCTCGTGCACGAGGTGCTGAGCGAGTGGCCGCGCGCCATCAAGCGCTACGTGCGGGTGCTCGAGCTCGACGACTCCGTCCGTGACGTCTGGTCTCGGCTCGCCGCGGCGTACACCCGCACCCGAAACGTCGCTGCCTCGAAGGAACTCGCGGACCGGTACCAGGCGCGGTTCGGCCAGCCGCTCCGGTAGGGCCGGCGCCCACCCCAACCGTCACACACTCGGCGCTCCCGAATCGGCCCGGTTTTGGGCTAGGGGCCGCTCCATGCCGCGTCGCCCCGAGATCAAGAAGGTGCTCCTCATCGGTTCCGGCCCCATCGTCATCGGCCAGGCCTGTGAGTTCGACTACTCCGGCACCCAGGCCGTGAAGGCGCTCAAGGAAGAGGGCATCGAGGTGGTGCTCCTCAACTCGAACCCCGCCACCATCATGACGGACCCGGAGTTCGCCCACCGGACCTACGTCGAGCCCATCACCGTCGAAGCCGCGACGCGCATCATCGAGCAGGAGCGCCCCGACTCGGTGCTGCCCACCATGGGCGGCCAGACGGCCCTCAACCTCGCCAAGGCCCTCGCCGAGGCCGGCGTGCTCGAGAAGAACGGCGTGCGCCTCATCGGCGCCCAGCTCGAGAGCATCAACAAGGCGGAAGATCGGCAGCTCTTCAAACAGGCCATGGAGCGCATCGGCCTCGAGGTGCCGAAGGCAGGCATCGCCCACACGATGGACGAGGCCTGGGCCATCGTGAAGGACACCGGCTTTCCCGCCATCATCCGACCGGCCTTCACCCTCGGCGGCACCGGCGGTGGCATCGCGTACGACGAGCAGCAGTTCAAGACGATCGTCGAGGGCGGTCTCGCCGCCAGCCCCGTGAAGCAGGTGCAGATCGATCAGTCGGTGCTCGGCTGGAAGGAATACGAGCTCGAGGTGGTGCGCGACCGAAAGGACAACGTCGTCATCATCTGCAGCATCGAGAACTTCGACCCCATGGGCGTGCACACTGGCGACAGCATCACCGTCGCGCCGGCGCAGACGCTCACCGACAAGGAGTACCAGCGCATGCGCACGGCGGCGATCGCCATCATGCGCGAGATCGGCGTCGACACCGGCGGCTCGAACGTGCAGTTCGGCGTCGACCCGAAGACCGGCCGCATGGTGGTCATCGAGATGAACCCGCGCGTCTCGCGCTCCTCGGCGCTGGCGTCGAAGGCCACGGGGTACCCCATCGCGAAGATCGCCGCCAAGCTGGCCATCGGGTACACGCTCGACGAGCTCAAGAACGACATCACGCGCGACACCCCCGCGTCGTTCGAGCCGTCGATCGACTACGTCGTCACCAAGATCCCCAAGTTCAACTTCGAGAAGTTCCAGGGCGCCTCGAAGGTGCTCGGCACCATGATGCGCTCGGTGGGCGAGGTGATGGCCATCGGCCGCACCTTCCGCGAGTCGTTCTTCAAGGCCGTGCGCTCGCTCGAGCAGGGCCGCCTCGCGATCCCGTCGAAGGCCGAGGCCGGCAAGCGCGCCGAGGCCGAGCTGACCGAGCTGCTCAAGGTGCCCACGCCCGACCGGCCCTGGGCGCTCTTCGAGGCCTTCCAGCGCGGCTGGACGGTGGAGCAGATCTTCGCGCTCACCGCCATCGACCCCTGGTTCCTGCGGCACCTCGAGGCCCTGGTGACCGAGTACAACGCGCTGTCGGCGAAGGGCTCGCTCGACCAGGTGTCCGACGCCGAGCTCAAGGGCGCCAAGTCGCGTGGCTTCTCCGACGCCCAGCTCGCGAAGGCCTTTGGCGTCAGCGAGGCCACCGTGCGGGAGGCGCGGTGGAAGCGCAACCTGCGGCCCGTCTACAAGCGCGTCGACACCTGCGCCGCCGAGTTCGAGGCGTACACGCCGTACCTCTACTCGACCTACGAAGAAGAGGACGAGGCGCCGCCGACGAACCGCCAGAAGGTCGTCATTCTCGGGTCCGGCCCCATTCGCATCGGCCAGGGCATCGAGTTCGACTACTGCTGCGTGCACGCGGCCTTCGCGCTGCGCGAGGCGGGGTACGAGACCATCATGGTCAACTGCAACCCCGAGACGGTGTCGACCGACTACGACACCTCAGACCGGCTCTACTTCGAGCCGCTCACCCTCGAGGACGTGCTCGAGATCATCCACCGCGAGAAGCCCCTGGGCGTCATCGTGCAGTTCGGCGGGCAGACGCCGCTCAAGCTGTCGAAGCCCCTCGAGGCCGCGGGCGTGCCCATTCTCGGCACGACGCCCGACGCCATCGACATCGCCGAAGACCGCGAGCGCTTCTCGAAGCTGGTCGAGAAGCTGCGCCTCAAGCAGCCCGAGAACGGCGTCGCGCGCTCGCCCGACGAGGCCTTCCGCGTCGCGGGCGTCATCGGCTACCCCGTCATGGTGCGCCCCTCGTACGTGCTGGGCGGCCGCGCGATGGAGGTCGTGCACGACCAGAGCGATCTCGAGCGGTACATGCGCGAGGCGGTGCTGGCGTCTCCCGAGCACCCGGTGCTCATCGATCGGTTCCTGCGCAACGCGACCGAGGTCGACCTCGATCTCGTCTGCGACTCGACCGGCGCCACCATCGTCGGCGGCATCCTCGAGCACGTCGAAGAGGCCGGCGTGCACTCGGGCGACGCGGCGTGCGTCATGCCGCCACACTCGCTCGGGCAGGACGTCATCGAGCGCCTCAAGGACATCAGCGTCGCGCTCGCGCTCGAGCTGAAGGTCGTGGGCCTGATGAACGTGCAGTTCGCCGTGCAGGGCAAGGCCATCTACGTGCTCGAGGTGAACCCGCGCGCCTCGCGCACGGTGCCGTTCATCTCGAAGGCGACCGGCGTGCCGCTCGCGCGCGTCGCCTCGCTGTGCATGGTGGGCCGCTCGCTCGCCTCGCAGGGCCTGACGCGCGACCCCGAGGTGCCGTCGATCGCCGTGAAGGAGTCCGTCTTCCCCTTCGCGCGCTTCTCGAACACCGACGTCATCCTCGGGCCCGAGATGAAGTCCACCGGCGAGGTGATGGGCATCGACGTGAAGCTCGACGCGGCCTTCGCCAAGTCCCAGCTCGCCGCGGGCACGAAGCTGCCGAAGGGTGGCAACGCCTTCGTCTCGGTGAAGGACGACGACAAGCCGGGGCTGGTCGATCTCTGCCGGCGCCTGCGCGCGCTCGGGTTCGGCTTGCTCGCGACCGGCGGCACGCACGACTACCTGCAGAAGAAGGGCATCGAGAGCACCAAGGTGAACAAGGTGCTCCAGGGCAGCCCGCACATCGTCGATCGGGTGCACGCGGGCGAAGTGGCGCTCGTGTTCAACACCACCGCCGGCAAGAAGGAGATCTCGGACTCGTTCTCGATTCGCCGGGAGTCGCTGCTCAAGGGCGTGCCGCACTTCACCACCCTCGAGGCTGCGCGCATGGTGGTGGCGGCGCTCGAGGCCCAGGCCCACTCACAGCGGCAGTACCGGCCGATTCAGGAGTGGCTCAAGGCCAGGCGTTGAGGCCGGCGCTCAGTCGGGGTCGCAGCCGAAGCCCGAGGTCGGGCTCTGACAGGTGCGCGTGACGGCCGCTGCCGGGCCGCCGTCGGGCAGCAGCCACCCCAGCTCGCGGGCGTTGAGCCGCGAGATGCCGCTCGACCAGCAGTAGAGATCGGGCGTGAACTCGTCCCCGGCGCTCGGAGCACACCCGGTGGCAGAGGCGCTGCTGTACAGATCGACCGCGCCGAACAGGTGCCCGAGCTCGTGGAGCGTCACGCCAGCCCTGAAGCGGCTCCGGTCGCGAGGCACCGAGACGAGCGCGATGCCCCGGTCAGGGCTGGCCGTGCCGCCGCCGCCGTCTCCATCGGCCGCCACGAAGGCGACGAGGATCAGCTCCTTCGGTCCCCGGTTCGGGCGCTGAAGCGCGGCCAGACCGAAGATCGCCTCTGAGTTGCGGAAGTCGTCTCGGGGCACGGTGGGCTTCCCGAGGCGTCGCAGCACGTCGTCGTCGGGCAGGCGAATGACCCCGTGATCGACGAACGAGAAGCCCAGCGAGAGGCCTCCGTCGGTCCACTCGTTCGCCCACTGGTTCCACCGGGTCCGCAGCGCGTCGACGGCGGGGTCGCAGCCGGGGGCCAGCGTCGCGAGGGTTGCGCCGAGCGACCAGGCGGGCGGCTCGCCCTCGAAGACCGTGTAGACGTGCACGACGAAGTCACCGCTGGCCTCGTACCGCGGCTGCGTGCGCCCGAGCTTGAGCTCAGCGGCCGCGCGCTGTCGGGTCCACACGCCCGCTGGCGTCGTCCGCCGCGGGAACGGCCGTGGGCCCTGGCACTCGAAGAGCTCGCACAACCACTCTGGGCGGGCGAGCGCCTCGACGTCTCTGACGGCCGCGCCCTCGCGCGTCACGACGTACGACCAGCCGGGGGTCCACGTGAAGCCCGCCGGGAAGGTGAGCCGCGTGGGTGGGCGCCAGCCGGCCCGCTGGAGCGCCATCGTCATGAGCCGAAGCTGGAACGCCGTATCGGCCCCGTTTCGAACGCCCATGACCGCGACGGGCACGCTCAGCCCTCCGTCGCCGAGCAGGTGCCCCGCATCGAGCGGTTCCACCACCAGGGCGCGGTCCGGCGCCGGCAGACACGAGACCCCCTCTGGGGTGCACTCCTCGTCGTCGGCGCACTCGGCGCGGGCGCGCCCGGGTCGACTCGTCGACGCCTTGCTTCCGTCGGGCTGGAGCACCGTGCACACCTGGCCGTCCTCGAAGGCGCACGGGCCGAAGGCCTCGCGGCTCGGGCTGCACACCTCGGTGACGCACTGGCCGTTCACGCACATCGCGCCCGGACACCTGGGCGTCGACAAGCAGTGGAAGCTGGTCATCGCCGAGCAGGTGTCTTCGGTGCAGGGGTCGCCGTCGTCACAGGGCTCCGGGCACAGCGTTCGATGGCTGAAGTGCTCGTCGCACACCCCCGCCGCCGCGTCGGGACGTGACACGCCGGGCGGGCGGCCAGCGTCTGGTGGAGGGCGAACCTCCAGGAAGGCGATGGGCCGCCCAGCCTCGAGCGCCGGGGCCGGAGTGCACGCCATCGCCACCACGAGGAGCCAGGGCAGACGCATGGACGCGCCTCTGACGAAGGCGCTCGCCGGGTATTCGTCGACCTCGATTCGCTGACAGGCTGGCGGTGGCACGCCACGAGGACGAGCTGACGCGGGGCAGGTTGCAGCCGGCCCCGCTCGCGCCGACGCCTCGAACTGAAAGCGTCGGCCGGCTGGTCGGACAGCACGGCCCCCTTTGAAGTCGGCCGAGGGGTGAGCCGCGCGTCGGTGCCTGTCAGCGGCAGCGGCCGACGCCCACCAGCACGTCGGTCGGCGTCACCTGCACCCAGTCCGGCACGCCGTCACCGGTCACGTCGGCGAAGCGCTCGACCCGGCCCGCGAAGCCCCGCGCCGGCACCGCCGGGTTGGCCAGCACGGTGGCGTTGAACTGCCGGTTCACCACCTCACCCCGCCCATCCCCGTCGGTGTCGACGATGAACGAGACGCCGGCGGAGGTGGGGCCGGGCTTCCAGTCTCCGGTGCGCGCGAACGTGCCGGTCCCATCGCCGGTGAAGAAGGCGCCGGTCGAGCCCGCCACGTCGGGGAAGCCGTCGTTGGTGACGAAGCCTGCGGCCAGCGCGCTGTCGAAGTCGAAGCCGCCGAGCCTGGGCGCGAGCGCGAAGCCCGTCGCCCGCCCGAGCAGCACGAAGACCGCCCGCGGCGCGCTCGCGCCCACCAGCACCACGAGATCGGCCCGCCCGTCGCGATCGACGTCCGTCACCGCCACGTCGGCCACCACCGGGAGGAACGGCGTGAGCTGCCCTGGCCCGAACTGCCGCGCGGCCGTGTTGCGGAAGAGCCAGAAGCCCGCCCGCGTGCGCGCGATGACGTCCACCCGGCCGTCGCCGTCGACGTCGCCCACGCGGAGCACCACCTCGGCGGCCACGTCGTCGAGCGCGAGCGACACCGACGCCGCGTTGAACCGGTTGGCCGAGGCGAAGTCGACGCGGGCGAAGCACGGCACCGGCGCCGGGTTGAAGCCACCATCGGGCAGGGCCGGGGCCGGGCACTCGAGGCGCAGCACGTCGGCCGCGCCGTCTTGATCGAAGTCCACCAGGGCCTCGGGGCGGGTGAGCGCGTCTTCCAGGCCGACGGTGAAGCCGCCAGTGCCATTGGCGCGCAGCACCCGGCTCTGCGTGGAGATGGGCAGCATGCTGACGATCGACGCGCGCCGGCTCACCACCAGATCGTCGCGCGCGTCACCGTCGATGCGGCCCACCTGGACGAACTCGGGCCCCGCGAGCGCAGTCTTCACGGTGCGGTCGAAGCCGCGGCCCGTCAGGCCGTTGCGTGCGAAGACGGGGCGCACCTGCGAGCTCCACAGGACGGCGTCGAGCCGGCCGTCACCTGTCACGTCGGCGAGCTGGAGCGACGACGCCGGCGCAGCCGAAGTGAAACCGTCGATCTCGTACACCTCGGCGCTCGTGAAGGTGCCGGCTCCGGTGCTCCACAGCACCTCGAGGCCGCGCCCGGTGCCGAGCGCGATGTCGGCGAAGCCGTCCTGGTCGAGGTCGCCCACGTCGACGCTGCCGAGCGTGGTGCCGGCGTTGCTCACCAGGGCCGGCGCGGCGAGGCCACCGAGCCCGTCTCCCGCCCAGACGAACACGGCCGACGTCGTCACCGTCACCAGATCCGCGCGCCCGTCGCGCGTCACGTCGCCCGTGGCCAGGCCCACCACGCCCGCCTGGGTGGCCGCGACGGCCGCGCCCATCGAGAACGTCGTGCTGCCGGTGGACAGGAAGGTGCGCACCTGCCCCGCGAAGTACGTCACCACGTCGACGCCGCCGTCCTGGTTCAGCTGGACGGCCCGCGCGAGCTCGGCCTGCTGCAGGTTGGGCGCGCCGTTGCGCGTCTGGGTGAAGGGCGCGCCGCCGTCGGCCGACTGGTTCACCCAGAGGTCGGCGTTGAAGTTGCCGAGCTGCGGCACGCGCACGAGATCGGGCCGGCCGTCGCCCGAGAAGTCCGCGGCGAGCGTGATGCCGTTCTGCCCGTTGGTGAAGAGCTGGGTCGGCGCCTGGAACCCGGCCGACGTCTGCGGGACGAGCCAGAGCGCGACCGCGTCTCCCGCGAGGAGATCCGACCGCCCGTCGAGAGTGAAGTCGGCGACGCCCAGGGGGAGCAGGGTGGTGCCCGCGTCGGCGCTCGTCGGGGCCGAGAAGCGTGCGTTGCCCTCGTTGGCGAAGACGAGCCGCGCGGTGCCGGCGGTGGCGACGAGATCGAGCCGCGCGTCCTGGGTGGCGTCGACGAGCCAGAACCGGGCCGCGGTGTTGGCCGAGAAGAGGTGCGGGAGCGACTCGGCGATGCCCGCGAACACCACGCCCGAGGTGCACGCCGCGCGGCACAGCCCATCGACGCACGCACCGCCAGCGCACGAGGTGCCACACGCGCCGCAGTTCGCCACGTCGCGCTTTCGGTCCGCGCAGGCCGCGCCACAGGTGGTGTCGATGCAGGTCGCTCCACAGGCGCCGGCCGCGCAGGTCGGCCGGGAAACGCCCGAGCCGCCCGGGCACACCGAGCAGCCAGCGCCGCACGCGGCGGCGATGCCTTCACCGACACAGCTGCCGGTGGCGCCGCCACAGCGGGTGTTGCCGCTCGCGCAGGTGGTGCTGCACGACGTCCCGTCGCAGGTGGGGACGGAGCCCGGAACGCCCGGTGGGCATCGGGTGCAGCTCGAACCGCACGCGGTGACGTCGGTCACGCTCGCGCAGGCGCCGTTGCACGGGTTGAAGCCGCTCGCACAGGTGAAGGCGCACTGGCCCGAGGCGCACACGGGGCTCCCGCCATCGGGCGCGACGCAGGCCTGGCAGGCGGTGCCGCACGCGGCGGTCGACGTCTCGGGGACGCAGCGGTTGCCGCAGAGGTTGAAGCCCGCGCTGCACGACAGCCCGCACTGCCCCGAGACGCAGGTGGCAGCGCCGTTCGTCGTGGTGGGGCAGGGCACGCAGAAGGAGCCGCAGGAGCTCGGCGAGTCGTCGGGCAGGCATGCGCTGCCGCAGCGGTGGAAGCCCACGTTGCAGGCGAAGTCGCACGAGCGCACCGTCACCCCGGCGTCGGTGGTGCTCGCCACGCAGTTGGGGCTGCCGTTGGGCGGCGCCGGGCACACCATGCAGCGCTCGCCGCACGTCTGGGGCGAGGCGCTGTCGGCGCACGCGTCTTGGCAGCGGTGAAAGCCGTTGGCGCACGAGAAGTCGCACTGCCGGTTGGCGCACGACGAGGTCGCGTTGGCCGGCACGGCGCAGGGGCCGCAGCGGTCTCCGCACGAGTTCACCGAGGTGTCGTCGGCGCAAACGGTGCCGCACGGGTGGAAGCCGGTGTTGCACGACAGCCCGCACGCCTGGTTCGTGCACGTCGCCCGGCCATTGGTCGAGCCGGGGCAGGGCGAGCAGCGCGCGCCGCAGGTGGCCACGTCGTCGTTCGACGCGCAGGTGTCGCCGCAGCGGTGAAAGCCGCTCGGGCACGCGCCCGCGTCGGGGCGAACGAGATCGCACCGGCCGTTGCTGCAGGTGTCGGCCTCGTCGCAGGTGCGGCAGAACAGGCCCTCGCGCCCACACGCCGCCTTGTCGTTGCCCGCAAGGCACTCGCCCGTCTGCGTGCAGCACCCCTCGCACGTCGACGCGTTGCAGGGGGGCCTTTCGCCCGGGCAGCCCGCCAGCGCGAGCCAGAGGAGGAAGAAGACTGAAATCGAGCGCACGGAGACGGCCTTCGCCTTTCGCGCTCCCTTGGCTGTGGAGGCTTCGGCCACCTCGGCACCGCAGGAGCGCCGGGCGGTCTAGCGCGACTGCCGGGTCGTGTCTTTCGTCAGTGCGAGGCGCGGCGGCGCGCGGCTTCCACCACCACCGTCAGCAGCAGCACCTTGCGCGTGGCCGCCCGGCCCTCGACGAGGGGCCGCAGCACGCGATGCAGATCGTGCGCTTCCTGAGTGGTGGGCGCGCGCTTCTTCGTGCCCCGCCCCTCGCGTGAGAGGAGCAGCGACAGCTCACCCGTCACCGCGTCGAGCACCACGTCGACCGCCTCGCCGCCGGCCGTACCCGCCACCAGAATCACCCGGCCGAGATCGCTCACCGAGCGGAGCGAAAAGCCGTCGAGCCGCGTGGGGAAGATGGCCTCGTTCAGCCCCAGCAGCACCTTGCCGGCCTCGCCGTCGTCCCACGGCACGCTCTGCTGGTACCGCAGGAGGGCCTTGGCCAGATCCTTCAGCTCGCTGCGCGTCAGCTCCCGCGCCTCGTCGGCTTCGAGCACCTGGAACTCGCCGCTCGTCTCGAGGTACCGCACCTCGACCTCGCGGCTCCCAACGACCGTCACCAGCCGGTGCTCACCGCTGAAGTCGCCCTGCTCGTCCACCAGGGGCTTGACGCGCTGCACCCGCGCCCCGTCGAAGGCCCTGACTTTCCTTGGAATCTCGAGTTCGTCGGTGTCGGAGTGCATCTGGAAACCCACAGTGCCGGAGTTGTCGCCAAAGCTTCACGACGGGCGCGACATGGGATTGGACACCTCACGCCAGCACCAGGCGAAAACAATGTGATGACGTGGGTTTGTGCGAGCGCCAACCGTCACATGGGAGACGGTTGTCAGTCAGGGCGCTGCTCGCGCCACTCGCGCGGCGTCACGCTCGCCCAGCGCTTGAAGGCGCGGTCGAAGGCGCGCAGCTCGGAGTAGCCGAGCAGGTAGGCGACCTGGGTGATGTCGAGCCGCACGTCCTTCAGGTAGGCGCGCGCGAGGTCGAAGCGCACGTCGTCGAGCACAGCCTGGAACGAGGTGCCGATGTCCGACAGGCGGCGCTGGAGCGTCCGGCCCGACAGGGCGAGGCGGGTGGCGATGCGCTCGATGTTGGGCTCTCCGGCCTTGAGCGCGTCGCGAATGTTCTGGCGCACGCGATCGATGAGATCGTCGCTCTTCGGGCGCGACGCGAGGGCCGCCAGCGCGTGCTCCTCGAGGAAGGCGTAGAGCGCGGCGTCGCCCGTCTTCACCGGCATGTCGAGGAAGCGCCGGTCGAACGAGAAGCCGTTGAGCTCGGCGTCGAACGAGAGCTGGGCGGTCCCGAAGGCCTCGGCGAGCGGGGCGAGGTCGGTCACTTTCGGGTGGGCGAACCACACGCGGTTCACCGAGCCCTCGTCGACCATGCTGAGGAAGGTCGTGACGAGCACCAGCGTCGTGTACTCGTGGTGGTGCACCGACATGGCGTCGGGGCTGCCGACGATGCCGTGGTGCACCTGGGCCTCGCGCTCGGTCTCCTCGAAGCGGAACGTCTGGTGCGGCGCCAGCAGCGAGTTGAAGCGCACCAGGTTCTCGCAGGCCCCCCGCACGGTGGCGGCCGAGCGCATGAGGAACTCGGCCACGCCATACGAGCCCTTGGGCAGCGCGCGCGCCAGCTCGAGCCCCAGGTGGGGAAGCCGCAGCGTGTCGGCTACGTCGTCGAGCAGGGCCTTGAGCCGCTGCGCGGGGAGCGTCAGCTCGAGCTTTCCGGCCTGCCGCCAGTCGAGGTCGGCCGGGAGCTGGTGCTTCTCCATCAGCGCCTTCGCGTCGAGGCCGCGCGCCTGGGCGAACGCCAGCACGATGGGCGCGACGCGAGACGTCATCTCGAAGGACGAGCGGGGCATGGGAACCGGGCGAAGCGACGGCTCTTTATCGCGGACGGTGGGCGAAAGGCACACCCCATGCGCGACGGGGGCCGGAACCCGTTCTGAGGCGTGGCTGTCGGGGGCCGGTATGAACGCTTCCGCTCCGCAGGCCCTTCGCATCGCCATCATCCACCAGGGCCGCATCATCGAGGACCGCACGCTGCCGCCGGGCAAGAAGGCCCGGGTGACGGTGGGGAGCGACCCGAAGGCCACCTTCTGTGTCCCGATGAGCGAGTCGAGCGGGCGCACCACGGTGTTCGAGGTGACGAAGACGGGCGCGCAGCTCGTGGCCGAACCTTCGCTCGAGGGCCGGATTCAGCTCGGTGGCACCGAGCGGCCCCTGTCGGAGCAGCCCCGCGCCGTGCCGCTGTCGCCGGGCGCCAAGGGCCGCGTGAAGCTGCAGGACGTAACGGTGCTGTTCCAGCTGGTGACGCCGCCTCCGGCCCCGCCGCCGATGGCGCTGCCCAAAGGCGCGCGTGGCGTCGTCGCGCAGCTCGATCGTTCGTTCGTGACGATCCTCGCGGTGGTGTTCGCGGCGCACTTCGCGGCGGCCGGGTACGTGATGGCGCAGCCCCCGCCGGTCGACCGCGAGCTGTCACTGGCCGAGCTCCAGCACGATCGGTTCGCCGCCGTCCTCATGCCGCTGCCGAAGCTCGAGGCGCTGGTGAAGAAGCCCGTGACGCCGCAGCCCGCGACGAAGCCCACGCTCACCGAGCCGGTCGCCGCCTCGAAGCCCGTGGCGGCCGCGGCGCCGAAGCCGAGCGATCGGCCGTCGGCCCAGGTGATGAAGGAGAGGCTGTCGCGCCTGGGCATGCTGGCCGTCATCGGCGCGAAGGGTGATGGCGAGGGGCTGGTCGGCGATCTGCTGAAGGACACCTCGTCGGTCGGCAGCGTCACGGACGCGATGCGCAACGCCGACGGCTTCCAGGTGGCGACCGCAGCCGACGCGCTGCGGGCGGACCGCAAGGGTGACGGCGCGGGCGGCGCGGTGACGGTGGGCCCCATCGGCACCGATGGCGCGCGGCAGGTCGGGCTGGTCGAGCGCAGCGATGTCACCGTCACCGGCCGCGTGCGCGAGGAGCCGGTCTCGGTCGAGACGTCCGACATCCCCTCCGACGAGCTCGGGAAGTGGATGCGGTCGCGTCGGGGCGCGATTCAGTCGTGTTACGAGCGGGTGCTCAAGCGCAACCACCAGCTGTCGGGGCGCCTCGTGGTGAAGTTCACCATCACGCCGCGGGGCCGCGTGTCGGCGCTCGATCTCTCCGAGGGCTCGCTGCAGGATCCCGAGGTGGCCGGCTGCATCGCCTCGCTGGCGAAGAACTGGGTGCTGCCCTTCACCCCCGAAGACGAGGTAGCCGTCGCGTTTCCCTTCGTCTTCACGCCCTCGACGTGAGTGGGCTGCCGCGTCCGTGGCCTCACCGTCGAGGTCCGTGATCGCCCCTTCAGGCACTTCCTGTTTGACGAAGGGCGAAGGGTAGGCATAGACGGGCGCGCCGCCTCGCGAGTCCCGCGAGGTCTCCCAACAAGAACGTGGGGTTCCGTAAAGGGCAGCAGCGATGCTGACCGGCCGGCCCTCCCGTCGACGAAGAGAAGGAGCCACCCCGTGGCCAAGCGAGTCCCGACGTACCAGCCCTCGAAGGTCAAGCGGAACCGGTCGCACGGTTTCCGCAAGCGCAACGCCACCAAGGCGGGCCGCGCCGTGCTGAAGCGCCGCCGCGCGAAGGGCCGCAAGCGCCTCGTCGTGCGCGCGTACGACAAGTAAGGCGCTCATCGGTGGCGAACGCCCGCGCCTTCGCCTTCCCGAAGTCGGCGCGGCTGTTGTCGCGCCGCGACTTCCTCACCGTTCAGGACACCGGCCACAAGGTGTCGGCAGACTGTGTGCTCGCGCTGGTCAAACGGCGGGCGACGGGGGCTCCCGAGACGCGCATCGGCTTCACCGTCTCGAGCAAGGTGGGGAATGCCGTCGTGCGCAACCGGGTTCGCCGACGCCTGCGTCAGCTGGTCCGCACCCGCCGTCACGAGCTGCCGAAGGGACTCGACATGGTGCTCATCGCGAGGAACAGCGCCGCGACGGCCGAATGGCCTGCCTTCGTGCGCGCGTTCGAGCGCGTCACCAGTGAACTCAAGAAGAGGTTCCCGCCTCCGTGAGCGCGGCGCTCCCCAGCTCTCCGCGTCGCGGCCCGGGCGTCCTCGCGCGGCTGCTCCTGGGGCCGATTCGCCTCTACAAGGCGTTCCTCTCGCCGCTCCTGCCGCCGATGTGCCGCTTCCACCCCTCGTGCAGCGTCTACGCGATGGGGGCCATCACCGTGCACGGGCCCTTCAAGGGGCTCTGGCTGGCCGCGCGGCGGCTGTCGCGGTGCCACCCGTTCAACCCGGGCGGACTCGACCCGGTCCCGCCGCGAGATGGAATCGATGCGGCGTCGTACGTCTCTCCGCTCGACCCACTGCTCGCCCGGCGGCTCTCGACCGACCTGCCTGACGCCGCGCCGCACCGCGAAAGTTAAGCCATGGACACGCAGAAACGCCTCTACCTCGCCGTCGCCCTGATGCTGGGCCTCACCATGGTGTTCCAGATCTTCATCTGGGGCCCCGAGGCCGAGAAGGAGCGCGCCCGCCTCGCCGCGCTCGACGGCGGCATCGCGCTCGTCGATGGCGGCATGGTGGACGACGCCGGCGTGGCCGTGGCCGCCGCGCCCGCCCCCGTGCCGGCGCCGGTCGCGCTCGAAGACGGCGGGCTCGCCCAGGTGGTGGCGCCGCCGGCCGAGGTGCCGCTGCGCACGCTCGAGCTGGTGCGCCCGTCGATGAAGATGGTCTTCACCTCGCAGGGTGCCGGCCTCACCGACGCGGTGCTCACCGGCACCCGTGAGCGCGAGACGCAGCGCCTCACCGTCGCCGAGGGGTACCAGCGGCTCGTGGGCAAGCAGTTCCCGCCGGGCCAGCAGATGGATCTCGCCAACCCCGTGCCCGGCCAGTCGCCGCAGCTCGGCGTGAGCATCGTCGGCGAGCAGCCGCTGTCGGGCGCGCTCCGGTACGAGGTGACGGAAGAGGCCCCGGGCAAGCTCGTCTTCACGGGCGCCGAGGGCCCGTGGAAGGTGGTGAAGACGTTCACGTGGGATCCGAACGCGCTGGGGCTGTCGCCTGCGATGAAGCGCTCGGAGCGCGACCCGCGCGGGTACCAGGTCCACCTCGCGGTGGCGGTGACGAACACCAGCCCGGCCGCGGCCAGGGGTGAGCTCGTGGTGCAGGCCGTTCGCGCGGTGAACCCCACTGAAGAAGAGCCCCCCAGCCTCTTCGGCAGCATCGGCAACCAGGCCTCGGTGCTGTGCAAGGCCGGCGACGACGTGCGCCGCCACATGCCCGGCGAGAAAGAGGGCACCTTCCTCTCGTGCGGCGGCACCGAGAAGAGCGACTTCGAAGAGAAGGGCTCGGTGGCCTGGGTGGCCATCGATCAGCAGTACTTCCTCACCGCGCTCTGGCCGTCGGGTGGCGCCACCGAGGGCCGCTGCCTCATGCACGCCGGCAAGGCGGAGCGCCGCGTGCAGATCGCCGTGCCCGTCGAGCTCGCCGCCGGCGCCGTCGCGACGAAGGAGTTCGACGCGTACCTCGGGCCGAAGGATCTCGAGATGCTGCAGAACGTGGGCACGCTCTCGCCGACGGCCTCGGCCGCGGGCCCGGGCGCGTCGGTGGGCCTCGACGGCACGGTCGACTTCGGCATGTGGGCGGTCATCTGCAAGGGCCTGCTCTTCTTCCTTCGTTTCTTCCACGGGCTGTTCGGCAACTGGGGCCTCGCCATCATCCTGCTGACGGTGATGGTGAAGGTGGCGCTGCTGCCGCTCACCCACAAGGCGATGGTCTCGGCGGAGCAGATGAAGAAGCTCCAGCCCGAGATGGAGAAGATCAAGGCGAAGTACCCCGACGATCGCGAGAAGCAGCAGCTCGAGCAGATGCGCCTGTACCAGGAGGCGAAGGTGAACCCGCTCGGTGGCGGTCTGCCGCTGCTCGTGCAGCTGCCCATCTGGGCCGCGCTCTTCACCACCCTGCGCACGAGCTACGAGCTGTACGGCGAGCCGTTCTTCGGCGTGTGGGGCGACCTCACCTACAAGGATCCGACGTACCTGCTGCCGCTCGCCCTGGGCGTCACGATGATCGTCACCCAGCGCCTGCAGCCGCAGATGATGACCGACCCGAGCCAGGCGTTCCTCATCACCTGGGTGATGCCCATCTTCTTCACCGCCATCATGATGAACTACCCGGCGGGCCTCGCGCTCTACATCTTCACCAACAACCTCCTGTCCATCGCGCAGCAGTTCGCGCTGCGAAAGTGGCTCGAGCGCACCGGGCAGGCCGCGCCGAAGCCTCCACCCGGTGGCAAGAAGGCGGAGGCGAAATGAGCGAGCCCGCCATCGCCACCGACGTCGTCGCCGTGATGGTCGGCACGCCGGCCAGCCCCGAGCGCAAGGCGCAGGTCACCTCGCTCGTCGAGGGCATCTTGAAGCACATGGAGTACCCCGCGCGCCTCGAGCTCAAAGACATGCCCGACGGCGGTATCGGCATCGCGGTGCACTTCGACGGGGGCGAGCTGCCGGGCATCACGCCGGGCAAACGATCGTGGCTGCTCGACTGCATTCAGTTCCTCGTCAACAAGGCCATCAACCGGCCGCAGGTCGAGAAGCGCTGGGTCTCGCTCGGCGCCAACGCGTTCCCCGAGCCCAGGCCTCCCCGCCCCGAGAAGGAGCCGCCCGCCCCAAAGGCCTCGGCGCCCGCCAGGCCTGCCGCCCAGACGCCTCCCGCGGGCGCGGCGAGCGCGAAGGCCCCGCCCATGAAGGCGAACGGAGCCGCCCCGAAGGCCGAGAGCGGGAAGGACGCCGGGCACTCCGAGGCGAAGGGCCGCCGCGGCCACGACGCCGACGAGCGCGCGCTCGAGGTGAAGGACGACCCCGCGCTCACGAAGCTCTTCGCCACGCTCGCCGAGAAGTCGGCGAAGACCGGCCGCCTCTTCGCCGTCATGTCGCTGTCTGCCGACGATCGCGCGCGGGCGCTCAAGGCCGCGGCGGCCGTGAAGGGGGTCTCCGTGAGGGCCGAGGGCGAGGGCTACTTCCGCCGCGTCACCTTCACCCCCGAGAAGCTCACGCCGATGCCGTCGAAGAAGCAGGTGATGCCGGACTACGACGACGAAGAAGAGTGAGGTTCGTTCGCCGGGTGCCGCGGCCCCCCTTCACGGGCTGGCCGCCTCCGGGGTGCGACTTCCACCGACTGACGCTCGACAGCCGCCCTCCGTCGCGACAGGCTCACGCTTGGGTTGTCTCTTCGACAGGAGATCGCGATGAAACGCGCTTGGTGGGGGTGCGCCGCTCTGCTCACGGCGGCCTGCTCGGTGGAACGGAACCCGGCCCCCTGGTTCGAGGCCCCGCTCGGCTCGAACGTGGCTCGAGATCAGTACCTCATCGAACTCGACGAGGTGCCGGCGGCCCTCGGCGGGTGGCACTCCCGGCTGCGCGATCAGAATCGCACCCTCAAAGCGGCGCTCCGAGACGGTGAGATCGACCACGACGTCAGGCTCGAGTTCTCGTACCTCTGGAACGGCGTCTCGGTGTGGGCCTCGTCCGAGCAGCTCGAGAAGCTCAGGCGCCTGCCCGGCGTGAAGGGCGTCTACCCGGTCCTCAAGACGTCCGCCGACGAGCTTCCTGGACCCGACGCCGTGCAGCCTCCCTTCGGAGGCACGACCCAGCCCGAGCTCTTCACGGCGCTCCAGCAGACCGGCGTGGACGTGGCGCAGAACACGCTCGGCCTCACCGGCGCCGGTGTTCGCGTCGCCATCGTCGACACCGGCACCGACTTCACCAACCCCGATCTCGGCGGGTGCTTCGGCCCGGGGTGCCGCGTCGGCTTTGGCTACGACCTGGTTGGCGATGGCTTCGACTCCGACAACCCCCTCACGCAGCCGAGGCCAGACGCGATCCCCAACGACTGCCGCGGCCATGGCACGCACGTCGCGGGAATGATCATGGCCAACGGGCGTGTTCGCGGCGTGGCGCCCGGCGTGACGCTCGGCTCCTACCGGGTGTTCGGCTGCAGCGGTTCGACGACGAACGACCTGCTGATCGCAGGCATCGAGCGGGCGGTCACCGATGGTGCGCGCGTGGTCAACATCTCACTCGGGAACCCGTTCTGCTGGCCCCAGTACCCGACCGCGGCCGCGGCGTCGGCAGCGCGCTCACTGGGCGTGATCGTCACGAGCTCGCAGGGGAACAATGGCTCCGGCGGCCTGTACGGGAGCAGCGCACCCGGCGTCGGCGACGACGTCATCAGCGCGGCGTCAGTCGACAATTCGGCCACCGCCGTCGCGGCGTTCACGCTCAGCCCCGATGCGTTGCGGGTCGGCTACGAGCCGAGCGACACCGCCCCGGCCCCGCCCCTCACCGGCACCTTTCCATTCGCAGCCATGCCTTCGGGCAACCCCCTCGCCTGCAACCCGCTCGCGGGCAACTCGCTCGCGGGCCAGGTCGCCCTCATTCCCCGCGGCACGTGCTCGTTCACGCAGAAAGCGCAGAACGCGCAGGCAGCCGGAGCCGTGGCCGTCGTGTTCACGAACAACACCACCGGCAACTTCCAGATCAACGTCGCGGGCGTGACGGTTCCCGCCGTGATGGTGACGCAGGCCGACGGCGCGACCATCACCGGGCGTCTCGCGGGGGGCGTCTCGCTCACCTGGGGCTCGTCGATCACCACGCCTCGGAGCACGGGTGGGCAGGTGTCGGGTTTCAGCTCCTTCGGGCCTTCACCCGAGCTCAGCCTCAAGCCCGATCTCCTCACGCCGGGCGGTGGCATCTACTCGACGTGGCTCACCAACCAGGGCTCCTGGACGACCATCTCGGGCACCTCGATGTCCGGTGCGTACCTCGCCGGGGTCTCGGCCCTCCTGCTGCAAGCGCAACCCGCGTTGACGCCGTCGGCGCTGGGCGATCTCCTGAGGAACACGGCCGTCCCGGTGCGCGCGGGAACGAGCCAGAACCTCGAGCCGACGGTGCGGCAGGGGGCTGGCCTCGCGCGCGTCGACGTCGCCGCCCAGACCCGTGCGCGCGTGACGCCGTCGAAGCTCGCCCTCGGCGAGAGCCAGGGCCAGGCGAGCTTCACCCGTACGCTCACGGTGACGAACGGGGGGGCCGTCGAGCTCGTCTTCACCACCTCGCACGCGCCGGCCCTGAGCATCATCGGCAACTCGTACGCCCCGACTGCGACGGCAGCCGGTCAAGCCTCGGCGACGTTCTCGGCCGCGACGTTCACGGTGCCCGCTGGCGGCAGCGAGACGGTGTCGGCCACCATCACGCCGAACCCGATGCTGCCCGAGCGCGGGTTGTACGGCGGCTGGCTCGTCTTCACGGCGGGCGCGACGGTGCTGCGGGTGCCCTACCTCGGGCTCTCGGGCGACTACCAGACGATGAGCGTCATCGGCGCGCCCGATGCGGGGCCATACCTCTCACGGGGCCCCGGCCCGGCGTTCACCCCGCTGCCAGACGGAGGGATCTTCACGCTCGCGGGCACCGACACCCCGACGGTGGTGGTGCACCTCGACCACTTCTCGCGCACCTTCTCGCTCGACGCCATCGACGCCGACACCGGCAAGCCGTGGGGCAACTTCTTCTTCATGGAGTACGTCGGCAAGGACTACACGGCGGCCGCCTGGCAGCGCGTGCAGTGGGACGGCTTCGCGACCTTCGACAAGCGGCGGGCGCTGGTGCCCAGCGGGCGGTACCGCATCCAGATGACGGTGCTCAAGGCCATGGGCGACGCTGGAACGCCCGCCGACGTCGAGCGCTGGGTGTCTCCGCCCTTCACGTTGAACCACCCGTGAGGCGCGCCGCGATGCCTGCTTCTTCGACGAGTCGGTGGTGGGGCCTGTGTTCCCTGTGCCTGGTGCTCCTCGCGTGCCCCGCGAGCGGTCCGGCCGTCTGCGGCGACGGGGTGCGCGCTGACGCCGAAGCGTGTGACGATGGAAACACGAACGACGGCGACGGCTGCTCGGCCGGCTGCGAGGTCCAGCCAACCCCGGTGACGCCCTGTGGCGATGGTGTGGTGGCGGCGGACGAGGCCTGCGACGACGGCAATCGCACCACCGGCGATGGGTGCTCGGCCGCCTGCGTCGTCGAGGCGGGGTTCAGTTGCGCGGGAGCCCCCAGCCAGTGCACCACCCGCTGCGGCGACGGCATCACGGCGGGCGCCGAGGGCTGTGACGATGCGAACACCGGCGCTGGCGACGGGTGCACTGCGTCCTGTGCCGTCGAGCCGGGCTTCTCGTGTGGCGGGGCTCCGAGTGTCTGCGTGGCGGGCTGCGGAGACGGGCGGGTGAACGCGCCCGAGACGTGTGACGACGGCAATCTCGTCGCCGGTGATGGCTGCGCCGCGACGTGTCAGCGCGAGGCCGGCTTCACCTGCATGGGTGAGCCCAGCAGATGTCAGGCGGCCTGTGGCGATGGCGTGGTGGCGGCGACCGAGGGGTGCGACGACGGCAACCAGACCGCGATGGATGGCTGCTCTCCCGCGTGCCGTGCCGAGCCGGGCTTCACCTGCACCGGTTCGCCGAGCCGCTGCGAGTCTGGCTGCGGCGACGGCGTCGTCGCCGGCACAGAGGCCTGTGACGACGCGAACGCAACAACCGGCGATGGGTGCGCGGCCTGTCAGCTCGAGCCGGGCTTCACCTGCAGCGGGGCGCCCAGCGTGTGCGCCACCGTCTGCGGCGACGGCCGGGTGGGCGGGCTGGAGCGCTGCGACGACGGAAACATGACGCCGGGCGATGGGTGCTCCGCGGGGTGCGAGCCCGAGCCCGGCTTCGTCTGTACCGGCACCCCGAGCGTGTGCGCCCCTCGCTGTGGAGATGGCCTGCTGACCGGCAACGAGCAGTGCGACGACGGCAACCTGGTGGCCACCGACGGCTGCGACGCTTCCTGCCGCACCACCGCCGGCTTCACCTGCATGGGCGCGCCCAGCGTATGCGTCACCCGCTGCGGAGACGGCATCACCGCGGGTCAGGAGGCGTGCGACGACATGAACCAGACGCGCTTCGACGGCTGCGACGCCTGCCGTGTCGACCGCTTCGACGAGTCCGAGCCCAACGGGACCGCCGCGCAGGCCGACGGGCCCTTTCCGGTCGAGGTCGCGGTGCGGGCGAGCATCGGGCCACAGGCTGACGATCTCGACCTCTTCACCATTCGGCTCACCGCCACCACGTCGCTCACCCTCGAGACCTTCGACGAGGCCGGGCCGGGCCGCTGCCGGAACATCGACACCGTGGTGACGCTCTACGGCCCGGGGGGCACGGTGACGCTGGCCTCAGACGACGACTCGGGGCTCGATCGATGCTCCAGGCTCTCGGCCCGCGACGTGCCCGCGCTCCGCCGCCTCGCCCCCGGCGACTACCTCGTCGAGGTGAGAGCCTTCGCGGCGTTCCGGCAGATCCCCGAGTATCGCCTCGTCATCACGGCTGACGCCACGTGCGGCAACGCGCGCCTCGAGCCCTTCGAAGCTTGTGATGCCCCGACGGGGTGCACGCCGGCCTGCGAGCGGGTGCCGACCTGCGGCGACGGCTTCGTCGACGGCGCCGAGCGCTGTGACGACGGCAACACCATGCCGGGTGACGGCTGTGACGGCGCGTGCGCCTTCGAGGTGCGAGCCGAGGCAGAGCCCAACGGAGCGCCAAGCCAGGCCAGCGGCCCCTTCGCCGTCGACGCGGTGTTGGCCGGCGCGCTCGCCCCTGCGGGCGACCGCGACGTGTTCGCCCTGACGCTCACGCGGCGCGCCGACCTGCGCATCGAGACGTTCGACGCCACGGGCCCCGGCTCGTGCACTGGCATCGACACCGTCATCACCCTCTTCGCAGCCGACGGCACGACGGTGATCGCGTCGCGCGACCAGGGTGGCCTGGGGAACTGTGCTGCGCTCGACCCTACGCGTGCAGCCGACGCGGCGGTCCGTCAGCTGCCGCCGGGGACGTACTACCTGCGGGTCAACGAGTTCCTCGACGATGCCACCATCGCCGGCTACCGGGTGCGGATTACGCAGACGTCGCGCTGTGGCAACGGCTTCGTCGAGGGGGCCGAAGCATGTGACGGGGCGGCAGGGTGCACGGCCCAGTGCACCCGTGTCCCGAGCTGTGGTGACGGCTTCGTCGACGGCCCAGAGACGTGCGACGATGGCAACACGCTCGCGAACGATGGGTGCTCATCGACCTGCGCCTCCGAGAGCGTGCTCGAGAGCGAGCCCAACAACACCGCGGCCACGGCCGGCATGGCGCGCGCCCCCTTCGTGCAGTTCCAGGGCAGCATCGGCACGCCGACCGACCTCGACTTCTTCGCCATCACCGTACCCGCCGCGGGGGATCTCGCCGTCGAGACCTTCGACCCGAGCGGGCCCACGTCGTGCGCCGACATGGACACGACGTTGACCCTCTTCGCGCCCAACGGGACGACCGTGCTGCTGACGAAGCAGGGGGGAGGGCCAGGCCTCTGCGCGGCCATCGACCCGAAGACCGACGTGGCAGCCCGCCAGCTGCCGGCCGGGACGTACTTCGTGCGCGTCGAGGACGCTGGACAGAACACGACGATTCCCGCGTACCTGCTGCGGGCCCGGCTCGAGTCGCGCTGCGGCAATCAGACGGTCGAAGGGTTCGAGGCGTGCGACGGGGCGGCTGGGTGTACGCCCACGTGTCGCTTCGCCGAGGTCTGCGGCAACGGCTTCGTCGAGGGCAGCGAGCGGTGCGATGACGGCAACGCGGTGGCCGGAGACGGGTGCAGCGCCGCGTGCGGCATCGAGCGCCTCGAGCAGGAGCCCAACGGCACCCTCGCCGAGGCCCAGGCGCAGGCGGTGGTCGCCGTCCCTGGCTGGGCGCGGGGCGCCATCACCGCGGGCGACGTCGATACGTGGCGGCTCGTCGTAGCGAGCCCGCAGGTCGTCCAGCTCGAGCTCTTCGACACCAGCGCGTCGGGCTGTGCCCTTCAGACGTCGATGGCGGTGCTCGACTCTGCCGGCGCCACCCTGTGGGCCGACGACAACTCGGGCGTGGCGAGCTGTTCAGCCGTCACGGTGCTCCTCCCAGCGGGCACCTTCTTCGTCCAGGTGCGCGGCCGGACCGCGACGACCGCCTTCACCGAGTACCTGCTCGCGCTGAGGAGCGCCTCGCCTGCGTCCGAGGCCGAGCCGAACGAGCTGCGCAGCCAGGCGACTGCGCTGAGCGGGACGAACGTGGTGGTGGTGGGCGCCCACCTCCAGAACCTCGACATCGACGTGTTCTCGATCGCGGTGCCACCCGGCCGCTCACTGCGCGTCGAGGCCATCGAGGGTGGCGCAGAGACCTGTGAGTCGAACGGCGTCGACACGTTCGTGACGCTCTCCGACGCGGCTGGGCTCGCGCTCGGGTGGGATGATGACTCGGGGCGAGGCGCCTGCTCTCGCATCGACGGCACCGGGCAGCTCGCCGTAAGTCCCTGGGCGAGTCGCCTCGTCGGCGGCGTGTACTACCTGCAGGTGGAAGCAGCACCCTTCGCACAGATGGCGAACGACCCGGCGGGACAGTTCGACTATCGGCTCGTGATCTCGATTCGGTGACGGAGAGGCTGGTCGGGCGTCCGGCGGTCAGAACGTGGCGCCGGCGCCGAAGGGCCCGCCCAGCGTGCCCGGCCCGACTGGCCGCTCGATGCTCGCCGCCAGGATGCCGGCGGTGATGCCCGCGACGCCCACGCCCACCAGGGTCCAGAAGTACCAGCGCTCGTAGAAGCGCGGCTCGGCGAGCAGGGGCACGTCGATCGACGTCGGCGCGCCGGCCTTGATGACGACGGCGTTGGTCGACGGCAGGTAGCCCTCGAGCATCAGCTTCACGACGTGCTCTCCGGCGAGGAGCGCGACCTCGACGGGCACGTTCCCTTTGGCCTCTTCGTCGACGAGCACCTTCGCGCCGACGGTCGGGCTCTTCACCAGCAGCAGGCCGTGCGAGGCGCGCGATTGGAGCTCGAGGTCGAACTCGACCTTCGTGCCACCGTTGAGCTTGAGGCTGCGCTGGGCCTCGAACGTGTCGGGCGTCGACACCACGAGCTCGAAGGTGCCGGCCGTGAGGCGCCGGGTGAGCGGTGTCTGGCCGAGCACCCGCCCTGACAGTCGAACCTCGGCGCCGGGTGGCGTCGTGCGGACGGTGAGGAGCCCGGTGCGGGCGGCGACCTCGCCGAGCAGCGCGTCGAGCCGTGGCACGCGGGCGAGGAGCTCTGGCGGCGCGTCCCGCTGAAACCGCTCGAGCAGCTCGAGGGCCTCGGGGTACTGCCCCATCGCCTCGAGGGCGCGCGCGCGGTTGTAGTAGAGCGCAGGGTCGGCCTTCAGGCGTAAGGCCTCGGTGTACGAGACCAGGGCGTCAGCGGGGCGCCCGGCGTCCATCGCGGCGTCGCCGGCCCGTTTCGCCTCGGCGGCGCGGGCGGCGGTCTCTTCGGCGTCGCGCGCCTGCTGCGCTTCCCGGGTGGGGGGTGGGGCCTTCTTCTGAGGTGGCCTGGCGGGCGCGGCGAGCGTCAGGCTCACGACGAGGAGCGGAATCATGTCAGAGGTACTTGGGGTGGTCCGGCGTGGGCGGCGGCGCCGGAACGGGACGCTTGCTGGCCTTGCGGGTGGCCGGCGCCGGGGCTGGCGAGGGGGGCGCGGTGTCCTCAGGCGGTGGCGCGTGGGTCTCGACGGTGGGCGCTTCTGGCACGGGCTCGAGGGCCGCTGGTGTGGGAGGCGGCGCGGCAGGGGCTTGCGCCGCCGGCGTGGGCGCTGGCGCAGGTGGGGCGGCGGTCGCGGCAGGTGTCGATTCGACCGAGCGGGTCGCGACGACCAGGACCGCCGCGAGGCACAGCGCGAGTGCGCCAAGGGCCAACGGCAGCCGCGACGCGCGTTCAGGCCGAGGGGCCGGGGTCTGTGGCCGTGAGACGACGTCGGTCTGTCCCGCCAGCACCCGGCCCAGGGCATCGGAGAACGCGCGGGCGGAAGGGGTGCGGCGCGCGGGCTCCTTCTCGAGCGCCGCCTCGAGCACGGGCCACACTCCCGGCGGAAACGTGCCGCCGCGCTGAGAGAGCGGAATCGGCGGCGACGTGAGAATGGCCGTCGTCTTCGCGCGGGTGTCGCGGCCCTCGAAGGGCAGCGCGTCGGTGAGCCATTGGTAGGTGGTGACGGCGAGCGACCAGACGTCGCTGGCGGGGCTGAGCGAGGCGCCGGTGAGCTGCTCGGGCGACATGAAGTCGGGGGTTCCGAGCGTGACGCCCTGGGTGAGCCGTGCGTCGTGTTCGTCCTCGGTGTGCGCGATGCCGAAGTCGAACAGCTTGAGGCACGGCCCCTCGGGCGTGGAGGCGAGGAAGAGGTTCGAGGGCTTGATGTCGCGGTGAATGATGCCCTGCGCGTGCGCTTCCTCGAGCGCCTCGCAGACGCTGCGAATGTGCGCGAGCCGCTCCTCGACGGGCATGGCCGACGCCGGGCCGAGCTGCTGCGCGAGGTCCGAGCCTTCGAGGTACTCGAGCACCATGTACGGCAGGCCGTCGGGCGTCTCGTCGACGTCGAGCACCTGGGCGACGTGACGATTCTTGAGCCGCGCGAGCGAGCGGGCCTCTCGCAAGAAGCGCGCGGCGAGCTGGCCTTCGTTCTTGCGCTGGGGGAGCAGGAGCTTCACCGCCACGCGCCGGCCGAGCTTGACGTGTTGGGCTTCGAAGACGGCGCCCATGCCACCGGCCGCCACGAAGCGCAGCAGCTGGTACTTCCCTCCGAGGAGGGTGCCGACGTCAGGCAGCGCGGACGCAGCGGTGAGGGGGAGCGGCGTCGTCATTGGCAGAGGGACACGTCGACCGGCGCGGCCGAGGGCGTGCACGTCGTGGGCAGAACGCACAGCTGCGCTGGTGGCGAGTTGTTGCAGGTTCTCGTGCCCCCGGTTCCGGCTGGGACACACACGGCGAGGACCAGCGACGAGGGCTGATTACACTCGAACCTTTGGGGGCAGTCGCTGTCACGCCGACACCCGAACGCGAGGTTGTTGGGGCACTGCTGCGGCATACCCACGCACGAGTACACGCCAGGGCCCTGGTAGCAGCAGAGCGCGCAGGTCTGACTCCCACAGGCAATGCCGACCCCCGCGGTCCCTCCACCAGCCGCCGAGCCTCCGCCCGTTGCGAAGCCACCGCCCGTCGCGAAGCCGCCGCCTGTCGCGAAGCCGCCACCTGTCGCGATGCCACCGCCTGTCGCGATGCCGCCGCCTGTCGCGATGCCACCGCCGGTCGCGAAGCCACCGCCTGTCGCGATGCCGCCGCCTGTCGCGATGCCGCCGCCGGTCGCGATGCCGCCGCCTGTCGCGATGCCGCCGCCTGTCGCGATGCCGCCGCCTGTCGCGATGCCGCCGCCTGTCGCGAAGCCACCGCCTGTCGCGATGCCGCCGCCTGTCGCGATGCCGCCGCCTGTCGCGAAGCCACCGGCGGAACCGCCTCCGGCTGGGCTACCGGTGTTGCAGAAGTACAGATCTCCGAAGCCCGGGTCGAAGAGTTGGCACGAGCCTGAGGTGCATCCGACTGCGGGGTTGCAGAGTTCGAGTTGGCCCGGTCCTGGAGCCGAGGCGGAGCAGTCCGTGCGCACGCCGGGCTGACCGAGCACGTTCATTCCGAACAGGCAGCGCTGGTTGGGGGCACAGTCAGAGCGGGACCGGCAGGTCATGGTCTGACACTGGCTCGCGGGCGCGGCGATGCAGTTCCCGTTGGAAATCACGCAGTACCGCAGTGGTTGAGTGGGACACGGAAGCGCTCCGACCAGCTCAACGCAGGGAGACGGCACCTGCACCGGCCCGCCGCAGAAGCCGCCTCCGAATCCGCCCGCACTCCCGCCAGACGATCCACCTGCACTGCCTCCCGACGTGCCTCCGGCCGTTCCGCCGGCGCTTCCGCCTGAGTTTCCCCCGGCACTTCCGCCGGAGACGCCACCTGCACTGCCGCCGGAGACGCCACCTGCGCTGCCACCGGCGCTGCCACCAGAGACGCCACCTGCACTTCCGCCGGAGACGCCACCTGCGCTGCCGCCGGAGACGCCACCTGCGCTGCCGCCAGAGACGCCACCTGCGCTGCCACCGGACACGCCACCCGCGCTACCACCAGAGACGCCACCTGCGCTGCCACCGGACACGCCACCTGCGCTGCCACCGGACACGCCACCTGCGCTCCCACCAGAGACGCCACCCGCGCTGCCACCGGAGACACCGCCTGCGCTCCCGCCTGACGCTCCTCCGCCCAGACTGCACTCGCCTGCCTGACACGCACCCGTATCGATCTGATTCCGCACGCAGCGGCCCAGGCGCTCACACGTCTCATCCAACGAGCACTGCACGTCACGACAGTCCCGGTAGAGGGTGATCGGCACGCGCAGCGTCTTCCCCGGGAGGAACGCGATGCGCCGCCGCGCCACGATACAGCCGCGGTAGTTCCGCTCGGGCACGCAGTCGACGTCGGCCGGCCCGCTCAGCGACATCGCGATCTTCACCGTCAGCGTGGCCTGCTTGTCCCGCTGCGGCACGACGGGCGCGGTCCCGAGTTTTCCGTCGACACACTTCGGCTCGAGGATCGGCGTCGACGCCACCGACTCGATGTCGCTGCCGGTGGTGATCCAGAGCCCGAGGCTGCCGCTCTGGTCGCAGGGAAGGTCGGTCGCGACGTCGAGCACCACGGCGGTGGGTTCGGCACAGCCGACGACTCCCAGCACTGCGAGCGCCACCGCCAACCGGAGCATGAGCCTCAGCGTTCCACACCTACCGCCGGGTACAAGGGGGCGCGGGCCTGACGGCGACCGGTGGTCGTTCGCCAACGTCGCCCGTCAGGGGCCTGCCCCGCGCGCCCGCGGGTGGACTATCTCCCGCCCTCATGCGTGCTCCCGCTCTGATGCTGGTGGTCCTCTGCTCCGCCTGTCCCCAGAAGCCCATGGGCACGGGCACCCCGCCCGAGCGGTTCTGCCCGTACGGCCCCGGCTGCGAGAAGGGCAACGCCGGCACGCTCAAGGTGGGCATCGCCGCGGTGAAGGTGACGCCGCGTGGCTTCGAGCAACCACGCCCCGACTTCCTCAAGCGCTCCGGAGCGACGTGCCACGAACAGGCGCCGCTCGGCAGTGACGGCCAGAAACGTTGCGGCGGGCTCGTTGATGGCGCCTTCACCGAAGACTGTGGCGTAGACCGCAAGTGCCCGGGCGCCGCTGGCTACGTCGCTCCCGATGCCGACGGCTCCGAGCGCGACGGCAGGCCCGACTTCTTCCTCGACTGCGGGCGCGACCAGAAGTGCCCGGGCGCGGCCGGGTACGCAGGGCCCGACGAAGACGGCTCCGAGGGTGACGGCAAGTTCCAGGGTTTGTGGATGGCGGGCTTCGGAAACACCAACCCGGCCTTCGGCGTGCTCGACGACGTGTGGGCGCGCGCGGTGGTCTTCGAGAACGGCGACGTCTCGGTCGCGCTCGTCTCGGTCGACGCGGTCGGGCTGTTCCGCGACGACGTGGAGCGCATTCGGGAGCGGGTCGGCAAGCGCGCGATGGGCGTGCCCGACTACGTGCTCGTCTCGTCGACGCACACCCACGAGTCCGTCGACACCATGGGCCAGTGGGGGCCGATCAAGGCCCTGATCCCCGAGCGGGGCGTCGACGACGCATGGCTGCGTGACGTGTTCATCGAGGGCGCGGCCCAGGCGGTCGGTGACGCGCTGCTGTCGGCGCGGCCCGCGAAGGCGTTCTCGGCCCAGGTGTCGTTGGGCGAGAAGACGCGGCAGGTCATCGAAGACACGCGCGACCCGTGGATCAGCGACGACACCATCACCGTGCTCAAGTTCACCGAGGCTCGCGGCGATGCCGTCATCGGCTCGCTCGTGGCGTGGGGCAACCACCCCGAGACGCTCTCCGACGTGAACAACCTCATCAGCTCAGACTTCGTTCACTTCACCCGCGAGGGCGTCGAGAAGGGCGTGTTCAAGAAAGACGGCTCGCTCGTCGCCGCGGGCCTCGGAGGCACCTGCGTGTACTTCTCGGGCTCGGTCGGCGGGCTCATGACGAGCCTCGGCGCGAAGCCCACCAGCGTCGACGGTGACGTGCCGGGTGATCGCACCATCGCCAAGACGAAGGCCGTGGGCGACATCATCGCGATCGCGGCGCTCGAAGGGCTCGCGTCGGCCACCGAAGAGAAGGCGCCGAACGTCGCCTTCGGCGCCCAGTCGCTGAAGGTGCCCATCGACAACGAGACGTTCCGCCTGCTGACGCTGCCAGGGGTCGACCTCATCCGCCGCAACCTCGTCGACTTCGATCGGCAGAAGGGCGTGACGGCCGACAACATTCCCCACGTCTTCACCGAGGTGAGCAAGGTGCAGCTCGGCGGCGTGCGCTTCATCGGCGTGCCGGGTGAGATCTTCCCCGAGCTCGTCGTCGGCTTCGACGCGCGCTACGCGTTCGGCAGGCCGCTCTTGACGGCGAACAACCCGCTCCCGCCCGATCTGTCGAAGGCGCCGGCGCCGCCGTACCTCAACGCCCAGGCCGGCGGAGAGAAGCCCGTCGTGCTCGGGCTCGCGAACGACGAGCTCGGCTACATCGTGCCGGAGTACGACTACCTGCTCCACCCGACGCGCCCCTACGCGCAGCAGGCCGAAGGCGATCACTACGAAGAGACGAACTCCCTGGGGCCTCGCACCACGCCCCGGCTGATGGAGGCCTTCAAGGCGCTGTTCGCCTGGGAGCCTGCGCCCTGATCGTCGAGCTGGCTGAAGTCACGCCGTGACGCCGTCGGAGCCGCGAACGCCCGGCACGTCGAGTCGTCCTGGCTCCCGGTGCGCACCCCGAGGTCGCGGCGGTGCACGCGGGGCCCATCGTCCGCCTGCGGTCCCGGGCGCTGCATGGACCCACGAAGCTCCTCCCGAGGGGAAGGCCCCGCGTCCGCTCGAGCGGCAGCCGGGTCGGCCGGCTTTCGCGAGCCTTCAGGGCATTCCGCGGCCCGTCGCGTCGCAGCGCTCGACCCAGTCACGCGACCGCGCTCCGAAGACGGTCGAGATCGCCTGGGCCTCGGTGGCGAGCCGGCCCACGTCGTCGCAGCGATTGGCCCCGAACGCGGCTTCGATGGCGAGGCGCAGCGCCTCTTTCGTGACGGACGCTGGCAGCTCGGCATGGGCGGCGAGCTCGAGCAGGGGGAGAGCCTCGTCGAACGCCTCGCGCTGGTGAAGCCTTCGCCCCAACAGGTAGGCCAGCACGGGTTGCCCCGGGCTCTGGGCGAGCGCGGTCGAGAGTGCATGCACCTGGACGGCCTCGGGGCGGCTCGAGAAGAAGGTCGCGATGGCCTCTCGGGCGGGGCTCGGGGCGTCGAGACCGAAGCGGCGGATTCGGGCAGTGCGGTCCATCGCTGGTGACACCTTGAGCTCGATGATCCGATCCAGCAGCGTGCGGGCGGTCGCGACGTCGTTGGCCGCCAGCGCGAGCTCGACCCGGGCCAGCGCCGCGTCCGCGAAGGGAGAAGGCGCCTCTCTCAGCCGGCCGAGCAGCCCATCGAGCAGCGTCAGCGCCTCGTCGTCACGCCCCAGCCGGCGCAGCAGGCCCGCGCGAGCGAGCACGTGCCCCGGCTCCTCCGGCTGGAGCGCGCTGCACCGGGACAACAGCTCGAGCGCGGCGGGGGCATCGTCTGATGAGCGCTCCGACACCTCAGCCGACAGCCGGGCCACCTCGCGGGCGCAGGGGCGCTCGAACAGGCTGCCGCGGCGGAAGCGCGCGAACGCCTGGTTCACCGCCTCCGGCTCGAGCGGCACCTCGTCGAGGGAGGTCTCCCAGGCCGTCGCCAACGTCGAGAGCCCCTCGCCGTACACGCCCTCGAAGTCACCGTTGCGGTAGAGCGCCTTGAGGCGTTCGGCGCCGCGCGTGTCACCGAGCCAACGCAAGAACGCGCCGGCCGTGGTGTACGCGCGCGCTCCCGACTGGGCGTAGAAGCCGGTGAGGCCGAGCGACTCACGCACGTCGGGCAGGAGCTGCTGGCGCTTCATCGCCGCGGCCCACTGCTGGAGCGACAGATCGTCGACCGGGTTGTCGGCCGCGACCGCGAGGCCCTCGATGATGCCCACGTGCGGCACCAGGCCGAGCCACCGGGCGGTGACGCCGAACGGCGCAGCCCCCAGCGGACCAAGCAGCGCGTGGGCGAGCTCGTGCTTCACCACCGGGTGCGGGAACGCCAGATCGTTCACGTGAATCTCGCGCCGCCAGGGCTTGGCGAACTGCGTGGCGGCGGCCCCGACGAGGGCCTGCTTCTGCTCGGCCGACCGGTACCACCACACGCGCACCTTGCCTTCGGGAGCGCCGCCGATGAAGGCCGAGATCTGCCCCGCGCGGAACTCGAGATCGCCGGCGATGCGCGCGACCTCCTTCGGCGTCAGCCCGCGAGGGTGCAGGAGCACGACGTGGGCCGTCTCGGTTCTGCCCCCCAGCCTGGCTTCGAGCACCGCGTCCGTCATGCGGAACCCGAGCGTGGGGCCGAGCAGCTCGAGGGTGACGAACGCCGCGGTCGAGGCGCCGAACGCCCACCGCCGTGCGCGCGTCTTGCCGCCCAGCCGCATCACCGCGCCCACCAGCACCAGCGCCGTGAGGACGAGCGTGCCCAGGCGGAACCACAGCAGCGCCGCCGGGAGCGCGAGCTCCTCGTCGTAGATCGGCCCCGGCAGGAAGCCCGCGAGGTGGTTGTAGGCGTACACCTGCGGCCCGGTGAGGATCGGCCAGATGGTGTGCCCCGCGCTCAGCAGCACCACCCCGAGCCAGGCCCCCACGAGGCGCCGCGCGCGCTTGATGATGAGCCCGAGGAACACCCCGAGCGCCGCGACGAGCGCGACGGAGGGCAACACGATGACGGGGACGAAATGAATGAGGTCGAACGGGCTGCACGGCGAGGTCGCGAGCGTCGACCCGATGGCGAGCACGACGGTCGCGACGATGGGCGCTCCGAGCACGGCACAGGCTCCCAGCCACGCCCACGTCACCTGCCACCCCGGCGCCGTCACCACCCGCGTCGCTTCATGTCGGCCGAACGCGATGCCGAAGGCCCCGCCCGCGCACGCGAGGACGAGGCCGACGCCCGTCGACAGCTCGTACCCGGGAATGCGCGACACCGGGAAGGCCAGCAACCCTGCGATGATGGCTCCGAACGCAAGCCACGCGGCGCGCCAGAGCCGGTTCGTCATCACCGCGCTGACACGGAGCAGGACTTCCGCCATCAGCCGGTCGTATAGTCACCGGCCATGGCGGCAGACCAGAAACCAGGCATCGAGGGACGTCAGGCGCCCAGGGCGCCCATCGAGCTGAAGGTCGACTACAAGAAGCTCAACTCGTTCTTCGCCGACTACACGAAGAACATCAGCAAGGGCGGCACCTTCATCAAGACGAAGAAGCCTCTGCCCATCGGCACCCGCTTCCTCTTCAAGCTCACCGTGCCCCAGCGGAGCGATCCCTTCGAGCTGCTCGGTGAGGTCGTCTGGAGCACCATCGAGGGTGACGAGCCCGGCATGGGCATCAAGTTCGTCTACTCCGCCGACACCCAGCGGTCGGACTTCGAGGGCGTCGTCGAGCAGCTCATGTCGTCGAGCCTCGGCAACGATCTGGCCAGCCGCCTGCTGAACAAGCCGATCAAGTGAGCGCCGCGGTGGTGACGAGGAGCGGCCTGCTGCTCGGCGTGATGCTCGCCTGCGCCTGCCGGGGTGAGCCGCCGAAACCCCCACCACCGCCGCCGCCTCCCGCGCCCGCCGCTCCCAGCGCGCCTCCACCGTCACGGCAGACCGACGTCACGGCAGAGGACTACCGCATGCCCCGGTTGCCGGCCGGGCGGGTGACGGTCGCCGCGGCGTCGGGGAAAAGAGTCTCGTTCGACGTCGAGATCGCGGCGACGCGCGACTCGCGCACGCGCGGGCTCATGTGGCGCTACGCGCTGCCCGAGACCGCCGGCATGTTGTTCATCTTCACCCGCGAGCAGCCGCTCTCGTTCTGGATGCGCAACACCCTCATCCCGCTCGACATGCTCTTCATCGACGCGAAGGGGAAGGTGGTGAGCCTCATCGAGAACGCCGAGCCGCGCACGCTGAGCTCGCGCCCCTCGACGGGCCCCGCGACGTACGTGCTCGAAGTGGCTGGCGGCACCTGCGCGAAGAAGGGCCTCAAGGCCGGAGCCCAGGTGACGTTCGAGGGCATCTCGAACATCGTGCCCGAGGAGTGAGTCGTGCGCGCAGTGCTCGTCCTGGTGTTGGCCGTCGGCGCGGCGTGCTCTCCGCTGATGCCCGTGCGACCCGATGGTGGCGAGGGCGACGGCGGACCCAGCGAGCGCGCTGACGCAGGCACCGTCGACGCTGGAACATTGACGGGCCAGATCCAGGTCGACGTGCTGCTCGAGGCCCGCAGTCGCCTGGGCGCGCGCTCCGTGCGCGGGTTTCGTCCCTGGCGGGGCGGCGTCGCGATCGTCGGCACCTCGCTCGTCTGGGTCGAGAGCGGCGTGACGCCGGGCATCTTCCGCATGCCAGTCGAGGGCTGCGGTGGGGGCGCGGGCTGTGTCGAGACGATCGCCTCGGTGACCCGGCCCAGCGCGTTCGCGGCGCTCTCCGACTCGGTGCTGGTGGCCGACGTGACGGTGCTGCGCCGGTACGTCATCGGTGGGTCGCCGACGATGGTGGCCACGGCGCAGAGCGAGCTGGTGAACCTGGCGACCGACGGGGCGAGCGCCTTCTGGACGACCGAGAGCAGCGCCATTCTCAAGACCCCGTTTGGTGGCGTGACCTCGACGCTCATCAACTCGAATGGAACGCCCTTTGCGATGACGGTCGCGGGCACACGGCTCAACTGGGTCGGCGTCGACATCTCGGGGTTGCAGGCCGTCATGCAGTCGATCGGCCTCGACGGGCGTGGCGCGCGTGAAGACCGGCGCTCGGGGAGCGGCTTCCAGACGATGAAGGGAGACGAGCGGTTCCTCTTCTTCGCGCGCGATGCCGCGCCTTCGACGGTGGTGCGCCAGACGCTCAGCAATGGGCTCCTCGAGGTGGTTGGGACGAACGCACAGGGCGTCACCGACTTCGCCATCGAGGCGACACGCGCCTGCTGGACCGAGCCCGGCACGAGCGCCGCGGCCAACGGCCGGGTGCGGTGTGTCTCGCACGAGAGCACGCAGGCCGAGACGGTTGCCGAGTCGCTCCCGTTTCCGGTCGCGATCACCGCGCACGAGGGCGCTTTGTACGTGCTCGCAGCGGGCACGGTCGGAGCGAGCTTCGCAGACGGCCGCATCGTGCGCATCGCCTGGCGCTGAGGCTCCGCGCGGCACCTGGCCGAGGTCGTCCGAGCGAGGCTCGAAACCTCGGCGTGCGACGGGTGCTCCCGCCTGGGAATGGCCCCGACTCACAAGCCGGTCGTGAACTCTCGGAGCGTCGTCTCGTCGGTTCGCGGAGGAGGCTCTGATCTGGGCGGCCCGGCCCGAAGCGGGCCGCGTCAGTGTACGTTGAGCTTGTCGGGCGCCGGAACGATCTCGGTCGTCGCCGCTTCGGACGACACGGGCACCACGGCGGGCATCGGCTCGGCGACGGCCGGCTCCTTCGCCTGCGACACGTCACGGGCGATCGCGGCGTCGGCCTTCTGCGTCTCGAGCGCGGCGATCTCGGCGTTGGTGGCCACGGCGTGGGCGAGCCGTGCTTCGTCCGCCTGCGCGGTGGCGAGCGCGTTCAGCTTGCGCGCCACGGCTGACATCTCGGCGGCGCGCACGGTGGCGTGCGAGCTGCGCATGCCAATGAGCGCGACCCGCGCGCGCTCGAGCAGCGCCACCTGGGACTTGAGCTTGGCGAGCACCCGCTCGCGCTTGAGCCGCATCTCGCCCAGGCGCTCCAGCTCTTCCTTCAGCGACTCGGCGGCGACCTCGAGCTGCTTCTTCGCCACGGCGTCGCGCGCCTTCTTCGCTGACGCCGTGAGCTCCTCGATCTCCTTCTGCAGATCGCGGTGCGCGTCGTCGTGCAGGTGCGACTCGACGCCGGCCCACTCGGCGGCCAGGTCGATGGCGTCCTTGGTGAGCTTGCCGACGGTGCGGGCGAGTTCTTCGCGCGCGGGCTCCCGGGGCAGCTCGGCGAGCTGGCGGCCACACTGCCGGTACACCCCCATCGCGCGGCTGAGCTGGTCGGCGAACTCTCCGTCGAGCGTGGGGAGCACCTCGTCGCCGCGCGCCTCGACCGGGTCGGCCTTGAGCGCGAGGTGCGAGGCGAGCGAGCCCAGCCCCGCGAAGAGCGCGATGATGGTGCCGCTGACGGCGGCGTTGAGCAGCATCGGCGTGTGCACGTCCTGGAGCCGCAGCGAGAGGATCTCGGCCACCTTGAGGCCCGCCACCGACAACCCCGCCGTCGCGCCGGCCGTCGCCACGTAGTGCCCGATGCCCGGCCGCGACGAGCCCACGCTGTGCTCGTCGCCATACTCGGCCAGCCGGCCCTTCACCACCAGCGCCCCAGCGACCGCGCCCGCCATCGCCACCGTCCACCCCTGCGTGAGGCCGAAGAGCCAGGGCAGGGCGGGGAGGAGCACCGAGGCTCCCATGAGCAGCAGCCGGTCGAGCTTGCCGCCGCGCACGCAGGCCAGCGCCATGCCCGCCAGCGCCAGGAACGACAGCGGCACCGGGACGTGGGCCTTCACCGTCAGCCAGGCCACCACGCCGGCCGCGGCGCCCGCCAGCAGCGACCGGGTGACGTTGCGCTCGAAGACTTCACGCTGCTGCAGCTGCACGACGGCGGTGGAGGACATGGGCGGGCTCGGAGGAGGGCGTTTCAGTAGGTGGAGTTGAGGAGGCCGAAGTCCATGCGGGCCTTCTTGCGCGCGGCCTTCGAGTAGCTGTTGACCTGGCCTTCGTCCTTCGCTTCCTCGAGGCCACCGATCAGGGCGTCCTGCTCGACGAGATCCTGGGCCACCGAGGGCGCTCCCGCCGCGCGGCCCGACAGCCCGAGGAGGCCCTTGTTGAGCTCGAGGAGCTTGCGGGCCTCGCCGCGGTCGCCGCGCTTGAGCGCCTCGACGGCCTGTTGGGTGTTGGCGCCGGCCTGCGCGCGGGCGGCGAGCACGAGCGCCTCGCCGTCCTGCTTGGCCTGCACCTGGGCGAGGTCGCTGCTGACGGCCGCGCGCACCACCGCGTTCGTCGTCACCGGCTGGCTGGCGAGCAGGTCGGTGTAGTTGAGCGTCAGCGCGCTCACGTCGAGCGCCTGGCCATCGCTCCCGCCCTGGACCTGCACCTGCAGCACCACGCGCTCGCTGCCACCGGCCGTGATGTCGGGGAGCGCGAAGGTGACGAGCTCGTCGGTGCCCTGCTGCGCGCGAGCGATGGGCGTGTACCCGAAGGTGCGCACGAGGCTGCCGGTCGGGACCTTCACCGTGAGCGTCACGTTGCGGGCCACCTGCGTGCCGGCGGCGTCGAGATCCTTCTGGAAGATGCGCTGCAGCTGCGAGGCGTCCTGCAGGTAGGCGTACGCGCCAGCGCCGACCTCGGCGAGGGACTCCATGAGCTGCTCGTTGAAGTCGTCGCCGACGCCGATGCTCGAGACCGACAGCCCCGAGGCACGCAAGCTGCGGGCGATGTTCACCAACGACGCCTGGTCGGTGACGCCCTCGGTGGGCTGCCCGTCGCTGATGAGGATGACGCGGTTGACCTGGAAGCTGCCTCGCGTGCGCTCCAACAGATCCCTCGCCGTGGTGAGGCCGGCGCCGATGTTGGTGCCGCCGTCATCCCAGATGCCGTCGATGTAGGTGAGCAGCCGCGAGCGGTTCTCGGCCGTCGCGTACAGGCCCTCGAGCGCCTTCACGTCGCTGCCGTAGTGCACGATGGTGAGTCGGTCGTCGGGCCGCAGCGCGCTCACGAGGTGACGGGCCGCCTGCTTGGCCTGGTCGAGCTTGAAGCCGCTCATCGAGCCGGACCGATCGATGACGAGCGCCAGGTTGACGGGCGCGCGCACCCGCCCGGGCACCTCGAGGCCCTTGACGTCAGCGGTGAGGAAGACGTCGGTCGTCCCCACGGCCACCAGCGGGTGCGACAGGCGCGTGGTGAGGGTGAGGCTGCCGTTCGACGCGCTCGCGGGCGGGGGCGCGGTGACGACCGGCGGCGGAGAAGCCACGGGCGTGGGCGGGGAGCCCGTGGGACGAGGCAAGCCGACCACGAGCGCGACGAGGGCGAGCAGGCCTGCTGCGCCAAGGAAAATGCCGGTTCTGTTCATGGAAACCTCCGAAATCCGTCGAGGACAGCGCAAAGACACCGCGAGGCCGCCCCGGTTCTACGAACCAGCAGCCACAACGATCTACTGCGAGGCCTGTTCCAGCGACGTCGGGCGACCGGAGGACGGTCAAACGCCCGATGGAGGTCAGCGAACCTTCATGCGCCTACATGCCGGCGTCGGGCGCCGAGCCGCGGGCACAGAAGTAGGGCGTGCGGACGTTGTTGATGAGGGCGCTGGCGGTGAGGTCCTGGCGAATCGCCTCGAGGGTCTGCTCGTCGAGGAGCAGGGCACGGCAGTTGAGGCGGGTGTCTCCGCGCTCGTCGAGCCGCGGGTCGAAGCTCGGGCATGCCGCGCCGGGGTCGCAGGGGTTCGAGCAGTACCCCTCGGCCGCCGAGTCTTCGCCTGCGTCCGAGACGAACGTCGCGTCGCGGACACACAACAGGCTGTCGCAGTCGAGCGAGCCGAAGGCCAGAAAGTCGCGCGTGGCGTTGGTGCCCGTGCCGGTTCGAGCGCGCACCTCGCGCTCGGTGATGTCGGTCACGCCAGCGTCGGTTCGTTTGGGCATTCGGCAGACGCGGCCGCGGTCGGTGCTGGGCGGGCAGGCCGAGAAGACGATGGCGGTGGTGACGAGTCCGGCGAGCCCGAGCGAAGCCTTCGACATGGTCGGTTGTTCTCCGTCGCCCGGCGTCCCTTTGGGTCTTCTGCGCCGAACGGCGCGGCACCGTACCATACGCGTCTTCGGAATCGAGGCTTCACACGCGCGGGGTTGCGGGTAGAGTGCGCGCGCTCGTTTCGGCAAGGGGCCCGGTCGCTTTCGTCCGGGGTGCATTCGCGGAGAGTCAAACGAACATGGCGTTCCATCGATACCTCGCGGCGGCCTCGGTCCTGCTGCTGGCGGTGTCTTCGTCGCCTGCGTACGCGCAGGGTTTCGAGGGCCTCGACCTCAGCGACGACGGCAAGAAGGACGAGAAGAAGAAGGATCCTCCCAGGGACGAGCTCGACCTCACGGCGCCCGAGAAGAAGCCCGAGGTGAAGGCCGACAAGCCCAGGGACGATCGCAAGCCGCTCAAGCCCGACCAGCCGTCGGTCGAGCGCGACGTCACCCAGGACGACCGCGTCAAGAGCGTGCAGCGCAAGCTGTACATCAAGCGGGGCCGCTTCGAGCTGGCGCCTGCCTTTCTGATCAACGTCAACGACCCGTATTACACCCGCTTCGGGGGCCAGCTGCGCGCGGCCTTCTACCCCTCCGACACGCTCGCCATCGCCGCGCGCTTCGCGCTCATGCATACGCTGCCGTCGGACGACGTGCGTCAGGCGACGCGGACGCTGCAGTCGCGCATCTTGTTCTCGGTGCCGTACTGGGCCGCGATGGCCGACCTCGAGTGGAGCCCCCTCTACGGCAAGGTCTCGTTCCTCAACTCGATTCTGCACCTCGACGGGTACGTGCTGGCCGGCGGCGGGGTCGTCTTCACCGAACGAACCGGCACTGTCGACATGGCCACGGGCGAGCCACGGCCCATCAACCCGGCGTTCGACCTCGGCATCGGCCTGCGCTTCGTCGCGAAGGACTTCCTGGCCGTCAACCTCGGCCTGGTGAACACCACCTATGTCGACACGCCGCGCGGCACGAACAAGGGCGTGACCCAGAACCTCATGATGCTCTCCGTCGGCGTGTCGCTGTTCCTCCCGCCGAAGTCGACGTACCGGGAGGCCGAGTGATGAAACGAACTGCCTCGTGGTGGTTGCTGGCGCTGGCCCTCGTGTCGTTGCCGGCCCTGGCCCAGAAGTCCGAAGAGGAAGCTGGCGACGTGTCCGAGGCCGACAAGGACTCGGCGGGCCCGCTGCGCGAGCGCATTCCCCCTGTGTCAGGGCATCTCTTCCTGATGGACGGCCGCTTCGAGGTCAGCCCCGGCATCGGGCTGTCGATTCGTGATGCGTTCTTCACCAAGGTGATGTTCGGCGCTGCCCTCACGTACCACTTCACCGAGACCATCGGCCTATCGCTCCGCGGCGGGTACAACCTCTCGCTCATCTCGGGCACCGCGCAGATCTGCACAGCCGCGACCGCGACCACCGCCGCGGGCTGTCGGTCACCGACGCTCGACGAGCTGACCACCCGCATCGATCCCAGCGGCGCCCGCGTGCCGACGAACGTCGCGTTCGGGTTCAACACCCTCTTGACCTCGCTCGACCTCCAGTGGGCCCCCATCTACGGCAAGCTGTCGCTCTCGGCCGAGAAGGTGCTGTCGTTCAACATGTACGGCCTCGTCGGGCCCTCCCTCGTCATGTACGGGCCGAACAACGTGCTCACCGTCGGTGGAAACGTCGGCCTCGGGTTCCGCTTCTTCCTCAACAAGTTCCTCACCATCCGCGTCGAGCTGCGCGACACGATCTATTACGAGGACGGCTTCCAGGGCGCCGCTCCCGTGGGCTCGCTGCGCAACCAGCTCATGGCCGAGTTCGGCTTCTCCATCTTCTTCCCCACCGTCTTTCAGGAGCGCTGACCGATGAGACTCCTGCGCGCGCTGTCCGTGGTGATGGCGGTGCTGCTGGCGATGCCGGCGGCCGCCCAGATGAACTTCGAGGGCCTCGATCTCGGCGGCCCCAAGAAGAAGAAGAAGCCGCCCACGGGCGGCACCCCCACCAAGAAGAAGCCCGACGAGAAGAAGCCCGACGAGACGACGCCACAGCCCGACGTCGAGCTGCCTGCCGAGGGGCTCGATCTGTCGAAGCCGGTCGAGAAGAAGAAGCCGCCCCCGCCGAAGCCCGAAGATCCGAAGGCGGCGCCCACCATGTCCTTCGACGCGGTGGACGTCGGTGGCAAGACGGGCGACCGCCAGAAGCTCGACGCCGCCATCACCCAGTTCAAGGACGAGGCGTTCGAGCCGGCCGCGCTGGCCTTCTTCGAGATGTCGCAGGACCCGAAGTTCGCCGCCAACCAGGTCGAGGCCGAGTACTGGCTCGCCAAGTCGCTCTACAAGCTGGGGCTCTACAACTCGTCCTTGGGCATGTTCTCGAAGGTGCTGGGGCGGGGCAGCGACAAGAACAAGTTCTTCAAGTCCTCACTCGAGTGGCTGTTCTTCATCGCGCGCAAGACGACGAACGAGACGGTGGTGCTCGACGAGATCGCCAAGTACGCGAACTACGAGTTCCCGGAGCGCTTCCGCAACGAGTTCCGCTACCTGCTCGCGCGCTACAACGTCGTCTACGGCAAGGCGCTCGACGACGCCGAGCGCAAGGGCGAGGCCGACAAGGCCTTCGACGAGGTGAAGCGGCTGGCCCTCATGATCCCCAAGGGCGACCCGTTCTACCCGAAAGGCAAGTACCTCGAGGGCCTGGCCTACTTCCGCGAGAACAAGCTCGAGGCGGCGCTCGAGGCGATGAAGGAAGTGGTGCGGGCCACCCGCTCGGAAGAGGGCCGCGGTGAGACCGCCGAGGCGCGCAACCTGAAGAACCTGCGCGAGCTCGCCTTCATGCAGCTCGCCCGCACGCACTACGGCGCCAAGCAGAACCGCTACGCCATCTTCTATCTCTCGAAGGTCGAGCGCGGCGGCGTGCAGTGGCTCGAGTCGCTCTTCGAGTCGAGCTGGGCCAACTATCGCATTGGCCAGTACGAGCAGGGCCTCGGCAACCTGATCACCCTGTCGAGCCCGTTCTTCCGCGACGAGTACTTCCCCGAGGCGCTCATTCTCAAGGCGGTGGTGTACTTCGAGAACTGCCGCTACCGCGAGGCGCTGTCGATCATCGAGGACTTCGAGAACATCTACGGGCCGGTGCAGGAGGAGCTCAACACCCTCGTCGCCAAGGACATGGAGGCCACCGAGTACTTCAACGTGCTGGACGACGTGCGCAAGAAGAACAAGGCCGGCCTGGTGAAGAAGGGCAGCGTCGACGAGATCCTCGAGCGCATTCTCAACCTCGCCCTCACCGACAAGGACCTCAAGAAGACGGTCGACTCGATCGCCGAGCTCGAGGCCGAGATCGACTCGTTCGGCGGCAAGAGCGACTCGTTCAAGTACTCGAACCTCGCCAAGGCGCTCATCGAGCAGATGAAGGGCCAGCGCGAGGCCCTCATCAAGAAGGGCGGCATCATGGCCAAGGCCAAGCTCGACTTCGAGAACGGCCAGCTGAAGACGCTGCGGGCCAACGGCCTGCGCATCAAGTTCGAGACGACGGACAAGGAGAAGGAGTTCCTCCAGGACCTGCTGCAGGCCGGCGGCCAGAAGCAGATCGTCAAGGAGTACAAGTACACGGTCGCCGTCTCGGACGATCAGCTCTACTGGCCGTACGTGGGCGAGTACTGGCGCGACGAGCTGGGCACCTACCAGTACACGCTTACCAAGGGCTGCATCGAGCGCAAGAGCGGTACCGAACTGAAGGAGTGACGCGGCCATGGGGCTCAACGCCGTCGTCTTCTTCCGCCTGGCCAAAGCGCCTGCCGACGCCCTGCTGAAGGAGGCTGGGTTCAAGAAGACGCGCTCGCTCTGGCGCCTCGCAGGGACCGAGGGCGTCTTCAGCGTGGAGCCTGGAGCGAAGCAGACCCTCGTCGCGTGGGACACCTTCACGCGCTTCGACGAGCTTGGTGACAGAGGCCTGCAGCGGGAGCTTCTGGCGGACGTGAAGCGGGTCGCCAGCGCGTTGGGGGCCGACGCCGTCGCCTGTGTTCCCAGCGGCAGCGAAACACCTCGACGCAAGGACTTCGTGCCGCGCGCGAAGGCGACCGCGAAGGCGCTCTTCTCTGGGGCAGAGGCCCTGTCGAACGAGATCCCCGACGACATTCGCGAGCTGCTCGGGCTCGACGACTGACGGTCCGCTAAGGTCTCATCCATGTCCGACCAGAGCCCGATCACCATCGCCTTCGACGTGATGGGGGCCGATCACGGCCCGCTCGAGGTGGTGAAGGGGGCCGCGCAGCTCACCCTCGACTCGCCGAACCTGCACGCGCTGCTGGTGGGCGACCGCGCGCTCATCGATCAGGCGCTCTCGCAGGTGAAGTACACCGCCGAGCGGCTGGCGGTGCACCACGCGCCCGACTTCGTCGCGATGCACGAGAAGCCGGCGGCGGCGCTCGATGCCCGGCCGCGCTGCTCGGTGCAGGTCGCAGCCGAGCTGGTGCGTGACGGAGAGGCCGACGGCATGGTGTCGGCCGGCAACACCGGCGCCGGCGTGCTGGCCTGCGCGCGCACGTTCAAGCTGATCCCCGGAGTGCGGCGGGCGGCGCTGGCCACCGTGTACCCGACGGCCACCTCGCGCGGCGAGAAGAACGATCCGTTCAGCCTCATCCTCGACGTGGGGGCCACCGTCGACGCCTCGGCCGACGACCTCGTCGCCTTCGCCGTCATGGGCGCCGCCTACGCGCGCATCATCTCGAAGAACCCCGACCCGGCGGTGGCGCTCTTGTCGAACGGCACTGAGGCCAGCAAGGGGCCAGCGCGGGTCGTCGAGGCGAACCAGAAGCTCCAGGGCCTGAGAGGGCTGCGCTTCATCGGCAACGTCGAGGGTGTCGACATTCCCAAGGGCACGGCCGACGTGGTGGTGTGCGACGGCTTCGTCGGCAACGTGTGCCTCAAGATGCTCGAGGGCGTGAGCGAGACGGTCATCGAGCTGGCCCGCTACGCGTACAAGGAGAAGCTGCTCTGGCGCGCCGGCCTCGCGATGCTGTCGAGCGGCATCGAGCGCATCAAAGAGGTCACCGACTGGGAGCAGTACGGCGGTGCGCCGATCCTCGGGTTCGACAAGCTGTTCATCAAGGCCCACGGCCGCTCGAAGGCCCGCGCCATCACCAACGCGGGCAAGGTGGCCGCCAAGGCCGTGAAGAGCGAGCTGGCCCACGTCATTCAAACGGCGCTCCCCCAACCGACGGGCTAACGGCGCGCTTCATCGCTTTTCCCGGCCGCGCGGCGGGCGTACAACCGGAAACGTTCCCGTGACGCTGACCGACCGCATCGATCCGAGACCGCCGCGCCGCATCTACCGGTGGGATCTCGACAAGACGTACCTGCAGACGGAGTTCGACACGCTCCGGCAGCTCGTGCGCACGGCGCTGCAGAAGGCGCACGAGAAGAAGGCGGTGCCAGGCGCCGCGGCGCTCATTCGCGAGCTGCGCGCCAACGGCGACTCGCGCCTGTGCATCGTCTCGGGCAGCCCCACCCAGATGCGCGCGGTGCTGGCCGAGAAGCTCAAGCTCGACGGCGTCGAGTTCGACGAGCTGGTGCTGAAGGACAACCTCAAGAACCTGGTGCGCGGCCGCTTCAAGGCCCTCCGGGGGCAGGTTGGGTACAAGCTGCCGGTGCTGCTGCAGAGCCGGGCCCACGCGCCTGCCGAGGCCGAAGAGGTGCTCTTCGGCGACGACGCCGAAGCCGACGCCTTCATCTACTCGCTGTACGCCGACATGGTGGCGCGCCGGGTGAGCGAGCCGGTGGTGCACCAGGTGCTCGAGGCCGCCGAGGTGTACGGCGACGACATCGATCGGGTGATGCGCACCTGGGAGTCGATTCCGAAGGCCGACCCGGTGCGGCGCATCTTCATCAACCTCGATCGCCTCACCACGCCCGCCTCGTTCGCAAAGTACGGGCCCCGGCTGGTGCCCATCTTCAACTACTTCCAGGCCGCGCTCGTGTTGATGGCCGACGGGCACCTGTCGGCGCCCCAGGTGCTGAAGGTGATGGTCGACCTCGTGCAGTCCGCCGGTCACAACCTCTTCACGCTGTCGAACTCGCTGCAGGATCTCATGCGCCGCGGGCTGCCCATCGCCGAGGTGGCGCAGTCGTTGGCCGAGGCGCTGCAGGGGCCGCAGGCCATGCTCCAGGTGGTGCGGCCGGTGCCCGACATTCTCGCCGCGTTCACCAAGCGGGCGGCCTCGCTCGGAGCGCCGTCGGCGCCGCCCGCCGCCCGTGACATCGACTACCTCTCGCTGCTCGATCACGCTCGGCCCCGCACCCACAAGAAGCGGAAGGTCTGACGAGGCGCCCAGCCCGAGCGAGCGCCCTTCCCCGTGACGGGGCTTTCAGCTAGGGCTCGCTCCGCTCACGTGACGCCGTCGCGTCACCTGTCTGGCCACGAAAGACCCATGACGACCGACACCACGACCGAGCAGGCTGCCGAGCGGCAGGCTCCCGCGCCCGAGACCAGCGCGCGGGACGGCCACGCTCCGCCGGCTCCGAACGAACGCACCGCTGACACCCTCGCGCTGAAGACGGCCTCGAGCGACGACGGCCCTGACATCGATCCCACGTGGCTCGACTCTGACGCCGTGCGGGTGCTGCTGCGCCTCAAGCAGAACGGCCACCAGGCGTACCTCGTCGGCGGCTGCGTGCGAGACCTGCTGATCGGCCGCACGCCGAAAGACTTCGACATCGCCACCTCGGCCACTCCGAACCAGGTGAAGTCGCTCTTCCGCAACTGCCGGCTCATCGGCCGGCGGTTCCGCCTCGCGCACGTCTACTTCAAGGGCGGGAAGATCCTCGAGGTGTCGACGTTCCGCGCGAACCCCACCGTGACGGAAGAGCCCCAGCCCAGCGAGGCGAGCGAGGGCGAGGTGCACACCGCGGGGACCGAGCACATCGCCGACGCCGATCGCGAGGCGCTCGTCGCCGTCGAGCACGACGACCCGGTGCCCGACGCGCCCGTGGAGGACAACGAGGACGAGGCCGTCGAGAGCGCCCCGAAGGAGCGCGACCTGCTCATCACTGAGGACAACACCTTCGGCACCGAGCTCGAGGACGCGCTACGCCGCGACTTCACCATCAACGGCCTCTTCTACGAGCCGGTGTCGGGCCGGGTGATCGATCACGTCAACGGCTTGCGCGATCTCGCCTCGGAGCAGCTGCGCACCATCGGCGACCCAGAGCAGCGCATGCGCGAAGACCCGGTGCGCATCCTGCGGGCGGTGCGGTTCGCCGGGAAGCTGGGCTTCGACGTCGAGCCGCGCACGTACGCCGCGATGGAGGGCTGCGTGGAGGATCTGCCCCGCTGCTCGGCGCCCCGGCTGCTCGAAGAGACGTTTCGCCTCATTCGTGGCGGTGGTGCCTCGCCCGCACTCAAGCTGCTGGTGGCGCTCGACGCGCTCAAGTTCCTCCTCCCACCGGTCAACGAGTACCTCGCGGAGCAGGACGCCGAGGGCCGCGCCGAGTACTTCAAGTTCATCGCGCACATGGACAGCCTGGTGAACGCCGGCACGTCGTTCGACGACTCGATGCTGCTGGCCTGCATCCTCCTGCCCATCGCGCTCGACGAGCCGGAGCCGGCCGAGGCGACCCCCTCACAGGGACAGGGCGCCGTGGCGGCCGCACCAGTCACCCAAGACGCCGGCGAGCCGGCCAACGAGGCGGCGTCCTCCACCGAGGCGCCCGCGGTGGACGCTCCGAGCGCTCAGCCGACGACTCCGGCCGCCGCGCCCTCGAATGAGGCCGAGCGGCCGCCCTCGGTGGCGAAGGCCATCGAGCTGCTCCTGAGCGAGCTCGTGCGTACGGCGCGGCTGCCCCGGCGCATCGCCGAGCGGTGCCGCATGATCCTCCTCTCGCAGAAGACGCTCGCCGGGCTGCGGCGCCGGCGTGGGGGCCTGCAGGGCTTCCGCGCCCACCCGCTCTTCAACGAGTCCCTGGCCGTCTTCGAGGTGTGGGTGAAGGCGACGGGAGAGCACCAGGCCGCGCTCGACTCCTGGAAGACCGGCAGCGCCCCGCAGGTCGCCGCGGACGCCGAGGGCCCTCGTCGCCGCCGGCGCCGTCGTCGTCGCGGCGGTGGTGGCGGAGGCGATCGGCCGCAGGCCTCGAGCTGACGTGAACCCGATCGTCCACGCCGAGCTGGCCTGGCTCGTGGGCGCCCGGCTGTCGGCGCGGCGAGACCGGGTGCTCGTCACGCTGGCGGGCGTCGTGCCTGATCTCGACGGGCTGACGCTGCTCGCGGGCGAAGAGGCCTACGGCACGTACCACCACGTGCTCACGCACGGGCTGTTGAGCGCCTCACTCTGCGCGGCCGGCCTCGCGCTCCTCGCCGAACGCAAGGCGGTCGTCGGGGCGCTGGCGTTCGTCACGTTCCACCTGCACCTCGTGTGCGATCTCGCGGGGAGCGGGCCGGGCTGGCCCATCTGGTACTGGTGGCCCTTCGACCTGCACCAGACGATGTGGGACGGGCAGTGGAACCTCGCGAGCTGGCAGAACTCCGTCATCGGGCTCGCGGCGACGCTCGCGGTGCTGGCGTGCGCGCTGCCCCTGGGGCGTACGGCGGTCGAGCTGTTCTCGCGCCGGGCCGACGAGGCGGTGGTGAAGACGCTCCGCGCGCGCTTCGGCCGATCGTGAGCGCGCTGCGCGAAGCGTGGGGGCCCCGGAGCAAGATGCGCTCGCGCCCGGGGCGGAGTCGCTGACGACGTCGACTCCGCTCAAAGTGGCGAGGCCCGGCGGGTCCACTACAACGCGAGTCGTGACCGACCGCGTGCTCATCGCCTCGGCGACGAACCTGCTGGCCCGCGGGTTTCAGGTGGTGCCCGTCGACCGGGTGTCGAAGCGGGGCGCCCCCGTCAACGGCCTCTACGCGGTCGCGCGGGCCCTCACGAAGGCGATCGGCTTCAAGGCGCCGACCTTCGCCATCGCCGTCATCGACCCGTCCCCGAAGTCGTGGCCCGAGCCGCTGGAGTCCCAGCGACCGCGACTCGCTGAGCTGTGCCGAGCGCTCGGGCTTCACGTCGTCGAGAGCGCCGACGAGTTCCAGCTGTGCGCGAGCTATGCGGCGGCGGCGTTGAAGGCCGGCTGCGACGTGATGCTGGCGGGCGTCGACAAGCGCTACGCGCAGCTCGTCGGCGAGAAGCTCTGGTGGTTCGACGCCAACAAGGACGTCCGCTACACGCCGGAGATCGTCGAGAAGCGCTTCGGCGTCCGCCCTGCGCTGGTGGCGTCGTGGCTCGCGATGGTGGGCGACGATGATCAGCTCCCGGGAGTGAAGGGCGTCGGCGCGAAGGGCGCGACCGAGTTCCTCCTCGAGCACGGGCGCCTCGCCGACGTCCTCCCACGGCTGGCGGCGCTCGAGGGGCGGGTGGTGAAGGCCCTGAAGGCAGACCCGGCGCTGGCCGAGAAGCTCACCCAGGCGACGCTGTCGACGGACCGCGCGCTGCCCGTCACGATCGAAGCATGTGCATGGTCGTCGCCCGCGACGGCGCCGCTCAACGCCCTCTACGACGAGCTGCGCTTCTCGGAGTTGCTGGTTTCCGAGGAGGCGCACGTCGAGGTCCCTGTGCTCGACTCGATGGAGGCTGCCGAGCGGTACTTCGAGCGCGCGAGCGAGGCGGTCTCCTTCGCCGCGCTGCTGGACGATCCATCGCCGGCAGAGGCGCTCGTTGGCCTCGGGCTCTGGTCGTCGTCGGCTGGCGGCGCGTACGTCACGACCGACAGCCCGGCCTGGCCGCGCGTGACGGCGTGGCTCGAGGACGAGCGGCGCGAGAAGCAGGGGCATGACGTCGTCGGGGCGCTGGTGGCGCTGAGGCGCCTCGGCGTCACGGTGCGGGGGCTCGTGAGCGACTCGGCCTGCCTGTCGCACCTCACCAACCCGAGCAACTGGGCGACCCACGAGCTGTGGATCGTCGCGCGCCTCGCGCTGGGGCTGGCCTTGCCCGACGACGACGAGGTGCGCGGCGTGGGGCAGGGGCGCAAGGCGTGGCGGCAGCTCGCGGTGCAGCGCGCGGCCTCGATCGCGGTCACGCGCGCGCACGCTTCGGCCCAGCTCGTGGCGGCGCTGTCGCCCACCGTTCGCCGCGAGCTGCTCGCCGAGTACCTCGCGCTCACCGACACGCTCGTGCGCATGGAGCTCACCGGCGTCGGCATCGACGCGGCGGAGCTGCAGCGGGCCGAGGCGTCGTTCGCCGAGATCGAGACCGGCCTCGAGGCCGAGATCACCCGCCTCGCCGGCCACCCCTTCAACATCAACTCGTCGAAGCAGCTGGGTGAGGTGCTCTTCGCCGAGCTGAAGTTGCCCGTGGTCTCGCACACGCGCACCGGTTGGAGCACGGCCAACGAGGCGCTCGAGCGCATCGCCGACGCGCACCCGATCGTGCCGCTCGTCATGCGCTGGCGGGGCCTGCGGCGGCTGCGAGACAGCTGGCTCATCTCGCTGCGCAAGTGCATCGACGCCGATGGTCGCGTGCACTCGCGCTTCCACCTCGCGCGCTCCTTCGCGGGCGATCTCATCAACACGAACCCCGATCTCGGCCGGGTGCCGGGGCGTACGCCCGAGATGGCGCGGGTGCGGCGGGCCTTCGTGGCGCGGCCCGGGTGGAAGCTGATGTCGGTGGACTTCAACCAGCTCGGCCTGCACGTGCTCGCGCACCTCACGAAGGATCCGGCGCTGGTGGAGCCACTGAAGACGCGCTCCGACATGCATCGCCTCACCGCGGCGGCCATCCTCGAGAAGGCGCCTGACGCCGTGACCTACGAGGAGCGACAGCTCGGCAAGGTGGTCAACTTCGCGACCTTCGCGGGGCAGGGCGCGAGCGCGCTCGGCATGCAGCTCGGGCTCCCGGCGGCGCAGGCGCGCGAGTACATCGAGCGCTTCGACAAGCACTACGCGAAGGTGCGCGCGTTTCAGGACGAGCAGCACCGCCTCGCAAAGGAGCGGGGCTTCGTCGAGCTCATCTCGGGCCGGCGCTGGCCCATCGGGGGCCTCGAGTCGCTGGACTCGCAGCTGCGCTCGTACGCCGAGCGGCTGTCGAGGAGGGCCACCCACGAAGGCTCAGTCGCCGATGTCTCGAGGCGCGCGCTCTTGCGAGCCGACGAGGCGCTCCAGCGCTCGGGCCTCGAGGCCGTGCCGCTGGTGCAGATCCTCGACGAGGTGTTGTTCGAGGTGCCCGATGGTGAGCTCGAGCGCGCGGCGGCCGTCATCACCGAGGCGATGCGTTCGGCGTACGAGCTCGAGGTGCCGCTGGTGGTCGGCGTCGAGGCGGGGCCGAACTGGGCCGACCTCACCCCGGTCACGCGCCCGGGCGATTGACGATCATCGACGACGAGCCGTCGAGCCGCGGTCGGGGAGGCCGGCCTCACGCGTCTTCGTCGCGCACGACCCGGACCGTGTCTCTGGGCCTGGCCTGCTCGGCCTTCGCGCGGGCCTGCTTCTCTTCGGCATAGAAGCCGTCGCGCAGCGAGAACGCGTCGGCCTTCGCGAGGTCGGCCGTCACCACCGCCTTGGTGCCGAACTTCTCCGAGATGCGGTCGAGCGCGGCGTTGAGCTTGTCGCTGCGCTCCGGGGCGGGCGCGGCGAAGAGGCCGAGCTGCTCGTTCTGCCCGACGAGCTCCTGGGCCGAGACGCCCGTGAGGCGCACCTTGCGACCGAGATCGACCCGGGCCAGCAGCGCCCGGGCTTCGCGGTACAGCACCTGCCCATCGTCGGTGGGCACCTCGAGCGTGCGGCGGCGGGTGAGGCTCTGAAAGTCGTCGTACTTCACGGTGAGCTGCACCACGCGCGCCTTGAGGTGGGCCTTGCGCAGCCGTCTGCCGACCCGGAGCGCCTGCCCATGGAGGTGCGGTGAGAGCGCCTCGTCGCCCTGGAGATCCTCTTCGAAGGTGTCCTGGGCGCCGATGCTCTTCGCCTCGCGGTCGGGCACCACCGCGCGCGCGTCGATGGCGTTGGCGAGCTCCCAGAAGTGCTGGCCCGATGGCCCCAGCGTGCGCGTGAGCCACTCGAGCTCCTTCGCGGCCACGTCGCCGATGGTGCGCAGGCCCAGGCGCACGAGCTGCTCCTCGGTCTTCGGCCCGACGCCCCAGAGCCGGCCCACGGGCAGCGGCGCGAGGAAGGCCTTCGCCGTACCAGGCGCCACCACGAACTGGCCGTTGGGTTTGCCCGAGTCCGAGGCGATCTTCGCGACGAACTTCACCTCGGCGATGCCGGCCGAGGCGGGCAGGGCGAGCTCGTCGTGGATCTCGCGGCGAATGCGCGCGGAGAGCGCCACCGGGTCGCCGAAGAGCGTCTGTGAGGCCGTCACGTCGAGGAACGCCTCGTCGAGCGAGAGGGGCTCGATGAGCGGCGTGTAGCGCTCGAAGATGCGGAAGACGGCCTCGCTCGCGTCGACGTAGGCCTCGAAGCGGGGCGGCACGACGATGGCCTTTGGTGCCAGCTTCAGCGCGCGCCCCATCGGCATCGCGCTGCGCACGCCGAACGGGCGCACCTCGTACGAGGCGGCCAGCACGACGCCGCGTTGGGGGTGCCCGCCGACGATGCCCGGCTTGCCCTTGAGCGCCGGCTGATCGCGCTGCTCCACCGACGCGTAGAACGCGTCCATGTCGAGGTGAATGATGGCGCGCGCCCAGCTCACCGGCCCACCAAGCCCGAGGCGCCCGCAATGTTCAAGGGCCTGCGTCGGGCGGTGGCACGCGGGTGAAGCGCAGCGTCTTGCGGAAGATGAAGACGCCGGCCTCTCCACGCAGGGCGTCGGGGCTCTCGACGAAGAGGTCGAGGTCGGCGCGTTGATCGTTCTCGGGCCTCGTGATCGTGCCGACGAAGCGCTTGCGCCCAGCATCCCACCGCAGGCCGCTCAAGGTCGTCTTCCCCACGTCGGTCGAGACCCGGCTGGCCACCGCGACGCCCTGCCACGAGCCGTCCGCGCGACGCGACACCTCCGAGACCACGCCCCGCTCGGCGTCCACCCAGCGTCCGGCGAGGTTGGGCTCCGTTGGCTCAGCGGCGAGAATCAACGCGAGGAAGAGCATGCGGGCAGCATCGGCCGGGTCTCGCCATAAAGCAACTGTAAGTTGCAATCAGCTCCGGCCGAGGATCTCGTCTCGCACGCGGGCCAACGTCTCGGGGAGCGGGCTCTCGATGCGAACGAGCTGCTGTGACACCGGGCGGGTGAAGGTCAGCGACGCGGCATGGAGGAAGAAGCGGTCGAGCCCCGGGTGCGGCCGCCCGCCGTACCGCTCGTCGCCGAGAATCGGGGCCCCCACCGCCGCGAGGTGCGCGCGCACCTGGTGCAGCACGCCGGTGAAGAGGCGCACCTCGACGAGCGAGGCGGCCCCGGCACGCTTCAGCACCACGAACGACGAGCGCGCCGGGCGGGCTTCTTCACCCGACAGCGCCGGCCGAACGTGATCGCCCGCGTGAACCAGGGGCAGGTCGATCTCTCCCTCGTCCGCGAGCGGCCCGCGCACCAGGGCCAGGTACCGCTTGTCGACCGCGCCCGGCTCGCTGAAGGCCGCGCGCATCACCGACCACGCGTCCTTCGTCTTCGCGGCGAGGAGCACCCCCGACGTCTCGACGTCGAGGCGGTGGCACAGGCCGGCCTCGCGCGGATCAGCGCCGACGTCGCTCAGCGCGGGGAACCTCGCCACCAGCGCGTTGGCGACGGTGCCGGTCTCACCCGGCTCGATGGGCTGGGAGGGCACGCCAGCCGGCTTGTCGACGGCCACCAGCGCGTCGTCTTCGTACAGCACGGTGAGCGCGAGCGACGTGTCGGCGACGGCGCCCGAGGCCGTCTCGAGCAACTCGACCGTCACCACCTGCCCAGCCGCGAGCGCCAGCCCCTTCTTCACCTTGCGCCCGTCGACCCGGATCGAGTCGGCCTCGAAGAGCGCCTTGAGGCGGTTGCGCGAGAGCGAGAGCCGCTCGCCGACGAAGAGGTCGACGCGCTGGCCCGTCGCCTCGGCCGGGACCTTCAGCTCGTGCCGGGTGGTCGTCACGCCTGAAGCAACGCCTCGTAGACCTCTTCGGCCGTCTGGAACCGATCGTCCGGCTCCTTGCGAAGGAGCTTCATGGCCACCCGGGCCAGCGACCGGTCCGCGCGCGGGTTGAGCGCTCCGGCGGGCACCGGCTCGGTCTCGAGGATCTTCTGCCACAGCTCGTACGGCGTCTTCGCCTCGAAGGGCGGTCGGCCAGCGACGAGCTCATAGAGGATCACGCCGAGGCCGTAGAGGTCGGTGCGGGCGTCGAGGTGCTCACCGAGCACCTGCTCCGGCGCCATGTAGCGGAACGTGCCCACCAGCCGGCCATCGGCCGTCACCGCCGAGTCGTCCGCGAGGTACTTCGCCAGCCCGAAGTCCATCAGGCGCACGGTGCGGTCTTCGTCGACCATCACGTTCGTGGGCTTGAGGTCGCGATGAATCAACCCGTGCTGGTGAATGTACGCGAGCGCCTCGGACAGCTGGAGCATCGCGTCTTTCAGGCGGCCCACACGCTCGGCGCGGTTGAGGGCGGCGAGCTCGATCTCGCTCGGCCGTGAGCCCAAGGGGCGCGCTTCGTCGGGCTTCGGCAGCTCGTACGGCAGCGGCCCACCAGCGTACGAGCTCTGCGTGTCGGGCTCTTCGGCGAGCGCGGCGAACCGGCGCACCGACTCCGGACCCGACTCGTACTCCTCTTCGTCGTCCGAGCCCGTGAACTCGTCCGAGAGCGGCTCTTCTCCGAAGGTGGCGAGCGAGAAGACGCCCGAGGGATCCTCTTCGACCTCGTCGGCCTCGTCGCTCTGCGCGTCGTCTTCGCCGGGCGCCTGGTTCATCGCCTGGCGGTGCAGCGTGATGGCGCGAAGCAGCCCCTGATCGCTGGCGAGGTCGTCGTCCGAGAGCGAGAGGTAGTGGCGCAGCGTGAGCCCCTCGACGAGCTCCATCGCGAGGTACGGGTACCCCTGGTAGACGCCGGTGTCGTAGACGCGCACGACGTTGGGGTGCGAGAGGTGCTGCAGCGTCTCGAACTCCCGCGCCAGGCGTCGGGCCGCGCGTGGGTCGAGCGCGCCTCCGGTCGACAACAGCTTGAGCGCGGCGTCTTCACCGGTGCGGCGATCGATCGCGCGATAGACGGTGCCCGCCCCGCCGCTGCCGAGCGTTTCCAGCACACGGTAGGGACCGATCACCTTCGGGGGCATCTCCGGGCGCGCAGCCTAGGAAAGATGCCCCACGCCGTCTAACTCACGCGCATCGCCCGGTCGGGCCGAGAATTCGACCGTTGGGCCGCGTCCACGGGCATGCGGCGTGGGCGCGCGGCATTCTCCAGGTGACAGGAGGCTTGGAGGGCGCCGTGGCATCTGCCATACGGTCCGCGCCTCGTTCCAGAACGCATGGACGCCATCGCAGAGCTCGAGAGCCGGGTGAAACAGCGCGCGGTCCCGCGCCACGTCGGCATCATCATGGACGGCAACGGCCGGTGGGCCGAGCTGCGCGGGCTGCCGAGGCTCGAGGGGCATCGGGAAGGGTCGCAGAGCGTTCGTGACGTCACGCGCTCGGCCCGGCGCATCGGCGTCTCGGCCCTGACGCTGTACGCCTTTTCGTCGCAGAACTGGTCCCGTCCGCCTGACGAGGTCGCCGGTCTCATGGAGCTCCTGCGCGACTACCTGCTCAAGGAGCGCGACGAGCTCATGGACAACGGCATCAAGCTCAACGCCATCGGCGAGCTGGGCAAGCTGCCGCGGTACGTGAAGGAGCCGCTCGACGCCTTGCGGGCCGAGTCGGCCAACAACACCGGCATGGTGCTCACGCTCGCGCTCTCGTACGGCGGGCGGGAAGAGCTGGTGGCCGCGGTGCAAGCCGTCGCCGAGAAGGTGGCGGCGGGAGCGCTCGCGCCAGCCGACATCACCGAAGAGACGCTGTCCCAGGCGACGTGGACGCACGAGCTGCCGCCGGTCGACCTCGTCATCCGCACCAGCGGTGAGCAGCGGCTGTCGAACTTCCTGCTCTGGCAGACCGCGTACGCCGAGTTCGTGTTCAGCCCCATCGCCTGGCCGGACTTCCGGGCGCGGGAATTCGCCGAGGCGCTGCTGCATTTCCAGACGCGTGAACGCCGCTTCGGGCTCACCGGAGCGCAGCTGCGCCGGGCCGGGACGTGACGTGACCGAAAAGAACCGCAACCTGCTGCTGCGGGTGTTGAGCGCCGTCGTGTTGTTGCCGGTGGTGCTGTACCTGTTGTCGCAGGGCGGGTTCTTGACCGCGGCGCTCCTCGGCGCGGCGGCGGCGGCGTGCACGTACGAGTACCTCGCCATCACGCTGAAGAAGCTCGAGCCCATCGCGTGGGGCGTGGTGTCGCTCTCGGCGCTCATGCCCTTCGTGGTGGCGTGGCGGCCGCTCGACGCGACGGCCCTCATCGCCGGCGCGATCGGCGTGGTGCTCTTCTCGGCCTGGACCTGGCACCTGCTCAACGGCCCGCTCGAAGACGGCGTGGTGCGCACCGCCCACATGCTGATGGCCTTCATCTACGGGCACGGCGGGCTGACGGCTCTGATGGCGATTCGCCAGCTCGATCAGGGCGGCTGGTGGGTGGTGGCGGCGCTCGTCATCACCTGGGGCAACGACACCGCAGCGTACTTTTTCGGCCGCTTCCTCGGGAAGAACAAGCTGTACCCCGAGGTGAGCCCCTCGAAGTCGTGGGAGGGCTTCTTCGGCGGCTTCGTCGGGGCGATCGGCTTCATGTTCGTGCAGCGGCAGTTCTTCTCGCCCTTCCTCACCATCACCGACTGCGTGTTCCTCGGCCTGTGCGGCAGCCTGCTGGGCCCGGCTGGAGATCTCTGCGAGTCGATGCTCAAGCGGGCCTACGGCGTGAAGGACTCGGGCTCCATCATCCCCGGGCATGGCGGCATGCTCGACCGCGTCGACGCGCTCATCTTCAACGCGCCGATGGTGCTGCTCTACGTGCAGTTCCTCCGACCCAACCTCGGCTGACCCTCGTCGCGCCGGTGACCTGCGCGGGGCATGTCAGCCCTGTATGGTACGCCTATGCGCATGGAAGCTGCCGAGAGCCTGATCGTGAAGCACCGCGCCCGATGGACTCGGGCGCAGTTCGACCGACTGGTGGAGTTGGGGGCGTTCGATGGCGGCGAGCGGGTGGAGTTGGTGCGGGGGGAGTTGGTCGCCATGTCGAAGCAAGCGGTCCCTCACGGGAATGTGATTGAGACGTTGAACGAAATCCTCATGCCGCGGCTCGTCGGGCGCGCGCGGGTGCGGGTGCAGCTCCCGTTCGTCATCGACGATGAGAGCGAGCTGATTCCCGATCTGGCCGTCATCGACAAGCGGCTCCCGCGCAGCGAGCACCCCTCGTCGGCGTTCCTCATCATCGAGGTGGCCGACTCGTCGCTCCGGTACGATCGCATCGTGAAGGCGCCGCTCTACGCAGCCGCGGGAGTGCCTGAGTACTGGCTCGTCGACACCAGCCGGGAGCAGGTCGAGGTGTTTTCAGGCCTCAAGCGCGGCGCCTACGGACGGACATCGAGAGTGACGAGCGGCGTGCTGATGGTCCCGGGCTTCCAGGGAGTCGAGGTTCGGCTCGCCGATCTCTTCGGGTGAGCCACGACGGCTCCGTGTCATGTGACGGCCGGTCGACCCGGTCCCGGGCAGGGTGGAAGACGGGCCACCACCGACGCTCCCCTGGCCTTTCGGCGCCTCGTGCAAGAGCCGCCTTTTCGCGCCCGACCCCGGCGCCGACCGTACGCGATGGGGAACTGGAGCGCCCTCGCCTGGGCTGCGCCTGTTCCGATGCAGCTCCACACCTCGGGCCTGCCCTCGCCGTCATCGCCGTTGCCAATCACCCGATGTCCGCCCGCGTCGATGGGCCCGGCGGTGATGGGCCCGGCGGTGATTGCACCAGCCTGCGCCCGGGGCTAAGCCCGGCGCCCTCATGACGCGGGTCGTTCCGGTCCTCCTCTCCCTCGGGCTCGTCGGCTGCATGACGGGCACGCCCCTGCCGCCGCTCCCGCAAGACGCGGGCACGGCTGACTTCGTGGGCCGCGCGTGCAACGTCGACGCCGAGTGCGGTCAGCTGCGCTGCGACAAGGTGCGCCGCCAGTGCGTGTGCCTCTCTGACGACTCCTGCCGAATGGGCGTGATGCTGGGCGCCACGCCGAAGTACTGCAACAACTTCACGGGCCAGTGCGTCGAGGAGATCGCCGGCTGCCGCTCGGACACCGAGTGCGCGATGGGCGAGTACTGCGACGCGTCGATCCGCGCGTGCCGGCCGCTCAAGTCGTTCTGCGAGCCGTGCGGAGGCAACAACGAGTGCGGCGGGCAGGGCGACAACTGCGTGCTCGACACGACGCTCAACCAGAAGTTCTGCGGCAAGGCGTGCATGACCGCGGCCGACTGCCCGCGCGGCTCCACCTGTCAGATGAAGGACGGCGCGGCCCAGTGCTGGCCGGACAAGACGCCCCAGGGGCAGACGGCCACGTGCCGCAACTTCCAGGGCTGCGTGCCCGACTCGGGCCGGAGCTGCAACGTGACGGCGGACTGCGGCGACGCGACGCAGCGGTGCGATCCCCGCCAGGGCCGCTGCGTGGCCGTGCAGCAGGTCTGCCCCTTCGGCACCACCTGCGATCCCCGCGCGCGGCTGTGCGTGGCCGAGTGCTCGCGCGACGCCGACTGTGGAGACGCCCGCCTGCGCTGCATCAACCGCCTCTGCGAGCCGCTCAACGAGTGCATGATGGACACCGACTGCGCCGACAACCGGGTCTGCACCAGGCCCCCCGGAGAGCCGGTCGGTCGCTGCCAGCCCTTCTGCACCACCGACGCTCAGTGCCCGCTCGGTCAGGTCTGCGCGCGCACGTCAGGCAACCGCTTCGGCTGCGTGCCCGGCTGCTCGTCGAACGGCGGCTGCGGGCTCGATCAGCGCTGCAACGTGCGCACGAAGATCTGCGAAGGCCCCGTCATCGGCAACGCCCGCGCCTGCCAGGCCACCAGCGCCTGCAACAGCTGCGAGGTGTGCGAGGGCTCGACCAACCTCTGCCGCTCGGCGCGCACCGACTTCCCGCACTGTCAGACGTGTGCCACCTCGGCCGAGTGCCCGGGTGGAACGTGCGTCGCGCTCCCGGCGGGAACGAGCGTGTGCGCCCGCTTCTGTGGAGGCGGCCAGGAGTGCCCGCAGGGCTTCGCCTGTCTTACCCTCACCACCGGTGGCTCGGCGTGCGTGCCGGCTGACCGCAGCTGCACCGGAAAGTGCCCATGATCCGAGTCTTCTTCGCCGCCCTCGTCGGAGCCGGCTTCCTCACGGTCGCGGTCTCGTCGTGCACGATGATGCCGGGCCAGCGCGAGATCTGCGCCAACAACATCGACGACGACATGAACGGGCTCGTCGACTGCGCCGACCCGGACTGCCAGGGCAAGCCCGAGTGCTTCGTCGACGCCGGGTTCTTCGGCAAGTGCGCCAAGTGTGGGCAGGGCTGCAGCCGGCAGGAGCAGTGCCTGCAGACGAGCTTCTTCAACGACGTGCCGCTGCCGACGTGTGAGAACTCGCGGTGCTCGGCGCTCGAGGCGAACGTCTCGGTCGACGTCATCTTGAGCGCCCAGCAGGCCTGGGGCACCCTCATCAGCCCGACCCGCAGCATCGCGACCCGCTTCATCAAGAAGACGGCCATCGACGGGACGCCGGTGACCTGCTCGTCCGTCGAGGCCGCCGCGCCGGGCCGTACGCAGGTGGCCGTGCGGCAGCTCGAGGACTCGGGGAAGTTCCTCTACCAGGGCATCGACATTCGCCCCATCACGCAGGCCTCGGGCAGCATTCCGCTGCGCTTCCTCAACGTGACGACCGGCGGCAACTACCTCATCTGGATGGAGATGTGGGGCGGCGTGCCCGATGGCACCACCAAGTTTCCCACGGGCAACCGGCTGGGCTTCGAGTGCTTCGACGGGCCGGCCATCGGGCAGTCGTGGCCGGCGCTGACACCGAACGACAACTGCGTCGCGCCCGGTCAAGACGCTGGCACCGCCACGTGCCGCCAGTTCCAGGTCACCGCCACGCGCGGCCCGCAGCCCTGAGGGGAGCCTCCCGTGGCGGCCGTCCGCCTGCTGCTCCTCGAAGGGCGCTTCGTCGAAGGCGAGTCGTTCGCCGAGGTGCGAGCCCCGTGGGATGGGCGGCTCCTCGCGCAGGTCGCCCAGGCCTCGAGTGCCCACGCGGAGCAGGCGCTCGCGTTCGCGACCGCCCGAAGGCCCGCCCTTGCGTCGACCTCGGCGGGAAAGCGCCGGCAGGTGCTCCAGCGCGTCGGCGAGGGCCTCGAGCGTCGCCGCCTCGACTTCCTCGACACCATCGTCCACGAGGCCGGCAAGCCCGTCTCGGCGGCGCGCGCCGAGGTCGCCCGCGCCATCGAGACCTTCACGCTCGCCGCCGCGGAGCTCGCGCGCTTCGGGGGTGAGACGGTGCCCGTCGATCTCTTCCCCGGCGCCGAGGGCACCACGGCCGAGGTGCGGCGCGTGCCCGCGGGCGTGGTGATGGGGCTGGTGCCCTTCAACTTCCCGCTCAACCTGGGAGCTCACAAGGTCGCCCCGGCCCTCGCCGTCGGAGCGCCCATCATCATCAAGCCGCCGCCCCAGGCCCCGAGCGCGATGCTGCTGCTCGCCGAGCTGGTACTCGAGGCCGGGGCTGACGCGGGCGCGCTCCAGGTGCTGCCCTGCAGCGTCGACGTCGCCGAGCCGTTGGCCACCGACCCGCGCGTGCGGGTGCTGTCCTTCACCGGCAGCGCGAAAGTGGGCTGGCACCTGAAGGCAAAGGCGCGGGGCAAGGTGCTGCTCGAGCTCGGCGGGAACGCCGCGGCCATCGTGCGACCCGACGCTGCGCTCGACGCCGCCGCCAGGAAGCTCGCCCAGGGGGCCTTCGTCAACGCCGGCCAGGTGTGCATCAAGGTGCAGCGCATCGTCGTCGAGGCGCCCGTGTGGAACGCCTTCGTCGACGCGTTCCTCCGCGAGGTCGACCGCCTGGGCGTCGGGAACCCGTCGGACGAAGCGACCGTCGTGGGGCCGCTCATCGACGAGGCGAACGCCCGCCGTGTGGACGGGTGGGTTGACGAGGCGGTGGCTCGCGGTGCGAAGGTGCTGCGCCGCGGAGCGCGCCAGGGAGCCGTGGTGCCGCCCATCGTGCTGACTGACGTGCCCCGCGACGTGAGGGTGTACGCCGAAGAGGTCTTCGGCCCGGTGGCAGTGCTCGAGAAGGTGGCCTCGTTCGACGAGGCCCTCGACGCCGTCAACGCGAGCCGCTACGGGCTGCAGGCGTCACTCTTCACCAACGAGCTGTCTGCCGTGCGCCGCGCCTTCGCCGAGCTCGAGGTGGGCGGCCTCATCGTCAATGACGCGCCCTCGTTCCGCAGCGACAACATGCCGTACGGCGGGGTGAAGGACTCGGGCCTGGGTCGCGAGGGCGTGCGCTACGCGATGCACGACTTCACCGAGGAGCGCGTGCTCGTCCTCAGGTGAGGCGCTTGTTCGGCGTGCCCGCGCTCGACAGCGCTGTCTTCACGTCGCCCAGCTGCCCGGCAAGCTTCTGCCGCTGGAGGGTGCGCCCACGACGGTCGATCGCGTCCTGGAGCGTCTGCGCCACCACGTCGAGCGACTTGAAGGGCTTGCCCAGGTAGCCGTCGAGCGACGCCAGCCGGCCGAGCGCTCCTTCCGGGTAGGCCGTCATCAGGACGAGCGCCGTGGTAGGCGAGCGGATCGACAGCGCGTCGATGAGCTCGAGCCCCGTCGCCCCTTTGAGGTTCTTGTCGGTCAGCACCACGTCGAACACCCTGCGCTCGATGTGGGTGATGCCTTCCTCGAGCGTCGACGCCGTCGCCACCTCGAAGCCGCGCGCCGTCATCGCGACCGACACGAGTCGAAGAATGTCGGTGTCGTCGTCGACGATCAACAGCGAGTGGCGTGGGGTTTCCCCGAGTGACATCGCTGCCGATTATCGCGTTCGCGGCGCGACCCACAACCAGGGTCACGACCACTTCAGCTGGGTGCGAAAATTCCAGTACTCCATCGCCGGCTGAGTCACAGATGACAGCGAGTCAGGGGTGACGCTCAGGCCGATTCCCGAGAGGTTGGAGCGGAGCTGGGTCACCGACGCTGCACCACACAACACGACGTCAGCGAACGGCTGGCAGCGGGCGATGGCGAGGGCGAGCGCATCGGGCGACGTCTGGAGATCCCGAGCGGCCTGCGTCACGGCCTCGACGTCGCCGCGCGCGGTGAGGCGACCGTTGGCCAGGGCCTCCTTGATGATGACCCGCATCCCCGCCTCGTGGGCGCGGCCGAGCGCGGGGCCGGCCGAGCGCTCGAGCACGTTCCACGTCGCCTGCACCCAGTCGAAGAGCCGGCGCCCGTTTCGTTCGAGCGCGACGAGGCGATCGACGAGCTCGCCCTGGCGTGGCCCCGAGACCGAGGCGCCCAGCGAGAGCCCCGCCTCGTCGCGGAGCTCGGCGAGCCGGTGCTGCACGTCATCGTCGGCCAGGAGCGGGCTGTCGGGGGTGAGCGAGTGCACCTGGTACACCGAGAGCGCCCGGCCCAGGAGCGCGCGCGACTGTCGCCACTGCGCGTCGAGGTGCGCGCGGGAGTGGTCCTTCACCTCGTGCACGTCGGCCGTGCGCCGCCAGCCTGCCGTGTAGCGGTAGCCCCACTTCGACGACACGACGAGGCCGGTTGGCGCACGCGAGGCGATCCACTCGGACAGGAAGGCCTCACCCAGCCCGTACGAGCGCGCCGTGTCGACGTGCCTCAGGCCCAGCCGCCACGCCTCGTCGAGCACCTCGAAGCAGCGATCGCGCATGGCGCTCACCGAGGTGTCGGGGAGGTCGCCGTCGTGGCCCAACGTCATGTACCCGGGCCGGCCGAGGGCGGCCAGGCCCAGCCCGAAGGCGGCCACCGTCACTCCCGGGTGAGGATCTCGGCGCCCGTCTCGGTGACGAGAATGGTGTGCTCGAACTGGGCGCTGCGGCGAAGGTCCTTCGTCACCACCGTCCACCCGTCGTCCCAGTGCAGCTCTTCCCAGGCGCCGAGGGTGATCATCGGCTCGATGGTGAACGTCATGCCCGGCTCCATGCGCGTGCGGGCCGAGGCGTCGAAGTAGTGGGGGATCTGCAGGCTCGTGTGAAAGGCCTCTCCGATGCCGTGGCCGCAGTAGCTCCGCACGACGCCGTAGCCGTGCTTGTCGGCGTGCAGCTCGATGGCGCGGCCAATGTCGCTGATGGGCCGGCCGGGCTTCACCGCCTCGATGCCCTTGAGCATGCACTCGCGCGTGACGGTGACGAGCTGGCGCGACTCGTCGTCGACTTCACCCACGAGGAAGGTGGCGTTGGTGTCGCCGTGCATGCCGTCGAGGTACACGGTGATGTCGAGGTTGACGATGTCGCCGTCTTTGAGCGCCCGCGCGTCGGGAACGCCATGACAGATGACCTCGTTGACCGACGTGCAAATGGACTTGGGGAAGCGGGGCAGGCCGGGCGCGTTCGGGTAGTTGAGCGGGCTGGGGTAGCCGCCCATCTGCACGGTGAGCTCGTGCGCGAAGGCGTCGAGCTCGTCGGTGGTGACGCCGGGCTTCACCTTCTCGCCGGTGCGGCGCAGCACCTCGGCGGCGGCGCGGCAGGCCCGGCGCATGCGCACGAGCTCTTCGGGCGTTCGCACGTGGCGCCCGTTGCCCCGGCTCGAGGGGCCCCCGTCGGCGTACTCGGGCCGACGAATGGTGATGGGCACGTCGCGCCTCGGCGACACCTGGGCGGGGACGAGCTTGTTGGCGTCCAGGCGCCGGCGCTCGTCCTTGAGGAACGTCTGGTCGGCGTCCTTGTGGCACTTCTTGTACTTCTCGCCGCTGCCGCACCAGCACGGGTCGGCGGGGCGGGGGAGCTTGTTCGGCGGGCGACGCAGCAGCGGCGCCTGGGCCTGGGGGACGGTCACGTTCACGGGGGACTCGCTTGCTGCAGGAAGTGTCGCTCGATCCGCCCCAGCGCGTCGAGCATACGCGCCCGGTTCACCCGGCCCTGGGTGGCCTCGCCCAGGGCGAGGAGCTGCTCCGAGACGTAGCGGGTGAGGAAGAGGATCATCGGTTTGTCGCGGGCGGTGAGACCCGCTTCGAGGTGGCGCTGGTTCCGCCAGTAGTCGTCGACGGCCTCGAAGTCACGCCCGAGGTCCCACCGGGTCAGGCGGAAGGCCTCGGCGTACACCCGGTCGTCCGGGCGGAGCGGGTGCTCGGCCAACAGCCCCTCGAGCGCCGCGCCCGTCTGGGCATCGAACTCGGTCACCTGGGGCGGCCAGCGGGCCAGCTCCTCGGCGAAGAGGCGAGCGACCTCGTCGAGCAGGTGCTCGATGATGGGAATGGGCTTCTGGTCGAGCAGGCGCTCCCAGCGGGTCGGTCGCACGGCGGCGGCCCTTCTGCACGGGGAGCCGCCTCTCGCGCAAGCGGCGCCCCGTGCACTCAGCGCAGGGGGACCAGGCGGCGGGGCTTCGGCTCCGCGGGCACGGGGAGGCCGTAGCCGGTGAAGAGCTCGCGGCGAATCACCTGGTACACGGTGCGGCTGGTGACGAACTCGCGGTGCTTCACGTCGGCGATCTCGACGTTGGTGACGTTGGGGGCACTGAACTCGTTCTCGACCAGGCAGCTCGGGAAGGGGTTCACCCGGTCGGCCTTCGAGAAGACGTTGGTGAAGCGCACCTCGCGCGGGAAGGCGCCCATCTTGAGCCGGGTGATGAAGGGCGACATCGGCGTCAGCTGCCAGATGCTGCGCGAGATGAGGCCGTGGGTGACGATGCCGAAGTACGCGCTGGGGGAGCCGTTGTGCGGGCTGCCGAGCGTGACGAGGTTCTTCACCCGGCGGTCTCCGCCCAGCCGCTTCACGTAGTATGTGCCGATGATGCCGCCCTTCGAGTGGCCGATGATCGACAGGGGGCCCATCGACGGGTACCGCTGGTAGAGCCGCTCGATCTTCTCGCGCACCTTCTCGGCGGTGACGTCGATGGCGTTGGTGTTGAACGCGTCTTTGAAGCCGCCGAGGTTGATGCTCCAGACGCAGAACTGGTCGCGGCGCAGCCGGTGCTCCAGCACCTCGAACACGCGGCGCGTCGACATGAAGCCGTAGAGGAGCAGGACCGGCCGGGGGCAGTTGGTGAAGTCGGTGCGGCGCACCACGGTGTTCGAGGCGTCGAGATCGAAGTACCCCTTGAGGTACCGCGCCTGCCGCTGCAGCTGTCGAACGCGCGCCTTGAGCCCCAGCATGTGCCACCACCCGCGTGTGACCGGCCAGTCACATCAAGTGTAGCGACGGGCCTGCGCGCGCGCGAAGGAGTGGCGGTAGTCAAAGCGGCGACATCGGCGTCACGCCTTGCCATCGGCGGCGCGGGGGGCCCGGCCCAGCAGCACGTCGGCGAGGGCCTCGACGATCGGGAGCCCGGGGGTGCGCTGGAGCCAGAAGAACTCACCGCCCGCGTTGATCTCGAGGAACACGTGCCGGCCGCGGGGCGTGACGATGAAGTCGGCGGCGGCGTAGTTGAGGCCAAACCACGCGGTGAGCTTCAGCAGCGCGCGCTCGACCGGCCGGGGGAGCCGGTAGGGCATCCAGGCGTCGATGAGCGCCAGGCCCTCCTTGCGCCAGTCGAGCTGCGCCCCCGCGAGCACCTGGGAATCGACGGCGGCGGTGAAGACGCGGCGGCCCACCACGGTGGCGCGCAGCTCGAGCCGCTTGTCGAGCTTCTCCTGGAACGTCATGGGCGACAGCGCCAGGCCGTCGAGTGAGTCGAGATCGGCGCGCGACAGCTCGTTCGTGTACACGACGTGTTCGACGCCCTGCCGGTAGATGGCGAACGAGTGCTGCATCTTGGTGATGAGCGGGCCCTTCACCGTCTTCGCGAAGCGGCGCACCTCGTCGGGCGCGTTGCTGAAGAGCGTCCGGGGCACGTCGAGACCGAACGCGCGGGCCTGCCGGAGCTGCAGCTCCTTGTGATCGCATCGCCGCACCGCCCGCAAGGGGTCGAGCTGAAAGCAGCGGGTGGCTGCGATGGAGCCGTAGAGCGTGCGCCGGCTCTCGTCGACGCAGGCCTCGCGCAGATCGCCCAGCGACTCCGGGAGCTGTCCTCCCGCGAGGAAGCGCCGGTACCAGATGCTGGTGAGCCGCTCGAGATCGACGCTCCCCGCTTCGGTCTCGAGCACGCGGCGGGTGCGCGTGCCGCTGAACGACGTCGAGAGCTGAACGGAGGAGGGGTAGCGGTCCGTGTCGAGGCGAACGCCCGTCGCGCCCCGGGCCTTCAGCGCGCGCTGCACCAGGCTCACGCTCTCGTTGTCGTCGCTCCGGGTCACCAGCAGCACCTTCACGGCAGTCGTCTCCCGCGTGTGAGGGCGCGCGCGAACGCGCCCGAGATGTCGAACCGCAAGTCCCGCTCGAGCCAGCCCCACTCGCCGGCAGGGTTCACCTCGAGGAAGACGTGTCGCCCGTCGGGGGTGACGATGAAGTCGAGCGCGCCGCCGACGAGCCCCAGGCGGCGCAGCAGCGCGCGGGCCTTCTTCTCGACCGCCCCGGGGAGCGTGCCGCGGCGCCAGGGGACGCGCTCGGTCCCGTCCAGCTGGCGCCAGTCCACCGCGCCCCGGCGGCTGCGCGAGGCGTCGATGGCGCCCACGAAGGTCTCTGGCCCGACGATGACGACGCGCAGCTCGGCTGCCTTCTCGATGAGCGGCTGGAAGAGCTGCGGTGCGTACTTGAGCCGCCCCATCGCGGCGTGATCGCCCTCCGAGAGGGCCGACGTGTAGACGAAGCGGCTGGCCTGCATCGCGTACGAGAGCGGCGTGAGCAGCTTCGTCACCAGGCGCGGCTCGCGGCGGCGGAGGCGCTCGACCCAGGCCGGGCTGTTGGTGAGCGTCGTCGGTGGCACCTCGAGGCCCACCGCGCGCGCCTCGACGAGCTGGAGCACCTTGGACTCGGCCCGGGCCGACGCGTCGAGCCCGTTCACCCAGCGTGCGCGCGGGGTGAGGTGCGTCAGCACGTCGATGAGCGCGGTTCGCGAAGCCTCCGCGCAGGCCTCCTGATCGGCCGGATCCATCGCCGCCGGCAGTCGTGGCGCCCAGACCCGACGCAGCCACACTGCCCGGACCTCGGAGAGCCGGATCGTCCGGTGCTCGAACTCGAGGACGGCCTCACGCTCAGCGCCGGCCTGCTCGAGGGCGAGGCCGACCCGACTGGGGAACAGATCGGTGTCGAAGCGCAGCGCGTCCCAGCCGAGGCGGGTGAGCGCGGCCTGGACGCGATCGATCGTGAACACGTCGGCGCTGTGCGTCAGCAGCAGCGCGAGGGGCGGGCGTCGTCGGGCACCGGCTCCACGCGCGCTCGGAGCGGGCGTGCCCGTTCGCCGGCTCACTCGTCGGCGTCGGAGGGCGCCTTCATCGTGGTGACGCGCCCGCCACCGCCGACCCGCCCACCACCGCCGCCGTCTTCGTTGTCCGACGGGTACTTCTCGGTCGTGACCCGGCCACCGCCGCCGACGCGGCCGCCACCGCCGCCGTCATCGTTGTCCGACGGGTACTTCTCGGTGGTGACACGCCCGCCACCGCCGACGCGGCCGCCACCGCCGCCGTCCTCGTTGTCCGACGGGTACTTCTCGGTGGTGACGCGCCCGCCACCGCCGACCCGACCGCCACCGCCGCCGTCTTCGTTGTCCGACGGGTACTTCTCGGTGCCGATGCCGCCGCCACCACCGACGCGACCGCCACCGCCGGCGTCTTCGTTGTCCGACGGGTACTTCTCGGTGCCGATGCCGCCGCCACCACCGACCCGACCGCCACCACCGCCGTCTTCGTTGTCCGACGGGTACTTCATGGTGGTCATGACTCCGCCACCGCCGGGCCGGCCGGTGCCGCCGCCGCCCTCTTCATGATCCGACGGCGCCTTCTTGGTGACGGCGCCGGGTCGCCCACCGCCGTCCTGCCCCTCGAGGAACCGGTTGAAGAACGGCTCGACCGACACCTTGCCCTTCGCGCCGATCGTCACCGGGCCGGCCACCATGGTGACGCCCGCGAACCCACCCGAGCGCTCGACGAAGAACGACTTCGCCTTGTTCGGGTCGGTGGGCTTCGCGCCGGGCGCCAGCGCGCCGACGGGAATGAGCGCCGTGTACGAGAACTGATCGGCCCCCTTGCCCGACTTCAGGGGAACGCGCACGAAGCGCTGGCCGACCGGCATGCCCGCCGCGTGGAACTCGAGCTCGCCCGACTTGAGCGCCGTCTCGAACGCCGCCTTCAGCGTCTTCTTCGTCTCGGCCTTCACGGCCGGCGGGTTGATGAACGTGGAGCCCTGCGGCGCGCGCGGGCCCGATTGGATGCGTGGCATGAGTCCCTCCTGAAGGTTGAACGCTGCAGAGGCAGACCCTACCCGAAAGACTCCGTGGCAGATCAACGCTGGCGCGCTACGCACAGAAGCGATTCCCCAATCCCTGGAGCCCCGGATGACGACCGTCATGAACTACCGCCGTCTCGGCCGTGCAGGCCTCAAAGTCAGTGAGCTGTCGCTGGGCTCGTGGGTCACCTTCGGCGGTCAGGTCGGCGACGGGCCGACCGAGTCGTGCATGAAGGCCGCCTACGACGCCGGGGTGAACTTCTTCGATGGCGCCGAGGTGTACGCGAAGGGCCAGGCCGAGCTCGCCATGGGCCGGGTGCTCAAGAAGATGGGCTGGCGCCGCGAGGGCCTGGTGTTGTCGACGAAGCTCTTCTGGGGCGGTGACGGGCCCAACGATCAGGGCCTCTCGCACAAGCACATCATCGAGGGCTTCCACGCGGCGCTGAAGCGGTGGCAGGTCGACTACCTCGACCTGTGCTTCTGTCACCGGCCCGATCCCAACACGCCCATCGACGAGACGGTGCGCGCGATGGACGTGCTCGTGCGCCAGGGCAAGCTCTTCTACTGGGGCACCAGCGAGTGGAGCGCCGCCGAGGTGCAGAGCGCCTTCCGCGTCGCGAAGGAGCAGCACCTCACGCCGCCGACGATGGAGCAGCCGCAGTACAACATGCTCGTGCGCGAGCGCTTCGAGAAGGAGTACGCGCCGCTGTTCAAGGACCATGGCTACGGCACCACCATCTGGAGCCCGCTCGCCTCGGGCGTGCTGTCGGGCAAGTACAACGACGGCGTCCCGAAGGACTCGCGCTTCACCCTGCCGAACTACGACTGGCTGAAGGAGAAGATCCTCTCGCCCGACAACCTCGCGAAGGCGAAGGCGCTGGCGCCCATCGCGAAGGAGCTCGGTTGCACCCAGGCGCAGCTCGCGCTCGCGTGGTGCCTCAAGAACCCGAACGTCTCGACCGTCATCACCGGGGCGACGCGCGCCGAGCAGGTGGTCGAGAACATGAAGGCGCTCGACGTGGTGCCAAAGCTCACCGGCGACGTCATGGCCCGCATCGAAGGCGTGCTGCAGAACAAGCCGTCGTGACGCCGTCGGACGTCAGCAGGGACGTCGCGTTTCAGCTCGAAGCGGTGCTTCAGAAAGCGCGCGCCCTCGAAGCACGTGCTTACTGCGCCACCTTCGGCCGCAGAATGTAGACGTCGTTCCCGTTGACCTCGAACGCGCGCTTGGCAGGGTTGTACGTGCCGCCAGCGAGCCAGTCGTTGGTGTTCTGCTCGTACGCGCCGTCGCCGTGCGCGCCGACCGACGAGAAGGGCGAGGTGCCGGTGATGATCTCGACGTGCGCCGTCGACTCGCCGGTGCTCGGGTAGTCCTTCACGATCACGTCGCCGGGCCGAATCTGCGAGGGGTCGGTGATGCGGTCGAACAGGTTCGAGAACGTCGGCCACTTCTCGGCACTCGCGTAGTGCAGCGTGCCGTCGCGCATCGCCCACGTCGGGGCCTTGACGCCCGCTTGCGTGAGCGCGTCTCCGACGAACTGGTTGCACTTGTTGTTGTTCTTGAGCCACGACGGGCGCGACTCACCGGGGCGCCGGTTGCCCGAGAGCAACGTCAGCGGGCTCGTCGGGGCTTCAGAGAAGGCGTAGTTCGGGCCCTCTTTCGCGACCCGGTCCTTCGCCGCGTCGAGGATCTGCTGCGCGAACCGTGGCTCCCGGGGCCCCGACGTCGGCACCACGCCACCGGCGGCACTCACCAGCGCCTGGTACTCCTTGCCGGCGCGCCCGGTGTTGCTGAAGCTCGTCGAGCTGCCGTTCCGGTCGAAGTCGTCGACGTGCTTGAAGAGCTTCTCGAGCTCGGGCCCACCCTTCAGCCAGCCGTCGCCGTTGACGTCGGCCTTCGCCTTGAGCTCGGCCACGTTGACGCCCGCCTGGGTGAGCTTGTCGACCGTCGCCGCGTCGTTGAGGTTGATGCCCTTCTGGAGCGACTGGCTGAACTGCGAACGGTCGATGCGCGACATGGCTTCGATTCTCCCAATGGAATGGTTCGAGCCATTCTCGCTTGAGAGGCCGGGGAGTTGCGAGGCTGTGACCAACGCTCCCACATCGAGCGTAAGCGGTTGATCTCAGGTGCCTCAACGACCGCCGAACGGAGCATCGGTGCCGCGGGTGGGCAGCGTCGACGGCTCACCCGTGAGGAACGTGTCGACGGCGCGCGCGGCCTCCCGACCGTCTGAGATGGCCCAGACGATGAGGCTGGCGCCGCGCATCGCGTCTCCCGCCGCGAACACGCCGGGCACCGAAGTGGCGAACTGGCGATCGACCTTCACGTTGCCGCGACTGTCGAGCGCGACGCCGAGCTGCTGCGCGAGCGTGCTGGTGTCGGGGCCGGTGAAGCCGAGCGCGAGGATGAGGAGGTCGACGTCGATGCGGCGCAGGGTGGCCGGGTGCTCGACCAGCTTGCCCCGCTCGAGCGTGACCTCGACGCCTTCGAGGGCCACCAGCGCGCCGTTCTCGCCGACGAGGCGCTTCGTCAGGAAGCCGAAGCTGCGCAGGCCTCCCTCTTCCTGGCTCGAGGACGTGCGGAAGACGAGCGGCCACTGGGGCCAGGGGTTCTGCAGATCCCTCGCCGTGGGAGGCACCGGCATCAGCTCGATCTGCGACACCGATGCCGCCTCTTCGCGCAGCGCGGTGCCCAGACAGTCCGACCCGGTGTCGCCGCCGCCCAGCACGACGACGCGCCTGCCAGTCGCCGGCCCCTGGCCCCCGCTCTGGCTGGCGACGCGACGGTTCGCGGCCTCGAGGTAGTCCATCGCCTGCACGATGCCCGACAGCTCCCGGCCGGGGAGCCCGAGCTCGCGGCCGACGCGCGCGCCGATGCCCAACACCACCGCATCATGGCTCGCCTTGAGCTCGGCCCACGTGGGCGAGGTGCCCACCGCGACGCCCGTCTTGAACGTCACGCCCTCGGCCTCGAGCAACCTCACCCGGCGATCGATGACCCACTTCTCCATCTTGAAGTCGGGAATGCCGTAGCGGAGCAGCCCGCCCAGCACGTCGTCCTTCTCGTACACGATGACGGTGTGCCCGGCGCGGTTGAGCTGGGCCGCGGCGGCGAGCCCCGCGGGGCCGCTGCCGACGATGGCGACCGTCTTTCCAGTCCGGAAGGTGGGCGGCTGCGCGTGGACCCAGCCCTCCTGAAACGCGCGCTCGATGATCTCCTTCTCGATCTGCTCGATGGTGACGGGGTCCTGGTTCACCGCGAGCACGCACGCCGCCTCGCAGGGGGCGGGGCACAGCCGGCCGGTGAACTCGGGGAAGTTGTTGGTCGAGGTGAGCGAGAGGTACGCCTCTCGCCAGCGGCCCTTCCACACCTGCTCGTTGAAGTCGGGAATCGGGTTGCCCAGCGGGCAGCCCTGCTGGCAGAACGGCACGCCGCAGTCCATGCAGCGCCCCGCCTGGCGCTTCGACTGCTCCGGCACCACCGGGAGGACGAACTCCTTCGAGTCGTGCAGGCGCTCCTTCTTCTCGCGCTTGGGTGGTGCTTCGCGGTTCCACTCGAGAAAGCCGGTCGTCTTGCCCATGGTTCAGCCCTCCCGCCCGCCGACGGCGCGGAGCCGCGGAGGACTCGGCCGGGGTCGCAGCTGGGCGCGCCTGGCCTGCAGCACGCGCTTGTAGTCGGTCGGCATCACCTTCACGAACGAGCCCACGAGGTGCTCCCAGTTGTCGAGAATGCGGCGCGCCTGCGCCGAGCCGGTGAGCCGCAGGTGGTTCTCGATGAGGCCGTAGACGAGCCAGATCTCGGACTCGTCGACGAGCGACTCGAGCTCGACCATCTCGAGGTTGCACCGCTCGCGGAAGGCGCGGTTGCGATCGAACACGTAGGCGGTGCCGCCGCTCATGCCGGCCGCGAAGTTGCGGCCCGTCTGCCCGAGCACCACCACGACGCCGCCCGTCATGTACTCGCAGCCGTGGTCGCCCACGCCCTCCACCACGCAGCGCGCGCCCGAGTTGCGCACCGCGAAGCGCTCTCCGGCGACGCCCGCGAAGTACGCCTCGCCCGCCGTGGCGCCGTAGAGCACCGTGTTGCCGACGATGACGTTCTCGTCGGCGTTGAAGCGCGCGCCCGTGGGAGGCCGCACCACCAGCCGACCGCCTGACAGGCCCTTGCCGACGTAGTCGTTCGCCTCGCCCTCGAGCTCGAGCGTCACGCCCTGCACCGCGAACGCGCCGAAGCTCTGCCCCGCGGCGCCCTGCAGCTTGATGCGCACCGTGTCGTCCGGGAGCCCCTGGCCGCCATGCTTGCGGATGATCTCACCCGACAGCATCGCGCCGACCGCCCGGTGGGCGTTGGTGACGGGCAGGGCGATGGTCACCGGCGCGCCGTTCTCGAGCGTTCGTTTCGCGGCCTCGAGCAGCTGGTGATCGAGCGAGTCCGACACGTCCTTCTTCTGCCAGGTGGTGCACGAGCGCGGCGCCGAGTCCGGCGCGTTGGGCAGCGAGAGAATGGGCGAGAGATCGAGCTTCGCGGCCTTCCAGTGCCCGGACCGCGCCTTGACCTTGAGCTTGTCGACGCGCCCGACCAGCTCGTCGAAGGTGCGGAAGCCGAGGCGGGCCAGGTGCTGGCGAATGCGCTCGGCCAGCAGCATGAAGAAGTTCACCACGTGATCCGGGTTGCCGGTGAACTGCGCGCGCAGCTTCGGGTCCTGGGTGGCGATGCCGACGCTGCAGGTGTTGAGGTGGCACTTGCGCAGCATCACGCAGCCCTCGACGACGAGCGACGCGGTAGCGAGGCCGAACTCTTCGCCGCCCAGCAGCCCGGCGATGACGACGTCGCGCGAGGTGCGCAGCCCACCGTCGACCTGCACCTTGATGCGATCGCGAAGACCGTTCTGCACCAGCACCTGCTGCGTCTCGGCGAGGCCGAGCTCCCAGGGCAGACCCGCGCGCTTGATCGACGACAGCGGCGAGGCGCCGGTGCCGCCCTCGTACCCGGAGATGGTGACGCCGCCAGCGCCGGCCTTGGCCACGCCCGCGGCGATGGTGCCCACGCCGACCTCGCTCACCAGCTTCACCGACACGCGCGCGGGGCGGTTGACGCTCTGCAGATCGTAGATGAGCTGGGCGAGATCCTCGATGGAGTAGATGTCGTGGTGCGGCGGCGGCGAGATGAGGGTGACGCCGGGCGTCGACCACCGCACCTTCGCGATGCGCTCGTCGACCTTGTGCCCGGGCAGCTGGCCGCCTTCGCCGGGCTTGGCGCCCTGGGCCACCTTGATCTGCAGCTCGTCGGCGTTGACCAGGTACTCGGTGGTGACGCCGAAGCGCGCGCTGGCGACCTGCTTGATGGCGCTGCGCCGGAAGTCTCCGTTGGGGTCCTTCTGGAAGCGCCGGGGCTCTTCGCCGCCCTCACCAGAGTTCGAGCGCCCGCCGATGCGGTTCATCGCGATGGCGAGCGTCTCGTGCGCCTCGGCCGAGATGGAGCCGAAGCTCATCGCGCCGGTGACGAAGCGCCTGGCCAGTGACGTCGCCGGCTCGACCTCGTCGAGGGGAACGGGCGGGGCCGAGGTGTCGAACTCGAGGAGGCCGCGCAGGGTGACCAGGCCCTCGTCTTCGTCGTCGGCGAGTTGCTCGTAGCGCTCGAACACCTTCGGGTCGTTCGACTTCGACGCGTGCTGCAGCGCCGCCAGGGTCGACGGGTTCCACTTGTGCAGCTCGCCGCGCCGGCGCCACTGGTAGTTGCCGCCCGTGAAGGGCACCACCACCTCGTCGGCGCTCGCGGCGGGGCCGTAGCCGCGGGCGTGCCGCTCGACCACCTCGCGATCGAGATCGTCGAGCCCGATGCCCTCGAGCCGGGACGGGGTGCCCGAGAAGTGTTTCTCGATGAGCGCCTTGTCGAGGCCGACGCACTCGAAGATCTGGGCGCCCCGGTACGACTGCACCGTCGAGATGCCCATCTTCGACATGATCTTGAGCAGCCCCTCGTCGAAGGCGTGCACGAGGTTCGCGTCGAGCTTGTCGAGATCGGTTGCTGGCAGCTCACCGCGCGCGGCCAGATCGCGCACGGCGTCGAAGCACATCCACGGGTTCACCGCGGCGGCGCCGTAGCCGAGCAGCACGGCGACGTGATGCACCTCGCGCACCTCGGCCGTCTCGATGACGAGCGAGGTGTGGCGCCGAATGCCCGCGCGCACGAGCGTCTTGTGCACCGCCGAGGTGGCCAGCAGCGCCGGAATCGGAGCCCGCTTGGCGTCGACGCTCCGGTCCGACAGCACGAGAATGTCGTGGCCCTCGTCGACCGCGCGCACCGACGCCTGGATGAGATCGTCCACCGCGCGCTCGAGGGCGCCGGGGGTGCCCGGCTCGTAGGTCATGTCGATGACGCGCGGGTCGAAGTCGCCCTTGCCGGCGAGCGCCTTGATGCGCGCGAGCTGCGAGTTGGTCAGCACCGGGCCGGGCAGGGTGAGCTTCGCGCACTGCTCGGGGGTCTCTTCGAAGGTGTTGCCGTCGGGGCCCAGGCCGACACCGAGCGACATCACGAGCGACTCGCGGATCGGGTCGATGGGCGGGTTCGTCACCTGCGCGAAGAGCTGGTGGAAGTAGTCGAACAACGAGGGCGCGCGCGTCGACAGCACCGCCAGCGGCGTGTCGGTGCCCATCGAGCCGACGGGCTCCTTCCCCGTCTCGGCCATCGGGCCCACGATGAGGCGCAGGTCTTCGTCCGTCCACCCGAAGGCGCGCTGCTGGCGGAAGAGGTCTTCGCCCGAGAGCGGGGTCGGCGCCGGGGCTTGCGGCACGTCGTCCCAGGTGAAGACGTTGCGCTCGAGCCACTTGCGGTACGGCCAGCGGCCCGCGATGTCCTTCTTCACCTCGTCGTCTTCGACGATGCGGCCCTCGTCGGTGTCCACGAGGAACATCTTGCCGGGCTGGAGGCGGCCCTTCCGGCGCACCTGCGCTGGCGGCACGTCGATGACGCCGGCCTCGCTCGCGAGGATGACGCGGTCGTCGTCGGTGATGACGTAGCGGGCCGGCCTCAGCCCGTTGCGGTCGAGCGTCGCGCCCACCAACCGCCCGTCGGTGAAGGTGATGGCGGCCGGGCCGTCCCACGGCTCCATGAGCGAGCTCGAGTACTGGTAGAAGGCGCGCCGCGCGTCGTCCATCTGCGGGTTGTGCTGCCACGCCTCGGGGATCATCAGCATCATCGCGTTGGGCAGCGAGCGGCCGCCCAGCACCAACAGCTCGAGCATGTTGTCGAACTGCGCCGAGTCGCTCTTGCCCGGCACGATGATGGGCTCGAGCCGCTCGAGGCTCCCGCCGAACTTGGCCGACTGGAGCAGCGTGCGCCGGGCCTGCATCGAGTTCCGGTTGCCCTGCACGGTGTTGATCTCGCCGTTGTGCGCGATGAAGCGGAACGGCTGCGCGAGATCCCACGTCGGGAAGGTGTTCGTCGAGAAGCGCGAGTGCACCACCGCGATGGCGCTCTCGAACAGCGCGTCGCGCAGGTCGGTGAAGAACTGCGGCAGCGTCGCCGGGAGCAAAAGGCCCTTGTAGATGATCGTCTCGGACGAGCAGCTCGCGATGTGGAAGCGGCCGTCGCCGTCGACGCCGCTGGCGCGCACCCGGTTCTCGGCCAGCTTGCGGATGATGAAGAGCTTTCGCTCGAAGGCGGAAGGGACCGTGCGGCGCCGCGCGATGAAGCACTGGCGCATCGTCGGCAGCACGCTGCGCGCGACGGGCCCGAGCACCGACACGTCGACCGGCACGTCACGCCACCCGATGACGCGCTGGCCTTCCTGCTCGACGACCTCGTTCAGCATGCGCTCGCACTCGGCGCGCGCGAACGGGTCGCTCGGGAGGAACACCTGCGCCACGCCGAAGGCCCCGCGCGGCGGCATCGTGAAGCCCAGCCGGGTGCCCTCGCGGGCGAAGAAGCGCTCGGGCACCTGCACCAGAATGCCAGCGCCGTCGCCCGTCAGTGGATCCGCGCCCGTCGCCGCGCGGTGCCGCATGCGGTGCAGCACCTCGAGCGCCTGGTCGACGATCGACCTCGAGCGGATGCCCTTGATGTGAGCGACGAAACCGATGCCACAGCTGTCTTTTTCGGTGCTCGGGTCGTAGAGCCCAGAGCGGCGTTCAACGCGGTGCATCAGCGGAGGATAGGGGGCCGCCGCTCCGGGTTCAATGCGCTGCGTCAAGTTGGAGCCCACGTCAGCGCCGCGCGCTGGGTCGCGCCGCTCGCTCTCAGCCGAGCGGGGGCGGTGGACCGCTGCCTGTCTCGAAGGAGTGGGCGGCGGCCGGACCGCGCTACCCACGCCGAGTGCCAAGACCATGCGGAAGGCTCCGCAGGCAGGTGCGCCCCTCAGGGCTTGACGTTGGCGGCCCGCTCGTACACCGCGAGGAGTGCCTTCGCTTCGTGCTCGATGCCGCGACGTCGCTCCGCTTCGGCCCGTGCGGCCAGCCCCACCGACTCAACGAGCCCTGGGTCGGCCAACAGCCGCTCGAGAATGCGCCGAAGCCCCGCGACGTCGCCCGGCTCGAACAAGAAGCCCGTCTTCCCGTCCTCGATGACCTCGGGCACCGCGGCGATGCGCGTGGCCACCACGCAGCAGCCCGCCGCCATCGCCTCGATGAGCACCATCGAGAAGGCTTCGGCGTACGAGGGGTGCACCAGAATCGACAGACCGCGGTACCAGGGCACCACGTCGCGGTGCTCTCCCGCCAGCACCAGCCGGCCCTTCGTCTTCTCTCGCAGGCCTTCGGCCCACCCCGCGTCCTTCGCGAGGCCGACCAGCACCGGCGTCCAGTCGGGGTGCCCGTCGAGCAGAGGCGCCAGCGCCTCGACGAAGTCCCCCTGGCCCTTGTTCGGCCGAACCCGCCCCACGACGCCGATGCCGTGGAGGCCGGGCACGCCCAACGCTCGAAACGCCGCGCGCCGGTCGTCGGGCGGTGAGAAGCGGGTGAGATCGACCCCGTGCTGCACGATGGTCGACGGGTGATGCACCCACTCGGCCGCGATGCGGTTGAGCGTCACCACCTGATCCGCGAAGCGCAGGAGGAACCGCGTGAAGCGCCCGACGGGCCGGGGGCTGTGGCTCGTGTAGACGAGTCGCAGTTTTCGCCCGAGCAGCCGCAGCAGCGCGCCCCAGAGGAGCTCGTTGTTCCGGTGCGCATGCCAGAGCACCCACTCGCGCGCGCTGCGGCGCCAGAGCTCGCGCCAGGTGAGGTGCGGCAAGGACGAGGGGAGCTGCTGCCCGAGCACCTTCACCTCACCGAGTTCGCCCTGGGCCTTCGCGATCAGCTCGACGTGCGCCGTCACGCCGGAGCGACGCGGGTGCAGGTGCGGGTGAACGATCAACATCGCGCCGGGCGATACCGTATTCGTCGGGCTTGCGCGCGCGTTTTGCGGCGGGGCAGGGTGGCGACATGGTCTTCGCCGTCGTCGCCCTGGGCATCGGCGCCGTCATCGCCGGACTGGCGGCGCTCGTTGTCCGTCGCCGCCCATACGCGATGACCGCGCTTCTCACCGCGATCGCCACGCCGCTCCTGGGGCTCGTGTCGACCATCGTCTCCCTCATCGGCGCCTTCAGAGCGCTCGGCGCCCTTCCCGCGGAGCGGAAGTCCGCCTACCTCAGCCAGCGCATCGCTGAGGCCATGGATTCCACCTGGCTGGGGTTGGTGATCGGCCTCCCGGCACTCGTCGTGGCCATCGCTGCGTTCATCGTCATTTCCCGTGAGGAGCCCTCGCGCCGGACCGGCAAATGAGGCGCGGAGTCGGTTGGGAGCGTTGCTCCGCTTGTCTTCGACGTGTCTTTCGCTGACCGCCACGACGATCATCGACGCGACGTTCTTCCGGGCTTCGATGGCTCCAAAGAGCCCGGACGAGGCCATCAGCCCAGGGCGGCCCGCAGCGCCTCCAGCGTCGGGACGAGGGGCTTCGCCACCGCCGGCTTCGCCAGCAGCGCCGCGAGCGGGGAGGGAACCTCGACGGGTTCTCCGATCAGCGGCTCGACGATGGTCTCGAACTTCGCGGGGTGCGCCGTCGCCGCGACGAGGAGCGGCCGCTGGTGCCCGCGCGCTCTCTGGCGATCGCGCACCGCGACTCCACACGCCGTGTGCGGGCAGACGGCGGTGCGCGTCGTCCGGAACGTGGCCGCGATGGTGCGCCGAATCGTCTCGTCGTCGACCCAGTCGGCCGAGAGCTCCTCGCGCAGCGCCTCGATGTCGGGCCACCAGTGACGCAGTCGCTCGACGTTGCTCGGCGCACCCACGTCCATCGCGTTCGCCAGCGTCGCCACGCTCGGCGCCGGCGTGTACCGCCCCGTCGACAGGAACTCGGGCAGCACCCGGTTCGTGTTCGTCGCGAGCGTGACGTGACCGATCGGCAGGCCCAGGCGTTTCACCATCAGACACGCCAGCGCGTTGCCGAGGTTGCCGGTGGGGACGATCACGTCGATCGGGCCGAGCCCCCTCGAGGCCAGCACCAGCGACGCGTGCGCGTACGAGGCCATCTGCGGCACGAGCCGACCCAGCGAGATGCTGTTGGCCGACGACAGGCCGTGCTTCTGCACCAACGACGGGTCGGCGAAGGCCTCCTTCGCCAGGCGCTGGCAGTCGTCGAAGCTGCCCGCGACCCGGAAGGTGCGCACGTTGTCGCCGAACGCGCCGAGCTGGTGCGCCTGGCGCGCCGACACGCGCCCATCGGGGTAGAGGATCACCACCCGAAAGCCGGGCCGCCGATGAAAGGCCGCCGCCACGGCCGCCCCGGTGTCGCCCGAGGTGGCGACGAGGATCGTGGTGGGCGGGAGCCCGAGCCGCGCCAGGGCCTCGGCGAGGAACCGCGCGCCGAAGTCCTTGAAGGCGGCCGTCGGGCCGTGGAACTGCTCGAGCAGCCACGTGTCGGCGTCGAGCGGCAACAGCGGCGCGTCGAAGGTGAACGCGGCGTTCGTGACGGCCGCGACGTCGAGCGACTCTCCGGCGAACAGCGGCGCGAGCACCTGCACCGCCGTCTCGGCGAGGGTCGCGCCCGCGTGCACCGCCGGAATCTGCCGGAGCGGGAACACGTAGAGCCCGCCGTCGGGAGAGAGGCCACGCGCGAGCGCCGTCGACAACGACACCGGCCCCTCACCGCGGGTCGACATGCACTTCATCGCCCGAGCACCCGGGCGCCGGGGCCCGCCACCTTCGACACCAGCACGTCCGAGCCGAGCTTCACGCTGCGGAACGCCTCGGCCATCGCGGCGCCGGCCGCCTGCGCCTTCGGCTTCGAGTCGAACCACGCGAACACCGAGGGGCCGCCGCCCGAGATCGACGCGCCGAGCGCTCCGGCGTCGAGCGCCGCTTCCTTCACGCGGGCGAAGCCGGGAATGAGCCCCGCGCGGCGCGGCTCGACCAGCACGTCACGAAAACCCCGGCGAATGAGCTCGACGTCCTTCGCCCAGCAGCCGGCCAGCAGGAGCGCGAGGCCCTCGCTCTGCACCACGAAGTCGTGTAGCTCGTAGGGCCCTTTGAGCGCTGCCCGCGCCTTGCGCGTCTCGAGCACGAAGTGGGGGTGCACCAGCGTGCAGGAGAGGTTCCCCGGCACCGGCACCCGCACCGGCGCGCCGCTCGCTGGCGCGATGACCAGCCCGCCCAGCAGCATCGGCGCGACGTTGTCTCCGTGGCGCGAGCCGCTCGCGGCCGACTCGCCGTCGATGGCGAGATCGTAGAGCGTCTCGAGCGACACCGGCTCGTCGAGGAGCGCGTTCGCCGCCACCAGCGCCGCCACCGCTGACGCTGCCGAGCCGCCCATGCCGCTGCCGAGGGGAATGCCCTTGTCGAGCTCGATCTCGAAGCCAACTCCCTTGCGCAGCTTCGCCAGACCGATGAGCGCGCGCCCCGCGGTGTTCTCGCGAGCGTCGGTCGGCAGATCGGCGACCACGCCGCGAATGGCCGTGACGCGCACGAGGCGATCCTTCGTCAGCCGCACCGTGGCGATGTCGCCCGGGCCCTGCACCGAGTGGCCGAGCATGTCGAAGCCCACCGCCACGTTGCCGATCGACGCCGGCGCGAACGCCCGGGCCTCCGTGGGCCGCCTCACAGCCTGGCTCCCAGCGAGCCGGCGATGCGCAGCACGTCGGCGAAGATGCCGGCCGCCGTCACCTCGGGCCCGGCGCCGGGGCCCTGCACCACCAGCGGGTTGTCGCGATAGCGCGCGGTGGTGAACTGCACGACGTTGTCGGTGAGCGCGATGTGCGCGAACGCGTGCGAGGCCGGGAGCTCGACCAGGCCCACCTGCGCCGTGCCGCTCCCGTCGAGCTTCGCGACGTACCGCAGCACCGCGCCGTTGCGCCGGGCGGCCGTGAGCCGTGCCTGCATCGGCCCATCGAGCTCGCCCAATCGCTCGAGGAACGCCGCTGGCGCTGCGTCACGGAGCGGCGGCGGCACCAGCGACTCGACCTGCACCGCGTCGAGCGAGATCTTCCAGCCGGCCTCTCGCGCGAGGATGACGAGCTTTCGGGCGACGTCCATGCCCGAGAGATCGTCGCGCGGGTCGGGCTCGGTGTAGCCCAGCGCCCGGGCCTCCGAGACGAGCGCACCGAAGGGCCGGGCGCCGTCGAAGGTGTTGAACAGCCAGGCGAGCGTGCCCGAGAAGATGCCCTCGATGGCGAGCACGACGTCTCCGGTGTCGATGAGATCCCGCAGCGTCGAGATGACGGGCAGACCGGCGCCCACGGTGGACTCGGCGCGGAAGCGGGCGCGGCTCGACGCCTTCCGAATGGCCTCGTAGCGCTCGAGCGGCCCCGACCCGGCGTGCTTGTTGGGCGTCACCACGTGAATGCCGCGCGAAAGCCAGTCGGCGTAGCGGTCGGCCACGGCGCTGCTGGCGCTGCAGTCGACGATGATCGCGTGCGGCAGGTGATCGGCCAGCACGTGCGCGGTGAACCGGTCGAGATCGGCGCTCTGATCGAGCGTGGGCGCGTCGAGGTGGTGCTCGCCCAGGGCCATGGCCGAGCGGGTGGCGACCGCGCGCACGCGCAGGTCGAGGCCGTGCTGCGCGAGGAGCCGCGCCCTCGTCGACGCCAGCTGCGCGAGGAAGGTGCGCCCGACGTTCCCGGGGCCGATGACCCCGACCGAGATGGTGAGCGCCGACAGGTAGAAGCCCGCGTGCACGGCCTTGAGCGCCCGGGTGGCATCGGCGGCGGCCACGGCGATGGAGATGTTCCGCTCCGAGCTGCCCTGCGCGATGGCGCGGACGTTGATGTTCGCGCGGGACAGCGCGTTGAAGAGCCGCGCCGCGACGCCCGGCAGGCCCGCCATGCCGTCACCGACGACCGCCAGCACCGCGATGCCCGGCGTCACCGTGATCGCCTCGATGAGCTTCGAGTCGAGCTCGCGGCGAAACGCGTCTTCCAGCGCGCGACGCGCGGCTGAGGCCTCGTGCTCCTGCACCACCGAGCAGATGGAGTGCTCGCTCGAGCCCTGGCTGATCATCACCACCGACACGCCTGCCTGCTTCAGCGCGCCGAAGGTGCGCTCGGCCGTTCCGGGGACGCCGATCATCCCGGCGCCCTCGACGTTCACGATCGCCAGGCCCGAGAACGCCGTGATGCCCTTGACCGGCAGCGACGCGTCGGTCGTCTTCTCGATGCGCGTGCCGGGCTTCTGCGGCGCGAACGTGTTGCGAATGACGAGGGGAATGCCGCGCTCGAAGGCCGGCGCCATGGTCTGGGGGTGAATCACCTTCGCGCCGAAGTACGCCAGCTCGCAGGCCTCCGAGTACGACATGCGATCGAGCAGCACCGCCTCTGGCACGAGGCGCGGGTCGGCCGAGAGCACACCGTCGACGTCGGTCCAGATGTGGATCTCGTGGGCGTCGAAGAGCGCGCCGAAGATGGCGCCCGAGTAGTCGCTGCCGTTGCGCCCCAGGGTGGTGATGCGGCCCCGGCGGTCGCGCGTGACGAACCCGGTGATGATGACGCGCTCGAGCTCGCGGCCGGCCCGCCACGCCTCGAGCTTCTGCTTCGAGAGCGCCCAGTCGACCATCGCGCCCAGCGGCGTCTTGTCGACGACGAGGACCTCACGGGCATCGAGCCAGGCCGTGGCCTCGCCCCGCGCGCGCAGGTGCGCGTCGAGCAGCATCGAGCTGAGCACCTCGCCGAGCCCCTGGATGACGTCGAGCAGATCGTCGGACAACGAGCCCAGGAAGGCCTGGGCCGACAGCAGCTCCTGCAGCGCGTGGAGCTCCCGCTCGAGGCGCTCGAGGGTGGGCCCGGCCTGGTCGCCGAGCAGCGCCCGGGCCACGTCACGGTGCTTGTCGGCGAGCGCCTCGGCGTCCGCGATCCACGAGGTGTCCCGCGCGGCGGCCTTCTTCGTCACCGCGATGAGCGCGTCGGTCACCTTCGACATCGCCGAGACGACGACGGCCTGTCGCTCGCCGGTGCGCCCCACGAGGATGTCGGCCACCGAGCGAATGCGCTCGCTGGTGCCCATGCTGGTTCCGCCGAACTTGTGTGCGACGACGCTCACGGCGCCCCTCCCCACCCTGCGGCTGTGAAGCCCCGAATCACTCGACCAGCAACATGCCGCTGACCATCATGTCCATGGCGCAGCCGAACTTGACCTGCCCCGCCTTCGTCGGCGTCCAGGCGATCTCCACCGGCTTGTTGAGGGGCAGATCGGCCTTGATGTCGGTGCCGGCGATGAGCAACTCGGTGGCGCACGTCTCGTCGCTCACCCGCGTCACGACGAACGTCACCGGCTCGTCCTTCTTGAGCGTCACGTTGCCGGGCTGAAACCCCTCGGCCGTCACCTTCAGCTCGATGACCCGCGCGGCCTTCCCGTCGGCTGGCTTCGGCGGCTCGGCAGGCTTCACGGCGTCGGCGGGCTTGACCTCGGCGACCACCTTCGGCGCTTCAGCCGGGGGCGGCGCGTCTTTCTTGCAGGCGGTGCACAGCACGAAGGGGGCGAGAAGCGAGAGCAGAAGCTGGCGCATGAAGGTCTGTGTAGTCGGAGCGGAATCCACATGCATCCCTGCATCGAAGGTCGCCTGAGCTGTTGCTACACTTCTGGAACTCCTTCGAGGTGACACCATGTTGTGGACCGCCTGGGCCGTCGAGACACGTAACGCCGAGCAGCGGGAAGGGCACCTGCTCATCCAGGGCCGCGGCGCCGACGACGAGCCGCGCGCGCCCGTGATGGTCAACCTCGTGCTCGATCGGTCCGGCTCGATGAAGGGGGCTCCGCTCGCCGCCGCAGTCGAGGCGGCCCAGTCGTTCATCGATCTCGCCGGCCCCGACGACTACATCGGCCTGGTGCTGTTCGACGGCGTGGCCGAGCAGCGCGTGCCCGTCACCGCGATGGACGTGCGCGGCAAGGCGCTGATGGCTGAAGCCTTCGCCCACGTCACCACCGGCCGTGGCACGGCGCTGCACCAGGCCATCGAGGTCGGCGCGCGAGGCCTCCAGCGCACCCTGGTCCCCGGGAGAAGGCCCCGGCTGCTCCTCCTCACCGACGGCGAACCCTCGGTGGGCGCGGACACCCAGGACGCGTTCGACGAGCTCGGCCTGCGGCTGGCCCGCATGAACTTGAGCGTGCACGCCCTGGGGCTCGCGCGGCACTACGTGGCCGAGGTGCTCGAGGCGCTCACGCGGCCCTCGGGCAACGGGTTCGAGCACGTCGACGGCCCCGAGGGGCTGACCGAGGCGATGGGCGCCATCGTGTCGACGCTGTTCGGCCAGGTCGCCAGCGAGGTGCAGGTGCGGGTGCAGCCCGAGGGCCTCGGCGCCATCTCGTGCCGGCACGGGTTCCCCACGGCGCTCGAAGCCGACGCGCTCGTCATCACCCTGGGCGACGTCTCGCGGGGCTTCTCGCGGCGGGTGCTGCTGTCGGGGCCGATTCGGGGGCAGACCTGGAGCGCGATCGTCCACGGCTCGTGCCGCGAGCGCGGAGACGTGAAGCACCAGAAAGTCGAGGTCGAGTTCGTCACGCCCGAGTCGTCGCGTGGCCGGCTCATCGTCGGTCTCTCGCACGAGCTCAACCTGGTGACCGACGAGAGCGCCGCGTGGCTGTCGCTCGCGCGCCGTGACACCGCCCGGGCCGAGACGCAGCTCGAGGCCGCCGAGACCGCCCTGCGGGCCATCGTCGCCATGGCGCCCGAGGGCATTCCGGTGCGGCGGCACCTCGAGCGGCTGGCCGATCTCCGCTCGGCGGTCGAGCGCGGCGAAGGCGACATTCCCCTGCTCATTCGTCGCGCCCAGGCCGCGCGCGCCGGCACCAACGTGAGCCAGGTGATCCCGATCCAGAACTACCAGCAGCGTCGCAAGTAGCGCGCCCGCCCGCGGCCTCGAGGCCCACGAGCGAGCGTGGCGGAGGCGCGCAGCAGCGCACTCGGAGGCCCTTCCAGCCTCCCGCGGCGGGCACCTTGCCGCGCGCGCTTTCTGCGTCAGCGCCAGCGCCTCCTTGCTGGCTTGCGCGCACCATCGCGCCCGCGAGCTACTTCGGCAGGGTGGAACCACCGGGTGATTCGGCTCCAGAACGACGAGCTGCGCCCCACCCGAGCGCGGTCTTGGGGCGCGAACGAGGTGACGCGGGCCGGTCAGCCGGGGTCGGCGCCCTCGACCGCCGTCCACGACAACATCGCGTGGAGGGGGATGAAGAGCGGAGACGCCTCGTCGCCGACCAGCACGTCGTAGGGGCCGACCGCGTTGAGGCGCTGCGTGACGGTGATGCCGTTGCGCAAGACGAACTTCACGTCCTTGCCGACCGCGTCGACCATCGGGCGTGGATCGTTCACCGGCCGCCGTGAAGGCTGGCGGGCCACGGGGGTGGGCTTCTGGGCGAGGCGGGGGTCGCGCTCGATCTGGTTGGCGAGGGCTTCCCACGTGGCGCGGTGCGCGAGCAGGACGACCTGGATCTTCTCGAGGCGGCCCGAGCGCTCGCCCTCGAAGGAGACGGGCTGAACCGCGGTGAGCAGGTCGAGCGTCGTGCGCTCACCGAGCACGATGGACAGCTCGGCCTTCGACTCGATCAGCCCCTGAATGAACGCGTCAATCGGCGCTCCATCCACCGAGCTGCGCGCCTTCTTCACCTCGTCCCGCTTCTTCGCGCGCGCGCGGCGGGCGAGGAACTCGTCGACCGACAGGCCGCTCTGCACGACGCCGAACGCGTCGGTGAGCTCGAGCGTCGGGTGCTGCTCGAGGAGCGTGAAGGCCTGGTCGAAGCGGCGCGCCTCTTCAGCGTGCAGCTTCTTCCAGATGCGGCACTTCATCTTGCCCTCGAGCTCGCCCTTGGCGATCCGGTTGGGCACGCGCTCCTTCTTGGCGAGCGCGACGATGGCCTCGGGGGTCGGGGGCGGCCTGGGCGTCGACGGCCCACGGAAGCCACCCGCGCGCGGTGGACCACGGCCTGGCGGCCCGGGGCGTGAAGGTCTCGGCCCGACGGGGCCCATGCCGGGTCGCGGTGACACCATCGGCATCGAGCCGCTCACCGTCCGCGCGGGCGCCGCGGCCGGACTGACGGGCACCACCCGCGGTGCCACTGGAGCCGTCGGGGCCACGGGGCGGGGCGCGGGCGCAGGCGCGACCGGCCTGGGCGCGACGGGCGCTCCGGGTCCCTTGCGGATGACTTCGACCCTCGGCCCGGGTCGTTTGTTCTTGTCGTTCGGGTCGTTCACGGCTTCACCAGCTCGGGCAGCTCGACGGCCCAGCGCTGCGCTTCTTTCACCATCGTCACGCGTTCTTGCACGTCCGCGCCCGTCGGGCACGCCCCGCGCTCGTCCAGGGCCTCACGGCAGGTCGTCACGGCCAGCTCCGCCCGCGCGCCATCGTTCGTCGCGACCGTCACGCCGACGACTGGCGCCGCCCGCCTCGGAGAGACCAGCAGGGTGGCCGGCTCGTCTTTCAGGCTGCCCTTCGACGCGTCGGCCAGGGCCTTCGACTGGGCGCTGAGGGCCGCCTGGCTCTTCGTCGAGACCAGACTGAAGGCCGTCTTCACGTCAGTGCGGCGCATCGCGTCGGCCCACAGCCGGAACGCGCCCTCAGGCGAGTCGACGGTGGCCTTCGGGCAGCCGAGCAGCGCGAGCACGACGAGGAGGGCGGGGGGTGGCTTCACGACACGTTCTCTCTATCAACCAACCCGGCGGCCGGCGCCACCGAATGACTGTCATTCGGCGAGGGCCTGCCGCACCTGGTTCCGCCCCCCCTGCTTGGCCTCGTACAGACACTCATCGGCGAGCTGAACGAGCTGCTCGGCGCTCTCGATGGTGGGGGCTGGGGCCGTCGCGACCCCGATGCTGGCGGTGCACCGCACCTGCTCGGGCGGCTCCACCGTTCGGCAGGTCAGCCGCATCGCCTCGACGCCCATGCGCACACGCTCGGCGGCCCGCCACGCCTCGTCGGGAGACGTCTCGGGCAACAGGGCGATGATTTCTTCGCCGCCGTAGCGGGCGATCACGTCGACGTCACGCAGCGCGCGTCGGGCGACCTTCGCCACCTCTTTCAGCACCACGTCGCCGAAGGGGTGGCCCCAGGTGTCGTTGACCTTCTTGAAGTGATCGATGTCGAGCAGCAGGCACGACAGCGGCGCCCGATAGCGCTCGCTGCGCGCCCACTCGGCGGCGAGGCGCTCCTCGAAGTGGCGGCGGTTGACGAGGCCGGTGAGCCCGTCGATGCGCGAGAGCTGCTCGAGGGCGGCGCGCTTCTCTTCGAGCTCGTGGTTGATGCGGTCCAGCTCCTTGTTCTTCTCGACGAGCGTGTCCTGGAGCGCCTTGAGCCGGAGCATCGACTTCACCCGCGCCGACAGCTCGAGCATGTCGAAGGGCTTGATGAGGTAGTCGTCGGCGCCGAGCTCGAGGCCCTCGACCTTGCCGCTCGAGCGCCCGGCCGTCATCAAGATGACCGGCGTGAAGGCGAAGCCGGCGCCCTGGTTCGCCTTGACGATGCGGCACACCTCGACGCCGCCGAGGCCGGGCATCTCGACGTCCATGAGGATGAGATCGGGGTGGTGCTTGCGAATGGCGGTGAGCGCCTGGGTGCCGTCTTCGGCCTCGACGAACCGGTACCCCTGCGGCTCGAGGCCCCGGCGCAACAGCTCGAGCACGGCCCGGTCGTCGTCGACGAGCAAGACGAGGCGGCCCTCGAGCTTGAGGGCGCTCTCGTCCCGGCGGGCGACCTCGAGCGTCTTTCGTCGGGGAGCAACCATCGGGGAGCCGACGAGCCTAGCCCGGCTTCACCAGCCGCGCGCGGTACACGGGCTGGCCGGTCACGAGGTAGCGGCGCTCCCGCGTCGAGGGAGCCTCTTCGGGATCGTACGGGTGGAAGGCGCCGGGCCCCAGCGGGTTGTGGAACCCCGCCTGCTCGAGCACCGCGAGGCCCTGTCGCGCGCGCTCTTCGACGTCGGTGCGGAAGTCGAAGCGGCCCTTTGGCTTGAGCAGGCCGAGCAGGAAGCGGGTGAAGTCGGGGAGGAGGATGGCGCGTTTGAAGTGGGCCCGCTTCCACCACGGGTCGGGGAACTGGAGGTGGATGACGTCGAGCGAGCCTGGCGCGAACAGCTTCGGCACCACCGTGCGCGCGTCGGCCTCGATCACCTTGAGGTGGGTGAGGCCGTGCTTCTCGGCGCGGTGCGCGACCTCGCGGGCGTACTTCTTGCGCCACTCGAAGGCGACGTAGTTGACGTGCGGGTGGCGGCGGCAATGCTCGAGGGCGAAGCCGCCGGCGCCGCAGCCGATCTCGAGCTCGAGGGGGCCTTCACGGCCGAAGACGGCGCGCCAGTCGGGCGGCGCTTCGAGCGTGGCCAGGGTCTCACCAGCCTTGTCGGGGCGGAGCGGGATGCGGGACATTTCGGGGCGCGGCTCCTACCGCAACCGCGGCGGAAAGGGTGATGCGGTTGGCGCACGGCCCGGTTCGGTCGTAGAGACCGCGGCGCTCCATGGAACTCTACGAGTCGCTCGAGCAGGCCGCCGCTGCACCCTCGACCGCCCGCCCGGCGGTGTGTCTGGGCAACTTCGATGGCGTGCACCTGGGGCACCAGGCGCTGTTCGCGCAGGCGCGGGCGTTGGGGCCGGTGTTCGCCGTCACTTTCGACCCGCACCCCGGCAAGGTGCTCCAGCCGCAGCTCGCGCCGCGCCTCATCGCGACCCGCGCACGCAAGCTCGAGCTGCTGGGTGAGGCGGGCGTGGCGGCCACCGTCGTTCAGCCCTTCACCCGGGAGTACGCGCGCACGAGCCCCGAGGCCTTCGAAGCGACGCTCCTCGATGGCCTCAGGGCCGCGGCGGTCGTCGTCGGCTACGACTTCACCTACGGGCAGGCCCGCGCGGGCACGGTGGCGAGCCTGAGCGACGCGGCGGCGAAGCGGGGCGCCGTCGTGCGCGTGGTGCCGGCAGTGACCGTCGACGGGGTGGTGGTGTCGTCGTCGAAGGTGCGCGAGTACGTGCTCGAGGGCCGGGTCGACACGGCGGCGCGGCTGCTGGGCCGGCCCTTCGACCTCGACGGCACGGTGGTGACGGGGCAGCAGCGCGGGCGCACCATCGGCTTCCCCACGGCCAACGTCGACACGGACAATGAGCTGAGGCCGGCGTCGGGCGTGTACGCCGTGCGGGCCAGGCTGGAAGGCGGGCGGGTCTTCGGGGGCGCCGCCAACATCGGCGTGAAGCCGACCTTCGAGGGCCGCGACGTCACCATCGAGTGCCACCTCTTCGACTTCTCGGGCGACCTCTACGGGCAGCGGGTGCGGGTGTCCTTCCTCGAGCGCCTGCGGGGAGAGCAGCGCTTCGCCGGCGTCGAGGCGCTCAAGGCGCAGATCGAGCGGGACGTGCTGGCGGCGCGCGCGATCGTCAATCGCGGCTGAGCATCAGGCCTGTCGCACGCACACGGCCGCACACCGCATCAACGCTTGACGGCCGGGGCATTGGGGGCTTCCATTTCGCGGTTCGTTATCTCGTCGTTCTCCGCTCTTGCGAGAGGCTACCAACCATGTCCGGCCGTCTGGGTGAACTGCTCGTCCGCGAGAACCTGATCTCGGTGCAGCAGCTGCGCAAAGCGCAGGAAGATCAGCAGAAGAACGGGACGCGCATCAGCACCGCGCTCATCAAGGTCGGCGCGATCGAAGAGTCGAAGCTGACCGACTTCCTCTCGAAGCAGTACGGCGTGCCGGCGATCAACCTGAAGGAATTCGACATCGACGGCGAGATCATCAAGCTCGTCCCGAAGGACGTCGCCGAGAAGCACCTCGTCATTCCGGTGAACCGCGCAGGCAGCTCGCTCATCGTCGCGATGTGCGATCCGTCGAACATCTACGCGGTCGACGACCTCAAGTTCCTCACCGGCTACAACATCGAGCCGGTCGTCACGAGCGAGCCCGCGCTGCGAGAGGCGATCGAGAAGTACTACGCCGAGAAGGGCCCCAACCTCGAAGACATCATCAGCAACATGGAGGACGACGTCGAGGTCGCCGAGGGCGAGGAAGACGGCGCCAACGTCGAAGAGATGGCGAAGGCCGCCGACGACGCGCCCGTTATCAAGCTGGTGAACCTCATCTTGAAGGACGCGATCGGCAAGCGCGCCTCGGACATCCACATCGAGCCGTACGAGAAGGACTTCCGGGTCCGCTTCCGCATCGACGGCGTGATGTACGAGGTGATGAAGCCGCCGATGAAGCTGCGCAACGCGATCACCTCGCGCCTCAAGATCATGGCGCAGCTCGACATCTCGGAGCGGCGCCTGCCGCAGGACGGCCGCATCAAGGTCAAGCTGGGCGGCGGCAAAGAGATGGACTTCCGCGTCAGCGTCTGCCCGACGCTGTTCGGCGAGAAGATCGTCATGCGCCTGCTCGACAAGTCGAACCTCCAGCTCGACATGACGAAGCTGGGCTTCGAGCCCGAGCCGCTCAAGTGGTTCAAGGAGGCCATCGACCGCCCGTACGGCATGGTGCTCGTGACCGGCCCCACCGGGTCTGGCAAGACGACCACGCTCTACTCGGCGCTCGCGGCCCTCAACGACCCGACCACGAACGTGTCGACCGCCGAGGACCCGGTCGAGTTCAACTTCGCCGGCATCAACCAGGTGCAGGTGAGCGAGTCGATCGGCCTCACCTTCGCGTCGGCGCTCCGCAGCTTCCTCCGGCAGGACCCCGACACGATCATGATCGGCGAGATCCGCGACTTCGAGACCGCCGAGATCGCGGTCAAGGCGGCGCTCACGGGCCACCTCGTGCTCTCGACGCTGCACACGAACGACGCGCCCTCGACGGTGACGCGGCTCCTCAACATGGGCATCGAGCCCTTCAACGTCACCGCGTCGCTCAACCTGATCCTCGCGCAGCGCCTGTGCCGAAAGCTGTGCCAGAACTGCAAGCGGCCGGTGCAGGAGTTCGACGAGAAGGCCTACACCGACGCCGGCATTCCGCCCGACAAGATCGGCACCTTCACCCCGTACGAGAAGGTGGGCTGCAAGGAGTGCAACGATCGCGGCTACCGCGGGCGCGTCGCCGTGTACGAAGTCATGCCCTTCTGGGACGGCCTCAAGGAGATCGTCATCAACGGCGCCTCGGCGGCCGAGATCAAACAAGAGGCGATTCGGCTCGGCATGCAGACGCTCCGCATGTCGGCGCTCAACAAGGTGATGCAGGGCACCAGCACCCTCGAAGAGGCCGTCGGCAACACCGCGCCCGACCGCTTCTGACCCATTCCCCGCGCTCCAAGGATCGAACCCACGTGGCGAACCTGCATCAACTCCTCAAGGCGATGGTCGAGAAGGGCGCCAGCGACCTGCACGTCACCACCGGCTCGGCGCCGCAGCTGCGGGTCGACGGCGATCTGGTGCCGCTCAAGATGGCGCCGCTCACGCCGGTCGAGACCAAGCAGCTGTGCTACTCGATTCTGACCGACGCGCAGAAGCACTCGTTCGAAGAGAACAACGAGCTCGACCTCTCGTTCGGCGTGAAGGGCCTGTCGCGGTTCCGCGCCAACATCTTCATGCAGCGAGGGGCCGTCGCCGGCGCCTTCCGCACGATTCCGTTCAAGATCCTCACCTTCCAGGAGCTCGGGCTCCCGCCCGTGGTGGCCGAGCTGTCGAAGAAGCCGCGCGGCCTCATCCTCGTGACGGGGCCGACGGGCTCGGGCAAGTCGACTACGCTCTCGTCGATCATCGACAAGATCAACACCGAGCGTCATGAGCACATCATGACGATCGAAGACCCGATCGAGTACCTGCACCCACACAAGAACTGCCTGGTGAACCAGCGCGAGGTGGGCGCCGACACCAAGTCGTTCAAGACGGCGCTGAAGTACATCCTTCGGCAGGACCCCGACGTGGTGCTGGTCGGTGAGATGCGAGACCTCGAGACCATCGAGGCCGCGCTCGTCATCGCCGAGACCGGCCACATCGCCTTCGCCACCCTGCACACGAACAGCGCGGTGCAGACGATCAACCGCATTCTCGACGTGTTCCCGCCCTACCAGCAGCCCCAGGTGCGCGCGCAGCTGTCGTTCGTGCTCGAGGGCATCATGTCGCAGTCGTTGCTCGCGAAGGCCACGGGCAACGGCCGGGTGCTCGCGCTCGAGGTGATGATCCCCAACGCCGCGATTCGAAACCTCATTCGCGAAGACAAGGTGCACCAGATCTACTCGTCGATGCAGGTCGGTCAGGCGAAGTTCGGCATGCAGACGTTCAACCAGTCCCTGGCGCTGTTGCTCTCGCGCAAGCTCATCAGCATGGAGGAGGCGTTCGCGCGCACCTCGGAGCCTGACGAGCTGAAGAACATCATCGCCTCTGGCGGTGGGGCGGGGTCGTTGCCGGGCCACTCGGCCCAGGGGGCGCTGCCGACCCGCCCCGGTCCGCCGGGTAGGTGAGGGTAGGGTGGCCGGTTCCTTCGAGCCGGCCCGTCGCTGAGGTAGAGTTCGCACCGTCTGACTTGAAGGTGGAGGTTCCATGCCGGCCGCAACAGCACGCACCCAGCCCGCAGCGCCCAAGGCCAAGAAGTCGTCCGTTCCCATCTTCTTGTGGGAAGCGAAGACGAAGGCAGGTGAGGTGAAAAAGGGCGAGATGGAGGCGTCTGACGCCGCCGCCGTCGACGCGCGCCTCAAGTCGCTGGGCCTCACGCCCAGCAAGGTGCGCAAGAAGACCTTCCTCGACGCCGGCATCTCGTTGCCTGGCACCGGTGGTGTCAACGGCAAGGACCTGCTGATCTTCGTGCGCCAGTTCGCCACGATGATCGACGCCGGCCTTCCGCTCGTGCAGTGCCTCGACATTCTCGGTTCGCAGACGCCCAACCTGGGCTTCCGCAAGGTGATCTTCGCCATCAAGACGCGCGTCGAGGGTGGCTCGACGTTCTCTGACGCGCTGAAGGATCACCCCAAGGTGTTCGACGAGCTCTTCGTGCAGCTCTGCGCGGCCGGTGAGGTCGGCGGTATTCTCGACACCATTCTCAACCGCCTCGCGGTCTACCGGGAGAAGGCCGAAAAGCTCAAGGGCAAGGTCAAGAGCGCGCTCACCTACCCCATCATCGTGCTCACCGTCGGCATCGGCGTGACGGCGGTGCTGCTCCTCAAGGTCACGCCCGTGTTCGCGAAGATGTTCGGCGACTTCGGGTCGGCGCTGCCTGCGCCAACGCAGTTCGTCGTCGATCTCTCGGCGTGGCTCCAGAACTACATCCTCTACATCGTGGGCGGGCTGATCGCGTTCGGAGCGGCCTTCGTCGCCTTCTATCGGAACCCCCGCGGGCGCGAGATCTTCGACAAGGGCATTCTTTACGTGCCGGTCATCGGGAGCGTGCTCACGAAGGTCGCGGTCGCCCGCTTCACCCGCACCCTCGGCACGATGGTGAGCTCGGGCGTGCCCATTCTCGACGCCCTCGACGTCACCGCGAAGACCGCCGGCAATCGGACCATCGAGAAGGGGATTCAGTACGTCCGAACCAAGATTTCTGAGGGTAAGAACATCGCCGGCCCCCTCGCCGAGACGAAGGTCTTCCCCTCGATGGTGGTGCAGATGATCGGCGTCGGTGAGGCGACCGGCGCGATGGATCAGATGCTCACCAAGATCGCCGACTTCTACGATGAAGAGGTCGACACCGCCGTCGCGGGTCTCACCGCCATGATCGAGCCGCTCATGATGGTGTTCCTCGGCGGCGTCGTCGGTGGCTTCCTCATCGCGATGTACATGCCGATCTTCACCATCGCCAGTGCGATCAAGTAGCACGCCGGTCCCTGCGCTTCCTCCCCAGGAGAACACCGACTTCGAGCGCCGGCTCACGGCGCTCATCTTGTTCCGCACGATCGCGACCACCACGATCCTGGCGTTGGCGTCGTCGCAGCTCGCGGCGCGTCGCTTCGGCGATGGCGAGGGGCTCGCGTGGTTCGTGCTCGTCGTCCTCGACTACCTCCTGACCCTCGTGACGGGCGTGGTGGTGCGTCGGCGCCGCTACGGCACGTGGATGGGCTGGCTCCAGGTCGTCGCGGCGGTCACGTTCGCCACCGCCATCATCGTCCTCACGGACTTCAGCGTCTCGCCCTTCTGGTTCACCTACCTGTTGGCGATCATCGGCGCCGCGGTCGTCCTGGGGCTGCGGGGGGCGCTCGGCGCTGCGGCGCTGACGACGTCGAGCTCGATCGCCGTCACGACGTGGGAGCACGTCGCTGGAACCGGGCGGCCATGGCTCGACACCGCGACCCAGGTGTTGGCCCAGGTGTTGGTCGCCGGCCTCAGCGGCTACGTCGCGCAGCAGCTCATCCGCACCAGGGGGCGTCTCGTCGCCAGCGAGGCCGATCTCGCCCGCACCCGGGATCTGCGCGATCGCATCGTCAACGCCATCTCGTCGGGGCTGGCCGTCGTCGAGCGGGGCAGCGGGCGGCTGCGCTTCCTCAACCCCGCGGGCGCCTCGATTCTCGGGCTGGCCGAGGGCTCCGAGCTGCCCCTGGCCCGTGAGCTGTTCGGCGACGTGCTCTCGATGGCCGCAGGCCGCCGCTGGGAGGTCGTCTCGAACACCCGACGCGGCGAGCGGATTCTCGGCATCTCGGTCAGCCCCCTCGACGCGCCCGAGCTGGTGCTCGTCGTCTTTCAGGATCTCACCGACGTGCGGCGCCGCGAAGACGAGATGGCGCGGCTGGATCAGCTGGCACAGCTCGGGCGCGTCTCGGCCACGCTCGCGCACGAGGTTCGAAACCCGCTCGCCTCGATGCGCGGGTCGGCGCAGATGCTCTTGTCCGACGCGCTGGCGGGCTCGAGCCAGGAGAAGCTGAGCCGCATCATCGTGCGGGAAGCCGACCGGCTGGGCTACCTCGTCGAGCACTACCTCGAGCTCGCCCGCCCCAAGCCCCCGGAGCGGAAGCTGGTGCGCATCGACACCATCGTCTCCGAGACCGTCGAGGTGCTCCGGGCCGACCCGGTCGCGCGCGGCACCCTCATCGAAGAGGTGCTCTCACCGCGCGAGGCCGAGGTCGACGCGGCGCAGATGAAACAGGTGCTGATCAACCTGCTGCGCAACGCCTTTCGGGCGGCTGGGCCGAAGGGGCGGGTGCGCGTCACCGTCGAACCCGCGCCGCACGAGTACCTCTTCACCGTGTGGGACAGCGCCGGCTCGATAGCCCCCGAGGCCCTGCCCCACGTCTTCGAGCCCTTCTTCAGCCAGTCGCCCGACGGCACCGGGCTCGGCCTGTCGACCGCGCAGTCGATCGCGCACGCGCACGGGGCCACCATCGACGCGCGCTCCAGCGCCGAAGAGGGCACGAGTTTCAGCTTCCGGCTGGGGCGTGGTGAGGGTGTTCATGGCTGACATTCTGGTGGTCGACGACGAACCGTCGATTCGTGAGTTCCTCGAGGTCCTCTTGTCGAAGTACGGGCACCAGCCGCGCACTGCGGGCACGCTCCGCGAGGCGAAAGAGGCGCTCGAGGCCAGGGCCCCCGAGCTGGTGGTGACGGACTTCCGGCTGGGCCGCGAGTCGGGGCTCGACGTGCTCAAGGCCGCCCGGGCGCTGCCGCTCCCTCCCGAGGTGATCGTCGTGACGGCCTTCGGAACGCCTGCCTCGGCCGTCGAGGCCATGCGGCAGGGCGCGTATGACTACGTCACCAAGCCCTTCGACAACGACGAGCTGATGCTCCTCGTGGAGCGCGCCGTCGAGAAGCGCAGCCTGCGCGCCGAGAACCGGCAGCTCCGGTCGACGGCCCTTGGGGCCTCGGTGTTCATGGGCTCGAGCCCGGCCATGCAGCAGGTGTGGTCGATCGTGCAGAAGGTGGCGCCGACGCGCGCCACGGTGCTCATCACCGGCGAGAGCGGCACCGGCAAAGAGGTCGTGGCCCGCGCGCTCCACCTGTTGAGCCCCCGCGCCGGCCACCCGTTCGTGCCCGTCAACTGCGGGGCGATCGCCGAGGGGGTGCTCGAGAGCGAGCTGTTCGGCCACGTGAAGGGCGCCTTCACTGGCGCGACGAGCGACCGCCAGGGGCTGTTGGTGTCGGCTGGCGAAGGCACGGTGATGCTCGACGAGGTCGGCGAGCTGCCGCTTGGCACCCAGGTCAAGCTGTTGCGGGTCCTCCAGGAGCGGCAGGTGAAGCCGGTGGGCAGCAGCCGTGAGGTGCCCTTCGAGGCGCGCATCGTGGCCGCCACCAATCGCGACCTCGACGCAGAGGTGAAGGCCGGGCGCTTTCGCGAAGACCTCTTGTTTCGCCTCAACGTCATCGCCGTCGAAGTGCCGCCGCTCCGCCAGCGGCGCGAGGACATTCCGCGGCTCGCCGAGTTCTTCCTCGAGCGGACCGCTGGTGAGCTGGGGCGCCCACGGCTGAAGCTGGCGGCCGACGCGCTCGAGGCGCTGCAACGCTTCGCCTTCCCCGGCAACGTGCGGCAGATGCAGAACCTCATTGAGCGGGCGGCGACGCTCAGTGACACCGACGAGCTGGGCCTGTCGTCTCTCCCGCCGCTCGTGCAGGGCACCGCGACGCCGATGGAGGCCGAGCCGGACTTGAACCTCCCCGCGGGCTTCTCGCTCGAGCGTCACCTCGACACCATCGAGCGTCGCTACCTGCACGAGGCGCTGCGGCGCTCCGCGGGGTCGAAGATGAAGGCCGCCGAGCAGCTGGGGCTGTCGTTCCGCTCGTTCCGCTACCGCCTCGCCAAGCACGGCTTGCCGCCCGACGACGCCTGACGGGCCATCTCAGGGCGGCGGGGCCGTCGGCTTCGGAGCCGTGGCCTCCTTCAGGTTGTCGGCGCGCAGCGAGGCTTCGAGGGCGTCGACGGTCGGCAGCTCCTGGCCGCGCACCAGGAGCATGCCCCGCGCCGCGGCGATGGCCTTCGTGTCGTTGACGCGCAGGGCCGTCTGGAGGAGCGCGCGCACCTGCGGCTCGCGCAGGGGGGCGAGCTGGGCCGCTTCGAGGAGCAGCTTGACGGCGTCGCCGTAGCGCTCGCGGGCGCCAGCCTCCAGCGCCCGACGCACGAGGTTGGCGCTGGCGCCGCGCCGCATGTCGAGGGTGAGCGAGGCCGCCCAGGCGGCGCCATCGGTCCACCCCGCGGCCTCGAACAGGGCCTGGGCCCGCCGGGCGAGCTCGGGCGACTCGTACTCGGCGATGCGCCGGGTCAGGCCGCGGGTGGCGCGCGCGGTGGTGGCCGCGTCGAGCTCCGTCAGCTTCGAAGGCGGTACGAAGAGCCAGGCGATCGGATCGTCGTCAGGGCCGGGGGCGTCGAGGGGCGTCGCGGGGTCTGGGTCTCCCAGCGCGACGAGGAGCGCGCGGACGTCGGGTCGCGAGGCGAAGGGGGCCAGGGCGGCGCGCCGCGCGGCCGGGTCTGGTTCGGTGAAGGCCAGGAGCACGGCTGCCCGTTCGGCGGCGATGGGGTGGTCGATGGCGGCCAGCTTCGCGCGCGCCTCGGCGCGCTTGTTCTGCTGCGTCAGGAGCGCTCGAAAGTCGGCGTAGGCGACCAGCCCCGCGTGCTGGGCGAACCCCGACGCGGCCCGACGAACGGACGCCTCGTCGACCTGTGGCCGGAACGGCAGCCGCGCGCCAGGTGAGCCGATCGACAGCTCGAACGCGTCGAGGGCAAAGCGCTGGGCGTCTTCGACGCCTGCGAGCTGTTCGATCGGCAGGGCGCGAACGGGCAGGTACGAGAGCGACGCCAACAGGCCAGCGGCGCGTGGCGCCTGCGCCCCGAACTCGATGAGCCCGTTGTCGTCGGTCGACACCCGTTGCGTCGTGGCGGGGCGATCGGGGGTGGTGACGGCCGTCACCCGGCTGGCCATGAAGTGCGGGTCGGTGAGCGCGCGGGCGAGCCCGGCCGTCGCGGGGTGGCCCACGAGGCGTTCGGCCCGGGCCACGTCGTAGCGCAGGGGCTCCATCGACCCCACCATGTAGAAGGCGCCTGCCTCGGGGACCCAATAGGTGATGGTGTGCGGGAAGACGCCCGTGAAGGCGCCGAAGAGGCCTTCGATCGAGGCGTCGGGCATCTCGCCGGGGCCGAACCAGGTCGAGAACACACCGCCCGGGGCGAGGTTCTCACGAACGAGCTCGAAGAACTCCCGCGTGAAGAGCGCCGAGGCGACCCACGGGTGCGCGGGCATCGAGGTGATGAGATCGTAGCGGTGGGGCTCGCGACGGGCGGTCACCAGCAGGTGGTGCCGCGCGTCGTTGGGGATGAGCGTCGTGCGCGGGTTCTTCAACGGAGACAGCTCGCCCCAGATCTCGTCCACCGCGGCCACCACGCCCTGCTCGAGCTCGGCGACCTCGAGCTGCTCGACGCCGAGCTTGAGCATGAGGTCGACGGTGCCGCCGGCGCCAAGGCCCACGACGAGCCCACGCCGCGGCTGCGGCGCGTGGAGCCAGGGCGTGGTGGCCACCAGCACCGACTCGTGGGCGATGTGCGGGGGGAGCGTCGAGCGCGAGCCCTGGCCGAGGTCGTTGAGCGACAGCCCCTTGTTCCCCGGCGTCTCACGGACGGTGACGGTGGCGATGTCGCCCTCGTAGTACGAGGTGATGTTGGCGAGCCGCTGCGTCGAGGTCTTCCGGAACGAGAAGTAGTCCGACGCGCTGCGCGAGGACGACGACTCCCGGGGGTCGAACTGGGGGAAGAAGGCGATGCCCGCGACGACGAGCGTGATGGCCGCGCCGAGCGCCGCACGCCGGTCCGCGCACGTCGCCACCCCGAAGATGACGGTGGTCGCCGCGAGGACCAACGCCATCAGGTACAGCGTGCCCGGCGAGCCCAGCGTCGGCAGCAGGAAAAAGCCGGTGAGCAGGGAGCCGCCGATGCACCCCAGGGTGTTGGCCGAGTACAGCTCGGCGAGCGAGCGCCCGGCCGTGTTTGCGTTGGCCTTCCGGGCGGCGATGAGCGCGGGCAGCACGGCGCCCGCGGCGAGGGTGGGCACGCCAAGACAGAGCAGCACTGTGCCGAGCTCGACGAGGTGTCGGGTGAGGCCCGACGAGCCGGTGTTGCCGAGGGTGCCGATGAACCACGAGACGAGCGGCACCGTGGCGCCGAAGACGAAGAGCCCACCGAGGAACGCCACCTGGAAGGCGAGCGCCACCGACGCGACGTGCCGGGTGCGGCGGGCAGCGGCGCTCGCGAGCAGGCTCCCGAGCGCGATGCCGATCAGCACGACGACCAGCACCGAGCCGACGCCGTAGGCCGTGCCGCGCAGGAGGATCGCGAACTGGCGGGCCCACACGACCTGGGCGCCCGTCGCCACGAAGCCGCCCAGCGCCGCCGAGAGGAGGAGCGCGAGCCGCTCCCGGGGCGGATCCTTCACCTCGGCGACCGCGGAGGCCTCGGGAGCCGCTGGGGCGCCGTCACCACCGGGTCGCCGGCTGAGCGCGAAGGCGATGCCGGCGACGGTGAAGTTGAGCGCCGCCGTGAAGAGGGTGGAGCCGAAGATGCCGAGCCGTGGCAGCAGGAAGAAGGTGACGCCGAAGGCTCCCAGGCACGCGCCCAGGGTGTTGAGCCCGTAGATCAGCGCCGTCGCCGGCCCCGCCGTGTCGTCGCGCTCGACGGTGCCGACCGAGACGAAGGGCAGGGTGGCGCCCATGAGGAAGGTAGGAGGCAGGAGCAGGAGGGTCGCCAGCCCGACCCGCAGGGCTACTCCGCCGGCCTGGCTCCCCGGCTCGAGCAGCGCCACGACCGACCCGACGCGGGTCAACACCGGGTACAGGCCGACCCCGAGGAGCCCGGTGACCGCTTCGAGCGCCGCATACGTGGCGAGCGGACGTGTCGAGCGGGTGCTGCGCGCCCCCGCCCACCGCGAGCCCAGGGCGAGCCCACCGAAGAAGACGGCCAGGACGATCGAGAAGGAGGCCGTCGTGGCGCCCAGGCTCAGCGCCAGCAGTCGCACCCACAACAACTCGTAGGCCAGCCCTGCAAAGCCCGACAGCAACAGGAGCGGCAGAATCCACCGACGACGCACACGCACCTCCAGAAGCCCTCACCGTGCCAGACTTCACCCGACCTCCGACTGACAATTTCCGTCACTCGCGTTGCCGTTTTCGGGGCGGATCAAGAAACTGGAGCGGGTCCTCACTCGGGGCTACGCTCCGGACACGGAGGCTGAACGCCTCTGGCGCCGTTCGTGCAAGTGGCGCGCTCGGCGAACTTTCTCGCTCACTCTGTCGGGAGACCGCATGTCCAACAAGAAGGGCTTTACCCTCATCGAGCTGATGATCGTCGTCGCGATCATCGGCATCCTCGCCGCGATCGCCATTCCCAACTTCGTCAAGTTCCAGGCGAAGGGAAAGCAGTCGGAGGCGAACTCGAACCTCAAGGCCATCTTCTCGGCCCAGAAGGCCAACTACCCCCAGCTGCAGGGCTACTGGAGCGACATCGGCGCGATTGGTTTCTCGCCTGAGCGTGGCAACCGGTACCTGTACGACCTCGGCCCCACCGCCGCCACCGTCGACGTCGGCGCCGAAGGCAACTGTGCACAGTTCGTCGACCGTACGCTCGCCGCGCCTGTCGCCATGGCCGGTGACTGCGGCATCACGGCCGACATCGCCAAGCACGGCATGCAGTTCGACAACGCGACGCTGCAGGGCCAGATGCTCGCCGGCTCTGCTCCTCCGCTCTTCACGCCCGAGGTTCCCGGCAACGCGGCCCTCACGATGGCTGGCGTGAACGGCGCGATGTGCCCGAACTGCGACTTCGCGGCGGTCGCCATCAGCAACGTCGACAACGACCAGGGCGCCGACGTGTGGTGGGTCTCGTCGCAGACCATCGACACGCCGGCCATCGCGGGCTGCCCGCCGGCCATGACGCTCGCGCTCATGAACGCCTTCACCTCGGGTTCGCCGGCGCCGATCGTCGACGACGTCTGCTACGACGGTCAGTAAGGGGCTCGGTTCGCTGGTGGCTCGGTGGGTGCTCGGTGCGGTCGCGGTCGTTGTTCTGGTGCTGACCCGCGCCGAGCCGTACCCGCTGGAAGCCCGTCACCTCGGTGAACTCAAGCCGATGTTGCTCCGGGGAGGCCTGGCCACGACCGTGACCAGGCCTCTTCGGCCTTTGTTGATCGACCTGTACTGGCTGCGATGTCTCGTCGCGATGGGCGAGGCCGAGTCCGAAGCGCGCAACCGCAACCTCGCGAGCTATGGGTTCTTCCTGACCGAGCTCGACCCGCGCTTCTTTCACGCCTACTACATGCTGGGGTTGTCGACGCCCTACTCACTGGGCCGCGACCAGTATGCGAACGGCGAGCTGGCCCTGAACCTCGTGCGTCGTGGGCTTGAGCAGTTCCCCAACGACATCAGGCTGCGCACGCTGCACGCCTTCCTGCTCCACTACATCGTGCACGACGCGCGCGCGGCAGTGATGGAGTTCGTCGCGATCTCGAAGTTGCCGGGCGCTCCGGCCGCGGCGATCTCTTCGGCCACGGCGCTGCTGGTGGAAGAGGGGCGCGTCGACGAGGCGATCGAGGCGATTCAGGCGGCGATGGACGAGGGCGGCCGCGGGAGCATGCAGCTGTTGTCCGACCGGAAGAAACAGCTCGAGATCGAGAAGCTGCTCCGCGAGCTCGATGCGGCGATTCAGCGGGCGGCGCAGAAGCTCTCGCGCACGCCGACGAGCCTCGAGGAAGTGGTTCAAGCGGGCGAGTGGCCCGCGGTCGTGACCCACGACATGCATGGTGGTGAGCTGTCAGTGGAGGCGGGCCGGGGCCGTTCGTCCTGGCTCGTCGGGCGCATGGAGGGGATTCCCAGGTGGTGAACGCAGTCGAGACGAGGGGCCTCGGCAAGGTGTACCAGCTCGACGTCCTGAAGGGGCGCAGGCGGGTCGTCGCGCTCGACGGGTTGGACCTGACGATTCCGGCCGGCCACGTGCTGGGGGTGCTCGGGCCCAACGGCGCTGGCAAGTCGACGACCATCAAGCTGCTGCTCAACCTCATTCGCCCCACGAGCGGCTCAGCGCTCATCTTCGGGAGGCCCCCGAGCGAGGCGGAGGCGCGGCGAGACGTGGGCTACCTGCCGGAGAACCCGGCTCCGTACGAGTACCTGAGCGGCGCGGAGTTCGTCACGCTGGCGGCCCAGCTGTCGGGGCTCAAGGGCGCCGAGTGCCGCCGCCGCGTCGACGAGGTGCTGGGGCAGGTGCAGATGACGAGCTTCGCGGGCGTGCAGATTCGCCGCTACTCGAAGGGCATGACCCAGCGCATCGCGCTCGCCCAGGCGCTGGTCGCGCGCCCGCGGCTGCTCATCCTCGACGAGCCGACCTCGGGGCTCGACGTGCTGGGGCGGCAGCTCATTCGGGAAATCGTGCTCTCGGAGAAGCAGCGCGGCACCAGCATTCTGCTCTGCAGCCACATCATCCCCGACGTCGAAGCGCTGAGCGAAGACGTGGCGATCCTCGTGGGCGGCAAGCTGGTGCGCGCAGGCCCGGTGAGCGAGCTGTTGTCACAGCAGGACGCCGAGGCCGAGCTCGTGTTCGACGGGCTCTCGGCGGAGACGCTCGAGGGGTTGTCGGCCCGGGTGCTGCAAACGGGGCGGCGGGTGGTGCTGCGGTGCCCTGCGGCTTCGGCCCAGGACGTCATCCTGCGCTGCCTCGGCCAGAAGGCGACGCTCATCTCGATGCAGCCGATTCGGCTCACCCTCGAGGACACGTTCCTCGAGGCGCTCAAGGCCCAGGGCCAGAAGGTCGGGAGTGTGATCGAGTGAACGGCATCGTCCCCATCGCCCTCAACGGCTTCCGCGAAGCGCGGCGCAACCGGGTGACCCTGGTGATCTTCGTCTTCGCGCTCGTGATGGTGCTCACCGTTACGGTGTCGGTCGAGTTCACCGTGGCGACGTTCGACCGCGTCATGACCGACGTGGGCCTCGGCGTCATCGGCCTCATCATGCCGGCGCTGGCGTTGTTCCTGAGCACCGGCCTCATTCCCCGTGAGATCGAGCGCCGCACCATCTTCATGCTGGTCGCCCGGCCGGTGAGCCGGTCGGCCTTCGTGTTGGGCCGCTACGTGGGAAACCTGATGACGGTGGGCTTCTTGCTGTTGGTGATGGCGCTCTTGTTCATCGCGCAGCTCGAGTTCTCCCACCTGACGAGCGCGTTCGGCGGAGGGCTGCACGTCGCCCACGTGGTGGCCCTGTATGGGCAGCTGCTCGAGGTGATCCTCCTGACCGCGGTGGCGTTCGCGTTCGCCACCGTCAGCTCGCAGTACGTCTCGAGCCTGGTAGCGACCTGCCTCTACTTCATCGGCCACATGGCCGAGGACCTGTTCCAGCTCGCTGAGCGCTCGAAGGCGCTGCCGCTGAAGGTGCTGGGCAAGGGCCTGTACTACGTGCTGCCCAACTTCGACCGCCTCGACTTCAAGGACCGGGCGACCTACTTCGATCCGACGTCGGCCTCGGAGCTGCTCGGAGCGACCGCCTACACCGCGGCCTACGCGGCCCTGATGTTGGTGGTGGCGACGGCGATCTTCGAGCGGCGCGACTTCAAGTGAGCTGACTTCTTCTTCATCGCGCCCAATCGCGCCACAATCACCCCGGCATGCGCGGGCGGCTCCTGGCGATGGCGGCGGTGATCGCGCTCGTGGCGGTGGGCGGCACCTGGCTGAGCCTCTTTCGGCTCATCGTTCCCGAGCCGAGCGGCCCCATGACCGCGGAGGAGCTCACCCAGGCCAGCCGGCTCGAGGCGCTCCTCGTGCTGATCGGGCTGCTCGACCTCGCGCTGGGGGCGATCGTCACGATCGTCGTGCTGGGGGTCGGCGTCGCGGCGCCGCTGCGGCGCGCGGGCGAGCGGGCCTCGGTGAGCCTCGCCGCCAAGGGCCTGCGGCTCACGCCGGGAGGCCCACCAGGCGCGGAGCTCGCCGACGCCATCGATGCGCTCGCGGCGCGCCTCGACGCAGAGCGCGTCACCAGCGAGCGACGCCTCGGAGAGCTGTCGAAGTCGGTGCACGACACGGCGAGGCTCCAGGCCGAGCTCGTCGCCGCCGATCGCCTCGCGACGGTGGGCAAGCTCGCCGCCGGCGTGGCGCACGAGGTGGGCAACCCGCTGTCCGGCATCCTCGGGTACCTCTCGATCCTCCGCATGCGGCTGAAGACAGGTGACTCGGGTGAGCTGCTCGACCGCATCGAGGCCGAGGTGAAGCGCATCGACGAGATCGTGAGGGGCCTGCTCGAGATGGGGCGCCCCTCGCGAGGCAAGGCCCAGCCGCTGCTCATCGGGCCGCTGATCGACGCGTGCGTGCGCATGGTGTCGTCGGCGCGCGACGCGCAGGGCGTTCAGATCGAGGTGCGCTGCCCGCCCGAGGTGTACTTGCGCGCGGAGCCCGGGCCGCTGTCCCAGGTGCTGGTGAACCTGCTGCTGAACGCCGCACAGGCGATGGGCGGCAAGGGCCGGGTGCGGGTCGTCGTCGAGGCGACCGAGCCTCAGGGGACCATCACGGTCGAGGACGAGGGCCCGGGCATTCCGCCCGAGGTGCTGGCGCGGCTCTTCACGCCCTTCTTCACGACCAAACCCCCGGGCGCCGGAACGGGCCTCGGGCTCGCCGTGTCGCGACACCTCCTGGCGCAGTTCGAAGGCCGGCTCGAGGCCTCGAATCGAGCGCCCGGCCCCGGAGCGCGCTTCGTCATCACGTTGCCAAGGCCGTGAGGCGAACTCGAAACCGAGCGGCGCCTCGCCTATGTCGATGGCATGGGCACTCTGCGGACGATTCTCGTGGCCGACGACGAGCCGTCGATTCGGCACGTGCTCACCCTCGTGCTGGCCGAGCACGGGTACGAGGTGCGCGCGGTCGCCGATGGAGAAGAAGCGCTCAAGGAGCTCCAGGCGCGCCCCTATGACGTGCTCGTCAGCGACGTGCGCATGCCGAAGCTCGACGGCATGAAGCTGCTCGAGCAGGCGATGGGCCTGCACCCAGAGCTCACCGTGTTGGTGATGAGCGCGTATGGGTCGAAGGACCAGGCGCTCGAAGCGGTGGGGCGCGGCGCGTACGACTTCCTCCAGAAGCCCTTCAAGCCCGAAGAGGTCGTCTTCACGCTGAAGAAGGCCGAAGAGCGCATGCGGCTGGTGCGCGAGAACCGCCGGCTGCGGGCGCCGCAGGGGAGCGCGACGCTCGAGCAGATGCTGGGCGACAGCGAGGTGATGCGCTCGCTGAAGAAGCAGATCCACCGGGTGGGGCCGGTCAACAGCACGGTGCTCATCACCGGCGAGTCGGGCACCGGCAAGGAGCTCGTCGCCCGCACGCTCCACGAGCTGTCGCCGCGCGCCAACGAGCCCTTCGTCACGGTGAACTGCGGCGCGATTCCCTCGGGGCTCATCGAGAGCGAGCTCTTTGGCCACGCGCGCGGCGCCTTCACCGACGCGCGCACCGCCAAGCGCGGCCTCTTCTCGGACGCGCACAAGGGCACCATTCTGCTCGACGAGGTCGCTGAGCTGCCGCAGGCCGCGCAGGTGAAGCTCCTGCGGGTGCTGCAGGAGGGCGAGGTTCGGCCCGTCGGTGAGAACCGGGTCGAGAAGGTGGACGTGCGGGTGGTGGCCGCCACGCTGCGCGACTTGCCGAGGCTGGTCGAGCGGGGCGAGTTCCGTGAAGATCTCTACTTCCGGCTCAACGTGGTGCAGCTGCGCGTGCCGCCGCTGCGCGAACGGAAGGACGACGTGATGGCGCTTGCGCGCGTCTTCGTCGGCCGCTTCAACCGCGCCTTCAACCGCCCGGAGCCGGTGGTCGGCTTCGCCCCCGAGGCCGAGGCCGCGCTCACCTCGTACGCCTGGCCCGGCAACGTGCGCGAGCTCGAGAACGCCATCGAGCGCGCGGTGCTCCTCTCGGAGTCGACGCAGCTCGAGGTCGACAGCCTCCCGGAGCGGGTGGCGCAGCGGCCGAAGGGGCCCGCGCCGGTGGCGGGCGCGTCGCTCCCGGAGCCGCAGACGTTCCAATACTCGCTCAAGCGCGCGCAGCTCGAGCTCGAGCTGCGCTTCATTCGCGCGGCGCTCCGGAAGACGCGCGGCAACCGGACGAAGGCGGCCGAGCTCCTCGAGATCAGCCACCGCGCGCTGCTCTACAAGATCAAGGACTACGGCATCGATCCCGACGCCGAAGGCGCCCTGGGCGAATGACCCCTTCTGCGGGCCTGGCGGTGATCCACCAGCGGTGGTGGTGGGTCGCCGACCACACACATCGGCAAGTATACCTACATGTCTTTGACATATAATTATGTGGTCAAAGAAAGATCACTTCAGTTGACAGGCGACGTTCAGCCCGCCAGACTTCTCCTTCGATGAGCGCGAACGACGACGAGGGCGCGGGGCGGCGGAACAACGTCCAGGTGCTGCGCGAGGAGCGCCTGCTCTCGAAGGCCGAGCTGGCGCGCCGTGCGGGCGTCTCGGTGCTGACGATCGACCGGGTCGAGAAGGGCGCGCCCTGCCGGCTCGACACGAAGCGCAAGATCATTCTCGCGCTGGGCCTGAAGGTCACCGACAAGGATCAGGTGTTCGAGGAATGATCCGCCGCTTTTTTGGACGGGCCCCAAACGGGCCCTAGGCTTCCGAAGAACACGCCGCACACGACGAAGACGCAGACGAAGGAGCCGCGACGCGATGGCGAAAGGCAAACTGGCACTCGGGCTCGACATCGGTTCGTCCGGCGTCAAGCTCATCTCGCTCAAGGAGAACCGCCGCCGCGGCGAGATCGTCTACGCGCTGCAGAGCTTCGGCATGAAGCCCCTGCCGCCCGAGGCGATCGTCGACGGCGCGCTCATGAACTCGACCGCCATCGTGCAGGCGATCCAGGAGCTCGTCGGCGAGCTCAAGCTGCGCCACAAAGAAGTGGCGATCGGCGTCAGCGGCCACTCGGTGATCATCAAGAAGATCTCGATGCCGCGCATGTCGCAGGACGAGCTCGAAGAGGCGATTCAGTGGGAAGCCGAACAGCACATTCCCTTCGACATCAAGGACGTCAACATCGACACGCAGATCCTCAAGGCTGACGCCAATGATCAGACCGGCCAGATGGACGTGCTGCTGGTGGCCGCCAAGAAGGATATGATCAACGACTACACGCAGGTGGTGACCGAGGCGGGGCTCACCCCGATGGTGGTCGACGTCGACGCCTTCGCGGTGCAGAACTCGTTCGCCGCGAACTACGAGGTGCCGCAGGGCGAGACGGTCGTGCTCATCAACGCCGGCGCGGCGGTGGTGAACATCAACATCCTCTCGCAGGGGGTGACGGTCTTCACCCGCGACGTCACCATCGGCGGCAACCAGTTCACCGAAGAGATCCAGAAGCAGCTGTCGGTCTCGTACGAAGAGGCCGAGGCGCTCAAGGTCGGTGGTGGGCGCGGCGACGCCGACGCGGTCGTGCCCCAGGAGGTCGAGAAGGTGATGGGGCAGGTGGCCGAGCAGGTGGCCGGTGAGATTCAGCGCTCCCTCGACTTCTACGCGGGCACCGCCGCCGACGCGACGTTCTCGAAGGTGTACCTGTCGGGCGGCACGGCGAAGGTGCCCGCGCTCTTCAAGACCATCGAGTCGCGCGTCGGGGTGCCAGTCGAGATCCTCCAGCCGTTCAAGCGCATCGAGATCGACAACCGCAAGTTCGACCCCGCGTTCATCATGGACGTCGCACCGCAGGCCGCAGTGGCCGTGGGCCTCGCCCTGCGCAAGCCGGGCGACAAGCTGGGCTGAGAAAGGAGGCTGACGACCATGTCGACGATGATCCGAATCAACCTCCTGCCGGTGCGGCAGGTGCGCAAGCGGGAGATGGGGCGCCAGTTCCTGGTGCTCGTGGCTGGCGCGCTCGTGCTGGCGCTCGCTGGGAACTACTACTGGCTGTCGACCCGTGAAGCCGAGCGCGACCGGCGGGCCGAGGGCGTGGCCGAGCGGCAGCGGCAGATCGACGCCCTCGACAAGCAGATCGGCGAGGTCAACGAGCTGAAGAAGCGGAAGAAAGAGGTCGAAGACAAGCTGGGCGTGCTCGAGAAGCTGCGCAAGCAGCGCTCGGGCCCGGTGCGCCTGCTCGACGCCATCGCCTCGGTGATCCCCAAGAAGGTGTTCATCAGCGACTTCGACGAGAAGTCCGGGGCGGTGAAGGTCATCGGGGTGGGGGAGAGCCTGGAGGACGTCGCCGAGTTCATGCGCGGGCTCCAGAACGTGCGGTGGACACCCAAGGGCATGGGCCGCGTCGTCGAGCAGAAGCGCGACGCCAAGCAGGCGCGCATCGAGCTGCTCACGGGCGAGCAGGCCATCGAAGACTTCGACGTGCGCGAGCTGTCGCCGTTCTTCACGAACATCGAGTTGAAGTCGAGCGAAGCCGGAAACGACAAGACCGGGAAGGCGACGGTCAAGTTCGAGCTGAACATGTCAGCCAACTACGCGACGTGAGCCATGGAACAGATCCTCGAACGCGTCAACAAGCTCCCCATCGCCGCCAAGGCCGGCATCATCGTCGGCCTGCTGATCTTGATCACGGCGGGTACCTGGTTCGGATTCGTGGAAGCGCTCGAGTCCGAGATCGAGTCGCTGGTCTCGCAGCAGGCCTCGCTCGATCAGACCTACGCCGAGAAGAAGGAAGTTGCTGACAACCTCATCGAGCGCCGCCGAGAGATGGACCAGCTCGAGCAACGGCTCCAGGAAGCACTCACCGAGCTCCCCGAGAAGAAGGAGCTCGACGAGCTGCTCGCCCAGCTCAACGACGTGGGCAAGAAGTCCGGCCTCGAGATCACCAAGGTGACGCCGCAGGCCGAGGCCAGTGAGAACTTCTACATGCGCATTCCCATCACGATGTCGGTGCGCGGCAACTACCACGAGCTCGCGCTCTTCCTGCAGGAGGTCTCGCAGATGAAGCGCATCGTGAACGTCAACAACATCAAGCTGGGAACCCCATCGATGAAGAACGACAAGGTGGTGCTCACCTCGGAGTTCCTCGCGACCACCTTCCGGTTCGCCACGCCGGCCGCCAAGAAGCCAGGTGCGGGAGGTGCCAAGTGAGAGCGGCGCTCGGTACGGTCTGCATCGTCGCCTTCGGGTTGGTGGCCTGCGGCGAGTCACCTGCCCCCACGGCCCCCGCCGTCACTCCGCCAGCCGCGAGACCCAGGCCGGCCGTGGCGGACGCAGGGGTCGCTGCGCCCAGCGAGACCTACCAGTACTCGTACTCGGCGATGGGCAAGCGCGACCCATTCCGCTCCCTCGGCAACCAGGTCGAGCGGGGCAGCGGCGGTGACATCGGGTCGGGCCAGGCGCCGTGTGACGAGGTGCTCTGCCAGTTCGACCTCGACGACCTCAAGCTGGTGGCGGTGGTGAGCGGTGACGCCAACCCGGTGGCGATGGTCGAAGACCGCGCGGGGGTCGGTCACGTCGTGCGACGCAACACGAAGATGGGCCGTCAGGCCGGAAAAGTGACAGCCATCCTCCGGGACTGCATCGTGGTGACATCTTTCGTCCCCGGCCCGGACGGCCGCCAGCAAGCCAACCGCGAGAGCCTGTGCGTGAGCACCGAAGGGGCACTGACCCCACAGCTCGACCTCATGAACGGAAAGCCCCGAGAGTGAACATGTCACGTCAGAACAAGGAGAGCCGGTCGATGTCTCGACTCCTCGTCATTGCAGGGGCGCTGTCGGCGCTCGCGGCCTTCGCCGCGGCTCCCGTCGAGCTGAAGACGCTCAAGGTCGAGCGCGCTGGCAGCTCGACGGTGATCCGCGTCGAGGCGTCGGCGACGCCCGTCTTCACGGTGTTTCGCCTTCAGGACCCCGACCGCCTGGTGGTCGACCTCACGGCGGCGCGGCGGGGCGCGCTGGCGAGCCACTACGAGGGCCAGGGGCCCGTCGCTGGAGTGGTGGTCGCGCAGTTCGCCGAGAAGGACGCCGAGGTGGCGCGCCTGCTCGTGGGGCTCGACGGAGCCGCGAGCTACGACGTGCGCGCCGAGGGGCCGGTGCTCGTGATTCGCGTCGACGGTGCCGCGCCGCCCGCCGAGGCGTCGAAGGCACCCGTCGAGCCGGTCAAGGCTCCTGCCCCGGTGGCCGAACCCCGGGAGGTCGCGGTGGCGCGCCCGGCCGAGCCCGAAGCCCGCGTCAATGAGGTCGCCGTCAAGAGCCCAGGGAGCGTGGTGCGCTCGGTCGCCTATGCGCGGGGCGTGCTGACGGTGAAGACCGACGGCGAGGTGCGCCGCATCGAGGAGTTGCAGCTCGAAGACCCTCATCGCCTGGTGTTCGACCTGGTGGGCTTCACCGGGCCCGTTCGGGTGGCCGGTGGGAAGGACGCGCTCGTTCGCGACGTCCGGGTCGGCGCCGACGCTCAGCACTACCGCGTGGTGGTCGAAGGCGCTGCCGCCCTCTCGGGCACGGTCTCGCGCAACGCCCGTGGCTTCAGCGTGCGCGTCGGCAAGCGGACCTCCGAGGGGAACTCTTCAGAGGTCGTCATCGACGGGAAGGCCGTGTCGCTGCAGCGGCCCGATCCGCTCACGGAGGTGCAGGCCGTGGCCTTCAAGGAGTCGGGCGAGTCAGGCACCGTCGAGATCAAACTCGACGGCGCCGCCCGGTGGAAGGTCGAGCGCCCCGACGGGCGCACTGCCGCGCTCACGCTCGAGGGCGTCAGGCTGCCGCGGTCGCTCGAGCGGAGCCTCGACACCACCGACCTGGGAACGGTCGCGACGATGGTCAGCACGTTCTCGCAGCCAGACGATCGGGTTCGCGTCGTGGTGGCCGGCCGTGAGGGGTTCGAGGACAAGGTGATCGCCCGTGCTGGTCTCATCCAGTGGCGCATCGTCCCGGGCGCAGGCTCCGTCGAGAAGGCGGTGGGCGAGTCGCGCACCTCGGGCCTCTCGGTCGAGTCGGAGCAGGTGGCCGTCGAGGGCGCCCCGCAGCGCGCGCGCTACGTGGGGAAGAAGGTCTCGTTCGAGTTCAAGGACATCGACATTCACAACCTGCTGCGCATCATCGCCGACATCTCGAAGAAGAACATCGTGGTGTCGGACGACGTGACGGGCAAGGTCACCATTCGTCTGCGCAACGTCCCGTGGGATCAGGCGCTGGAGTTGGTGCTGCGCTCGAAGTCGCTCGGCCAGGAAGACCTCGGCAACATCATTCGGGTGGCCCCGCTCGCGAAGCTCGAGGAAGAGTCGAAGCAGCGGGCGGAGCGCCGCAAGAACGAGCGGCTGTCGCGCGACCTGTCGGTGCAGCTGGTGCCGGTGAACTACGCCACCGCGGGCGACATGGCGACCCGGGTGAAGGAGATTCTGTCGGAGCGTGGCAACGTCGCAGTCGACGTTCGCACCAACACCCTCATCGTTCGCGACCTGCCCGAGAACATGGGGCGCGTTCGATCCCTCGTGGCGAGCCTCGACCTGCAGACGCCCCAGGTGCTCATCGAGGCCCGAATCGTCGAAGTGTCGACCCGGCGTCAGCGCGAAATCGGTATTCAGTGGGGTGGTCAGGCCGTGATGTCGCAGGCGACCGGCAACCCGACCGGGCTCCAGTTCCCCAGCACCGTGGCCGCCACCGGTGGTGTGCCGATCGGCGTCGCGTCTGGCGTGTCGGCCACGCCCAACTACGCCGTCAGCCTCCCGGTCGGTGTCACGGACGGCGCGGGTGGTGCGATCGGCCTCGTCTTCGGCTCGGCCGGCTCGGCCGCGACCCTCAACCTGCGCTTGTCGGCGCTCGAGTCTCAGGGTGTGCTGCGCACCCTCTCGGCGCCGCGCGTGACGACGCTGAACAACCAGCAGGCCCGAATCGCCCAGGGTACGTCGCTGCCCTTCAGCCAGACGTCGGCGGCCGGTGCCAACACCGTCTTCATCGACTCGATTCTGCAGCTCAACGTCACGCCGCACATCACCGCTGACGGCAGCGTGCTCATGAACATCCTGGCCAGCAACAACCAGCCCGACCCCGCGAACACCGGCTCGAACGGTCAGCCGGCCATCTCGCGCAAGGAGGCCCAGACGAACGTGCTGGTGCCCGACGGTGACACCACCGTGCTCGGCGGCATCTACGTGATCCGCAACACCGCCAACACGTCGGGGCTGCCGCTCCTGTCGAAGATTCCCATCATCGGCTTCTTCTTCCGGAACAACCGCGAGCTCGAGACCAAGGACGAGCTGTTGTTCTTCATCACGCCGCGCATCCTGAATCGCCAGACGATGGCCCAGAAGCTGTGAGGACCCCAATGAGAACCATCGCGTTGCTCGTGTCGTTGTCGTTCACCTTCGGCTGTACGCCGGGGGTCGGTCCCGTCTTCGTCTCCAAGGCCGAGGCGCTCGTCGGCCCGTGCGTTCCGCCGTCATCGATGGCGGGCATGGGGGCGCCGCCGCCGCCGATCGCCCTCGTCGACGTCGCAGCCAGCCAGGCGAGCGCGACGATGGCCGTGACACTCGGAGGCCTCGAGATCATCAAGTCGGCCTCGAGCAACCCGCCGCTGGTCGTGGGCGGTCGAACCCTGCAGACGGCTGGGCGCGAGAACGCTCGAATCGAGTCGGTCAGCCTGCGCTACGCCTCGCGGCTCGTCGGCTCGACCTCACGGGCTGGCATTCCAGGGCTGGACCGGGTCGAGGACACCGTGACGCTCAACCGCTCCGTCGACACGATGTCGAACGTCATCATCGTTCCGCTCTTCGGCACGGGAGCCAAGCGGGTCTTTGAGGAGGGGCTGGTGGCCAGCAACGACGACACCTACGACGTGACGGTGACCTTTCAGGTCCGGGGCTCGCTGCAGCCCAGCACACAGCCGATCTCGACCGAGACGGTGCCGGTGTCGTTCCGGCTGGTGAAGAGCGTGGTGGACTGTGGCACCGACCCACGGCTTGCTCGAGTCATCTCGGGCACGCCCGTGACGGACGTCGAGTGCAGCTACTTCGGCATCAACAAGAAGTTCAACGCGGCGCAGTGCTGTTCCGCGCTCGGTGACCCGACCCTCCCGGGGTGCGAAGGGCCGGCGCCGTAAGGCACCCAAGAGGCCACCATGTTCGCCGAGCACCTCAAGTCCATCGTTCAGCAGGTCGACGGCGCCATCGCGTGCAGCGTGATGGGCTTCGACGGCATCGCCGTCGAGACCGAGCCCCGCGACATGCCCGAGTCGGCCGCCGAGCTCGATCTGCAGGCCGCCTGGGTCGAGTTCGCCAACCTGATGTCGCAGGCGAAGCAGACCGCCGAGACGCTCAAGACGGGCAAGGTGGCCGAGCTATCGATCAACTCGGAGAAGGTGATCACCCTCTTGCGCATGGTGAACCAGGACTACTTCCTGGTGCTGGGTCTGTTGCCCTCCGGCAACTACGGCAAGGCCCGCTACGTGCTGCGCCTCACCGCGCCGAAGGTCGCCAAGGAGCTCTAAAGCAGCGGCTTTTTGCGTGCTTGCCCGTGCAGGGTGGTGGGGGTAGAGGGACCGCCACCTTTTTCCTGCAGCGAGGCGCACATGGCCGGAGTCATCGACACGTCCGAGTTCCGCAAGGGGCTCAAGATCGAGATCGACGGAGAACCCTTCGAGATCGTCGAGTTTCAGCACGTCAAGCCGGGCAAGGGCTCGGCCTTCGTCCGCACCGTGTACCGCAGCTTGGTGTCCGGCCGTCAGCTCGAGAAGAACTTCAAGAGCGGCGACAAGGTCGGCCGGCCGGACATCGAAGAGAAGGACATGCAGTTCCTGTACTCCCAGGGCGAGGAGTACCACTTCATGGAGAACAAGACGTTCGAGCAGACCTTCGTCACCGAGAAGGTCATCGGCGAGGCGAAGAACTACCTCAAAGAGAACCTCCCCTGTCAGGTGCTGTTCTTCAACGGCAAGGCGATCGGCATCACGCTGCCGAACTCGGTCGAGCTGAAGGTCGTCAAGTGCGACCCCGGCGTGCGCGGCGACACCGTGTCGGGCGCCTCGAAGCCGGCCACGCTCGAGTCGGGCTATGAGGTGAATGTGCCCCTCTTCATCAACGAGGGTGACGTGCTCAAGATCGACACCCGCGACGGCAAGTACCTGACCCGTACCGCCACCGCCTGAAGCGAGCGCCCATGGCCGACAAGAAGAAGAAGCCCGCGGGCACTCCAGACGCCCACGTCGAGGTGACGCCCGGCACCGCGTTCGATCTCGACGCGCTCAAGCAGATCGTCGAGCTCCTCGAAGCGAGCGAGGTCACCAGCCTCGACTGGCGTCGCAACGGTGAGCGCCTGTCGATTCGACGCGGACCTCCGCCCGCGCCGGTGATGCAGCCGGTGACGATGCCCCTGTCGCCGGCGGTGCACGTGGTGCCGCCCGCGCCAGCCCCAGCGGCTCCCGGGAGCGCGCCACTGACGCCGCGCCCCTCGGCTCCGCGTCCGACGGTGGCCGCCGAGGCGAAGGAGGACAAGAAGGGCCACGTCATCACCTCGCCCTTCGTCGGCACCTTCTATCGGTCGCCAGCGCCCGATCAGCCCTCGTACGTCGAGGTCGGCGCGGCGGTGAAGAAGGGCCAGGTGCTCTGCATCGTCGAGGCGATGAAGCTGATGAACGAGATCGAGTCCGAGGTGGCCGGGAAGGTCGCCGAGGTGCTGGCGCAGAACGGCCAGCCGGTCGAGTTCGGCCAGCCGCTCTTCCGCATCGAGTAGCCGCACGGCCATCGGTCGCCGCTGACGAAAGAAGCCGCGTTCGCCAGCGGCGCCCTCGCGCGGCGCGCCACGTTGTGAGGTGCGCCGCGCGTCGAACGAACGACCTGGAGACGCGCCCATGTTCAAGAAGGTCCTCATCGCGAACCGTGGAGAGATCGCGCTGCGCATCATTCGTGCGTGCCGGGAGCTCGGCATCGCCACCGTGGCCGTGCACTCGACCGCCGACGCCAACTCGCTGCACGTGCGCTTCGCCGACGAGGCGGTGTGCATCGGGCCACCGCCCTCGCGCGACAGCTACCTCAACGTGCCCGCGCTGCTCTCGGCGGCCGAGATCACCCGCTCCGACGCCATTCACCCGGGCTACGGCTTCTTGTCCGAGAACGCCGAGTTCGCCGAGGTGTGCGCCAAGTGCAAGATTGGCTTCATCGGCCCGCGCCCCGAGGTGATCCGGCTGATGGGGAACAAGGTGCGCGCGAAGGAGGCCGCCCGCGAGGCCGGGCTGCCGTTGCTCCCCGGCTCTCCGGGGGTGCTCAAGAGCGCCGACGAGGCCGTCGAGGTCGCCAACGAGATCGGCTACCCGGTCATCCTCAAGGCGGCGGCCGGCGGCGGCGGGCGCGGCATGAAGATCGTTCGTGAGCCGAAGGCCATCGCGCAGGCCTTCGCGACGGCGTCGGCCGAGGCCGTGTCGGCCTTCTCGAACGGCGACATGTACCTCGAGCGCTACGTCGAGAAGCCGCGCCACATCGAGATCCAGATCGTCGCCGACACGCACGGCAACGTGGTGCACCTCGGGGAGCGCGAGTGCTCGGTGCAGCGCCGCCACCAGAAGCTCATCGAAGAGAGCCCCTCGCCGGGCGTCTCACCGGCCCTGCGCGCCGAGATGGGCCGGGTGTCGGTCGAGGCGATGAAGCGCATCGACTACACGAACGTGGGGACCATCGAGTTCCTGATGGACGAGAACCAGCGCTTCTATTTCATGGAGATGAACACCCGCATCCAGGTCGAGCACCCGGTGACGGAGCAGGTGACGGGCATCGATCTGCTGCGCACGCAGATCCTCCTCGCGGCCGGCGAGCCGCTGCCCTTCACGCAGGAGCAGATCACGATGAAGGGGGCGGCGATCGAGTGCCGCGTCAACGCCGAGGACCCGGTGTCGTTCGCGCCCTGGCCGGGGAAGATCACCGCCTACAGCGCCCCCGGCGGCCTCGGCGTGCGCGTCGACTCGGCGGCGTACGAGAACTACGTGGTGCAGCCGCACTATGACTCGCTGGTGGCCAAGCTGATCGTCACCGCCGAAGACCGCCCGACGGCCATTCGCCGCATGCAGCGCGCGCTGGCCGAGTACGTGGTGCAGGGCATTCGCACCAACATTCCCTTTCACCGGGCGGCGCTCGACGAGGCGGCCTTCGTCGAGGGCGCCTACGACACCCGCTTCGTCGAGCGGATGCAGGCGAGCGAGGCCGGTACCGCCCGACTGAAACGCGCCATCGAAGAGACCCCGTAACTTCCTTGGAGCGGCCGGAGGCGTCTGGTACCCTCACGGTTTCTGAGGCCGTTGTTTTTCCTCGCGAAACCCGCTTTTCCCAGCCCTTCTTGGACAAGAACAAGATCATCGAGGCCGCCGGCAAGCTCGTCGCCAAGGGCGCCTACGACAAGGCGATCAAGGAGTACCAGAAGATCCTGGAGGTCGATCCGAAGGACGTGCGGATCCTCCAGAAGATGGGAGAGCTGTACCAGAAGAAGAACGACAACGCGTCAGCGGCCACCTTCATCGTCAAGGTGGCCGAGAGCTACGCGAAAGACGGGTTCTTCCTCAAGGCGGTCGCTCAGTACAAGCAGGTGCTGAAGCTCGACCCGACGCTGATCGACATCAACATTCAGCTCGCCGAGCTGCACCAGCAGCTGCAGCTCATGGGCGAGGCGATGGCGTACTACCAGGTGGTCGCCGCGCACTACGACAAGCAGGGCGACGTGAAGAAGTCGCTCGACGTCACGCGGAAGATGGTCGACCTCGACCCCGACAACGTGCAGTCGCGGGTGAAGCTGGCCGACCTCTACGTCCGCGAGCGGATGAACGACGAGGCGATCGGCGAGCTGAGCCGCGCGGCCGAGCACCTCAAGCGGCAGAACCGCATCGACGACTACCTGCGCGTCGCCGAGCGCATCAGCGCGCTCAAGCCCGACGATCTCGCGCTCGCCAAGGAGCTCGCCGAGTTCTACCTGCAGCGCAACGATCAGAAGCGGGCGCTGGCGAAGCTCCAGGTCTGCTTCAAGGCCGACTCGCGCGACATCGACACCCTGCGGCTGCTCGCGGTGGCCTTCCAGGGCCTCGGGCAGATGTCGAAGACGATCTCGGTCAACAAAGAGCTCGCGCGCGCCTACGCCGACAAGGGCCTCGAGCAGGAGTCCGAGCAGGTGTGGCAGCAGGTGGCCCAGCTCGACCCGAACGACCCCGACGTGGCTGCGCGCAGTGGCGCGGTCGCGGCGAGCGAGCCTGAGCCCGTCATCGCGCCGGCCCCGCCTGCGCGCACGGGCACCACCGGCGTCGCCCAGGCCTACGCGCCCGCCTCGCAGGCCACCGCCGCCGCGCCCGCGTACCAGCCGCCGGCGCGCACGGGGCAGACCGGCCAGCAGACGGCGCTCCAGCCAGCGGTTGCGTCGGCCAAGCCCCGCAGTGACTCGCTGGGCAAGCTGCTCACCGAGACTGACGTCTACGTGAAGTACGGGCTGCACGACAAAGCGCTCGAGCACCTGCGCAAGGTCTTCGGGGTCGATCCCGAGAACATCGATGCGCACGAGAAGGCCTACGCCATCTACGTCGCCTCGAACAACCACGCGCAGGCCGCCGAGCAGCTGCTGAACGTGCTGCGGCTCCACACCCGTGGCGGTGACAAGGCCCGCGCCCAGCCGTACCTCGCGACGATGCTGCAGCAGAACCCCGGCCACCCCGAGGTGCCGGTGTTCCTTCAGGCGCTCCGGCAGGAAGGGGGCGGGAGCACCGGCGAGGTCGAGGCGCCGGTGACCGAGGCGGCCGACGACGCCATTCTCGTCGACTCGAGCGACGACGAGGTGATCGTCGCCGACGAACCGGCCGAGGAGCACATCAGCGCCGAGGTGGCGATCTCGGCCGAGGAGCCGGTCGAGGCCCCCGAGTACGTACCCGACGAGCTGGCGATGGCGCCCGACGACGCCGAAGCGGCGGGCTCGGTCGAGGTCGATCCACCCCCAGTCGCGGACGACTACCTCGAGCCGGCGCCCCTCGTGTCTGACGACGAGGAGCCGCCCACCGGTGCGATGGTGCTCGACGAAGAGCCGCGCACCGGCGAGTTCGAGACGGCCACCGCCGCTCCCGTCGCCGAGGCCGCGTGGGAGCCGCCGCCGGATGAAGGGCCACCGCCCGACGAGGAGGACGAAGGCCCGACGATGGGCACGGGCATCGCGGTCAAGACCGCCCCCAACATGCCGGCCGCGACGCGGCAATCACCGGCGTTCATTCCGGCGGCCGCGCTCGGCGACGACGACGCGCACGAGGCGCCGACGCGGGCGATGAAGGCCCTCGACCCCTCGCTGTTGCGCACCGCCTCCAGCTACCGCTCGGATGTGGTGGCGCAGGTGCAGCAGCAGTTCACCGTCGAAGACGCTCCGGCCACGTACCAGACGCCGGCCTCGACCCTGGCTGGTGAGGAGTCGGCGCCCGCGGAGCTGCTCGAGACGCCGCCGCCCGTCGAGGAGGAGGCCATCGAGGCGCCGCCGCTCGAGGAGCCGGCGTCGGAGGAGTGCGACGAGGCGACCTTCTTCGTGGAGCAGGGCCTGTACGACGAAGCGCGCGAGATCCTCGAGACGGTGCTCATCGCCTACCCGGACCACCAGCGCGCGGCGCAGCTCCTCGCGCAGGTGGAGCAGGCCCAGACGGGCGGCGGTCCCACCGGGGAGCTCGAGGCACAGCCTTCAGAGGCCGGGTCGAGCGAGGGTGGGTCACGCGACGCGTTCGACCTCGCGCAGGAGCTCGCTGACGAGCTCGGCGACTTCGGCGAGCAGGCGCCGGCCGAGGCGAGCGCGGTCGCGGGCGGCCAGGACGACTACCAGGTGTCGGTCGAAGAGGTGTTCGCCGAGTTCAAGAAGGGCCTCGAGAAGGTGGTGAAGCCCGAAGACGTCGACACCCACTACGATCTCGGCATCGCCTACAAGGAGATGGGCCTCATCGACGACGCGATCAGCGAGTTCACGATCGCGCGCAAGGGCTGCGTCGGGAAGAAGAAGGAGATCGACTGCCTCACGATGGCCGGGCTGCTCCAGGTGATGAAGGGCGACTACCCGATGGCCATCGACGCCTTCCTCCAGGCGCTCACGAGCGAGCACTCGACGGGCGAGGTCGAGCGGGCGACGCGCTTCGAGCTGGCGCAGGCGTACGAAGGGGCGGGGCAGGCCGGGCGCGCGCTCGCGCAGTACATGAAGGTTCAGGCGCAGGAGCCCGGCTATCGGGACGTGGGCAGCCACGTCGAGCGGCTCTCGGCCATCGCAGTCCCCGAAGAGGACCCGCAACCTCCTTCCGGTGGAGGCGGGCCGAAGAAGGGCGGGCCCGGCGCGTCTCGCAAGGTCGGCTACGTCTAAGGCCAGGGCGCGCGCATGAGCTACCTCGACTTCTTCGGACTGTCGGCGGAACCCTTCAGCAACGCGCCCGTCAGCCGCTTCTACTTCAACGCGCCCCAGCACCAGCAGGCGCTCACCCGGCTGCTCTACGCCGTCAGCTCGATGAAGGGCCTCGCGGTGCTGGTCGGCGACATCGGCGCGGGCAAGACGACGCTCGCCCGGCGCATGCTCGACTCGTTGCCTGAAGAGGAATACGAGGCCGCGCTGCTCGTGATCATCCACTCCGGCATCACGGCGAGCTGGATCTTGCGGCGCATCGCCCTGCAGCTCGGCGTGGAGAACCCGGCGCAGGAGAAGCTGGCGCTCCTCTCGCAGCTCTACCAGCGGCTGCTGCAGATCTACGAGCAGGGCCGCAAGGCCGTCGTCCTGATCGACGAGGCGCAGATGCTCGAGACGCGCGAGCTGATGGAGGAGTTTCGTGGGCTCCTCAACCTCGAGGTGCCCGAGCGCAAGCTGATCAGCTTCGTCTTCTTCGGGCTGCCCGAGATCGAGAAGAACCTGAAGCTCGACCCGCCGCTCGCCCAGCGCGTCGCCATGCGCTACCGCCTCGAGCCCTTCAACGCCGAGTCGACTGAGGCCTACATCAAGCACCGCATGCGGCTGGCCGGGAGCGCCCGCTCGCCGTTCACCGCGGCCGCGATGGAGGCCGTGCACCGCCGCGCCTCTGGCACGCCCCGGGTCATCAACACGCTCTGCGACAACGCGCTCTTCGAAGCCTTCCTCGCGCGCAGTCAGGAGATCGGCGCCGGGCTCATCGAGCAGATCGCCGACAACCTGGGGCTCGAGGCCGGTGCCGCGCCGGTGGCCCCCGCTGGGACGTCGGTCGCGCCGATCGCCCCGTCGGCGCCGGCCGTCGTGGCGGCGCCCGCCTTCGTCGCCCCGCCCAGCATTCCCGCCTCGGTTCGCCGCGATCCCGAGCTGGCGGCGCCGGTGGTGCCCGACGGCGGTATGACGGTGACGGCGACGGTCTCGGGTGGCTCAGTGCCAGTCTCGGCCCCTCGCCCTCCCGCTCTGGCTTCGGCGTCGTCGCCATCGGGAGTGAGCCGCGTGGCGCCACCCTCAGCGCCGCCCATCGTGCCCGGCGTCTTGCTGGCGCCGTCCGCGCCGTCCGTGCCGTCCGCGCCGGCCCCGGTCGCCGTCGCGCCGCCGCCCGTTGCGCCCCCCGCGCTCCCGGTGCCGCCGGTCGCTCCGGCGCTGATCGCTCCGACGCCGCCACCGCCCCCGCCCGCCCAGGGAGGTGACGCGAATGGGCCAGTCGCGACAGCGTCGAAGCCGAAGGCCGGCGTCGACCTGGCCGAGATCGATCGCTACCTCGAGGGACTCGGCAAGCTGTAGGCCGCCAGGGCGATGACGCGAAGGTGACGCGCGCATGATGCGATGGCTACGAGGGCGCATGGTGCTGGCCGGCCTGGCGCTGCTGGTGTGCGCGCTCGCCCTCGTGCTTCGTTCCGAACGGGCGGGCGCGTGGATCTGCGCCGAGGCGCGGGCGCGGGCGCCCGACCTGGTGGGACAGCCGGTGCGCATCGAGCGCTGCCGCATCGACCCGCTCACCGCGTCGGTCTCGCTGTCGGGGCTGGGCGTCGGCGCCGAAGAAGCGCCGCTCCTGCGCGCGGCCGAGGCCTCGGTGTCGCTGGCCGGTCTCTTCTTTGGTGGCGTGTCACTCCAGGAGGTGACGGTGGTGCGCCCGGTCATCGACCTCGAGCTGCCCGCGACGTCGGGCGACGCGGCCGCTGGCTGCCCGCTCGACGCCCTCGCCCGGGTGCGCATCGCCCAGCTCGAGCTGCAGGACGGCACGGTGACGCTCCGGAGCGCGGACGGGCGGTGGGTGAAGCTCGACGGCATCGACGTGAAGGCGAAGGTGGGCCGCCGCACCAGCGACGTCGAGGCCTCGTTCAAGCGCGGCGTGATTCAGCTCGACGCCGAGCGCCGGTGGACGCTCGGCCGCGTGACGGTCGAAGGGGCCCTCGACGCGCAGGAGCGGCTGGCCGAGGTGCAGAAGCTCGAGGCGTCGCTCGAGGGCATCACCTTCGGGGGCTCGGGCGAGCTCCGCGAGCTCTGCGCCGCCACGCCGCAGCTCGAGGCGAACGGTCAGCTCTTCGTTCCGCTCGAGGCGCTCTCGAGGCTCGGCGTGGAGTTGCCCGAGCCGTCGGGGCGCGTGTGGGCCCGCGTCTCGGCCTCGGGGCCACTCACCCGGCCCTCGGTGCGCGCCGAGGTGAAGGCGAGCCAGGTGGTGCTGGGGCCCTTCACGCCGGGTGACTTCTCGGCGCGGGTGTCGCTCGCCGACGACGTGCTGCTCCTCGACGAACTCACGACGGCCGTCGGCTCGGGCGAGATCCGCGTCAACGCGCAGCTGGGGTTGACCGAGGGCCTGCCGCTCAAGGCGAAAGTGGTCACCCGCGAGGCCTCGCTCGGGCAGGTGCTGGCGCGCGCCAGCGTCGCCGGTGCGTGGGTCGACTTTCCAGCGAGCCTCACGGCCGAGGTCTCGGGCCGGCTGTCGCCCTCGCCATCGCTCAGCGGACCGGTGGAGTTCCAGGCGGGCGCGTTCCTCCTCGCCTCGCGGGCCTTCGATGCCCCCCGGCGCGAGGGCTCCGACATTCTCGCGTTCTCGTCGGCGCGCGGCACCTTCAGCCTCGGCGTCACCGCGAAGGCCGTCACCTTCACCGACATCGCGCTCACCGTCGGCGCCCAGGGCCGCACGCGCGTGGCGGGCACCGTCAGCCTCGGGCTGGGGCCGGTGCTCGACCTCGACATCGACGCGAAGGCCACCGCCGTCGATCTGGCCGACTTCGGGAGCATCTCGGGGCTCCCGTGGGCCGGGACCGGCTCGGCGACGGTCGCGGTCAAGGGCCCCGCCGGGCAGGTGCGCATCACCGGGCAGACGTCGCTGCGCGACTTCAAGTTCGCCGGCTACTCCCTGGGCGTCGTGCAGAGCCCCGTGCGCTACGAGGGGCAGACGCTCGCCTTCGAGGGGCTGGTGGCCCAGAAGGGCAAGACGCAGCTCTTCGGAGACGTCGCGCTCGACTTCCTCGACGACGGCTTGTTCACCCACGCCTCGGTGCAGCTCCCCGATGGGCGCGTCGAAGACGTGGTCGACCTGCTCGTCGATCTCTCGCCGTCGATCGAGAACCTCCAGGAGGTGCTGACGGGCCGCGTGTCGATGGTGGCGGCGATCGACTCACCCGCGAAGGAGCTCGCCGGGGTGCTCGCCGTGCGGGTGAGCGACGTCGCGTACTACGACCGGCGGCTGGGCAGCTCGAGCCTCATCCTGCGCTTCGAGCGCGGCGAGGCGCTCGTGCTGGAGCCCACGGTCTTCGAGGGCCCCCTGGGCACGCTGGCGGTCGATGGCACCTGGCAGTTCGCGGGGCCCCTCGACTACCGCTTGACGTGGACCGACGGCTCGCTCGCGGAAGCGGTGGATCCCGCTGGGGGGAAGGCGCTCGGCCTCTCGAGCGCGCTGACCGGCCGCTTCGTCGTCAGCGGCACGACCGAGCTCTATCGCGTCAACGGGACGCTCCAGGGCGACGAGGTGCGCTGGAAGGATCGGCGGCTGGGCCCGATGAACCTCACCCTGGGCCTCGTCGGGCGCGACCTCACTGTCACCGGGCAGGTCGTCACCGGCGTGCAGGGGCGGCTCGCCCTCGCGATGAAGGATCGATGGCCTTACGACTCGAGCTTCCAGGTCGATCTCCCCGATCTCTCGCCCTTCCTCCCCGCCTCCGTGAAGGGGTTGTCGCTGGGGCTCGCAGGCGCGGTGACGGCGGTGGGCCCGTTGCGCGCCTGGGAGGAGTCGCGCGTGGTGGGCTGGCTCGAGCGGCTGGCGGTCGCGCGCGGTGAGGTCTCGGCGTCGAACGTCGGCCCCGTCGAGCTCATCTGGAACGACGGCGCCGTCGAGGTGAAGCGCTTCGCGATGAAGGGGCCCACCACCGAGGTGAGCGCCGAGGGCTCGTGGGGACCCACTCGAGTCGATCTGCGAACGCGGGGGTCGGTCGACCTGCGCCTGCTCTCGAGCCTGGTCGCCGACATCGAGCGCACCGCGGGCCGGCTGGACTTCACCGCGGCCTTCGGGGGGCCGGTCTCGGCGCCGACGCTCATTGGCAGCGCCGATCTCGTCGACGCGCGCCTCGCGCTGAAGGGGTGGGATCTGTCGCTGCGCTCGCTGTCGGGCCACGCGGACTTCTCGGAGTCGAGGGTGCTGCTGCAGAGCGTCAACGGCTTCTTGAACGAAGGGCGCCTGCGCGCGCGCGGCGACGTGCGGCTCGACAAGCTGTCGCTCGGCGCGATGGAGCTGCAGGTCGATCTCGAAGACGTCACCACGCAGGTGCAGCCGCAGGTGCCGGCGACGCTGTCGGGCTCGCTGCTCCTGGCGACGCGCACCGGCAGCGCGCCGTGGCTCTTGTCGGGCGGGCTCGAGGTGTCGAAGCTGCGCTACACGCAGGAGCTCTCGCTCGAGACGATCCTCGAGAACGCGCGCAAGCGGCCCGTGCCGAATGACGAGGCCCCGCAGGAGTGGCTCCGCCTCGACGTCGACGTGGGCCTGGGCAACGACGTGCGCGTCGAGAACAACCTCGCGCGCGCCCGCTTCGTGGGCAAGGTGAAGCTGACGGGCACCAACGTGAAGCCGACGCTGGTGGGGGCGATCGAGTCGGCGCCGGGGGCGCAGGCCATCTTCCGGGGCAACGTCTTCAACGTCGGCCGCGCGGTGCTGCAGTTCAACGGCCTGTGGCCCACCTTCGACTTCGCCGCCCAGTCGGCGGTGCGCGAGTTCCTCGTCAACGTGAAGGCCTTCGGCCGCTTCGAAGACCCCCGGCTCTCGCTCACCGCCGAGCCGCCGCTCTCCGAGGCCGACATCGTGTCGCTCTTGACCCTCGGCGTCACCACGCGGGAGCGGTTGGCAGGCCAGGCGGGCGCGGGCCTGGCGGCCGAGGCGCTGCTGTCGGCGACGGGGCTCGATCGACAGGTGCAGAAGTTCCTGTCGAAGAACGTGGGCCTCAAGGATCAACAGGTGCGCCTCACCACCACCTTCAACGAGGCGACGGGCACCGCCGAGCCCTCGGTGACGTGGGAGTCGAAGGTGCTGATCGACAACCTCAAGGTGGGCGTCACCCAGCCCGTCACGGGGCGGGGCACGCGAGCGCAGGCCGAGTACCGCATCAACCAGAACGTGTCGGTGCGGGCGCAGTGGGACCAGACCCAGAACTCCACCGTCGGCAACCCGGGGGCCGATCTGCGCTTCCGCTTCGAGTGGGAATGACGGCGCTCGTCCTGCTGGCGGCGCTGGCCCAGGTGCCCGACGACGGGGTGTCGCGGCCCGAGGTGGTGCGCGTCGAGCTGCGACTGCCGGTCGGCCTCGAGAAGCCGGTGGTGGAGCGCATTCCCGAGCTGGTGACGGTGCGCAAGGGGCAGCGGCTGTCGCGGCGGCAGGTGCGGCGGTCGATCGAAGGCCTCTTCGAGCTGCAGCGCTTCTCCGACGTGGTGGTGCGCATCGAAGGAGAGGCCGAGGGCGTCGCCGTCGTCTTCGAGGCCTTCGCGAAGCGGCTGGCGGCCGACGTCTACTTCGAGGCGCTCCCGCGGGGTGCAGCGCCCCTGCCTGCGCCGCTCAAGGCGGACCTGTTGGGCGTCGGGCGGCTCCAGGTGGGCACCGAGTACTGGACCGAGCGGGGTGAGCAGGCGGCCGACGCGATGGGCGAGCTGCTCCGGCGCCGCGGCTTTCGAGACGCCGAGGTGCGGCAGGTCGTCACCGACGGAGAGCAGGGGCTCGCGGTCGGCTTCCTCGTTCGGCTGGGCGAACCGACGACGCTGAAGTCCGTGAGCGTCGTGGGCGACCCGGGGCTGCCCATCGAGCAGGTGCTCGCGGCGATGGGGCTGTCGACGGGGCAGGTGCTCGATCTCGACGTGGTGCAGAAGGGCGTCGAGGCGCTGAGGGCGAGGCTGCGGCGCGAGCGCTTCTACCGCGCGCGCGTCGATCTGCCCGAGGTGTACGACGGTGGGCGGTTGGTGATCCCGGTGCGGGCCGGCCCGCGGTTCACCCTCGTCTTCTCCGGGAACCGGCGCTTCACCGACGCGACGCTGTCGGCCGTGCTGGCCTACGACGGCGAGGAGCTCCTCGACGGTCAGCTCGCCCGCCGCCTGGCGCAGCGGCTCGAGCGCTTCTACCGCTTCCGTGGCTTTCACGAGGCGCACGTGGTGGTCGACGAGGCGCACGGGCGGAGCGCCGGCCAGGCGGCGCTGGGCTTCGTCATCGACGAGGGGGACCCGCTGCGCATCGTCGACCTGCGCTTCGATGGCACGAGCGCGGTGAGCGCGGCCGAGCTGCGGGACGTGCTGTCGCGCGTGGTCGAGGCGGCGACGCCCTCGGGCATCATCGAGGCGCACGGCACTGGCGACCCGCTGTCGCTCGAGGGCCGCGCGGGGGCCATCTTCGCGCGCGACTTTCCTGCGCCTCCACCGGTGACGGTCTTCGACGAAGACGTGTGGGCCGAGGCCCTCAAGGCCATGACGGTGCTCTACCGTGAGCGCGGCTACCTCTCGGCGAGCGTGGTGCTCGACGGGGTGGAGCGGCAGGGGGGCATCGGCCGCGCGCGCTTCACCGTCACCGAGGGCCCGCGCGCCACCTTCCGGCTGGTGCAGAGCCAGGGGTTTCCCAGGGGGTTTCGCAGCGACACCCTCGCGTTGGTGAAGACGGGCAGCCCCTTCACCCAGTCTGGCCTCGACCGCATTCGGGACGGGGTGCAGCGGGAGTTCAACCGCAAGGGCTTCCTCTACGCCGAGGTCGACGCGTCGTTCACCGTCGACGCGTCGGGCCTGCACGCTGACTGCGTGGTGTCGGCGAAGCCGGGGCCCCAGGTGCGGGTGCGCACGGTGGTGCCGGTCGGCGCGGCGCGCACCGACGCCGAGGTGATCCTCCGTCAGGCGACGATGGTCGAAGGGCAGCCGCTCGACAGCGAGAGCCTGTTCACCACGCAGAGCAACCTGCTGGGCACGGGCGCGTTCCGCAGCGTCGAGGTCGAGATGCTGGCACCAGAGCGCGCGGAGCCCCTCAAGACGGTGCTGCTCAAGGTGCGCGAGCGCGCGCGGCTCTCGGGCGAGCTGGGGGTGGGCTACTTCGTGGCCGACGGCCCTCGGCTGGTGCTGGATGCCTCGGCGCCGAACCTCGGAGGCAAGGCCGTCAACCTCGCGTTCCGGGCGCAGGTGAACTACTTCGGGCTGTCGATTCCGGCGCGCACGGGGCTGGTCGACCTCGCCGAGCTCGACCCCTTCCAGGCCGAGGACTTCAACGAGGTGCTCGAGCGGATTCCGCTCACCCTGGCCGGTCGCGGCAACCTCTCGTTGCAGAACCGGGGCCTGTTGCCCTTCGACATCGGCTGGCGCCTCGACGCCGTCGGCGAGCGGGTGTTCCGCCCGCAGTTCCGCTTCACCCGGTGGGCCGCGATTCCCAGCCTCGACTGGACGCGCTCGTTCGAGATTCCCCGCATCGACAACCGGCTCAAGGTGACGCTCGCCCTGCAGTACGAGCTCGAGTGGGCGCGCGTGACCGAGACGAGCTCGGTCAACACCACGGTGCCGCTCACCTTCGTCGACCAGGAGCGCCTGCGCTTCCTCTTCGGCACCTTCGCGCTGCAGACGGTGCGCTTCGCGCCGACGTTCGACTTCCGCGACAACGCGCTCTCACCGCGCAACGGCGTGCTGCTCCAGGGGAGCGCCGAGTTCACCAGCGCCCTGTACGCGGGCACGCCCATCGCGCCGGGCAGCGAGGTCGAGCGCCCCGTGCCAGTGTCCTTCTTCAAGGCCTCGGCGCTGGCGACGGGCTACGTGCCGCTCGGGCCCCGGGCCGTGCTGGCCTTGTCGCTGCGAGGGGGCCGCATCGTGCCGCTGGTGACGGACTCGGTGACGCCGCCGGTGAAGCGGTTCTTCCTCGGCGGGTCGACGTCGATGCGCGGCTTCAACGAAGACCAGCTGATCGCCGAGGACCAGCGCGAGCAGTACCGCAACGAAGTGGCGAACTGCCAGGTGCTGGCGGGCAAGAGCGGCTGCACCTCGGCGGCCCGCACCATCGCCGAGGGGCGGCAGGTGCCCTCGCAGGGCGGAGAGTTCTTCGGGCTGGCGAAGGCCGAGGTGCGTTTCCCCGGCTTCAGCGTCTTCGATCTGGGCCTGTTCTACGAGATGGGCAACCTCTGGCTGGCCATGCCCACCGACTTGACGCGGCTCCGCACGGTGGTGGGCGCGGGGCTGCGCTACGTGACACCGATCGGCCCGCTCGCGCTCGACGTGGGCTGGAACCTCAACGCCGATCAGCGCATCAACGAACCGCCCGTCGTGCTGCACTTCAACATCGGCGTCTTCTGACGCCAGCGCGCGCTACAGTCACAGGCGTGTTCTACCGGCTGGTTCGCGGCATCGTCGCCTTCGCCTTGAGGCTCTTCTACCGGGTCGAGGTGGTGCGCCAGACGACCGATCTCTCGGGGCCGGTGATGTTCGTGGGGAACCACCCGAACAGCCTCATCGACCCGGCGCTGGTGTTCATGATCACCGACCGGCAGGTGACGTTCCTCGCGCGCGAGCCGCTGTTCCGCGTGCCGGTGATGGGCTGGCTGCTCAAGGGCATCGACGCGCTGCCGGTGTACCGCAAGCAGGATCACCCCGGGCTGATGGAGAAGAACGAGGGCACGCTCGACACCGCGGCCTCGGCGCTCGTCTCGGGGCGGGCGATCACCATCTTCCCCGAAGGCAAGTCGCACTCGGCGCCGCAGCTGTCCGAGATCAAGACGGGCTGCGCGCGCATCGCGCTCAAGGTGGCCAGGGCCGGGCAGTCGATGCGCATCATCCCCATCGGGCTCACCTACGAGCAGAAGCACCGCTTCAAGAGCCGCGTGCACCTCGAGGTGGGTGAGGCGATCCTCGTCGAGGCGGCGGCGCCTGCGTCCCCCGAGGCCGAGCAGGACTGGGTGCGCGCGCTCACCGAGCGGGTCGGTGCGGCGCTCCGCTCGGTCACCCTCAACCTCGAGGACTGGGAAGATCTGGCGCTCATCGAGACCGCCGATCAGCTGTTCGCCCTGCGCAACGGGTTTCGCGAGAAGGATCCCGACCGCCTGCGGCTGTTCTCGAAGGGCGCGTCGCTGTTGCGCAACGAGCAGCCCGATCGGTTCGACGACCTGAAGGAAGACGTCATGTCGTTTCGGACGCGGCTCGAGTTGGTGAACGCGACGCCCGGCGATCTCTCGTTCGTCTACCGGCCCCGGCAGGTGGCGTGGTTCATCGCGCGCAACCTCGGCGCGCTGCTGCTCGGCTTTCCGCTGTTCGCGCTCGGCGCGGTGCTGTTCTTCGTGCCGTTCATGGCGCTGCGGCTGCTCGCGATGGTGACGCCAGTGTCGAAGGATCGCGTGGCGACGCTGAAGCTCGTGTCGGCGCTGGTGACGGTGCCCGCCTGGTGGACGCTGCTGACCGTCGCAGGGTGGGCGCTGGCGGGCACGGTGGGGCTCGTGGTGGCGCTGGTGGGCGCGCTGCCGCTGGCGCTGTTCACCCGCTACTTCCTGGAGCGCCGGCGCGCGGCCTTCAACGACGCGCTGGCCTTCCTGCGCATGGGGAACCGCTCGCGGCTCAAGCAGCACCTCTTGTTCCACGGCGAGCGCCTGCAGGAAGAGATTCAGGTGCTGGTGCGCGAGCTGAAGCCCCGGCTCGACGAGTCGTAGCCGCTCAGGCCCGGTGGCCACGGCCGAGCGCTGCGATGCGGTCGAACTCGGCGAGCATCGCGTCGTCGACCATCTGCCGAGGGTCTGGCAACTTCACCGCTCGGCTGGGTCGGGTGGCTTCAGCAATCTCCACCCGGCGATCCACACCACCGCGCCAAGGCCGAGCATCACCGGAACGATCGCCAGCGCGCCGAGCAGGTTGCCGGTCGAGTCCGACACCAGCCCGATGATCGGCGGTGAGATCGCATCACCCAGCGCGTGAATGCACAGAATCGAAATACCGAACGCCCGCGCGCGGAGCGACGGCTCGACGCTGTTCACCAACAGCGCATTGACCGGTGCGTTGTACGCCCAGACGAAGATCTGCGCGGCGACGATGAGGCCGATGATGGTCGCGGGCCGCTCGACGGCGAACAGCGCTACGGCCACCAGCACCGTCGCGGGCACCATGAAGAGCCCGGACACCGCGAGGTAGGGGTGCCGCGTGCGCCCGACGGCGCGGTCGGCGACGAACCCGCCCAGCGACGTGCCCAACAGCCCTCCGACGACGGCCGATGCTCCGATGGCGAGCGCCGCTGCGTCGAGGTCCATACCGCGCACCCGGTGGAGGAACTCGGCGAACCAGTCTCCGATACCACCCGTCGCGAAGGTGACGAGCGTGTAGCCAGCCACCGTCACCACATAGACGGGGTTCCGCGCGAGCAACCGGAGCGCTTCGGGGAACGACACCTCGCGTGGCGGGGTGTCGTCGAACGCACCGCGCACCGGATCCTTCATGAGCAGCGCCAGGGCCGCCACGGCCAGGCCCGGGAGACCGACCGCGTAGAACGCCGTTCGCCAACCGAACTGCGTGCCCAGCAGGCCACCGATGGCGAAGCCAAGGGCCGACCCCACGGGGATCGCCACGTAGAACACCGTGAAGGCCCGGTTCCGCTTCTCGGGAGGAAAGAAGTCGGCGAGCAACGAGGGCGCCAGGGTGGCGTAGGCAGCCTCACCGACCCCGACCAGCGCGCGGGTCACCAGCAGGGTCCAGAAGCCCTGTGACAACCCCGCCGCCGCCGTGGCGATCGACCAGGCGGCCACCCCGATGGCGATCAACACCCGACGGTTCTTCGTCTCGGCCAACGCTCCGAAGACGGGGCTGGCGATCATGTAGACGAAGACGAACGCGGTGAGCGGCCAGCTCGTCTCGGCGTCGGTCAGGTCGAGGTCCTTCTTGACCAGCGCCTTCACGGCCGACGGCACCCAGCGGTCGACGTAGTTCAACAGGTTCATCAACGTCAGCACGACGAGGGCGAACATCGCCCCGGGCGCCGCCGGACGATCGAGGGTGGAGGTGGGTCCAGCCGCGGGAGGAGGTCCGCTCACGGCGCCTTTCCGAACCGGTCCGCGAGCAGGCCCCACCGCAGCCCGCGATCGCTGACGACCACGGTCGGGGCGCCGAGCGCGTCGAGCGCAGCCCTGAGAATGAACGCCCCGGCCACGATGACATCGGCGCGCTTGGGCTGCAGGCCGGGCAGGGTGCGGCGCAGCGCGACGGGCAGGTGGGCCAGCCGCTGCGTCGTGCTGACGACCTCGTCGCGCGCGAGCTCGGCGCCATGCACCAGCGTCGGATCGTACGGCTCGACGGTGCGCGCCACCGCGCAGATCGTCGTCACGGTGCCGGCCACGCCGACGAGCTGAAACCCGGAAGGCGGCCGCGGGAGCGCCGAGAACGTCTGGCGCAGGAAGTCCTCCAGCGTCGCGAGCTCGACGGGCGCCGGCGGATCGCCTCGGAGGAACCGCTCCGTGAGCCGCACCGAGCCCACGTCGAAGCTCCGGCGAAAGGTGATGGCGCCAGCCTCGTCGCCGAAGATGAACTCGGTCGACCCACCGCCAATATCGATGACGACGAGCGGCCGCTGCGCTCCGAAGTCGGCCAGCGCCGACGCGAACGACAGCCGCGCCTCTTCGTCGCCCGGGAGGATCTCGACGGTCAGCCCCGCGCGCGTCTTCACCGCGGCGAGAAACTCGGCGCCGTTGCTCGCGTCGCGCGCGGCCGAGGTGGCGCTGACGGCGAAGTCTCGAACGCCAAGCGACCGGGCCTCGGCGGCGAAGCGCGTCAGGACCTCCAGGGTGAGCTCCATCGCCTCGGGCGAGAGCCGCTTGCTGGCATCGACGCCCCTGCCCAGGCGGGTGATCTCGGCTCGCTCCTCGACGGCGTGCCAGCGGCCGGCCACGTCACGCTCGGCGACGAGGAGCAGGACCGAGTTGGTTCCGATGTCGATCGCGGCGTACCGGCTCATGGAGCGCTCCACCCTACAGCAGGCC
>JANRKQ010000050.1:0-1712 GCA_033763395.1 Myxococcaceae bacterium
GCCCCGAGCCAGGTGCTGCTGACGACGAACCGCCGGGACGCGAAGGTGTTCGACGTCGTACGGGTGAACTGGCGCACCGGAGAGGTCGTCGACGACACGAAGAACCCGGGCGACGTCTCGCAGTGGCTCGTCGACGCGGACTTCCGGGTGCGGGCGGCGAAGGCGACGCTGCCCAACGGCGGGTCCGAGGTGCGCGTGCGGGACACCGTGAAGGCTCCGTGGCGCCCGCTCGTCACGGCGAGCCTCGAGGAGAACCTGCGCCCGTTCGGCTTCACGCTCGACGGCAAGTCGCTGCTGCTGGCCTCGACCGTGTCGAGCGACACCGATCGCGTCCTCGAGAAGTCCATCACCACCGGCTCGGAGCGACTCCTGGCGACGAACCCGAAGAGCGACGTCGTGGACGTGGCGTGGAACCGCGCCAGCTCGTCGCTGCGCGCCGTGGCCTTCGAGGTGAACGGGCGCCGCGAGTGGACCGCGCTCGAGTGGCTGTTCCCCGGTGAGCTGGCGGCCCTCGGAGCGGTGATGCCCGGCGACGTCGACGTCGTGAGCACCGACCGGTCGGACTCGAAGTGGGTGGTGTCGTTCTCGAGCGACGTCCAGCCGCCCGTGTTCGTCGTCTGGGACCGGAAGGCGAAGCAGGCGACGCCGCTGGGCGGCACGCTGCCGAAGCTCGAGCGCTTCGAGCTCGCGCCGATGACGCCAGTGACGTTCCCGGCCCGCGATGGCCTGCCGTTGACGGCGTTTCTCACCGTGCCCGCCGGAGCTCCCAGGAGCGGCCTGCCCCTCGTCGTCCTCGTGCACGGTGGCCCGTGGTGGAGGGACCGGCTCCAGTTCCACGTGCAGGCGCAGCACCTCGCCAACCGCGGCGCGGCCGTGCTGCAGGTGAACTTCCGCGGCTCGACCGGCCAGGGCAAACGGTTCCTCAACGCGGGCAATCGGCAGTGGGGGCTCGCGATGCAAGACGACCTCGCCGACGGCGTGGCGTGGGCCGTGGCGCAGGGCCTCGCCGACCCGACCCGCGTCGCCCTCATGGGCCAGAGCTACGGTGGCTACGCGACGCTCATGGGCCTGGCGAAGACCCCCACCCTCTACCGGTGCGGCGTCGACCTCGTCGGCCCGGCGAACCTCGTCACGCTGCTCCAGTCGATTCCTCCGTGGTGGAAGGCGCAGGAGGCCGTCTTCCACCGCCGAATGGGGAACCCGAACGACGCGAAGGACCGGGCGCTCCTCCTCGCGGCCTCACCCGTGACGCTCGCCGAGGCCATCACGGCGCCGCTGCTCATCGGCCAGGGGCGGAATGACCCGCGCGTGAAGGTCGCCGAGTCGGAGCAGATGGTGCAGGCGATGAAAGCCGCCGGACGCTCCGTCTCGTACGTCGAGTATCCCGACGAAGGGCATGGGCTCGTCCGGCTCGAGAACCGGCTCGACTTCGCGCAGCGGACCGAGGTGTTCCTCGGAAAGTGCCTGGGGCTGAGCGTCGAGAAGTAGCCCTCGCGTCGCTTCAGCCGTTCTCCGCGCGCACCTCGACGGAGCCCACGACGAGCCCCGCGACGTTCTTCACCTCAGCCAGCGGCCACGGCGAGGGCAGCGCCAGCTCGACGCCCACCGTCGACAGCGCCCACCGCACCGCCGGCGGGAGCGCCTCCGAGACGCCAGACAACACCTTCACGGCGAGCGCCACCTTCCTGCGGGGCAGGGCCATGCAGAAGAGG
>JANRKQ010000051.1:0-1759 GCA_033763395.1 Myxococcaceae bacterium
CTGGAGCCAGGTGCGTTGGTTCCCGCTCGTGCCGACGTCGTCGACGCCGAACGGGAGCGCCTGGTTGAAACGGAGCCGCGCCTCGCCCGAGGCGTCCCACCGTTCGTCGCGCGCTGCGCGGGCCGGGCCGTCAGCTCCGAAACGGGCGCTCGTCGTCGGTCGAGGCGCGGCCTCCGTTCGAGCGGAGAGGCTGTCGGCCGGAGGAGGACTCGGCGTGGCCCCCGTTGCTGGTGGCGTGGGCGCCTCGCCGCGCGCGGCGCCGATGGTGAGGAGGGCCAGCGCGACACAGCTCGCCAGCGGATTGGGTCGGCCCATCGGTCACCTCGCGACGTCGTCGTTCCGGAAGACGGCTCGTAGGCCGCCATTGAGCAACGGCGCCACGGGCGGGCCGAGATTCCCTTGGTCGCGGCTCAATCGAACCGGCGAAGCCTCCGCCCAGGCGGAGGGGGTGGGCACAGCGGGGTCGGCCCCGCTGCGTTCCTTCGAGCGCCAGCGCCCCGGAACAACGGAGGTGGAATGCGCCATTCGTTGCAGTCGTGGTGCATTGGCCGCATCGTCACCTCGTGGCGACGAGTCGGGCGTTGCGCATCGTGGTGGCCGCGTCCGTCGCGACGCCCCTCCTGTTGGTCGCGGGCGTCTTCGTCTCGGCTGAGCTGCGCGGCCGTCGGCTCGCGGCGTCGCTCGTCGACGAGGCGAACGCGCAGGCCGGCTGGGCGCTCTCGCGTGCGGGCGAGCCCGGCTCCATCGCGGAATGTGTGGGCCGCGCGCTCGACGCAGCGCCAGACGTGAGCCGCGATGCGCCGTGGATGTCGGTCGACCTGTTCGACGTGCGCGACGGGAAGCGGCCGCTCGAGTCGCTGCCCGGCACCGCCCTCGCTTCGCTCACCGTCAACGACCCCTGGCTGCGCGAGACGGTGGCGTGCACGAGGCGTTCGACGCTCGAGGCCGTCGCGGGGCTCGGGCCGCTCGCCGAGCCGCTCCACCGCCGACGGCAGGCGCTGCCGCGGCTCCAGGAGGCCGTGGCCGCGCTCGCCCCGCTGCGGGTGCGGTTGCTCTCGTCTCACGGGCAGCACGACGAGGCCCTGACGCTGTGCGCTGCGACGTTCGCCCTCGTCTCCGACGTGCTGTGGCTCGAGGGGCCCGAGGCCTCGCTCGGTGCGCTCGGCATGGCCGGCAACCTCGTTCGTCCCTGTGTCGACGCGGCCCTGGCGACGACTGACGACACCGTGGCCGCGAGGTTCGACGCGTCACTGGCGGTGGTGGAGTCGCGCGTGCCGCCGTACGCCCACGTCATGCGCCTCGAGCGGGTCGCGCAAAAGCTCCGCCTCTTCGGCACGTTCTTCACGCCGGCCCAGGTGACGCGACTTCCGCCGGGGGCCCAATCGATGGTGACGACCTCGGCGTCGTTGTCGCGCAGGCCGTGGGAGCGAGTTGGCCTCTCGCATTGGTGGAAGGCCTGCGACCGGGGCTTCGAGGGCGTCATCGCCGCGGCGGACCTGCCCGAGCCCCGACGCACCCGCGACATTCTCACGGCGCAGCGCCACTTCATGTCACCCTGGCTTCGCCTCGTCGCCGTCAACCCGCTCGACGTGCGGTACGAGATGTACGCCGAGAGTCACGAGGTGCTGCCGATGAGCCTCGCGCTCGTGCGGGCGGCCGTGACGGCGCGCCATGGAGTTCCGGCGCCGACTCCACTCATCGACGTCACGGTGCGTGACGACGGCATCGAGGTGGCCCCGCGGCAGCCGGAGTGGCGGCG
>JANRKQ010000052.1:0-5984 GCA_033763395.1 Myxococcaceae bacterium
GGCGCCTCCCGCAGCGTGAGCTGATACCTGCTGGGAGCGTCGCTGAACGACGCCTCCCCGCGCGCGGAGGAGCTGCGTTAAGGGACGCCGCATGAAGGCTCCCGTGCTGCCTGTCGTCGTCGTCCTCGTGTTCATCGCTGGCTTCGTCTCGGGCCGCTGGTCGGTGGCCTCGTCGTCACCATCGTCGGCCGCGCCAGTGGGCGAGCCCACGCCACCCACGGCGCTCGTGCCGTCGGCTGGAGGACTCGCGGGCGTCGTCGCCGAGGTGCAGCAGGTGCCGAACTACACGTACCTGCGGCTCAACACAGCGTCCGGCGAGGTGTGGGCCGCGGTGCCTTCCACCACGTCCGTCGCCGTCGGAGCCGCCGTCGAGCTGAAGGAGTCGACGACGATGACGAACTTCACCAGCAAGGCGCTCGGCCGCACGTTCCCCAGCATCGTGTTCGGTGAGCTGCTCGGCGCGCCCGTGGCTCCGGCTGCGCCCTCGGGCACGGCGTTGCCACCGAATCACCCACCGCTCGGGAGCCAACCGGGAGCGGACCCGGTCGCGAAGGCGCTCGACGCGACCCAGAAGGCCGAGCCACCGCTGACGCTGCGCATCGCCGACGTGTTCGCCGAGCGGGCGGTGCTCTCGGGCCGGCTCGTGCGGGTGACGGCGACAGTGGCGAAGGTGACGGCGGTGAACGGGCTCCACTACGCCCACCTGAACGACGGGAGCGGCTCGCCCGCCTCGAAGGATGATGACCTGGTGGCGTTGAGTGAGGCCCCGCTCACCGCCGGGCAGCGCGTCACGGTGCAGGGCACCGTGGTGTTGAACAAGGACGTCGGCATCGGCGGCGCGTGGCCAGTCGCGCTCGAGCGCGTGCAGCTCGCGCCGTGAGGCGCGTCACTGGAAGTTGAAGTTGAAGGTCTTCGTCGCAGTGTCGGCATCGGTGCCGAGGGCGCCGTCCCACACGTGTGCGGCCACGATGAGTTCGATGGTGACGCGGTCGCCCGACCTGGGCTCACGGTCCGTCTTGAGTGGCACCTCGAAGGTCGTCGCGTCAGCCGGGAGCGCATGGAGGACCGGGCTGCTCGTCCGCATGAAGCCGGTGACGCTCTTCTCGGTCACCGCGGCCGTCAGGCGCCAGCCGCCGCGCGTTGCCGGAAGGAAGACCTGCACCGGCGCGGTCAACACCCAGCCCTGGCTCTTGCGAACGAGTTCAGCCTCATCGCCGATAGCGATGCGGGACGAGAGGTCGGCGGGACCACAGGCGCACAACGCGACGGCAGCGACAGCGAACAGGGACGTGCGGGACATGGAGAGACTCCTCGAAGGAATGGTGTTGGGTTGACGTGAATTCAGAAGGCGATGGTGGCGCCGGCGGTGAACGGCACGAGCACGGCCGACGACAAGTTCCAGAGCAGGTACTCGGCGCCACCCTTCACCTCGAAGAGGACGCGCTCGAAGCGCACACCGACGCCAACCGAGCCTCCTCCGAAGAAGCCGAAGTTCGAGAAGGTTGGGATGAGGCCAGCCCGCGCACGCAAGGGCAGATACACACCAACGGGGCCCTGCTCGTAGAGCTTGAAGAGCCCGCCGACCGAGACGCTGAGCGGGGCCAGTGACCGCGCGCTCACCCCGATGATCGTCGTGCTGAGGGGCGCCCCTTCGAGCGCGAGCTCGAACCGGCCGATGAGCAGTGCCAGACGCAGCTCGACCGGCACGTACATCGCCTGCCCCTCGAAGTTGGCGGCACCGGCGAAGCCAGTGAAGCCCTGCGAGTACGCCAGGCTCCCAGCTCGAACGAACGCAGGCCCCGCACCACCCTGAACGCCGATGGCAAAGTGGACGCCCGAGAACTGCCCCGGCGGCGCTGCCTCGGGCTCAGCCGCGACGTGTGCGACTTCGTCCGGAGCCGTCGACCTCGCGGGCAGCGGCGGCGGTACCGAGTCCGTCGCTGGTGATGGAGCCGGCGTCGGCGCACCGACAGCCGCTGGAGCCGACTGCCAACCAGGCGCGGGCTGCGTGACGGGCACGGGCGTTGGAGCCGGCTGCCAGCCTCGGGTGGCGGGAGCGACGGGAGCTGGACGGACCGTGCAGACCGCGCGCACGCAGGCGAAGGGCGCGGCGCAGTCGGCGTCGGTGCGGCACGACTCACCGGCTTCGCCGAGCATCGAGACCTGCGAGAGGACGAGAACGAGGGTGTGGGGTGTGAGCATGGCCGGGGTGCTGAGCAGCGGCCATGCCGGCGCAAGTCCCCGGAACCACCCAGGGGCCATGACGTCCCTGCTGCTGCTGATCCATCCGCGCGAGTGGATCAGCCGATCGGTTCCCTTGAATTTCAGTGGGTTGACTGATGCTTCGGAAACCGGGCGTCGCGTTGGGAACGGCAGGGACGGCCTTCACGCCGGCGTGACAGACGAGCGCTCGGGGCGTGACGATTGGACCTCTGCCAGCATGCCCTCCGGCTTCAGCGCCTGGCCACGACGAGCACCACCCATCGCTTGCCACCTCCCGCGCCTCGACTACTGTCGACGTCGACGTGGCGCAGGAAACCGAGCTCGGCGGCTACCAACTCGTGGGACGTCTCGCCGTCGGCGGGATGGCCGAAGTCTACCAGGCCCGCCCGCGGCCCAGCACCCAGCGCAGCCCCGGCGAGCCCGACGACATCGTCATCAAGCGGCTGCTGCCCAGCTACCGGAACGACGCCGCGTGGGTGAAGCAGTTCGTCGACGAGGCCAAGCTGACGGTGCGGCTGCGGCACCCCAACATCGTGCGCACCTACCGCTGCTTCAAGGCCGGCAGCGACTACCTCATGGTGCAGGAGCTCGTCTCAGGCCGGACGCTCCAATACATGATGGACGCCTTCAAGCAGGCCGGGCAGCTGATGCCCATGTCGGCGACGACGTACATCGGCATCTGCCTGATGAAGGCGCTCGACTACATCCACCGGGCCAAGGTGGGTGAGGGCGGCGCGACCATCGTGCACCGCGACGTCAACCCGGCCAACGTGCTGCTCTCGGTGGCGGGGGACGTGAAGCTGACGGACTTCGGCGTCGCCGAGGTCGAAGGCATCATGCGCGGCGATCAGGGCGCGCTGCGCGGCACCATCTCGTACATGAGCCCCGAGGCCGTGCTGGGCCAGGCCGTCGACCACCGCGCCGACATCTTCGCCGCCGGCATCATTCTGTGGGAGCTCTTCACCGGCCAGCGGCTGTTCCCCGGCACCAGCGAGATGGAGATGATGCACAAGGTGCGCGACTGCCGCGTCCCCTCGGTGCAGGTGCACAACCACGAAGCGCCCGACATGGCGGTGGCCATCGTGCGCAAGGCGACGCTCGCCGACCGCGGCCTGCGCTTCCAGACGGCGGCCGAGGTGGCGAAGGCGCTCGAGGTGCTCGCGCGGCGCAACGGCTGGCCCACCACCGTCGATGCGTTGACGCCGCTGTTGGGCGGGTAGGCGATGCGTCGGGCGGCGTGGCTCGGGGTGCTGCTCGCCGTCGCTGCGTGCCGGCGGGTGCCTGCGCCGGGGCTCGAGGCGCCGCTCTCGGTGAAGAACGTGACGCTCGCGTTCCCCATGGACCAGCAGGGTGACCTCTTCTTCGAGGTGGTGTTGCCCCCGTCGATTCCGCGCGTCGCCTCCGCCCGCTGGGAGCTCTGGCTGGGGGACCGCCGCTTCGCCGAAGGTGTCCTGTCGAACCCCGCGACGACGAACGGCGTTGGAGGCGAACGGCTCGTGCGCATCGCGGCGCCGCTCACCTGGCGGCACCTGGGCTGGCGTGATGGCGCCACGTTTCTTGACGTCGGCGTGCGCGGTGAGGTGACGCCCTGGGCCGCCCCGGAGGGGCTTCGACTGCCATTCCGCGCGCGCGCCGAGGTGCTGGTGACGGGCGCTCCGGTGCTCGAAGACGTCGCCCTCGAGCGGTGAGGCCCTCGGCGGCAGCGGGCTCGTGAGGGACGGCGCGACGCAGGCGTGCGACGACGAGCCTCGCCGGGCGCTGCGCGCCCACTGTGCGACGAGGTCTCCCAGGCTCGAGCCGTTGTCTTGCCAACGGGCCTGGCGGCGTGGCGCACGGGCGAGTCGCGGTGCCGACGTGCTCGACCTCTCGAGGGCGGACGCGGGCCGGAGGCTCGAAGGCGACGTGAGCGCTCATCGCGAGTGAGCTGCCGCGTGCCCACAGGCGCTCGCGCCCAGGCCGTCACGCGCGCGTGCCGCTCGAGCGTCACCTCAACGCGACGCCCGCTTTGGAGTCGACTCGTCGCGTTCGACGACAGCGCTGCCAGACGTGGCGAGCCGAGAGCTGCGCACCGCAGACGCGCGCCGACGTTCTTGGCCTTCGCTCATGACGACCGACCATGTCAGGCCGCGTTGCATCGAATGGAGCGCGGCGGTGCCCCTCGCCCGTGGCCTCGCCCCGTGGGGCGTGGGTGGAACGGCGCATGCTGTGGAGCGCGCCATGCTTCGACGAGCGGCTCTGGTGGGTGTCGTGGTTCTCAGCGCGTGTGGCGAGGGCGTCGCGACGCTCGGCGACGACGTGGTGCCTGCGGACGACGCGCTCGCGTCGACCGAACAGGAGCTGATCAGCTGCGCGGCGCGCTCCGAGACCGGCTACGAGAATGGGCGCTCGTTCGCCATCACGGTGGTGACCGTCGACGGCAAACCGGCAGAGCGGAAGACGGCCAACGCCTACGCGCTGATGCAGCAGGCGGCGCTGCGTGACGGCGTGCGGCTCTCGGTGGTGAGCGGCTTCCGCTCGATGTCGGAGCAGCGCTTCCTCTACGCCTGCTACGTGAACTGCTCGTGCAACAACTGCAATCTGGCGGCGCAGCCCGGCTTCTCGAACCACCAGTCGGGTGAAGCGCTCGACCTCAACACCGCCGCGCCCGGGGTGCTGGGGTGGCTCAACCGCAATGGCGCGCGCTTCGGCTTCCATCGAACGGTGCCGTCCGAGGACTGGCACTGGGAGTTCCTCGGCCCATCGCCGGGTCCGGGTCCCTGTGACGGCGCGGGTGGCGGCAGCACGTCGGTGGTGCGCTTCGAGAACCTCGAGGCAGGAGGCTGGTACACGAACGGCGTGTGGATGCGGGTGCAGGCCGGGCCGGGCGTTCGGTTCGTCGCGTACTCGAGCGACGGCTTCCCCCTGGGTGCGTCGGAGCATCGCGCCGACGGTTTCTCGGCGCGGTACCTCTTCTCGTCCGTCGGAGAGCGCACCATCGTCGCGAAGGCCTACGACGCCGAGCGGCGGCTCCTCGGTGAGGCGCAGGTGCGGGTGCGCGTCACGGCGGGTGAGACGTCGCGAGGCGCGCTCGACTTCGAGTCGCCGGAAGATGGTGGCTGGTTTCAGAATGGGGTGTGGCTGAAGGCCAGGGCGAGCGGCGCCATCACCCGCGTGCGCTACTCGGCGGGTGGATTCCCCCTCGGTGAATCGACGGACGCCGCAGGCCGGTTTCCGGTGCGCGTCACGTTCTCCTCGCTCGGCTGGCGCGTCATCACCGCGGTCGGTGTCGATGCGCGAGGCGTGGAGGTGGCGCGTCGCTCCGTGGTGGTCCGCATCACGCCGTGAGTTCCGGCCGGGCGTTCCGTGGTGCGCCGGAGCGTTGAGTGGCCTGCGGGAGCGCGCTGTGGTGCGCCGGCTTCGGCGGTCGTTCCGCTGGGCGACCGCGCCGAGGAGGGCGCCGTAGGCACACCCTCGACGGCTGATGGAAGAACCCGTTTCTGCCGGGAAGGCCCGGCCACGTCGAAGCCCGTGGGCCTGCTTCGTGCCGACCGCCTCGACCCGGCGAATCGGTCTCCCCAGGTGGACGACGTCCACACATCGGCGCGCCGTTCGACGAGCGACGAGCTACTTCTTCTTCGGCACAGGCGCGGGCCGCAAGGCCTCTCCCGCGCGGGGCTTGAGGCCCTTCACCGACAGCTCCGCGATGGGGCTCTCGGCCAGCGCGTCCACCTTCGTCGGGTCTCGCTTCACGAAGGCCGTGTCACCGGCCGTCTTCGTCTGCC
>JANRKQ010000053.1:0-36598 GCA_033763395.1 Myxococcaceae bacterium
GCTGCGCCGCCGGCCGTCATTCCACCCGCCGCGCCGCCGGCCGTCACTCCACCCGCCGCGCCGCCGGCCGTCACTCCACCCGCTGCGCCGCCGCTGGTCGGTCCAACGCCGGCATCGCAGCGTCCCGTCTCGTCACAGTACCGCTCGAACGCGTCGCCAAAGTCGCACGACGCGAGCAGCAGGCACAGCCACGCTCGCGACCTCACCAGGCACCACCGATTCCGAGACCAGTCGCGGTTGGCACGACGAAGACCGCGGGCGCCGGCTGTGGAGAGACGCGGCTCCAGATGAGGGCTGCGGCTCCGGCGGCCACGCCCAGCGACACCAGCCCAACCCCGAGCCCGAGGTGAACGGGCCCGTCGACGGACGCCTGCCTTGCGCGCTCGAACGTCGCGGCATCAGTTCCCCGGCCCTGGAGCGTTCCCCAGGCGATGCCGCTGCTGATCAGCAGGACCACCCCTCCGGCGGCCGCGACTGCGCCGGCACTTCCGAGGATGAGGGGACCCGGTGACGACGGCGGGGCGAGAGCCCGGGCGATGTGTCTGGCGCACCGTGAAATCTCCTCCTGCAGGGCACGCTCATCGGTGGCCTCGCTGATGAACGCCGTGGTCGCGACGCCCGTGGTGGCGTTCAACAGCTTCACGCTCAATCTCAGACGATCCCCGCTCTTCGCCAGCTGCCCCGCGACGAGGGCGCCGGCACCAAGCGCGCCGCTCAGCTCGGCCAGACACGACCCGCCCTCATCACACCCCAGCAGCTGCTTCTGCCGCTCGAGGCCGAGCAGCGTGCGGATGTCGGACGGCGTCGTCACCACCAGCCCCTCGTTCAGCAGCGCGATGCCGAGCTGCTCCGTCGCATAGCTGGCCCGTTCGGCTGGAACGTCGACGGGTGAGAGTTCGAGCAGCGCCAGCCGCGGGGTCGCCACGAGGACGGTGGCGGCAATCAGGCCGATGACCATCGTGGCAGTGTAGCGGTTCCGGGCGCGCCCGCGTGCACGGCCGGCGGAGCCATCGGGACCCACTCCCATGCTCCAGCCGGCCCCCGAGAGCGGCCGGCCTCAGGCCAACCACGTCTGCAGCATGCGCTCGAGGTCCGTCAGGCGCACGGGCTTGGCCAGGTAGTCGTCGATGCCGGCGGCGAGGCAGCGCTCCTTCTCGTCTTCGAGCGCGCTGGCGGTGACGGCGACGATGGGCACCTTCGCGCGCGCGCCGGGCAACGAACGAATGGCCCGCGCCGCGCCGTACCCGTCACACCGGGGCATCTGACAGTCCATCAGCACCATCGCGTAGTCGGTGCGCTCCATGGCGGCGACGGCCTCGAGCCCGTCCTGCGCGAGGTCGGCGCTCAGGCCCAGCTTCTCGAGCATGCGCAGAATCACCTGCTGGTTGATGACGTTGTCTTCGGCCACCAGCACCCGCACCGCGCGTCGCGGCGTCGGCCCCACCGACGGCTGGGGAGCCAACTCGGGCGTCCCCAGGGCCCGGGCCAGCACCGCGCCGAGGTGCGCCGGGCGCGCTGGCAGCGACACCACGCCCGAGAAGCCGCGCGCGATGGCGTCGGCTCCGCGCCCGGGCGCACCCAACCGGCTCAGCAGCACCCGCGGGCGCCGCGGCCCATCGCCGTCGGACACCACGACGTCGGCCGCGAGCTCGTCCTCCACCACCTCGTACCCGAGCGCCGTCACCGCCTCGACGACGCCCTCGCGCGTCGGCCCATGGCGGTGCTGCACCAGCACGCGGCCCTGCCTCGGCGTCGCGGGGAGCGGCACCGCGCCCGCCACCGGCAACACCACCCGGAAGGTCGAGCCCTCGCCCGGCGATGACGTGAAGGTGAGCGCGCCGCCCATGGCCTCGACGAGGGAGCGGCTGATGGACAAGCCCAGGCCCGTGCCTCCGAAGCGCCGCGTGGTGGACACGTCGGCCTGCATGAAGGGCTGAAACAGGCGCGCCTGCACCTCGGGCGTGATGCCGATGCCGGTGTCGCGCACCGTCAGCACCAGCCCTTCGGGCGCCGTCGTCACCCGCAGCACCACCTCACCGGAGCCGGTGAACTTCACCGCGTTCGACAAGAGGTTCAGCACCACCTGCTTGAGGCGCACCGGGTCTGACAGCAAGGAGAACGGCACGTCGCGCTGCACCACCACGGCCAGCTCGAGCCCCTTGTCCGCCGCCGCGCTGGCGACCTGCGCGCCCACCTCGTGGAACAGCGCCCGCAGCTCGGTGGGCGCCTGCTCGAGCGTCAGCTTGCCCGCTTCAATCTTCGAGAAGTCGAGCACGTCGTTGAGGACGCCGAGCAGCAGGTCGGCCGAGCCCCGAATGGTGTCGACGTACTCGCGCTGCTCGACCGACAGCGGCGTCTCGTCGAGCAGGCTCGCCATGCCCACCACCGCGTTCATGGGGGTGCGAATCTCGTGGCTCATGTTGGCGAGGAAGGCGCTCTTGGCCTCGTTGGCCGCGCGCAGCTCGTCGTTCATCGCCTCGAGGCGCTCCTTGGCGGCGTTGAGGGCCTCGAAGGCGGTGCCGAGCGCGGCGGTGCGTTGGCTCACCTCGATGTCGAGCTGTCGGGCCTCGGCGCGCACGCGGCGCAGGCGCAAGGCCGCCAGCCCCCAGCCCGCGAGGCCCAGGGCCACCACTGCCACCGCGAGGAAGGACCAGGTGCGCCAGAAGGGCGGCGCGACGACGAAGGCCTGGCGCCCGGCCACGGCCCACGGCCCGCCGAAGCGCCGCGCGCGCGTCGACACCGTGTGGGCGCCGGGGCTGACACCGCGCAGCTCGAGCCGCCGTCCCCTCAGCGCCGTCCACGGGCCGTCGTCGAGCTGGACCTCGACGTCGACGCGCGCCGGGTCGACGGTCGTCGCCACCACGACGTTCGCCAGGAGCTGCGTGCCCGGCACCAGCGCCTCGGCCTCGGCGCCGCTGCGGACACCGTACAGTGACGCCGGCACCGGCGACTCGAACGCGCCATCGCGCCCAGGCTCGTACCGGGCCAGCCCCTCGGCGGTGGAGAACCACAGCACGCCGTCGTCGTCCGCCAGGAAGCCGGGCCCATTGGACTCGGCGCTCGGGTACCCCTCGCGGCGCGCCCAGTTGCGAAAGCGCACGCCGTCGAAGCGGTCGACGCCGCGGGCGGTGCCCACCCACACCTGGCCGAGCAGGTCGACCCCGAGCGAGAAGACGGCGTCGTGCGCCAGGCCGTCGGCCGTCGTCCAGTGCGTGAAGCGGGTGCCGTCGAAGCGGGTGAGGCCGAGGTTGTCGGCGTAACCAAACCAGACGGTGCCATCGGCAGCGACCGTCAGCATGCGCGGGTTGGGCCCGCGCAGCCCTTCAGCGCCCCCCCAGCGGGTGACGCCCTCGCCATCGATGCGCACGAGGCCCCCTCGCCCGGTTACCCACACCCGGTCTTTGGCGTCGACGAAGAGGCGGCCATCGCGCGCGTCGTGCCCTGGAATCGACACGGGCTCGAAGACACCCGCGCGGCCCCGCACGAGGCCCACCCCCTCGGAGATGGCCCACACCGTTCCATCGCGCTGCACGCCGAGCGAGGGCACCGCCAAGGGCCACTCGAAGCCCGCCACGCGGCGAAACCGTTCGCCCACGCGCTCGTCGAGCCCCACGGCCGTGCCCACGTAGAGCTGCCCTCCGTGCGCCGCGAGCGAGAGGATGGCGTGGTGTGACAGCCCGTCACGGGTCGAGTGGGAGACGAAGCGCTGGCCTTCGAGGCGGCCGAGCCCGTTCGCCGTGCCGACCCACAGCGCGCCCTGCCCGTCGCGCACGAGGGGCCGGGTGCTGTCGGCGCCCAGGCCGCTGCCGGTGTCATAGCGGGTGAAGGCGAGGTTGGTGCGCTGCACGAGGGCGCCGAAGGCGCCGAACCAGGGGAAGCCGTCGCGGTCTTCCACCATCGTCGAGACCTCGAACCACGGAAAGCCCTCGTCGCGGTCGAAGCGCTCGAGTCGCCCGTTCGAGCGGCGCAGCAGGCCCGCGGTGCCGCCGAGCCAGAGGTCGCCCCGGCGGTCCATCAACATGACGCGCGGGCGCGCGGTGCCCCAGACGGCGTCGAGGCCGAAGCGGGCGCGCTCGAGGCCATCCGCTCCGAGCTGGAGCACCGCGCCGTCCCGCAGCGCCACCAGCACGCCCCCTTCGCGGTCCTCGGCGACGCTGCTCACCGCGTCCGCGCGGACCTTCACCGGCTGCCACGACGGCGCCTCGAGGCGGAAGAGGCCTCCGTCCGAGGCGACCCACAGGTGCCCGCGCGCGTCAGCAGCCACGCGGGACACCTCGCGCGCCCCGAGCGACTCGATGGGGCTCAGCCGCTCTCCATCGAAGCGGAAGAGGCCCGTGGGCCCCGCGCACCAGACGGTGGAGCCCAGGGTGAGGAGCTGGATGAAGCCGGGCCGGGGCTCGGTGAAGGTGGCGACGGTGCGGAACCGCTCCGAGGCCGGGTCCCACGCAGAGAGCCCCTGCCGGGTGGCCGCCAGCACCTCACCCCGGAGGCCCACGGTGAGCGCCGAGACGAAGTCGTTGGGCAGCCCCTGCGCCGCGCCGAACGTCTGGAAGGCGACGCCGTCGAAGCGCGCCAGGCCGGCCTGGGTGCCCACCCACACGAGGCCCTCAGGGTCCTGCGTGAGGGCGATGACGGACAGCTGTGGCAGCCCCTCGTCCGTGGAGAAGCTCCGAAAATCGCGGCTGTCGGCGGTCGCCGTGAGGGCCCACATCGTCCCCAGCACGGCGGCCCCCCACCGCAGATGGCGTCGCTCCGCCCGCACTTCCCTGTCCATAACGGCCCCGAGGCCGCCTGTCGTGCCAGAGGGGCCCTGGCGGCTGATCAGTCACCCGGGCGTGTCACCACGTCAGCTCGAACGTCGCCACCCCCGCCTCGAGCGACACCAGCCGGGCAGCCGCGGGCGCCTTGCGGCCCCACCCGCTCATCACGTCGAGCACGCCCAACAGGAAATCGGCTTGCGAGACGTGATGCACGACGAGCGTCGTGCGGGAGTCGGTCTCGCCGACGACCTCGGCGCGGGTGAAGTTGTTGGTGGCCCCGAAGGCCCGTCGAACCCAGTTGATGGTGGTGCGCCGCCCAACCGCGGACGCCAGGGCGTTGAGGGCCTTGCCCACCATCGAGTTGCCGAAGGCCTTCGCGTACACGCGGCCCACCTCGCGTTGCTGCACGGCGGAGGGCTGGCCGGGGACGAGCTCACGCCCGAGCACGGCCACCACCTTGCGGAAGGTGTCCACCGGGTACGCCGGCCGCAGCGGCTTCGTCGGGTCGAGCCCCAGCGCCTGCAGCTCGGTGACGACGGCGCCCACCACGAGGTGCCGGTGGGCCTCGAGGAGCGGCTTGAAGACGGTGTCGAAGACGAGCTGCTCCTCCATGCTGAACCAGCCTCCTCGAAGCGCGGTGGAGCCTCGAGCCTAGAACGAGCCGCGCAGCGAGACACCCGCGCCACCGGGGAGGGCTGACACGCCCACCTGCACCCGGGGCACCTCGACGCCGCGCACCCCCTCGAGCCAGCCGGTCATGAGGCGCTCCCGCTCGTCGCTGCGCCAGGTGACACCGGCCAGCTGGAGCGCGAGCGCGTCGCGGTCGAGCCGGCGCCTCACTCCGGGTGGAGCTCGCCCATCGTCTTCCAGCCCCGGGCAATGACGTCGCGCAAGACGCCCTCGTCAATCTCGTCGAGCGACTTCACGTACAGACAGACAGCGCCGGTCTTGTGCGGCCCGAGCCGCTTCAGCAGCGCTGAGACGGTCTTCGTGCCGGGCATCACATAGATGACGAGCGAGCCCTTGCGCGGGCTGAACCCGGCGCGCGGCCAGGGCCCCGAGGTAGAGGGGTATTCGCCGAACCCGACGATGGAAGGCCCCCACATCGCAGGCCGCTTGCCGGTGACGGAGCGCATGAGGGTCGCCAGGCGACGGGCCTGCTTTCGCTGCGCGTCGTCCTCCACCGCGTCGAGGAAGGCCGACACCGAGGCCCTGGTTCGTTTCGTCTTCGGTTCGCGCGCCATGGGCGTGAGCTTTCACCGACTCGAGGCGACGAACCAGCCACACGTGGCTCACCGCCACGCAGAACACGACTTGCGGGCTCTCAGCAGGGCCGAGAGCAGCTGAGAGAACACGTCTCTCTCGCCGAATGAAGGGCCCGCTGACAACAGCCGGGCTGCCGATGGCCGCGCGCGCCGGTGCGCCGAGACGCCGGCGCTCAGTTCGGCGTCGCGACCGCGCGCAGCATGTCGAGCGACTCGAGCGCCTTGCCGGCGCCCATCACCACGCTCGACAGCGGGTCTTCGGCGAGGAACACCGGCAGGCCCGTCTCTTCACGAAGCAGGGTGTCGAGGTTCTTGAGCAGCGCGCCGCCACCGGCCAGCACGATGCCGCGGTCGGCGATGTCGCCGGCGAGCTCGGGCGGCGTGCGCTCGAGCGTCATCTTCACCGCCTCGACGATGCCGTTCACCGGCTCGGCGAGCGCGTCGCGAATCTCGTCGCTCGTCACCGAGAGCGTGCGCGGCACGCCGGCCACCAGGTCGCGGCCCTTGATCTCCATCGTCATCGCTTCATCCGTCGGGTACGCGGTGCCGATGCCCATCTTGATGAGCTCGGCCGTGCGCTCGCCGATGAGCAGGTTGTACTTGCGCTTGACGTACTGAATGATCGCCTCGTCGAGCTTGTCGCCGCCGACGCGCACGGACTTCGAATACACGATGCCGGCGAGCGAGATGACGGCGACGTCGGTGGTGCCGCCGCCGATGTCGACGATCATGTTGCCCGAGGGCTCGGTCACCGGCAGGCCGGCGCCGATGGCCGCGGCCATGGGCTGCTCGATGAGGTGCACTTCGCGCGCGCCGGCGTTCTCGGCGGCCTCACGCACCGCGCGGCGCTCGACCTCGGTGATGCCCGAGGGAATGCCGATGACGATGCGCGGCTTCACGTTGAACTTCCGCTGGTGGGCGCGCTGAATGAAGTACTTCAGCATCGCCGCGGTGATCTCGAAGTCGGCGATGACGCCGTCCTTCATCGGGCGGATGGCGACGATGTTGCCGGGCGTGCGGCCGAGCATCTCCTTGGCCTCTTTGCCGACGGCGAGCACCTTCTTGCCGCCGCGCGCGTCTTGCTGCACGGCGACCACCGACGGCTCGTTCGAGACGATGCCGATGCCGCGCACGTAGATGAGGGTGTTGGCGGTGCCGAGGTCGATCGCGAGATCGCGAGAGAAGAGCGTGTGCAGCCAGTCGAACATGGGGCCCTTTTCGCAACGCCCGGGGCAGGTGGCGTTGCAGTACCAACAGAATACCCGTTTGCGAAGGGCGCGCCAACTGAAGACGGAACGATTCCGGGCGGTTCGGAATCCCGATGCGGCAGATCGGCCTCAGCGCGCGTGCGAGGGGTGCCGATCACGCGTGCGAAGGGCCACGCGAGTGTGCGAGGGAGCGACGTCATGACGCCGTGGAAGGTGATCGACCGGGCTCCGATTCCCAAAGGTGGAGAGCTGCAGCTCGCGCAGCGGGGTGACGAGTGGGTGGTGCGCGTGGGCGGGCAGACGCTGATGTCGTCGCGGGCGCACGCGTCGGAAGAGACGCTGGCGGCGTGGGCGCTCGAGCGCGTGGCCGAGCCGCGCGACATTCTCGTGGGTGGCCTCGGCCTGGGCTTCACCGTGCGGGCGGTGCTCGACCGGGTGCCGCCCGAGTGCCGCGTCATCGTGGTGGAGCTGTCGAAGCAGCTCGTCGCCTGGAACCGCACGCACGTGGCCGAGCTCGCGGGCCGGCCGCTCGACGACGAGCGGGTGCGGGTGGTGGAAGACGACGTGCTCGCGCGCATCAAGGCGGCGAGCCGTGCGTACGACGCGATTCTGCTCGACGTGGACAACGGCCCGACGGCGCTGACGCGGCAGGGGAACAAGTCGCTCTACGGCATCTCGGGCGTGGCCGCCTGCCACCAGGCGCTCAAGCTGGGCGGCGTGCTGGCGGTCTGGTCGGCTGGGCCTGACGAAGACTACGTGCGCGCGCTCGAGAAGCTGCACTTCGAGGTCGAGGTGAAGCGGGTGACGGCGCGGGGGCCCTCGGGCGGCTCGTCGCACGTGCTGTTCTTCGGCAAGAAGACGGCGCCGTCGCGCAAGCGCGGGTGAAGGTCAGCGCGAGGCGTCGACGCTCCGCAGGGCGTGTCCACGTGTTGACGGTTTTCGTCAACAGGTTGACGTCAACGTGTTGACGAAAACCGTCAACAGGTGGACACCTCCCGGGGAGCGCTCGCCCTCGAGCGCCCGCTTGAAACCCACGAGGGGGCCTCCACGCAGCGCCGCCTGCGTCGCCTGCACGCTGGTCGCGCTGTTCGTCGTCACCGTCGGAGTTGCACCCCGCGACGTCGACGAAGCGAAGGCGAGCGCTCCGGCACGACCGTGTCCAGGGTGTCGCGTGATGGCGCGAGAGCCGCTGCGTATGCCTCGACCACATCGCGTACATGCACCGTCGCCCGCGCCGCCTCCGAGGGGCCGTACCGCTGAGCGAGCGCGGCGATGCGTTCAGCGACGCCCCGGTAGAGTGGGCCGAGGGACTGGAACATGCGCGGAGTCGGGGCGACCACCGTGCCGCGGCGGTCATCAGGGTCGTCTTCCCGTCGCGCCAGGCCCCGCGCTTCCAGCCGATCGATGAGCGCCGTCACCCCGCCGGCGGTGAGGCCCAGCGCCGTCGCCAGCTGCTTCGCCTTCACCGGCCCCCGCTCGAGCAGGTTGAGCGCGCGCAAGTCACTCCGCCAGAGGTCCACCGACGCCGACGCTTCGGCATCGAGCCGGTCAATCGCGTCGTAGAGGGCTCGACAGGCCGCGACCAACGCGAGCGCTTCGCTGGGGAGCGCAGGCGGCCCTGGTCGGTTCGGGTTGAAAGCCTTGTTTCGCAAGTTACTTACCCATTGAACGAAGTACCACCCTGGAGGTGCCTCATGGAACCATGGCTCATCGCGCTCAGCGTCGTCGTCGCGCTGGCGCTCATCGTCGTCGTTCTCTCATTTCTGTCGCCACCCCGCATCACGTACTCCGAGGTCATCGAGGTCGCCGCCCCGTCTTCGCAGGTGTACGACGACATTCGTCTGCAGGAGCGGCTCATGCAGTGGTCGGCCTGGCCCGCGGCGACGAGGTCCACCTGTGCCGTCGACGTGTCGCGAGCGAAGGGCGGCCGCGATGGCGAGGTGGGCGCACGAACGGTGTTCCTCTCGGGTGGCAAGCCGTCGGGGTTTCAGGAAATCGTCTCACTCACGCCAGGCACCGAGGTGGTGCTGACGCTGACGAGCCCGGGGCCCCCGCACACCCCGCGGCTCACCTTCGAGGTGATGCCGCTGGGGCCGGCCTCGACGCGGGTGACGATGCACTTCCGCAACGAGTTCCCACGGCCTTTCAATGCGGTGTGGCACCTGGGCGGCCTCTCGCGCTGGGTGCGCAAGCTCCACCTCGACGACCTCGCAGGCCTCAAGCGCTTCTCCGAGGGCCGGTCAGGCGCTTCGGGGCAAGCAGCCTGAACGCCATGGCCTTCTTCGAGCACCGGTTCACCACCACCGTGACGACGCACACCTTCCACCCGAAGTCGGGGAAGGGGCGCAGCCTCACCTACCGCGTGGTGTTCTTGTCGTCCTCGCTCGAGCGGACGCTCACCTTCAGTCGGGGGAGCCGCCTACGCTTTCTGGGCGAGGTGAACGGCGCCCCAGTGCAGGGGGCCTGGCAGTCGGCCCCGGGCAAGGGGCACTACTGCATGCTGAGCGCCGACACCCTCGCGCAGGCCGACGCCGATGTGGGGACCGAGGTCGAGGTGGCGTTCACGGTGGTTGACGACGCGCACGTGGTGGTGCCCGACGACCTTGAGGCGGCGCTGCGAACGTCGGCGCGGGCCCAGAAGCGATGGGAGGCCCTCACCCCCTCGGCCCGTCGCGCGCACGTCGCTGACGTGGAGCGAGCGAAGACCACGCAGACCCGTCGACGACGAATCGAAGCGGTGCTCTCCGGACTTCGGTGAAGCGGCCGCACCCGCGCTTCAAGGGAAGAAGACGAGCTCGGAACGATCCTCTCCTGAGGCGGCGTCGATCACGAAGCGCCTGCGCGCGGCGAGCCTGAGAGGTGTGACCTTCGACGTTCGCAAAGACGTGGTGGTGTTGACGGTGCCGTTGGCGACGCTCGTGCTGCGGCCACGGCGCCTTCAGGTTCTGAAGTAGCGTTGGAAGGAAGACTCCCAACGTTCGGATGACTTCATCTCGATGTTGGGTATGCCGTGCGCTCCGGGCACTGGCGAGGCAGGCACACCTCTCGGCGCACAAAGACCGCGCCGTCGATTCGATCCTCGAACGCCTACCAGCCCTGGTGCTGGTATCAGTGCTGTGGGCGCTGCTGCTCGCCGCGGTGGCGATTCCCGTGCTTTCCCAAGCCGACCGTGGCTAACCATTCCAGCCGAAGCCTGCCAGGCCTTGAACTCGTGCCACGAGATTCGGCCGCTGCCGGTGCTGCTGATGGCCTTTGCTGCGATCTCCAATTGCTCCTCGTCGAGTGGCTCGTCCAACGCTTTCGAGAACGCGGCAGAGCCCCTTGCGAGCGGGCGCTTATCACCTGCTCCGGCGACGTGGAGTTCGGGCCGCGCACACCACGGTCACGATGGAGCCCTGCGACGGACCACCGAGCCGCGCCTCGCTAGGTTGGCGCCCCGCGGTACCTCATGCGAGCCTTCCGGAACGTCAGTCCCAGCGCGAGGTCACCGACAGCCGCACGCCCTGCAGGAACACCGGCGGGCCCGACGTCGACGTGTCTCGCACCTCGATGACCCACTCGCCATTCACCGACTCGTCTCCGGGCGTGAACACCGGCGACGGGTAGCCACGGAAGGCGCTCGCGACGCTGGTGGACGACTCGGTGCCCGACGGGTTGAACAACCGGTACCGCACGTTCGAGATGGCCTGCGCCGAGGCGCCCTCGAGGAAGACCTGCACCCAGGCGTCCATCGGCACGGTGGCCTGGCCCGTCACGGGCACGACGAGCCGGTACCACGAGCCATCGCGTGGCAGCGGCGCCGAGAACTGGCCCGACTCGGGCATCGAGTAGGTGCCGCGCATCCACGCGGGCTGGCAGAGCCCGTCGGTGCCACCGGTCGAGAGGCCCGCGCAGATGCCGCCAGGGCCGCACGCCGCGTCATTGGAGCAGGCGCCACTCGAGTTGTCATAGGCCGCGAACTTCACGCAGGTACCCTGGGTGAAGGAGCCATCGGCGCGCTCGAAGGACCCGAGGCAGAACGGCGTCGCCTGCGGGCACGTGGTGGACCGCGGCACGCAGGCGGGACCCACGGTCAACCCGCAGTCGGCCGTGGCGCGGGTGAGCATCACCCGAATCGACGTGGGCACCGTCGCGCGGCTCGGCACGCGCACCACCGACACCTCGTTGGGCCGCCAGGCCTGACACCCGGCGCCAGGCTCGGTGAGCGTCGCCCAGAGGGTGAGCGTCTTGCCCGTCGACGACAGCTGCGCGCGCGTCACCTCGACGCGGGAGCGGCTCGACTTGCCCTCGGGCCGGTACGCGATGAGCCAGTTCCGCGAGAAGGACATCGACGGCAGCACCGGGCTGATGAAGGCCCGCGCCGAGGTGGCGGTGGTGAAGACGCGCGCGACGCGGCCCGAGACGCTGCCTGGCGCCACGTCGAGCTCGGGGAAGGGCACCACGTTCAACACGTCGGCCCGCACGTCCTGCTCGACGGCGGCGGCGCCATCGAACTCCTCGACGAGCACGCCGTCGTCCACTGCCACGCTCGAGTCCACGCCACACGCGCCCAGCAGCAGCGCGCCCAGCACCCACGTCATTCGCGTCGTCATCGTCGTCGTTCCGTTCGAGGTTGAAGTCACGTCAGTTGAAGTCTTCGAGGCGCACCGCGCCGTCCTTCTGGAACGTCACGAAGGCGGCGTTGTCGCCCCACACCCGGCCGAGCATGAACTGGGCGCGGTCCTTCGCGGCGTCGAAGCCCACGGCGGAGTCAGCCGGGTCGACCGCCTCGAGGTCGGAGAACGAAGCCCAGCGCGTGCGGAGGGCCACCTCGAGCCGCGCGGCGTCTGAGATGGAGGGGTCGCTCACCATCGCCTCGGCCTGCACCCGCGCGAGGCCGAGGGCGAGCTGCCGGGCCGCCTGGAGCTGCGTGGCGCTGGTGCCGATGGTGGCGTTGGTGACGGTGGCCGAGCCGCCGCCGAGGGCCACCTGCACCTTCGAGAGCGTAATGGGGCCTCCAGCCTGCGGGCGCGTGGCCACCAGCCAGTCGTTGCCGAGCTGCGCATACGAGAGGCCGGTGCGCGGTGAGCCGGTGGCGGTGCTGACGCGCTCGGCGAGGCTGGCCTCGGTCATGCCGATGACGGAGGGGAGCGTCAGCCCGCTCACCGTCGCCTCGGAGCCATCGGTGGGCACGTCGAGCTTCGCCTGAATGCGGCCACCGGTGGGCGGAGTCCACGCAAGGTCGAACTGGGTGCCAGTGGCGGTGGCGCGGGTGGCGAGCACGTCAACGGGGCGCTCGACCCCGAGCAGCCCCTTGAGGACGGCGCGCGCGTCGGGCCCGGTGACAGGCTCGGTCTTCGCCGGCACGTTGAGGGCCTTGAGGTCGCGGCCTGTAGACGACACGCCGAAGAACGCGAGGCCCTTCGCCTTCGGAATCCAGTCGGCGCCCTGGTCGAAGAAGCGGCCGGCATAGAGCTGGCCCTTCGCGTCGGCGAGGCCGTCGATGGCGGCCTTCGCTTCGGCCGACGTCGCGCCAGCCGCGCGCAGCATCGCCTGGGCTTCCGACCGCGTGACGGGCACCACCTGCGTCGGCAGCTCTCCTGCGAAGGCGCGGCGCGACAGCTCCATCATCGTGTTGAGCCGCGGCGGCGCGCCCGAGGCGTTCACCGAGGCCGACGCCGTCTTCACCGCGCGGTTGAAGGCGCTGCCCTGGAGCGTGCCGCTGGTGAAGCGCGACAGCGTGGTGTTGGGGGCCGAGGTGTAGAGCTGCGACAGCTGCTCGGCGTAGGTGCGCGAGGACGAGGTGAGCTTGCCCTCGGCGAGCACCTTGAGCAGGCCGGCCTTCTCCCAGCCGTCGACGGAGGCCGAGGTGAGCTCCGAGCCCACGAGCGCCTTGGCCGCGTCGCGCAGCTCGGCCCTCGAGATGGTGGCGCCGGAAGCCGAGCCCGACGACTTCGCCTGGTCGATGGCGTTGAAGAACGTCTCGACGCTGGGCGAGACGTCACGCGGAGCCACGCGTTCCCGCACCGCGCCCGGCGTCGCGTCCCAGGACACGTTGCGGCGGCCGCTCGAGTCGAAGCCCGTGGTGCCCGAGGCCAGCAGCGCGCCGCGCTCCGAGTACAGCTCGAGGAAGCCGTCGTCGCCGTCGGTGGTGGTGTGCAGCGCGTAGACGGTCTGGTTGTTCGCCTGCGTCTTGAGCAGCCGCACGCTGCCGAGGTCGTTGTCTTCCCACGACTGGTAGAAGGCGTACGCGCGCTGGAGCGACTCGGGCCCCGTCGTCGGCGCCTTCGTGCGCGGCACGTCGAGCCGGTCGACGGCGGTGCGGCTGCCGAAGTTGAAGCCCTCGGCCCAGGCCCGGGCGGCCGAAGCCGTCGACACTGTGCTGGCGCCACTCGTCACGCGGGAAATCGGTGCAGTCATGGGACGGTTATCGACGGAGCCTCTCCTACGTTGTGTGACAAATCCTACACCGCACAGTCCATTGATTTCATTGCGTCATTCATCGACGAAGTTGATGGGGAGGCGCCCGCCGGCGCCTGCTAGGAGCGCTCCTGGTCATGGTTCCCGCGGTGTACGAGCCGATGCTGGACGACGTGGTGGAGGTGCTCCTCCAGTCGCACGCGTTCGCGCGCTCGATGCTGGCGCTGGCCGATCGCCTGACGACGGCGCAGGCCGACGCGTCGACGGCCAGCACGGCGCGGCGGGTGGCCGAGTACTTTCAGCGCCACCTCGAGGTGCACTTCGCCGACGAAGAGGCGACGCTGGCGCCCAGGCTGGCGGGGCGGCACCAGGTGCTCGACCAGGCCATCGCGGCGATGCGGCTCGAGCATGTGCAGCTCTACGCGCTGGTGTCGCGGGTGGGCTTCCTGTGCGGGCTGGTGGCGAAGGACTCGCAGCGGCTGCTCTCGGTGCGCTTCGAGTTGGCGGCGGCGGTCGAGCACCTGCGGCGCAACCTCGAGGTGCACCAGGCCCGCGAAGAGTCGATTCTGTTTCCCGCCGTGCGGCGGTTGCTCGACTGGCGCGACGTGGAAGAGATGCGGCACGAGATGGCGCTGCGCCGCGCGCCGGGGCTCGAGCTCACCGACGCCTGAGGCGACGACCCGCCGCGAGCACGAGCGCAAGCAGGGCCCCGACGCCTGATGTCGAGGCACAGCCGCAGGCCCGCTCGGGGAGCGGTGCGCTCGGGTCTTCAGGGGGTGGTTCGAACTCCAGCGACGACCACCCGATGGTGCCGTCAGCGCGCGAGGCCTCGACGACGAGCCGCCCGCGCGCCAGACCGAGGAAGTGCGGGTGACTCGAGGCCTTGCCAGGGTTCAAGTCGGCTGCGAGCTGAAGTGAGGCTCCGTCGAACACCCACGGCTCGAAGCCGTGCACGCCGTCATCGAGGGAGAACCAGCGGAGGTCTGAGGTCGCGAACGACGGGTTGGCCTGCACGAAGCCGAACCGCCGGGTCTCCCCCGAGGCCGAGAGCGTCACCAACTCGGTCTCGGTGCGACGGAAGAGCACCTCACCAACCGCCGCCGAGTTCGCCCACGTCGAAGCGTCGGCCGCCACGCGCTGAAAGGCTCCTCCTCTCGAGACCAGCACCTCACCGTCGGTGACGACCCACAGGGCCTGCCGGGTGGACGAGACGCGCGGAGGTCGCGCGGATGGAACGGAGAACTCCTCGTCTGACCTCGTCCGGAGGACCCCTTCGCCCGCGCTCCACGAGAAGACGCCCTGCGGGGTGAGGCTGACCTGGCTGGCCTCGCGCGCCCGAAGGATGCGACCCGACTTCCAGTGGAGCAGGACGTTCTCCGACCGGTCGACGAAGCCCTCTTCGGACGAGAAGCTGCCCGAGGTCGTACCGAAGTGGGCCCAGGAGTCATCGGCGTCGAGGAAGAAGCCTGAAAGGTCGAGCTCGGCGAAGCGACGCTGATCTGCCTCCCACCGGAACCACCTCAGCCCGACGGAACGCGCGAGCAGGCCGCCTGGCGTGTCCACCAGCTCCCGCAGACACATGGGCTCGAGGTCCTCGAACGTGCCCCCCTCCGTACGGCGCCGCAGTACGCAGGTTCCTTCCTCGGAGCGTTGAATGAAGAGCTCCCGGAGCGACGGGAACGCCCTCCACTGCACGGGCAACCCCAGGGCCGTGCGGGCGCCGCTCACCGGGTCGACGAGCGTGAGGCCGTCGACCTGCAAGACGACCCTCCCGCGGGACTGCCCCGCCACGGTGCCTTCGCCCTCGAAGGTGCGCGTGATGACGCCGTCGGTCCAGGTGGGGACCGGCTCGAAGACGAGGAGCGGTGCGCCGCGCACCCGGGGGACATCGAGCGCCAGCCTGGTTCCCGTTGCGCGACCCATCGCGGGCAACACCCCGAGCAGCTGCTCTGGCGAATCGGGCGTCGCTCTCGACCAGAGCCCGCCATCGAACGAGCAGAGCAGTTCCCGGGTATGGGGCTCGAAGCGGCGCCAGTCACAGTCGTGCACCGCGCGGCGAACAATGCCGCCGTCCTCGAAGAGCTCGCGCGCCCGGTCGACGATGCGGTCTTCGAGGGGTTCTCCGAAGAACCACTCGTTCACTCGAGTCACCTGCCCCGTCGAGAACGACTCGATGCACAGGCCTCCGTCGAGCAGGCTCGACACGGCGAAGCGACCGGCGAGTCGGGTGGGGTGGTGCGCGAGCGGCCTGGTTCCGCCCGGCGTTCCATCGGTGACCCGCAGCCCGCCGTCGGTCTCGACGAAGACGACTCGGCCGTTGGCCTGCTGCCGGACCTGCGCCACCGAGCCCAGCACTTCGCCGTCTTCGTTCACGAGCCGCTGTTCGTGCTGCCAGAGAAACGTCGCACCGGCGCTCGCGACGGCCCGTCCCTGGGGCCCTTCGTTGAGGCCGCCATCACGCTCCACGATGCCGACGTGCACTCCACCATCCCCGACGAGGGTCAGCGCGACGCGCCCGTCGGTCGACGCCACAGGGGCGAACACCCACGCGGCGGCCTCGAGTCGTCGAGCCAGGCCAGGCGCCACAGAGAGGAAGACGCCCTCGGGCGAGCGCCACAGCACGTTGCTCCCGCTGACGACGACGCCTCGCCGGGCCTCCGACGGAAGCACCTTGCGACCATGCGCTTCGAACTCTCCATCGAAGGTAAACAAGGCCGAGCCGCGCCCGTGGCCCCCGATGCGAAGAATTGTTCCGGGGACCTCGTTGAAGAACAGGTCCGTGCCGGTCCAGTCTCGCCCAGCGATGGCGTCGACGACAGCGCCTCCGTCGCGGCTCATGCGGAACACCCGGCTTCCGCCGAAGAGAAAGGTGCTCGCCTCGCCGAAGGTGAACCAGACGAAGGCGTCGTTCACGGCGACGATCTGCGCATCGGTGGTGACCTCGCCCTGCACGTCGAGCGGACGCACGGCCGGCTGCGCGAGCGTCACCGCGATGAGGAGTCCCGTCAGCGTCATCATCGACTCTCCACGCACGAGCGCAGCACAGCGAACCGACAGGAGCCAGACAGCCCAGGAAGTGGCGCTACTCCTTCACCCCGGCCGCGAGCAGCGCCTTGCGGTAGTTCGCCGCCAGCTGCCCCATCGCGAGCCCACCGGCGCAACTTCAGTAGAGCGACGAGCCCCGACGCTCGAGTCAGGGCGCCTTCTGCGAGGCCGGCGTCGTCGGAGTCGGAAGCTGCGGCGGCACGTCGTTGCGGCTGGGCAGGAACAGCTCCTTCAGCACCGAGCCCACCACGGCCCCCGAGCCACCGGCGCTCCCGGACGACTCGACGGACTGCCGGTACACCTGGCCCATGATACGAATCGCAATCATGCGCGGCAGCAGCCGCTCGAGCGCCATGCCGACGCGCTCCCAGAAGCCCATCGACGTCGCCAGCGGACTGCCCTTCACCAGCGCACGAATCGCCTGCTTCGCCACCACCTCCACCGGCAACAGGAAGGCCGACAGCTTCGCGAAGCGCGCCCCGGCCGTCATCTCGGTCTTCACGCCAGTCGGTGCGAACACCTGCACCTTCACGCCCGTGCCCCGCAGCTCCTGCGACAGCGCGAGCCCGAAGTTGGTCAAGAAGCCCTTGGTGCCCGCGTAGGCGGACTGGAACGGAATGGGGATGAAGCCCTGGAGCGACGTCACCAGCATGAGGCGGAGCGGCCGGCGCTGCTGCTGCGCCCAGTGCGCGAGGTCGCTGGTGATGCGCGCGGTGCCGACGACGTTCGTCTGAATCATCGCGTGGAAGTCGGCCCACGACAGCTCGTGGTGGAACCCCAGGTGCCCCACGCCCGCGTTGAGAATGACGGCCGACAGGTCGAGGCCCTGTGCCTCGGCGATGGCGCGCTCCACGTCGGCCATGTTGGCTACGTCGAGGACGAGCGTGCGCACCTGGACGCCCGCCGACGCCTCGAGCTCGGCCTTCAAGGCCTCGAGCCGGTCCGCCCGGCGCGCGGAGATGACGAGGTTGGCGCGGTGCTGCCTCGCCAACTGGGTGGCGATTTCTTTCCCGAGGCCCGACGAGGCGCCGGTGACCCAGACCCACTGTCCCTGCAGGTTCATGCGGCGCTCGGTACCGCCTTTCCCCCCACGAAGGAAGCCCCCGCAGCCGCTCCCCGAGGGGTCAGCCCGAGTCCCGCAGCGCGCGCACCAGGTCCTCCAGCGTCTCCTGCGCCTCGGGGGCCCGGCCGCGCCTCGGCGCCCACACCACGCGCACGAGCAGCCGCAGCTCGTCGTGGACCCGCCGCCAGTCCTCTCCACCGCGCAGGCGGTCGGCCTGCCGCGCCACCGGAATGAGGCCGCCCATCACCAGCGGCGCGCGCTCCACCGTCTTCGGCAGCTCCGTCAACGCGCAGGCCAGCTCGAAGAGGGCCTCGCGCGGCTCGCTCCCCAGCTTCAGCGGCGTCGGCACGTTGTGCTCGCGGTGCCACAGCCACCGCACCAGGCCGAAGCGCTCGTCTTCACGCCACTGCACCGGCGCCAGCCGTTCGTTGAGCACCGCGTCCATTCGGAACATCGCCATCTGCCGCCAGAACTCGGCGAACAGCAGCAGCTCGGGCCCGCTCCGCAGCGGCGTGGTGAGCGCGCGCCGGGAGCGCTTTCGCAGGTAGCGCACCATCGCCCCGGTGGCGTCGATGCGCACCAACCGCGCCCACACCGCCTCGAGCGAGGCCACGCCGTCGTTCCAGCTCTCGAGGAAGTCGTCGAGTTCGTCCAGCGACATCGGCAGGCGCGCCGGGCCGCTCTGCGGGCGGCCGAAGAGCTGCTCTGCCTTGCGCCCGAAGAGGAAGGCGTGCTGCAGCTCCGGCACGTTCGATGGCAGCACCTCGATGGCCGTCGACCACCGCTGGTGCGGCAACACCAAACGTGGCGCCGTCACCACCTGCGTCTCGAGCGCCTCGAGGCCCGGCCGCATCGCGGTGGCGGGAAGCTCCTGGTCAAGCCGCCGCGACAACAACCGAATCAGCTCGCCGTGCAGGGCCTCGACGTCGCCCAGACAGCGCAGCACCTCGCTCGTCGGGGGCCACCCCTCGATGCGCGCGCGCCGGTGCACGTGCTCGAGCGCCTCGTCCACCGTGTCCTGCACGCGGGCCAGCTCCTGCACCAGCGCTGCGTTGGCCCGCACCCGGCTCTTCCAGGTGAAGGCCTTGAGCGCGTTCACCAGCGCCCGGTAGCGTAGCCGCGTCGCGTCGAGCAGCTCGGCCCGGCCTTCGAGCCGCACGCGCCGCGCGGCGTCGTCGTCTTCGTCGCCCTCGGGTGTCACTGAAACGCAGTTCGTCGGAGGGCTCGAGACGCTGCCAGTGCCAACGAGGCTCGGCTCGTCGCGGGCCACGCGGGGTGCCAGCGCCGCGACGACCGCTTCACGTCGTTTCTCCCACGCAGGACGACCCCTCAACAGCGCCGGTTTGCCGTCTTCGCCTGCTACGAAGGAGGGCTCCCACCGCCAGCAGCCCGAGCCCGCCCAGGCCCTCGAAGCTCGAGCACCCGCACCCGCGCGGCGTCACCACCACCGTCAGCACCGAGGGCGCCGCCGCCGCACCGCCGGAGTCGCGAACGTTGAGTTCGAGCGTCACCTCGCTCGGGCGCGTCACCTCGGGCGCGACGAAGGTGCCGTCGAGCGCCGACAGGCTCGACAGCGTCACTTCGGGCCCCGACACCTGCGACCACCGCACCGTCAGCTGGTCGCCGTCGAGGTCGCTCGCCGCCGCGGCCAACGTGACGGTGTCTCCGCTGCGCACCGTCTGCGGCGGGCCCGCGTTGGACGTCGGAGGCCGGTTGATGTTGCGCACCGTCACCGTCACCGTGGCGGTCGCCGTGCCGCCGCGGCCGTCGTTGGCCGTCACCACGAAGGTGAGGAGCGTGTCGTCACCCACCTCGGGCGCATCGAACGACGCGCCGTCGAGCACGACGGTGGGGCCCGACGCCTGCCGCCACGTGTACGTCAGCATGTCGCCGTTGGGGTCCGTCGCCTGGGGTGGCACGAGCGTCGCGCGCGTGCGCTCATCGACGAAGACGGGCAGCGCGGTGGCAAAGGCCGGAGGCCGGTTCGAGCACTGCCCCCGGTGCGTCACCACGTCGGAGAAGGGCTGGTTCGCCAGCCCGGTGAAGGTGACGTCGTCGATGGTCCACCCGGTGGCGCCGCCGCCCACGTCGGTGCCGATGAGCCACTGCACGCGCAGCGTCTGGCCGGCGTACTGGTCGCCCAGCGCCACCGAGACCCGGGTGCGCGCCGTCTGGCCACGGAAGGCCTCCTGGCCCGCGAGCGGGTTGGCCGTCGCCACCTCGAGCGGCCCGTCGTAGCCCGCCGTCGGCGCCACCGTGCGGCTGATGGCGCTCCCCGGAATGGGCGTGAAGGGCCCGCCATTCACCGACACCCGCAGCTGCCCGCCGTCCCAGTAGCGCAGGGCCATGCGGTCGAACTCGAAGCTCGCGGTGTGCTCGAACGAGAACGACAGCGCCCCCGGGCCCGCGACGAGCGGCGGCGTGGTGGCCCACGACAGGCCCGCGCTCGCGCTGTTGGCCCCGACGAGGGTGCTCTGCAGCAGCTGGCCCGCGGGCGCGTTGACGCGGAAGCCGTTCTCCCAGGGAACGCCGTCGCGGCCGAACTCCCAGCCCGAGACGTTGCCCTCGAAGCGCTCGCGCGCGGCGGGCACCTCGTCGACGTTGAGGCGGAACCAGCGGAAGGCGGGCGACTGCTCCACCAGCCCATCGGTGGCCGTCACGAAGACGCGCGCCTGCGCCACGCCCATGATGGTGGAGCGCACCTCGGCGGGCACCGACACCTCCACCTTCTGGAAGGGGTCGGCCGTCACCATGGCGCTCGTCATGCCCAGCACCAGCACCATGTCGTCGGCCGAGAGCGTCACCCGCGAGTTGGTGAGGGGCCGCGAGCCCACGTTAAGGAGCGTCACCACCGCGCGCCCCTTCTCCCCCACGTCCAGCACGCCGTCGGCGTCGCACCCGTCGACGTCATCGACGAGGCGAATGTCGAGCACCGTCCACCGGGCTCCCATGGCCATGAAGTCCTCGGCGACGGGCGTGTTGGTGAGGGAGCGCCGGTTGGGCGTCTGCGCGAGCAACCCCAGGCCGCGCGCGGCGAAGCCCTCGAGGAAGGCCTGCAGCTCGGTGGGGCTCGACGCGCGCGCCGACATCAACACGGCGTCGCGGGCCTCGACGAAGGTGGCGTTGGGCGGCAGCGCCGAGAGCGAGGCCACCACGAGGCGCCGCAGGCTGTCGCGCGCGGTGGGGAAGGCCACTGACGGGCTGCGCAGCAGGCGCGTGGCGCCGTCCCAGAAGGCCACGGCCCACACCTCACCGGCGTTGGCAGGGGCGGCGTTGTCCGGCCCGGCGCCACCGGTGCGGCTCTGCGGCGCGGTGGTGGGCAGCGGGACGTTGGCGGCGATGTGCCGCAGGGTGAGCGGGTTCTTCATGACGTCGCTCGACAGCGGGTAGCGGCGCAGGCCGAAGAGGTGTGGGTCGAGGAAGGTGCCGTCGTAGGCGCGGTCGCTCGCGCTGAAGGCGCCCACGGCCCAGGCGCCGCTCCACGCGGAGTTTCCGGGGCGGGTGGCGTCGGCCTCTTCGAGGAAGGACAGCACGGCCACCACGTCAGAGAAGCCCTCGACGAGGGCGCGCGCCTGGTTCGACTCGAGGCCCGCTCCATCGCCGACGAGCCGGCCGGCCAGCAGGTGGCCCCACTCGTGCGCCACCACGGTGCTGTCGAGGGCGGTGGGCCGGTCGACGAGGGGTACCGACTCGAGCGTCGCCGAGACGGACCCGGCACCGAGCGCCGCGAGGACACCGGCCGACTGCTCGGGCGTGAGGACGTGCGTCGGCAGCTGCACGCCATCGTCGCGGGTGTCGGGGCCGTTGACGAGGAGCAACCCCACCGCGCCCGCGTCGGCCACCGCGTCGTCCGCCTGGCCCAGCGCGCACCCGAAGCCGATGCGCCCGAGCGCGACGCGGCCGGCGAGCGCCGCGCCATTGCCCAGGGGGGCACAGACGTCGAGGCCGCCGTCGGTGAGGCTCTGCACCGCGACGACGGAGCCCGTCACGCTCCACGCGCGGGGCGACAGCGGCGCGGCCCCCGTGCCTGCATCGGGCAGCGCGGGTGAGAAGGTGACAACGGCGCGGCCGTTGCGCCGCGCGGGGTAGAGCTGGAGCCGCGGCGAGGTGCCATCGGCCGGCACCAGCAGGTCCGCGCCGAAGTCGCCGGCGAAGTCATTCACCTCGACGAGGAGCGGGTCTCCGCCGACGCCCCCACGGCCCTTGTTGTCCACCTGGGCGTTGCGCGCGCGCTCGGTGAAGCCGGCCTCATACCAGACGTCGTGGAGCCAGTTGGTGACGAAGAAGGCGTGCGTCGCCGCGGCGTGGGACTGCACGTCGGTCGACGTCGGCCCCACCGCGGGGTTCCACGCAAAGTCGAAGGTGGCGCTCACCGGCGCAGCGAGCGGGTCGGCGAGCTGCCGCGTCGAGCCTCCGTCGGGCAGCACCTCGCCGGGCGGCTGGCCTCCGTCTGGAAACCGCGGCAGGCCGAGCGTCGGGTCGTTGCGTCCATCGGGGGCGAAGACGTCGGCGTACGCCACGGCGTTGTTGCCCGACAGCGAGGTGGCTCCCGCGGGCAGCCACGGGTCCATCGTCGAGAGGCCGGCGTGGTCGAGCGTGACGAGGACGGCGGGCGTCAACATGGCAGGCGCCCAGCCATCGGGCAGGCCGGTGGGGTGCGGCGAGGCGTCTCCTTCGGGCGACTGGAGGGGCGTGAAGGGCGCCGTGGCGTTGGCCCACACGCGATAGCCATGGGCGGCGTCGAAGCGGCGCGAGGCGCGGCTCAGCACGCGCCCGTCGAGGGCCGACACCACGAGGCTCAAGGCATCGCGGGCGGCGTCGAGCTCGAGGTGCCACGCGGGCACCAGCTCGCTGTCGGTGGCGTACAGCACGCGGCGTGAGCGCGCTCCGCCGTGGTGGCGCGTCACACCGGCGGCGTCGACTCCCACCACCCGCACGTCGCGCTCGGGGAGCAGCCTTCCACCAACGAACTCGAGCGCCGTGCGCAGCGCCGTCTCCGCGGACACGGGGAAGCGCAGCTCGGGCGCGCCGTGCGGCGGCAACGCCCCCAACAGCCCGATGGGCACCAGCTGCGGCGACAGCACCACCGCCAGTCGCTCACGAAACACGGGCACCTCGCCCACGCGGCGGCTCACCGTCACCACCACCGCGCCCAGGCCGCCCTCCTGCATCACGGTGAGCGGCGCCTGCGCCAGCGTCGCCCCGTCGAAGCCGTAGAGCGGCCCGACCGCCAGCAACACCCGGCGCGTCACCTCGGCCGCGGTGAGGCCCTCGTCACGGGGCGAGCGGGTGCCAGGCGGCGGCGCGGGGAGGAAGACGGACGTCGGCACGCCGAGGCGCTCGTCCCACTGCGAGATGAAGACGCCCGCCGCGACGGCCCGCGCCCGCGCGTCAAGGTCGATGGTGCGCGGCGCGACCTTCTCGGACGCGAGGAAGACGTCGTGCGCCGGCGTCCGGCCAGACCCGTCCAGAAGGCCACCCGTCAGCTCGTCGGCCCGCGCGTCGAGGTCGACGGTGCGCGGCGCGACTTTCTCGGACGAGAGGAAGACGTCGTGCGCCAGCGTCCGGCCCGACCCGTCCTGACGGCCACGCGCGAGCTCGTCGACCCGCGCGACGCCATCGATGACGCTGTTCCCCGAGCCGAGCGGCTTGAGGTCGCCGGTGAGACGCCGCTCCCTGGTGATGGCGTCGGTCCCGGCTGGCCGCCGCCCCTGCGCGCCCCGCCCAGACGCACCGGCACTGAGGCCCGCTTCGAAGACGGGGCTGAAACGTCCCGCCTCGGAGGGTGCGGCACCTGCTGGCCGCTGCTCGACACGGAGCCGCTCGTGGGCGACGTGCGGGGACGGCGTGGGTACACCAGCGAGGGTGGAGACGAGGACGACGGGCCACATGCGACGGCCTCCAAAGGGTGACGACTACTGGCTCATCAGCAGCGCGACGAGGCCGCCGATGATGATGAGGACGAGCACGCCGATGACGACGAAGGGCAGCTTCGAGCGCGGCGCCACGTCGTGCTCGGCCGTCGAGCGGGTGCTGCCAGACTCTTCGATGGCGGCGGCCACCTGCACGGCGGGCACCTCGACGGGCGGTACCGGCTGGGTGCGGTTCACCTCGCTCGGCAGGGGCACGGTGTCGCGGAACGGAGAGGGCGCGTCGCTCGCGGTGGGCTCGGCGAGGAGCGTCTCGTTCCCAGCCGGCCGCAGCATCGTCTCGTCGCCCGAGGGCTGGAGCAGCGTCTGGTTCCCCTGGAGCGGCGCCTTCATCGGGTCCGTCGACGACACGGTCGAGTCCGAGATGGACGGGGGCGACGGCACGTTCACCACCGGGTCGACGAGCACCGTCTTCGCGTCGCCCCACTGCCGCTTCGGCACCACCCCCGGGTTTTGGATGCTGGCCGACGACTTGCGGCCGGGGTTCGATGCCTGCGGCTGGTGCGCGGGCTGCGCGTTGGTGCCGGGCCTCGGCGTCTTGTTCGGCACGGCCGGCGCGGGCGTCGGGTGGTGCGGCTGGCTCCCGGTGCTGGGGCGCGGGGTCTTGTTGGGAACCGGCGGCACGGGCTGGGTGTGCGGCAGCGCGGCCGAGGCGACGATGGCCGTCGGCAGGTCGGCGGCGCGGCCCACGGCCTTGAGGCGATCGTCGCTGCGGGTGCGACCCTCCATCAACCGGCGCAGCATGCGGCGCGCGTCGTCGGCGCTCTCGGGCCGGCGCTCGGGCTCGCGGTCGAGCAGCATCATCACGAAGCTGTCGACGTCCTCATCGAGGCCGGGCGCCCACTGCTTCGGCGCGACCGGGTCGAACTTCATCTTCTGGCTGATGACCTCGATGGCCGTCGGCGCCTCGTGCGGAATGCGGCCGGTGAGCATCTGGTAGGCGATGCCGCCGACGGCGTAGAGGTCGGTCGCGGGGAACACCTTGGTGCCCAGCACCTGCTCGGGGGCCATGAAGGCCGGGGTGCCGATGAGCGTGCCGGGGTTGGTGGGCCGCACCGAGCCGCCCGCGCGGTCGGCCTGGCGCGCGAGGCCGAAGTCGATGATGCGCACGCGGCTGCGCGCGTCGGGGTGGTTCTCGTAGAACACATTGCCCGGCTTCAAGTCCCGGTGAATGACGCCCACCTGGTGCGCCGCGTGGAGCGCCGACAACATCTCGTCGAGAATCGGCGCCACCTTCTTGAAGGGCGCCGGCGCCTCGCGCTTGATCCACGCGTCGAGCGGCTCGCCCTCGAGCAGGTCCATCACGATGTAGGGCTGGCCGTTGGGCAACGTGCCGAAGCCGAAGATGTCGACGATGCCGGGGTGGCGAATGGCGTTGACGGTGCGGGCCTCCCGAATGAGGCGCTGCACCATGTCCGGGTCGTCGGCGTAGTCTGGCTTGAGCACCTTGAGGGCCGCGGGCTTGCCGATGACGGCGTGCTGCACGCGGTACACGATACCCATCGCGCCGGAGCCGACGATGGACTGCACCTCGTAGTCGTCGACGCGCGAGCCAATCAGCGGGTCGCGCCCCATCGGCCCACGGAAGTCGTTGATGGTCTCGTCGCCGGGCTTCACGGAACGGCGCCAAGGCTAGCGCGCAACCGGCGCGGGTACACGTTTCAGGGAGGTTGCTGATCTTCCCGTCACTTCATGCTTGGGAGCACCCATGAAGACGATTCTGGTGACGGGCGCGACGAGCGGCATCGGGCTGGAGGCCTCGGTGCAGCTGGCGAAGCAAGGGCACCGCGTGGTGCTGGTGGGGCGCGACGAGGCAAAGACGAGGGCGTGCGTCGAGCAGGTGAAGCAGCGCAGCGGCAGCCAGGCCGTCGAGTCAGCGCTCTGTGACTTCGCCTCGCAGGCGTCGATTCGGGCGCTGGCCGACGAGGTGAAGCGGCGGTTTCCGCGCCTCGACGTGCTGGTGAACAACGCCGGCACGGTGTTCGACGCGTACGGGAAGACGGTCGACGGCATCGAGCGCACCTTCGCGGTGAACCACCTCGGGTACTTCCTGCTCACGAACCTGCTGGTCGACCTGCTCAAGGCGAGCGCGCCGGCGCGCATCGTGGTGGTGGCGTCTGAGGCACACTCCCGGGGCGACATGGACCTGGCCGACCTCTCGTACGAGCAGGGCGGCTGGAGCGTGATGGCGGCCTACGGGCGCTCGAAGCTGGGCAACGTGCTGATGACGCGCTCGCTGGCGAAGAAGCTGGCGGGCAGCGGGGTGACGGTGAACGCGCTCCACCCCGGCGTGGTGGCGACGAACATCTGGTCGAACGCGCCGGTGTGGGCGAAGCCGTTGCTGGCGCCCATCAAGGCGTTCTTCATGATCAGCCCCGAGGAGGGCGGGCAGACCATCACGTACCTGGCGACGTCGCCCGAGGTTGAGAACGTGACGGGCGAGTACTTCGAGAAGAACAAGGCGAAGACGGCGTCTCGGCTGGCGCGCGACGAGGCGCTGGGCGAGGCCTTGTGGGCGAAGAGCGTCGAGCTGACGAAGCTGGCCTGACACGAGCGCGCGGTCCCTGTCAGAATTCGGGGCATGCTCGCGCTCACGATGGCCCTCCTCCTGAACGCCTCACCCGACGCCGGAGCCCCCGCCCGCCGCCCGTACGTCGACCAGCTGCTCGCGAAGGTGAAGGACGGCACCGTCGACACCGAGTCCGAGCGCGACAAGGTGAAGCCCGAAGACATGGTGCACCTCGCGCGCGCGTATGCCGAGACGAAGCGCTGGCCCGAGAAGACGCGCCTCATCGAGGTGATGCAGGACTCGAAGGACCCGGTGTTGACCGACGTCTGGTGGGACGCGCTCGACGTGCCGGACTGCAACGACGACATCTGCTGGGAAGTCCGCGCCATCGCGCTCGCACACCTCGACCAGGACCTGAGCCGGTTCTCGACCTACTACGACGACCGGAAGGCCTGCCGCGCGGCCGTGCAGAAACGCCTCGCCGAGCGCGCGAGCCGGAAGAAGAAGTGAGCCGCGCGGACGTGAGCTTGAACGGAGCCGCGTGACTCCAGTCGACGACCCGGTCCTCCCTCACTCGGGGAAGACGAGCAGCGCGTACTCCCCGGCGCGCTCCGTACCCGCGGAGACATACGTGTCGACCGACAGGTACCACGTGCCCGGCGTCACCGTCGCCCGCAGCACCTTGTCGTTTCGCGCCACGCACGCGCTCGCCGCCGCTGAGCTCCGGAGCACGTGCACGTCGAGGTCGGCCGTGCCCAGTGACACCACCACCACCCGGAGCGTCTGCGTCGTCGTCACGTCGAGCCGGTACAGCACCTCGGGGCCGCCCTCGTTCGCGGCCGAGCAGGCGTCGTAGCGGTCGATGCCGCGCGCCCCATCACGACGCGTGTCGCGCACGTCGACGAACGGAACCGAGTCGATGACGAGCGGGTCGCCCGGCAGCCCGGTGCCGCGCCGCACCGCCGCGGTGCTGTCAGCCGCCACGCCCGACACCACCGCGTCGCGCGCCCGGCCGAGCGCCTCGAGCGTCACGAGGTTCCTCCGGTTGTGCCCGAACTGAAGTCCCGCGCTCGACAACACACACCCGCGCCCGAAGCCGCCCTGCAGCAGCACGTTGAGGTGCAGCCCGTCGCTGCCGATGCCGTGGTTCGGGAGCGCACGCAGCTCACGCTCCAGGTCGACGAAGGGCACGCCCCGCGACTGGGCCAGCGCCCGCGCCACCGCGTTGTAGAGCGGCACCTGCCGGTCGGCATCGAACGAGTCGTCCCGCGGAGGAATCGCCGTCACCACCGGCACCACCCCGCGCGACACCAGCAGGTCGACGAGCGCGAAGAGGTTCCGTGCGTACGCATCGAGGTTCATCGACTGAATGTCGTTGGTGCCGAACATCACCGTGGCGAAGCGGGCGTTGGTGCCAGCGAGCTCCTGCTCGACGGGCGGCGGCGTTCCGCTGAGCGCGGCGCCGGCGCTCCACCCGACGATGGCCGAGCGGCTCACGCGGTCGAACGGTGTCGCGCCTTCCAGCCGGGTGGCCTTGAACGCGTCGATGGTGGGCTGCAGCGCCGCCCGGCCGCCGAGGTCGACGTTCGCGCCGGCGAAGCACGAGAGGAAGTTGGTGTTCACCGTGTTCGAGTCGCCCACCTTCATGAAGCTGGCGGCGTTGCGCGGCGACCGGCCCGCGATGGTGGAGAGTTCCCGAACGAGCTGCGCAGTGAGCGGCGAGTGCGTCAGGCCGAAGGGGTAGATGACGAGCCCGCCGTCGACCGGCGCTCCCGCATCGAGCGGCGTGGTTCCAGCGTCTCGTGCGCCTGCATCGACCGGCCCCGCGTCAGGAAGCTCCAGGCCTCCGTCAGGCCGAGCCCCGCCTGCGTCGGCCGGCTCGTCATCGACGAAGCCACCATCGGGCAGCACCACGGGCGGCGCACCACAGGCGAGGCACACGAGCAGAACCGGCAGGCCGCGAGTCACAGGCCCCTTCTGGCTCCAGGCTCCTCACCACGCCAGCGTCGAGCGGGGCGTGTCACCCGGACGACTCACCGCGAGCGTCGCGGCACGTCCTCTCCTCCGTGCCCGAGCGCGTCACAGTCGGCTGTGCCGTCGTCGCCCAGCTGGGTCATGGGGCGCCAACGAGTCCTCACCACCCCATGGCGCGCAGACCCCATCGCGAGGCTGGTCGCCGCTCACTATGATTGCCGACAATGGCCGGTATGCCGTCGCTCACGCTCTCGCGGTGGACGTGGCGCGCCTTCCTGCGGAACCTCCTCGCGCCGTTGGTCCTGGTCGAGCTGGTGCTCCTGGGGGCCTATCTGCTCACCGGCATCGCGACGCACACCCGCAACGTCGCCACCATGGAGGGCGTCTCGCGCGACGAGCTGGCGCGCCTCACCTCGGCCGAGTCACGGCGCCTCGATGCGACGCTCGACGCCCTCGAGCAGCTCACCCAGGTGCTCGCCGCCCGAACGCGTGAAGCGTGGACGACGCCCTTCGCACCGCCGGCCGAGGTGCTCGACTCGTGGAGTGTCTTCGACGGAGACGTGTACCGCTCGACCCGCGACGTCGGCTTCGGGTCGATGTTCTCCAGCGGCGCCACGCCCCTCACCGCCGAGAAGCGCGCGCGCGCCGCCCGTCTCGTGCAGCTCGTCCCCACGCTGCGGGAGCTTCGCGCGACCAACTCCGCCATCGTGCAGGCCTACGTCAACACCAGCGACTCCGTGAACGTCATCTTCCCCGCCATCGACACCAGCACCTACCCGGCGAAGATGAACATTCCCTCGTACAACTTCTTCTACGAGGCCGACGCGGCCCACAACCCCGGCCGTGGCGTCGTCTTCACCGACGCCTACCTCGACCCCGCCGGCGCGGGGTGGATCGTCTCGGCCATCGCGCCGGTCTACGACGGCGACGCGCTGCTCGCCGTCGTCGGCCTCGACGTCACCCTCGAGCACATGGTCACCGACGTGCTGAAGCTCGACGTGCCCTGGGGCGGCTACGGCGTGCTCGTCGACCGCCAGGGCACCCTGCTGGCCGTCCCCACGGCCGCCGAGGCCGACTTCGGCGTGAAGGAGCTCGTCGACCACACCTACGTCGACGTCGTCGGCGGAGACACGCTCAAGCCCGACGCCTTCAAGCTGTCGACGCGCCAAAGCCTCGCGCCGCTCGCCGAGGCGCTGACGTCGTCGCCCAGCGGCTTGTCGACGGTGACCCTGGCGGGCGAGCGGCTGGTGGGCTGGGCGACGATTGAGTCGACGGGCTGGCGGCTCGCGGTGGTGGTGCCCACCGAGAGCGTCTTCGAGAGCGCCAACACCCTGCGGCGCGAGGCCCTCGAGACCGCGGCGCTCCTCGGGCTCGGCGTCTTCGCCTTCTACGTCGTCTTCCTCGTGGTGGTGTACCGACGCTCGCAGCGCGAAACGGCCATGGTGACCGAGCCCCTCCAGGCGATGCGTCGGCTCGTGCGCGCCATCGCCGGCGGCCACTACCGCCAGGAGCCCCCGAAGGCGGCCATCGCCGAGCTGGACGAGCTGGGGCGCGACCTCGCGTCGATGGGGGTCAGGCTCGAGGAGCACCTCGACGCCCTCGCCCGACGAGACGAGGCCCTGCGAGCCGCCCGCGCCTCAGAGGCCACCGCGCAGGCGGCGGCGCACGCGCGCGGCGCCTTCCTCGCCAACATGAGCCACGAGATTCGAACGCCGATGAACGGCGTGCTGGGCATGCTCGAGCTGGCGCTCCTCGCCGAGCGCGACCCGTCGCAACGCCACACCCTCGAGACCGCGCTCAAGTCGGGCCAGGCGCTGCTGGGGCTCATCAACGACATCCTCGACGCGTCGAAGATCGACTCGGGCCAGCTCCGGCTCGAGGCGATTCCCTTCTCGCTCCGCGGCCTGCTCGACGAGGTGACGCAGCTCTTCCGCCCGCTCGCCGCGCCGAAGGGGCTCGCGCTCGACCTGGACGTAGCGCCCGAGGTACCGGCGGGCGTGCAGGGCGACCCGACGCGGCTGCGCCAGGTGCTCTCGAACCTGCTGGGCAACGCGGTGAAGTTCACCACCCGCGGGCGCGTGGGCCTGCGCGCGCGCCGCGACGGAGAGCGCCTGCACTTCGAGGTGCACGACACCGGCATCGGCATTCCGAAGGACCGGCAGGCCGCCGTCTTCACCGCCTTCACGCAGGCCGACGAGTCGACGACCCGCCGCTTCGGCGGGACCGGCCTGGGCCTCAGCATCTCGGCGCGGCTGGTGGCGATGATGGGCGGGCGCCTCGAGGTCGTCAGCGAACCCGGCGTCGGCTCGACGTTCTCGTTCGCGCTGGCCCTGCCCGACATGCTGGTGGCGCCCCCCGAGGTGCAGACGCCCGTGGCCCCGGCGCTGGCGGGGCGGCGGCTCCGCGTCCTGGCTGCCGAAGACAACGTCGTCAACCAGCAGGTGCTGCGGCGCATGCTGGAGCGGCTGGGCCACGAGCTGGTGCTGGTGTCGAACGGCGTCGAGGCGCTCGCCGAGGCGAAGGCCGGGCGCTTCGACGTCGCGCTCTTCGACGTGCACATGCCCGAGCTCGATGGGCTCGACCTGACGCGGGCCATTCGCGCGGCCGAGACGCCGGAGTTCCGCCTGCCCGTGCTGGCCCTGACGGCGAGCGCGATGGTCGACGACGTGCGGGCCTGTCGAGACGCCGGCATGGACGACGTGCTGCCCAAGCCCTACGCCCTGGGCGAGCTCGACCGCAAGCTGCGAGAGCTGACGAGCGTCGAGCCCCGGGGCGCTGCCGCCTGACGTCGCTGCGCCGCGCGCCCGGACGGGTTAGCAGGGGCCATGCGCACGCTCCTGTCCCTGCTGGTGGCCGGAATTCCCATGGACGTGTTCGAGCGCGACGCGCCCTTCAGCGTCGTCGAGACGTCGGGCGCCGTGACGCTGAGCGCGCGCGAGGTGCCCGGCAGCGCCTTCAAGGAGTACCGGGTGCAGACGGCGGTGCCCTGGGCCGCCGCGCCCCTGTGCGCGTTCATCTTCGACTGGGGCACGCGCTCGGGTGACGGCCCCGGCATCACCAGGCACGTGCTGCTCGCCGAGGGAGAGCGCGAGCGCGTGGTGTACCAGCAGATCTCACAGCCCATCGTTTCGAGGCGCGACTTCGCCTTCACCTCGATGCACCTGCCTTCGGCGAGCGGGCCGTGCCGGGTGCGCTTCCGCATCACCAACGCGCTCGCGCCGCCGAAGCCCGAAGGCTTCGTGCGCCTGACCGCGATGTGGGGCGAGTGGGTGGTGGAGCCGCTGGGCTCAGGCTCGCTCGTCACCTACACGCAGTTCTCGGACCCGGGCGGCTCGATTCCAGCGTTCCTCGTGCACGGCCCCGCGAGGGATGCCACGAAAGGCGCGGTAGTGACCATGCTGGCGAAGGCCTCGGCGGCGAACGTGCCTCGAACCCCATGAGGTGGAGAGCGCCTCGAAACCCTCGGAGTCGTCAGCGCGACCGGTTTGGCGTCACGTCGAGCGCTCCACAGAGCCGATGACGACGTCTCGGTCATTGGCTTCGTCGAGACGGCCAGGCTGGGCCCCGAGGAGGCCAGGCAGAACTGAAGCCATCGCGGCCAGCCAGGCCGAGAAGCCATCCCCGGATGCACGACGGGCCGCCGGAGTCATGCTCCAGCGGCCCGCGCGAACTTCACGAACGACGAAGTGGTGGCTCAGTACCGGTAGTGCTCCGGCTTGAACGGGCCGTCGACGGCGACGTTCAGGTACTTCGCCTGCTGCTCGGTGAGCTTCGTCAGCTTCGCGCCCACCTTGTCGAGGTGCAGCCGCGCCACGTGCTCGTCGAGCTTCTTGGGCAGCACGTACACCTTGCCGGCCTCGAACTTCTGGCCGACGTCGAGGGCGCCCCACAGCGCGAGCTGCGCGAGCGTCTGGTTGGTGAACGAGTTCGACATCACGAACGACGGGTGGCCGGTGGCGCAGCCCAGGTTCACCAGGCGGCCGCGCGCCAGCAGCGTGATGCGCTTGCCCGACGGGAAGATGAACTGGTCGACCTGCGGCTTGACGTTCTCTTCGCGAATCTCGGGGTTCTTCTCGAGCCAGCTGACCTGAATCTCGGAGTCGAAGTGACCGATGTTCGCGAGAATCGCGCCGTCCTTCATCTTCATCATGTGCTCGCCCGTCACCACGTCGACGCAGCCCGTGGCGGTGCAGATGATGTCGGCCTCGGCGGCGATCTCGTCCATCGTGACGATGTGGAAACCTTCCATCGCGGCCTGCAGCGCGTTGATGGGGTCAACCTCGGTGACGTACACGCGCGCGCCCATGCCACGCGCCGCGAACGCACAGCCCTTGCCCACGTCGCCGTAGCCCGCGATGACGACGGCCTTGCCGGCGATCATCACGTCGGTGGCGCGCTTGATGCCGTCGAGGAACGACTCGCGGCAGCCGTACAGGTTGTCGAACTTCGACTTGGTGACCGAGTCGTTGACGTTGATGGCGGGCACCTTCAGCTCGCCCTTCTTCGCCATCTCGTACAGGCGGTGCACGCCCGTGGTCGTCTCTTCCGAGATGCCCTTCACCGCGTCAGGGCCCGTCAGCAGCTGCGGGTACTTCTGGTGCAGCCAGATGGTGAGGTCGCCGCCGTCGTCGAGCACCATGTTGGGGCCCTTGCCGTCCTTGAAGGCGAAGATCTGCTGGTCGAGGCACCAGTCGTACTCCTCGAGCGTCTCGCCCTTCCACGCGAACACCGGCACGCCCGAGGCGGCGATGGCCGCGGCGGCCTGGTCGACCGTCGAGAAGATGTTGCACGAGGTCCACGTCACCTCGGCGCCGAGCGCGGTGAGCGTCTCGATGAGCACCGCCGTCTCGGTCGTCATGTGCAGACAGCCCGCGATGCGCGCGCCCTTCAGCGGCTGCTTGCCGGCGTACTGCTGACGCAGCGCCATGAGGCCGGGCATCTCCTTCTCGGCCATCTTGATTTCTTTGCGGCCCCAGTCGGCCAGCTTGATGTCCTTCACCTTGTACGCGGGGAACGTTGCCTTGTGGTCCATGAGGGTCTTTCGTGGGTGGTGGGTGACTTGCGTGACGTGAAACGGTGCTGCAGTGCTTCAGCCTCAGCTCGACGCCGAGGGATGGGGTTTGTGGGCGACCCACGCGTGCCAGGTGAGCGACGCGTCGGGGCCGTCCGGGTGAAAGGCCGCGGGAATCGGAACCCCCGCGAGCACGGTGAGCTGCGCTTCGGTGAGAAATCGGCGCACGTCGCTGTCGGGGAAGCCGAGCCACACGTCGCCCTGCTCCCGCATCGTGTCGAGCTCGTGCGGCAGGTAGTCGAGCACCACGAGGTGGCCGCCGCGCTTCAGCAGCCGCGCGAGCGACTTCACGGCCTGCGCCGGCCGCGAGGCGTGGTGCAGCGCCCGGCCCGCGAAGATGAGGTCAGCGCCGCCCGCCGTGTCCACCCGCTCCACGAGCGCCGCGTCGTCGAAGCTGCCCTCGAAGAGCGAGACGTGGTGGAAGCCCCGCGCGCCCACCCGCTGGGCCACGCGCGCGAGCTGCCCACGCGAGCGGTCCACCGCGATGACCCGCTGGTAGAGCGGCGCGAGCACGTCGAGCACCAGCCCGTCACCCGTGCCGACGTCGAGCGCCAGCTGCCGCCCCGGGAGCAAGGGAGACAAGGCCGCCAGGTGCGCCAGGTGCTCCGGCGCCGTCGGCGTCGACCGCCCCGCCTCGGCCGGGGCTTCGTCGAAGTGCTCCAGCCCCTTCGCTTCGCGCGCCGCCAGCACCGCCGGCAACCGCGCCAGGCTCCCGTCGGCCAGGCAGAGCCGACGCCCCTCGGCCACCGCGTCCTGCACCACCGCGTCGTTCGCCACCGCCACCGCCCGCAGGAACGTGCGCGTGCCGTCACGGCGCGCGTCGAGCAGCCCCACGTCTCGCAACGGAGCCACCTTGCGGCTCACCTGCGGCTGGCTGTCGTCCAGCAACGTCGCGAGCTCTGACACCGACAGCTCTTCTTCCGCGCACAGCGCCAACACCTGCAGCCGCCCGGGCTCCGCGAAGAGCTTGAAGAGCTCGACCCGCGGCATCCCTCGCGTCCCGGCTTGTGGCGTCGTCAGCGAAAGCACGCGGAGTATCTATTCGTCCATACGCATGAATGCAAGCCAGTCATTTGCACCATAGAAATCAGGTGTTTGGAGTGAATACTACGCATCGGTGTCTCACCGCACGGCGGGGCGCTGACGCTGAAACGCCGGGCCTCGTCCCGGCCGGGGTCGCGGACTCGTTCGTGATCGCTGGCGGTGCAGCGCCCTCCCCAGGCCGACCCGACCGCGCTCGCCGCTCACCTGCGATGCTCGCGCCTCGGGGTCGGCTGGCGGCAGCGCCACGGCACGCGCGGCCGTTGCCAAAGACCTCTCACCTCGCCCCTGCGCGCGCCGCCCGGAGCCCTGGCTCGACCGACACCTGAGCCTACGGCCGGGCGAACACCGCGCGCGTGACACCAGCAAAGCCCCGCACCGGCACCCACCAGCGGCTCCCGTCGCGGGCCGCGAGCGGTGGCGCGCACTGGTCTGGTGGCACCTCTGCCAGGAGCCGGGGCGGACCCGAGAGGTCGAGCGGCACGGTGAAGAGCCGCACCGTCGGGTTCACCGCGGGGACGAACTCGGTGAAGTGCAACGCCGACGTCGCCTGGAGGCCGCTCTGCACGGGCGGGCCGACGCTCCGCACGAAGCCGGGCGCGGCGCACGCCTCGTCGGCGAAGAACGCGGCCCCGAAGGGTGGGTTGAAGAAGAGCGAGTCGGTGACGCGAACCCGGCGGCCCGTCGCCGTGTTGAAGATGACGAGTGAGCGCTCGCCGCCAAGGGGCGACGCGGTGACGAGGAACACCACGTCGTCCTGCGGCAGGGGCGCGGGCCGGCTCCCGTCGAAGCCGTAGAGCGCGACGACGTTCGAGAGCGACTCGACGCGGTCCCGGAAGAGCAGGTGCACGTCGTTGGCGTTCGAGGCCGCCACGAGCCGCCCGTTCCCCAGCACGCGCAAGGTGCCGGCCCTGACGTCGAGCGAGGTGACGGTGCCCGAGCGGAGGTCGAGCCGCGCGAGCGCCTGGCTGCCCGCCGGCGAGAAGATGGCGAAGTCTTCGGCGTGCGCCACCACGAGGCGGTTTCGGCCGGTGAGGCTCCGGCTCTGCACCGACCGCGTCGGGAACTCGCCTGCGCCATCGATGAGGTCCACCCGGCGCACGCCGCCGTCGACGTCGAGCGCGAGCGCGGGCAGCGTGGCGTAGCGGCCGAACGCCGTGCCGATGACGAAGTCCGTCGTCTGGAAGTCGACTGGCGTCGTGCGCCGCTGCTTCGTGCGGGTGTCGAAGTGGGTGAGCCCGCGCACCGGAGACGAGGCCCACGCGTGGAACCACGCGCCGCTCCGCTGCACCGAGTCCGAGTCGGTGGTGAAGCGCACCAACGAGCCCGCGTCGTCAGGAGACACCACGAACGAGGCGCCCTGCTCGTCCCCGACGAGGTCGCCATCAGGCAGGTCATCCGAGACGAAGGCCGTCGGGAGCGCCGCCAACGCCAGTGGCGCAGCATGGGGCGGCCTCGTCGAACGAAGGGCCACGCGCACCGAGCTGCACGTGGGTGACTCGTAGAAGCGCCACCACCGGCTCGAGGACGTAAAGGCCGGGTCGGGCGTGGCGAAGGTCGTCACCGACGGCGTCCGCAGCTGCTCCGCGCCGGACTCGAGGTCGATGAGCAGCGCAGACCCGACGAGCTCGTCGACGAGCCCCTCGGGCACCATGCAGGTCTGCGCGCGCTCGAAGGCGAGGCCCGAGTGAAGGCGCCCGTCGGGCGAGTACGGCTCGTCGGAGTGCTCGGCCACGCCCGCCCGCTCGAGCAGCACCTCGCCTGCGTCGCCGCGCCACGTCCAGGTGCAGCGGCCCGCGTCACAACGCGCCATCGCGTACGTGTGGCCGAAGAGGGCCCGCGGCTCGCCGAGCGCTTCGGAGACGACCTCGAGGCGAAACGGCGCGCCCCGCACGGTTCGCCAGTCGAAGACGCCACCGTCATCGGGTGTCCCGGCGTCGAAGCCCTCACCGGCATCGCGACGGGCATGGCCTCCGTCGTCGGTCGGAAGGGGGGACCCGCTGTCTCCAGCGTCGACGACGCAGGGCTCCTGACATGGCGCCGGCTGCTCAGGCCCGGGGCAGCCCACCACCGCCGCGGCCACCACCAACACACTCCATCGCATGACAGCTCCTCGCCCGGCGCGAGCCTCCAGCAGTCCTCACCCCGTTGGGGCGAGCGTGTTGAACGACGACGGCCCTATTTCTTCGGCGCAGGCGCGGGCCGCAAGGCCTCTCCCGCGCGGGGCTTGAGGCCCTTCACCGACAGCTCCGCGATGGGGCTCTCGGCCAGCGCGTCCACCTTCGTCGGGTCTCGCTTCACGAAGGCCGTGTCACCGGCCGTCTTCGTCTGCC
>JANRKQ010000054.1:0-4541 GCA_033763395.1 Myxococcaceae bacterium
AGCTGCTCTTCGACGGGTTCGCGCCCTTCTACGAGCAGCTCACGCAGCTCGAGGCGCGGGTGAAGGGCGCTCAGGTCGGCGGCACGCTCAAGCTGTTCGCGGCGGGGCACCTCTTGCGCCACCTGGTGCCCGAGTGGCTGCGCAAACTGCAGACCAGGCGGCCAGACATCACGGTGGCCCTCTCCGAGCTGCCCCACGCCGACCTGTCGCTGCTCCGTCGGGGCGACGCCGACCTGCTCATCGACTGGATCCCCGACGTGCCGCCCGACGTGGACGTGAGGGAAGTCGCGCGCACCGAAGCGTGGATCGTCGCGCCCGCGCACGGACCGCACGCGCAGAAGGGCAGGCTCTCACTGGCCGCGCTCGCCCAGGTGCCCTTCATCGGGTACCACGCCGACCGGCAGCTGAAGGCGCTCCAGCTCGAGGCGCTCAAGGCCCACGGCGTCTCGCCCCGCGAGGCCTTCGCTGCCGACTCCTCCGACACGATTCTGGGCTTCGTGGCCGCCGGCCTGGGCTTCTCGCTCGTGCCCTCGCTGTCACCGGCCGGTCCGCGCACTCCGGGGGTGGTGGCGCAGAAGCTCGAACGGCCGCTGGCTCGCTTTCCCATCTACGCCATCTGGCGGCGGAGCTCCCACCTGCACCCACTCGTTGCTGCTGCGCTCGAGTGCGCGCCAACCCTTTGAAAACCACATGGCCCCACTCGACGAGAGGTGGCGAAATGTGGTTTGCGCGCGCCTTCAGTCCTACGTCGTTGGATTCTCTGAGGTTCTTGCCGCAACTGTCGCCTGCTGATCCACGATACACCTGCATCGTCGCCATCAGGCCCAAGGGGAAATCATGAGCACCGTTCGCCGCAACGCCACTTCGAACCCGTTCTCGAACCTGGTGAAGACCGCCCAGAAGGCGGCTACCACCGTCGGCAAGAACCTGCAGAAGACCGCCACCACGGTCGGCAAGAACCTGCAGAAGACGGCCACCACCGTTCAGAAGAACGTCCAGAAGACGGCGACGCAGGTGCAGAAGGACCTGCAGAAGACGGCGACGACGGTCAGCACCAGGACGAAGGCCGCGGTCGACGCCACGAAGAACGGCGTCAAGCACGTGCGCGAAGAGACCAAGAAGGCCACCGTCGAGTCGGGCTGGAAGGACTGGAACACCAAGTTCGAGGCGAAGGACGGCAAGGTCGAGCTCGGTCGCACCAAGGGCTTCGGCGACAAGATGGACGAGGCGCCCACGCTGAAGGACTTCAAGACCAAGGGCACCGGCAAGCGCACCGCCGAGTGGAAGGATGAGCCCGAGGCCAAGACGTTCAAGGACAAGGCGAAGGCGACCGGCAAAGAGGTCGTCAACTCCGTCGGCATCAACGTCTTCGACCCCGAGAAGTCCAAGTTCGAGAAGGACTTCGACACCGTCGTGAAGACCAAGCGCGTCGACTCGGCCACCGTCGACAAGCAGGGCTACGACGTCGGCTACCGCGCGCTCTCGGCCTACGCCGACGGCAAGGGCAACATCACCATCGGCAAGGCCACCAACATCGAGGGGAAGATCGAGGCCGGCGCCGTGCTGGGCCAGGCCACCATCGAGGGCAAGGCGAAGCTCGGCAAGACGGGCCTCGAGGCGACCGGCAAGGCCGAGGGCACCGTCGGCGTGACGGGATCGGCCAGCGGCAGCGTGCGCGTCGACATCTTCAGCAAGAAGCCCACCGTCAAGGTGAAGGCCGGCGTCGAGGCGTTCGCCGGTGCCAAGGTGAGCGTCGAGGGCCGCGTCGGCAACGACTACGCGGGCGTCGGAGCGAAGGCCGAGGGCTGGGCTGGTGTCGGCGTCAAGGCGAAGGCCGACGTCGGCATCGAGGGCGGCAAGTTCAAGGCGAAGGTCGAGTTGGGCGCGGCGCTCGGAATCGGCGGCAGCTTGAGCTTCAGCGTCGACGTCAACTACCAGAAGGGCATCGACACCGTCGTCGGCACCGGCAAGAAGGCCGTCGAGACCATCTCGAACGCGGCGTCCTCGGTGGCCAGCGGCGCGAAGAACCTCGCCAAGTCCGGCTGGAAGACGGTGTCAGGCTGGTTCGGCGGGTGATGATGGTGGTTTGAGGTCGCCCGGCTCTCGGGCATCCTCTCTGCCATGACGGCACTCCACGACCTCCTCGACCGCGGCGACCGTGAGGGCGCCCGGTCTCTCGCGAACAAGACGCTCGAGCAGAAGCCCACCGATGGTGAGGCGCTCTCGGCGCTCGCCCGGCTGTCGCTCGAGGCCGGAGAGGTCGACGCCGCGAAGGGGCTGCTCGCCCGCGTGGGCCCTCGCGACCGGACCCTCTACGAGGTGCAGCTCGCCGAGGCGATGGTGCTCCAGCTGTCGAACCAGGCCGACGGGGCCCGGCTCGCCTTTGCCCAACTGACCGGCGCCACGCCGAACCGCCCCGAGGCCTTCTTCGCGCTGGGCCTGTCGCTCCTCGAGAAGGAAGACGCGAAGGCCGCAGAGAAGGCGCTCGCCACGGCGGTGCAGCTCGCCCCGAAACACTTCTTGTACCGGTTCCGCCACGCCGAGGCGCTGGCGCAGGCCGGGCGCTTCGAAGACGCCGCTGGCGAGCTCATGAAGTCCATCGAGCTGCGGCCCGACTTCACCCAGGCCTACCTGGCGTTCGCGCGCATGGTGGAGGCCAGCGGCCAGACGGACAAGGCGCTCGAGATTCTCGGCGGAGGCCTCACTGCCATGCCCGCGGACCGCCGGCTGCTCGCCGAAGTGGCGCGGCTCAAGCTGGCGTCGGGTGACGTCGAAGCCGCCATGGCCCAGGCCGAGAAGGCGCCGGGTGGAGCGCTGGGCCTCGCAGAGGAGCTGATGCGCGGCAACGCCCACGACGCGGCCATCGAGGTGTGCACGCGGCTCGAGCAGCAGGGCAAGGGCTCGGCGCAGGTGACGCTGGTGAAGGCGCTGGCCTTCGAGAACTCGGCGCGCACCGACGAGGCGCTCCAGGCCTATGCCCACGCGATGGCGCAAGACGCGTCGGACTGGTCGGCGGCGAACAACCGCGGCCTGTTGCTCCTCGAGGAGTACCCGGAGGATCCTCAGAAGGTGGCCGAGGCGAAGCAGAACCTCGACGAGGCGGTGCGGCGCGCGGGCGGGAAGGTGGCCGACCCGCTGCTCAACCTGGCGCTCTGGTACGGGCGCAACGAGCAGTGGGCCGAGGGCATCGCGGCCGCGCAGCAGGTGGTTGGCCACCCGAACGCTGGAGCGCTCAAGGAGCACGCGCAGAAGATGGTCGAGTCGATGCAGAAGGCCTCGAAGGGCGCATGAGCGCGATTCGCGCAGGCCTGGCGGTGCTGGCGGTGCTGTTCGCCGGTGGCTGGGCGGTGCTCTTCGTCGTGGCGCTCAACACCTCCCGGCGGCTGAAGGCGGTTCGTCGCTGGCCTGCGAGCCGAGGCACCATCACGGGCGTGGGCTGGGAGTCGCGGCCCGAGGGAGAAGGGCTGCTCCGCGTGGCGTTCGACGTCGAGGGGGCGCCCTCGTCGACGCGGCTCGACATCGGCGACGAGACGCATCGTGATGACCAGCGCGCCGAGCTCCTCGAGCGCTTCGCCGCGGGGACGACGCATGAGGTGCGCATCGACCCGACGGGCGCCACGCCGCCGATGCTGGTGACGGGGCTCATCCAGAAGCCGGTGGTGCCGCTCGTCATCGGCGCCATCTTCCAGGTGCTGGCGGGCGTGATGGCGGGCCTGGCCTGGTACCTGGGGCAGCCCGGCAACGCGCTCGCGCGGCTGTTCGGCTCGTAGCGGCCTGCTCGAGCGCCCGCGCGCTCGCTTGAAGGCCGGTCAACGGGGAAGGCGATCGGGTGCGTCCTCGAGGAGGAACTCCACCGTGCGGGCGAGCTCGACGGTGCTGCCCGAGGCGCCCAGCGCGAGCGCTCGCCGAAGGCGCATGGCGGCGCCGATCAGCTCCGTCTCCTGGTGGAGCGCGCTCGCGGCGGCGGTCAGCAACGCAATGTCGTCACGATTCTCGAGCAGGGCGGCGCGGTTCTCGAGCGCCACGTCTCCGGCATCGAGCCAGAGCGGGCAGGCGGACGGCTGGCGCACGACGGGCTTCGCGTACGCGCCCTTCACCTTCCGCTGAATGACCGCCGCGAGCCCGTTGCCATGAGACGACTGCGCGGCGGTGACGTCGTCGCAGGTGCCGAGGGCCACGAGGAAGAAGCCCGGGTTGAGGCCCGCGATCGCCTTCGACTCGACCAGCTTGGGGTAGCCCTTCGAGAGGTGCAGCTCCGGAGGCAGGCGGAGCGCGGCGAGCTGCTTCTGGGCTTCGGCCTTCGAGGTGGCGCCCGAGGCGATGAAGAGGCGGCTCTCGAGCGGCGCAGCGGCGGCCAACGAGAGGACGAGCACGGTGAGGACCATGCGGCGCAGCTCAGCGCACCCGCCCGCGGCTATCTGCGCTGACATTCCTCACAGGCGTACATGGTGCGCTGGCCGAGCTCCCACCGCCGTACGGGCCCCTCGCAGCGCTTGCACAGCCGCTGGCCGTAGACCCAGGTGCGCTCGCCCTTCGAGGCG
>JANRKQ010000055.1:0-44410 GCA_033763395.1 Myxococcaceae bacterium
AGCCACCCGCCGAACCACCCGCCGAGCCGCCAGCCGAACCACCCGCCGCGCCGCCGGCCGAACCACCCGCCGCGCCGCCCGCGTCGCCGCCAGCCATACCGCCTGCCGCGCCGCCAGCCGATCCACCGGCCATGCCGCCAGCGTCACCACCGGCCGCGCCACCCGCCGAACCGCCCGCGGAGCCACCAGCCGAACCGCCCGCCGTGCCACCGGCCGAACCGCCCGCCGTGCCACCCGCAGCGCCGCCGCCCGTCGAACCACCCGCCGTCCCGCCTCCCGTCGATCCGCCTCCGGAGCCACCGCCGGTGCCGAAGCCACCGCCAGTGCCGAAGCCGCCACCTGAACCACCGCCCGTGCTGCCAGCATCAGGACGGCTGGGCGGCGGGCCACAGGCCACCGCGAACGACATCGCCACACAGGCGACGAGGTACCGAGACATACGCATGAATTGCTCCCGAGTGAGGACTGCGACCTGAACCGGAAAGGCCAGTGACGGGCGTCTAGGTCGACCGCGCCCCCCTTTTCAACGGTCGTGTCACAGTCCGTTGTCGCTTTTCACTGACACCCGGAGCCGCCTTCTCGGCACCGCGCCGCGGGTGCTAGGGCCCGTCTCGCCGTGACGCCCCCGCTCAACCTCAAGAACCTCGACTTCGACGAGCTCTTCGCGAGGGTGGCTCCGCTCGGCGCCAACCGCACCGCCGCGCTCAAGCTCTTCGCCTCGGTGTTCGCCCACCGCGCGCAGTCGATGGACGACGTGCGCCACGCGCGTCAGGTGCCCGCCGGCGTGCGGGACTGGGTGCAGGCCCACGCGACGCTCCCGCGCCTCGAGGTCGTCGAGCGTCGAAAGGCCGACGACGGCTTCGTGAAGTACCTCTTCACCTCTCCCCTCGGTGGCCGCTTCGAGGCGGTGCGCATTCCCCTCTTCGACACCAAGTACATCGTCTGCATCTCGTCGCAGGTCGGCTGCGCGCTCGCGTGTGACTTCTGCATGACGGGGAAGATGGGGTTCAAGCGAAACCTCGAGACCTGGGAGATCGTCGAGCAGGTGCTCCAGGTCATTCACGAGGCCGACCGCCCGGTGCGCGGCGTGGTCTTCATGGGCATGGGCGAGCCGCTCCTCAACTACACGAACGCCACCCGCGCCGCGCGCATCATGTGCCACCCTGCCGGCCTCGCCATCTCGGGCCGCGCCATCACGTTCTCGACCGCGGGCTGGGTGCCCGGCATCAAGAAGTACATCGCCGACGACCTGCCCTACCGGCTCGCGTTCAGCCTCACGTCGGCCATTCCCGAGAAGCGCGCGCAGGTGCTCCCGGTCGAGCACACGCACCCGCTTCCGACGCTGGTGGAGCAGATCCGCGCCTACGCGCTGGCCCGCAACGAGCGCGCGATGCTGGCCTACGTCGTCATCAAGGGCTTCAACACCGGCCTCGAAGACGCCCTCGCGCTCAAAGACACGTTCGACGGCATTCCCATCAAGATCGACCTCATCGACGTGACCGACCCCACGGGCAAGTACGAGCCGCCCGGCGCCGAGGAGCTCAAGGCGTTCCGCGATCACCTCCAGGTGCTCAAGGCGCCCATCGCGCGGCGCTACTCGGGCGGCAAGGACATCGGCGCGGCGTGCGGCACGCTCGAGGCCTCGCAGCGCGGCGGGCTGCTCCTCGACGTGGCCTGAGCGCGTCCTCGAAAAAAGCGTGTCTCTCGCGCGGCGGGGCCATTACACCCGCGCCCATGACCGGTCTCATGCACGCGCACTCGGGCCTTCGGTTCCTCGTCCTCACGATGGCGCTCGTCGCGCTCGTCGTCTTCGGCCTGGGCCTCGCGCAGAACAAACCCTTCTCGAAGCTCGCGCGCATCGTGGGCAGCATCTTCGCCGGCCTCACGCACCTGCAGGTCGTCCTGGGCCTCGTGATGGTGGCGATGGGCACCTTCTACCCGGCGCTCATCGGCCACCTCGTCATGATGCTCGCGGCGGCGGTCGTGCTGCAGGTGCTCCTCAGCAGGAACAAGCGCTCGGCCCAGCCCGGGTTCAAGCTGCCCCTCCTCGGCACCGTGCTCGCCATCGTCTTCATGGTGGGCGGCATCTTCGCCATCGGCCGGCACCCGTTTCAGATGACCGTGGGCGGGTAGACTTCGCTCGTGCTCGCACCGCTCCTCACGCTCCTCCTCGCGCAGGCTCCCATGACGCCGCTCACGACGTCGCAGGCCCTCGAGGCGCAGCTGGCGAAGGGGCACGACTCGAAGGCCAGCGTGGTGGGAACGCTCGAGCGCGTCACCATGGGCAAGGGCCGGAAGACCTGGCAGGGCACGGCGCTGGTGCTCGACGACGACGGCGTGGTGTGGCTCACGTACGGCGCGCCCCCGCCGGGCTTCGACGCCTTCCTCGGGCAGCACGTGCGTGTCGAGGGCACCTTGTCGAAGGCACGCTCGACGACGGAGCAGTCCCTCATCGCGCCGCACCTGCTGTCACCTTCGGTCCCCGTCGCGGAGCCCCGCGCCCTCGGCGACCTGCTCGGCCGTCGCGTGCGGCTGGTGGGCCAGGCCGCGGACGCGAAGGGCGGCGCGGTGCTGCTGGTGGGCGAGCAGCCCATCTACGTGATGGGCAAGGCGTCGTGGCCCGAGGCGCTGCTCAACCAGCGGGTGGCGCTCGGAGGGCGCCTGGTGCGCAAACAACACCTGCCGCTGGCCCGGCGCAGCCCCGACGGAGCCATGTCACAGGGTGCGGTGGGCGAGCAGCTGGTGCTGGAAGACCCGACAACGCCTGCTTCCTTCTGAGGCGACGCCGCTTCAGCCGCGCTCGAAGCGGGCGATGAAGTTCCGGAGCACCTGCGTGCCCCACGGCGCGTCCACCGCGCGGGCGTCGAGGGCGGCGCGCCTGGCTTCGTCGAGGCTCGGCTCGTTGCGAATGCAGTACCGAATCGAGGCCGCGTTCATCTCGGGGTGGAACTGCACGCCACGCAGCGTCGGGCCCACGCCGAACGCTTGAATCGGGCACGCGTCGTTCGTCGCGAGCAGCGCTCCGCCGGGCGGCAGGGCGACGACCTCGTCGAAGTGGGTCGCCTGCACGAGGGGCTCGACGGGCAGTCCGTGGAAGAGCGGGTCGCCCTGCCCCTCCTCCGTCAAACGAACGGGGACGCTCCCGAGCTCGAGCCCGCGCGGGTTGCGCTGCACGCGCGCCCCCAGCTTCCACGCGAGCAGCTGGTGCCCGAAGCACACCCCCAGCACGGGGAGCCCCCCATCGGCGGCCTCGACCATCACGTCCGCCGCCTCGCGCATCCACGGTGTGGGCTCGGTCACGGACGACGGAGAGCCCGTCATGATGAGCGCGTCGACGCCCCGCAGCGACGGCACCCGCTCACCGGCGTGGAGCTCGACCGGCTCGAGTCGGGCGAGGTCCACGAGCGCGGCGCCGAACCACGCCTCGTAGTCACCCAGCAGCGCCTTCGAGCTCGTGACGCCAGGCTTGAGGAGGAGCACGCGCTTCATGGCCGCACACACGCCGGCAGCGGCTCGCGCGTGAGGAAGGCCGCGGCGGCCGAGGAGAAGGTATCGACCGACGTCACGGTCTCGAAGTCGACCTGGCTGAGGAACCGGCGCGTGTGCGCTTCGACGGCGCCTCCGCACGCCTGACCCGTCTTCGTCTTCAGCACCTGGCGGGCATCGACGACGGACTTGAGCGCCGAGTCGGAGCCCGTCATCGCCGATTCCCGCAGCGCCTCGTGTTCGAACTCGGGCTTCGTCTGCCGCAACGTCACCACCTTCACCACCCCGTCGACCGTCATCAGGTCGAGCATGTCGAGGTCGAACACGACGCGCGCTTCGTTCGTCGCGGGCGCAGGGAAGTCGCGCCGGCAGAAGCCGGACATGAAGCGGGGGCGCCCGAACTCGGCGTTGTCACCCAGCGGCCCCATGTGCTGCTCGATGGCCGCCGACACGGCCTCGGCGTCCTCGCGCGAGAAGCCGAGCGACGGGAGCTCCCTCCGGGCGAGCGCCGCGGCCTGGGTGCCGTGGGTGCAGAAGCGCTCGAAGGGCGTGCCCTCGCCGCGTTCCTTGGTGGCGTCGTGGAGCAGGACGGCGGCTTCGACGACCTCACGACGCGCGCCCTCGGCGTCGGAGAAGCGCGGGACGAGGCGCGCGAGGCGGAGCATGTGCTGGTGGTTGACGCCGCCGGGGGTGACGTGGCGCTCCATGAGGGCGACGACGTCGGCGCGTGGAGCGACCGAGACGTGAGCGCAGGAGACCAGCATCAGGCCGACCGCGACGAAGCGCACGCGCGCGAGGCTGGTGGCGTGGAGCGAGCCGCACAGGTTCGGTGAAGGCCTCGAGCCCATCCTGCGTCGGCTGGTAGCCCTCCGGGCGGCGGCTGTCACGCGCGGTGCGAGCCGCTGGCGCGCAGGCCGAGTGACGAGCGCCGCCGGTGCGGTCGTCGCTCGCCTTCGGCACCGCCGACGCGAAGGCCTCCGCCGAGAACGCTGGCCTCGGCGGGAGGCCCCGCAGAGCGCACCAGGGCCTTCCGAAGCGCCGGGAAACGGCCGCGCGCGAGTGCACGGCCGAGCAGACCAGGAGGTCCTCCATCAAGCGCGCGGCCTCGACCAGCATCAAACGAGGTGCGAGTAACGCGCCCGCTCGCGGGTTGCAGACGGACCGCGGAGGAAGGCAGGCTCGCTTTGGATGAGGCGTTGGTTGGTGTTCTTCTTCATGTCAGCGACAGGCTGCCTCGGCGGCGCGCGTCCAGCTGCGATCCTTCAACCGGCGCCGGCGCCTTCCACGACGACAGACTTCGACCGGGACGTCACAGCTGCGCGCGAGCGCGCGGTCTACGACACGATTGACCGTGGCTTCTGCTTTCACCATCAGGTGGTGCGCTGTCCCTCGAACGACGCGTATACCGCGATTCACTCAAGCGACGGATTCGTCTGGTCCTCCACGGCCTACGACCGCGAGGGCCGACGCATCTTCGAGGAAGGTGGCGGCTGTCTCGGCCGCGGACCCACCCGGGGCGTCGAACCTCGGTGTCGAGAGAAGGAGGCCACCCTTCGAGACCTCTGCGTCGAGGCGCTCGAGGAACTCCACGTCGGGGGTGGGTCCTTGTCTTGTGGAGATGCACCTCAGCTGTGCTGGGACTTCACGGCGCCCGGCGGCACGGTGGAGGGACCCGGGTTCTCGCTGCGCGTGGTGGTCCGTCCACGCGCTTCCGAAGGCGTCTCCGTTTCACTCCTCAGCGCGGAACCCGGCCTCGAGATTCACCGGTGTCCGCCAACAAACGGCGAATGCAGCGAGCGCCTCCTTTCCGGTGACGAGCTGCACGGGCCAATCCGCATCACGCGTGCCGGTTCCTCCCAGCGTTGCCAGCTCAGGCTCCGCTACGCGCGCGGTCCGTGTGCGTCATGTGAGGCGCCTGCGGTGACGACGACGCCGCCGTGACGACCGCGGCTGGCGTCACCTGGACCAGCTCCCGGCCCGACACTGCGTGGAGCCGCGCCACCACCGGCTCGAGCCGCACCACGTCGTCGATGCACGACACGCCCGACCGGGGAGGCGTCTTCCCCACCGCCTCGGCCATCACGGCGATGGCCCAGCCACACACCTCCATGCCATCTCGACACGTGAGCTGCCGCTCGACGATGCGCCCCGCGCGCTCCGCCCGGGCGACCATGTGCACCGCCGTCGGGACGGAGCGCAGCAGGCCCCGCCGCACCACCGTGAAGCCCACCTCGAGCAGCCACTGGAACCACCGCTGACGCGCGAGGAACGCCGGGAGCAGGACAAACAGCGTCACCAACAGCCCCGGCCGCAGCGCCATCAGACACTCGACGTCGCGCGCCTTCGTCGAGCGGGGCAACAGCTCGGCTTCCGCCAACGACGCACGCAACGAGGGACGAGCGGCGCCTGCGAACGAGAGCGTCGGCCCGCGGCCCAGGGGCTCCGTCACCCGGCGCCCGTCGCGCGTCACCACCGCTGGCCTGGCCGAGGCGTCCACCATCAGCGCGATCGTCCCGGCGCCTGCGCCAGAGTACGGGCTCGAGCTGACGGCCCAGGTGAGCGCGCAGTCGGGGCCTGCTTCGTCCGCGACGTCTCGCGCGAGCAGTTGGCTGAGGCCGGTGAAGAGACCGGCGCCCAGCACCAGGCGACCGGGGCCCGTGCTCCCCGCGTGGGTGTCGACGAGGCGTCGCACGGCGTCGGCGTCGCTGGTGGCTTCGAGCAGCGTCAGGCCCTCGGCCAGACAGAAGGTGGCCAGCGCGTCGGGCGCACTGCGCGTGCCGTTCGAGACGTCGACGATGACAGCGGCTCCCCGGAGCGCGCCGAACGTCTCGGGCCGCGTGACGTCGACTACCACCGGCCCTCGTCGACCCGCGACCTCGACCTCGACGCCGGGGAGCGCCCGAAGCGCCTCGACCGTTCGTTGCCCGACGAAGCCCGCGCCACCGATGACGACGATTCGCATGCGCGCAGCGTGTCTGCCCAGGCGACGCAGCACCACTCGCGTTCCGGGCGTCTGCGGCCGACGCGTGCCCGCCCAAAATCCCTTCGGAGTGATTGGGGTTTTCGGGCCGCTCTGGCCTCGTCCGTCACCCGCGCGTCATCGCCTCGCATTTGCCCGGCCGCCCCTGGCGCCGATGACGCGGAGGTGACGTGCCCGGTTGTACCTCTTCGTCATGACGTCACTCCGCTTCGCGCAGCCGCAGTCTGCCTTCCGCCTCGAGCTCACCCGCCGCGTCGACGCGTATTTCGCAGACGGGCGCTCGCGGCACGCCGACGCGAGGACGTGGGCCGTGGGCCTCGGCGCGCTCGCGCTGGCGATGGGGAGCTGGGCCCTGCTCGTCTTCGGAGCGCTCCCGGCATGGCTCGGCGCGCTGCTCTCGGTGGCGACCGGCTTCTTCATCGCGCAGGTCGGCTTCAACCTCGGCCACGACGCCATCCACGGAGCGCTGTCGCGCGAGCGCTGGGTGAACGGCCTGGCCGCGCGCGCGTTCGACCTCCTCGGCGCCAGCTCGCGCATGTGGGCCTGGGCGCACAACGGCGTGCACCACACCTTCACCAACGTGCCCGGCGCCGACCACGACCTCGAGCCCGCCGGCCTCCTGCACCTGTACCGCAAGCCGAACGCACCGGCGCTCGTGCGCTTCCAGCACCTCTACGCGTGGCCGCTCTACGGCCTCACCATGCTGTCGTGGGTCTTCCTCAAGGACTTCGTGCAGCTCGCCAGTCGCCGCGAGACGACGCGCGGCGACGTCGTCGACGTGGTGTTGGGCAAGGCGCTCCACGTCACCGTGTGGCTCGTGCTGCCGCTCCTGCTCGGGCCGTGGGCCTGGTGGCAGGTGCTCGTCGGGTATGGGCTGGCGATGATGGCGGCCGGCTTCACCGCGGCCGTCGTGTTTCAGCTCGCCCACGTCGTCGAAGGCCCGCAGATGCCCAGGCCAGACACCGCAGGCGTGCTGGCCGACGACTTCTTCGTCCACCAACTGCGCACGACGGCGAACTTCGCGCCACGCTCTGCCCTCGTGACGGCGCTCACCGGCGGCCTCAATCACCAGGTCGAGCACCACCTCTTCCCGCGCATCTGCCACACGCACTACCCGGCCCTGTCGGCCGTCGTGGAGGCCTGCGCGCGCGAGTTCGGCGTGCCGTACCATGTGAACGCCACCTTCTTCTCGGCGCTCGCCTCGCACGCGCGGGTGCTGCGAGCGGTGGGAGGAACGGGGGACCTGGAGTTGTCGAGTCAGCAGCAGACGGCGACGTGAAGCGCTCGACGAAGAGGTCAGCGACGGCGCTCGAACACGCCGCGGACATCCGCTCCGGGCGCGGCGCCGCGGGCCGCTCCGACGCAGGGCGCTTCTTCTCCGACATCGGCGTCGTCTGGCTCAGCGCGGACACGAAGTGAAGGACGCGGTCATCGTGCGCTCGACGAAGAGGTCCGCGACGGTGCTCGAACACGCCGCAGACATCCGCTTCAGGCGCGGCGCCGCGGGCCGCTCCGACGCAGGGCGCTTCTTCTCCGGCATCGACGTCGTCTGGCTCAGCGCACACCACGAGGCGAAGGACGCGGTCATCGTGCGGCCGACGACTCGCACGACGAAGGCCCCGGAGTAGAACCCACCGCGATGGCGACTCGACGCTCCCGCCGTGGGCCTGCGCGACTTCCCCGCCGGCTCCAGCCACGCAAGGAGCCCGCCCAGGCCCGAAGCCGCGCCCTCGTCGACGCCATCGTCGAGGCCGGCGCCCGCTTGCTCGCGGAGCAGGGCTGGGAGGCCCTCACGCTCCAGGCCGTCGCGGCCCGCGCAGGCGTGTCACCCGGGAGCCTCTACCAGTACTTCCCCGACAAGGCCGCGCTCGTGGCCGAGGTGACGGAGCGCCAGTCGCAGCGTGAACTCGCGTTCCACCTGGAGCGCTTCGCGGCCATCACCCCCGACACCAGCCTCGAAGACACCCTGCGCTTGATGCTGCGGGCCGTGCTGGACTTCCAGCGACAGGAAGCAGCGCTCTTCCGCGCCACCCTCGACGCGCTTCAACACCTCGGCCGCTACCAGCAGCTCGCCGCGCGCGCCCGCGAGGCCGCCATGGGGCTGCGCGCCGTGCTCGAGCTCCACGCAGACCGCCTCGCCGTACGCGACCTCGACCTCGCCACGCACGTCTGCGCCAACGCCATTCACTCGCTCACCCACGACGGGGTGATGCCCCGGCCCGCCACCGTCGACGACGACACGCTCCTGCGAGAGCTCGAGCGGCTGGTGCTGGGCTACCTGCTGCCGCGGCGCTGAGGCCGAAGCCCCTGCGCCCCAAAGCAAAAGGGCCCGCCACCTCGGCGAGCCCTTTCGACCAGCCACACGTCCAGGGGACGTGAGCGCTCGAGGCTTACTTCTTGAGGTGCTTGAACGCCTCGGAGACCTCGGTCATGAAGATCTGGTTGGCGCCAACCGCGACCTGGTTCTTGCCCATCTTGCGGGCCTTCTTGGCGCCGTAGACGGCCTTCATCTTGTCATCCATGTTGATGACCTGGCCCTCGTTCAGCTTGTTCTTCTTGAAGTACTCCCAGAGCTTCTTGATGGCCTGCGTGCGGGGCAGCGGCTTGCTGCCGACGAGCGCGGCGAGCTCGGGCGTGGGCTCGAACTCCTGGGTGAACGCAGAGTTCTTCGGAGCGGACTTCTTGGCGGCGGGCTTCTTGTCGGCGGTCTTCTTGGCGGCCATGTTGGTTTTTGTCTCCTCCCCTCAGGGGGACGTTGGGCGGTTCGAAGGGAACCGGGGACGGCGAGGTAGCACGGCACCAAGGAGAAAACAGCCCCTCGTTCACTTTTTTCGAGGGAGAGTCTTCCCATGCGGGTCCTCATCACCGGCGCGAACGGGTTTCTGGGCAGCTGGCTGTCGTCCTTCCTCGCCGAGCGAAAACACGAGGTGCGCTGCCTCGTCCGGGCGGAAAGCGACCGCTCGACCCTCACCCATCCCGACGTGGTGGTGGTCTCTGGCGACGTGACGCAGCCCGCCACGCTCGGGCCCGCGCTCGAGGGCGTCGACGTCTGTTACCACCTCGCTGGAATTCGCCGGGGCACCACGCGCGACGACTTCCTCAGCGTGAACGCCCAGGGCACCCGGGCCGTGGCCGAGGCGATGGTGGCCACGAAGGGCCGGCGCCTGGTGCTGTGCGGCTCGCTCGCGGCGTCGGGCCCGTCGCTCAACGGCCAGCCCCGCCGGGAGGAAGAGCCGTTCGCCCCTGAGGAGTGGTACGGCGAGTCGAAGGCCGAGGCCGAGCGGGTGCTCTTCTCGTTCAGGGACAGGCTCGAGGTGACGAGCTGCCGGCCCTCACGCATCGTGGGCCCGGGCGACCACGAGAACCTCACCTTCTTCAAGCTGGCGGCCCGCGGCGTCATCTTGCGGCCCGGGGGCCGCGAGCGGCGCATCTCGTTCGTCGACGTCGAAGACGTGGTGGAGCAGCTCGTGCTGCAGGGCGAGCGGCCCGAAGCCGTGGGCGAGGCCTTCTTCTGCTCGTCGGCGCAGACCGAGACGGTGGAGTCGTTGATGACGTACGTCGCCGAGGTGCTGGGCGTGCGCGCCCGGGTGGTGCCGGTGCCCGAGGCCGTGTTGTCAGCAGCCGGGGCGCTCGCCGACGTGCTGAGCACCGTGTCGGGCAGGAAGCTGCCGCTCAACCGCAAGCTGGCGCGCCAGCTCCTCGCCCCGGGGTGGACGTGCTCGACCGAGAAGGCCACGAGGGTGCTCGGCTTCACCGCGAAGCGCAGCGTGCGCGAGTCGATGAAGCGCTCGGGCGAGTGGTACCGGCAGCAGGGGTGGTTGTGACGGCTACCGAGCCTGGGCCGTCCGCCGACGCTTGACGGCGCGGGCCAGCGCTGGCGGAACCTCGTCCTGGTCGAGAATCTGGAGGAAGCGCTTCCAGTCCCGCGCGGTGAGCTTGCGGTGAGCCTCTTCGGCAATCACCCGCTCGGCCTGCTCGACCAGGGTCTGCACGGCGAACGAGGTCAGCGGCTGACCCAGAATGCCGGCCGCACGCTCGATGAGCTTGCGATGGGTGGCCTTCAACCTGAAGTCGAGTCGCTGGGTGCGCTCCGCCATGTGAGGTATGTACGGCAAGGATACGTACAGAGCAACTGGCCCCTGGTCCCTGGCGGAGTCAACATGACGGTTTGGACCATCGAACGACTTGCGAAGCGCCATGACCGTTCGGCGTTCGATTGCGGCGTGCCTGCGCTGAATACGTTCTTGCGCACCTCGGCCCGCCAGAACCAGCGTGACAACATCGGGCGAACCTTCGTGGCCGTCGAGGCAGACTCGGCCGTCGTGTGTGGGTTCTACATGCTCACGGTCGGGTCCGTGTCCCGCGACGTGCTTCCGAGCGCCGAGGCCAGCGGTTTGCCCCGCTACCCCGTTCCGGTGGCCCACCTCGGGCGACTCGGCGTGGCGAAGGTGGCGCAGGGCCAGCGCCTGGGGGAAGAGCTCCTGCTCCATGCGCTGGAGCAGGTGATGCGCATCTCAGAGGTCGTGGGTGTGTACGCCGTCGAGGCCCGTGCCAAAGCCGAGGGCGCGCGGTCCTTCTATGCGCGGTACGGCTTCAAGCCTCTGCTCGACGATGCGCTCCACCTGTACCTGCCGACGCGAGCCCTCGCCGGGCTGTTCGACTGAGCAGGGCGGTGTGCTACGGCGCCTCGCCATGAAGCACGAGCACCTCCCGGCGCCCGCCCCGTCGACCGCCCCCCGCCAGGGCAAGGCCGCCTTCTTCGACGTCGACGGCACGCTCATCAGCACCAACGTGGTGCACGCCTACGGCTACTACGCGCTCAACGAGGGCAGCTACCTGGGCATCGCGAAGCGGGGGCTGTCGACGCTGGCGAACCTGCCGCTGTTCGGCGTGTTGAACCTCGTCGACCGGAAGATCTTCAACGAGTACTTCTACCGGCAGTACGAGGGCCTCACCGAAGACCGGCTCCACACGCTGAACCAGGACCTCTTCGACGACGTCATCAAGCCGGCCATCTTCCCCCGCGCGCAGGACCTCATCGACCAGGCTCGGCGGGCGGGCTGCAAGGTGGTGCTCGTCACCGGCGCGCTCGACTTCACCATGTCGCCGCTGGCGCGCCACCTGGGCGCCGACGACCTCATCGCCAACCGCATGCAGTTCGTCGGCGGCCGCGCCACGGGCAAGGTGATTCCGCCCATCATCGAGGGCGCCAACAAGGCCGACGTCATTCGCGACTACTGCGAGCGGCACGACATCTCGCTGGGCAAGTCCTTCGCGTACTCGGACTCGGCGAGCGACTACGCCATGCTGACGGCGGTGGGCCGGCCGACGGCGGTGAACCCGGACCTGCGGCTGCGCGCATTGGCCCGCAGCTACAACTGGCCGGTGCTCGACCTGCGCTGAGGCAGGGAGTGTCTGCTTGACCTGCCTTGCCCGCGCGGCCAAAAGCCGACGCCACCGATGCGCCCGCTCAAGACCCTCAAGAAGCTCTACGACGACGAGAGCCACCTCATCATCACCGAGAAGGGCAGCCCGCCCCGGGTGATGTTCTACGGCGAAGACTTCTGGGTCGAAGACCTGCCCGTCGGCACCCGCGTCATCTGCGCCCGCCCCCCGCTCGAGGGCGTGCCCAACGTGAAGGCCGCGATCCGCTACGCCATCAACCACCCCGAGGGCATGGACCCGCTCCACGCGCTGCTCAAGCCCGGCATGAAGGTGACGGTGGCGCTCGACGACATCTCGCTGCCGCTGCCGCCGATGAAGACGCCCGACGTGCGCCAGCAGGTGCTCGAGATCGTCCTCGAGCTGCTCGCCGACTCGGGCGTCGACGACGTGCATCTCGTCATCGCCAACGCGCTCCACCGGCGCATGACGGAAGCCGAGATGAAGCGCATGGTGGGTGACACCATCTTCGACGCGTTCTACCCAGACCGGTACTACAACCACGACGCCGAAGACCCCGACGGCATCGTCGAGCTCGAGCGCACCAGCCACAACGAAGTCGTCGCCATCAACCGGCGCGCCGCCGAGTCCGACCTCGTCATCTACGTCAACATCAACCTCGTCCCCATGGACGGCGGGCACAAGTCGGTGGGCACCGGCCTCACCAACTACGAGTCCTTGCGCGCGCACCACAACGCCCAGACGATTCGTGACACCGAGTCGTACATGGAGCCCTCGAGGAGCCAGCTCCACCGCTCGACGGAGCGCATCGGCCGCGTCATCGACCAGAACGTCAAGGTCTTCCACATCGAGACCACCATCAACAACCGCATGTTCGAAGAGCCGGTCGGCTTCCTCATGAAGAAAGAGGAGGACTTCACCGAGTTCGACCGCCTCAAGCTGCAGTCGTTCAAGTACGCGCTCTCGAAGCTGCCACGGCCGCTCAAGCGGAAGATGTTCTTCAACATCTACGCGCCCTACGAGGTGACGGGCGTCTTCGCCGGCGCCACCGAGCCGACGCACCTCAAGACGCTCGAGCAGTCGTGGAAGCAGTACTCGGTGCCGGTGCAGGGGCAGAGCGACATCGTCATCTTCGGCATGCCGTACGTGTCGCCCTACAACGTCAACTCCATCTTGAACCCGCTGCTGGTGCAGGTGATGGCGCTCGGGTACCTCTACAACCTGAACCGCGGCATCCCGCTGGTGAAGAAGGGCGGCGTCATCATCTTCACGCACCCCTGCTACGACGAGTTCGACCCGGAGCACCACGCGCCGTACATCGAGTTCTTCAACCGCCTGCTGCCCGAGACCCGCGACGCGGTGAAGCTCGAGCACAAGTACGAGCGCGAGTTCGCGAAGAACCCGTCCTACGTGCACCTCTACCGCAAGGGGCACGCGTACCACGGCGCCCATCCCTTCTACATGTGGTACTGGGGCGAGAACGGGCGCCAGCACGTCGGCAAGGTCATCGCCGCGGGCGCCGAGAACAACCACGTGCCGGCCATCATGGGGTGGGACCGCACCGACACGCTGTCAGAGGCCATCGAAGAGGCCCGCGGCTTCATGGGCCGCGGCGCGTCCATCAGCTTCGTGAAGATTCCGCCCATCCTGCAGACCGACGTTCGGCTCTGACCGGGCGCCTCGACGGGCGCCCTCGACGGCTGGTGCGAGGGGCCCTGCGTGCGGCTCAGCGACGGCTCAGCACGACCTTGCCGCGCCCCTGCGCCGACGCGCCCGACACCTTCGCGAACGGCGTGGGGAACATCGCCTGGAGCGCCTCGGCCCGGCGGTCGCCGTCGGGCAGCCATCGCACCACCGTCAGGGCCGGCGCCGTCTCGGGCAGCACGGGCTTGAGCACCAGCGGCTTCGAGGGCGTCTTCGCCGCCACCAGCAGGCCCGCCGAGATGGCCAGCACCAGCACCGCCACCACCAGGCCCGCGATGCGCACCTGCTTCTGCTCCATCAGCGACTCGAACTTCTCGGCGAACGTGTTCATGCGGGGCCGCATTGCGAGCGCCTTGCCAGCGCGCGGAGGGCCTCGATCCGCCCGGTTGTCGCACACGCGCCTGCACCTCGACACGACAGGTGGACCATTGACGAGCCGACGAAGTGGAGCCTCGCCGTTCCCTGGCAAGCCGATTGACAGGCCCCGCGGCCCTCTCAGCGGCTGAGAAAACGCGTCAGCCGAGGCGCTCGAGGCGGGCGTGGCGGCTCACCTCGGGCACGTGGGCGAGCACCGCCTGAATGAGGTTCGCCATGCGCAGCGGCTTGGTGAGGCAGTCCTGCATGCCGGCGGCGCGGCAGGCGGCGAGGTCTTCGGGCATCGCGCTCGCCGTCAGCGCCAACACCGGCGTCTGGTCGCCGCGCGCGCGGAGCTGCCGGGTCGCCTCCAGCCCATCGAGCACCGGCATCTGGAGGTCCATGAGGACGAGGTCGAACCGCTCCACGGCCAGGCGCTCGAGGGCCTCGGCGCCGTTCTGCGCGCTGCCCGTCGTCAGGCCGAGCCGCTGGAGCAGCCCCTCGGCCACCTTCACGTTCACGACGTTGTCGTCGACCACCAGGACGCGCGCGTCGATGGCGAGGCGCGAGGCCACCGGGGTGTGCTCCAGCGCCTGGGCCGTCTCGGGCAGCATCACCTCGAAGCCGAAGGTCGACCCCTTGCCCACCTCGCTCGTCAGGAGCAGCCGGCCGCGCATGGCGTCGACCACCTGGCGAGAGATGGCGAGCCCCAGCCCGGTGCCAGCCGAGTCGGCTGTCAGCTGCGAGAAGGGCATGAAGAGCCGTGCCCGGCCCTCCTCCGAGATGCCGGGCCCGGTGTCCGTCACCGTGAAGCGCAACCTCCAGCCCTGGCCCTCGGCCGCGCCCTCGCACCGCACCACCACCCCGCCCCGCTCGGTGAACTTGATGGCGTTCGACACGAGGTTGCCCAGCACCTGCCGCAGCCGCAGCGAGTCGCCCAGCAGCCGCAACGACGTGGGGACGTCGACCTGCGCCGAGAGCGTCAGCCCCTTCGCGCTCGCCCGCGCCCGATGCAGCGTCACCACGTCGGTCACGAGCCCTGCCGGCAGGAACGGGCCCTGCGAGAGCTCGAACTTCCCTGCCTCGGCCCGCGCCACGTCGAGCAGGTCGTTGATGAGCCCCAGGAGCGTCGAGCCGCTGCGCTGAATGGTGACGAGGTGCTCCTTCACCGGGCCCTTCGGGTCGTCGAGGAGCGCCAGCTCGGCGGTGCCGAGCACTCCGTTGAGGGGGGTGCGGATCTCGTGGCTCACCTTGGCGAGGAAGCGGCTCTTCTCGCGGCTCGCGGCCTCGGCCACCTCACGCGCCGTCTGCAACGTCTTGAGCGCGCGCTCCTGCCCCAGGTCATAAATGAAGCCGACGAAGAAGACGGTGGGCGAGAGGAAGCTCAGCCGCAGCACGTCGGCGTCGAAGAGCGACCGGGCCTCCACGCTCGTGGGCCGCAGCTGGAGCCAGCACGCCAGGACGATGACCATCGACACCGCCAGCCACCCCAGCCCGACGCGACGACCCGCGAGGAAGAGGGTGACGAGGGGGATGAGGGCGAGCAGGCCGATGTTGCCGATGCCGCCGAGCCCCACCGTGCTGAAATAGAAGCTCAAGGAGAGGAACGCGGCGAAGACGTGCGCGACCGCCACCAGGTTCCGCGTGAAGTGGAAGAGGACGAGCACCGTGAGGCAGATGAGCATGCCGACGGCCGAGTCCGTCCCCTGTCGCCACGAGCCGCTCCACCCCAGGGCGAGGGTGCTGACCAACGACACCAGGCCACCCAGCATGGCCCCGATGGCGACGAAGCGGGCCTTCGTACGAGCGCGCTCATCGGCTCCCGGGCCCACGCGCGCCCAGGCATCGAGTCGTTCGAGAAGGTGGGCCACCGTCACCGTCCAATCGTAGCGGCTCGGGCCACCCGCGCACGGCCTTCGCCTGATCAACCCACGCTCGGCACCGGGCCCCTGTGTCCGTGAGACGTACCCGGCCGCACATGACGCGGGTCAACGCCACCCCACGTCACGGGCGCCTGAGCCGCGACAGCGCCGTCTGGGCCGCCCAATACCCCGACATGCCGTGGACGCCGGGGCCAGGCGGGGCCGAGGCCGAGCAGAGCAGCACCGCCGGGTTGGGGGTGACGTAGGGGAGCCCGATGGTGGGCCTGAAGAAGAGCTGGAGCCCCTCGACCGCCCCGGCCGAGATGTCACCGCCGAGGTAGCTCTGGTTGGTGGCCTCGAAGTCGGCGGGCGCCTTCACGTGGCGGGCGAGCACCGACCTGGTGAAGCCGGGGGCGAAGCGCTCGAGCTGCGCCTCGAGGCGCTCCGTCATGTCCACCGTCGAGCCGTTGGGCACATGGCAGTAGGCCCAGAGGGTGTGCTGGCCCGCGGGCGCGCGGCTCGCGTCGAACGGTGAATGCTGGGCCACGAGGACGTAGGGGCGCTCCGGAACGCGGCCGGCGGAGGGCGCGGCTTCTGACTCGGCCACCGCCTCGGCGTCCCCACAGACGTGGAGGCACGACGTTCGCGCGGCCATCGGCGCGGCCCACGGCATGGGTCCGGCGAGGGCGTAGTCCACCTTGAAGACGCCCGGCCCCTTGCGAAAGCCCTGCTCGACGCGGCTCCGGTAGCGGGCCGGCAGCGCCTCGCCGCACACCTTCGTCATGACGTGCGCGTGCGTGTCGAAGAGGACGAGCCGGTGCGGCGGCAGCTCGTCGAAGCGTCGAACGGGGTGGCCGGCCTCGAGCTCACCGCCCGCCTCCCGAATCATCGCCACCAGCGCGTCCACCAGCCTCTGCGAGCCGCCCTCGATGAAGGGCCAGCCCACCGCGTGGCCGGTGATGGCGAGGATGAGGCCGAACGCGTTGGTGAGCGGTGTGGTGAGCGGAGAGAACGAGTGCGCGGCGCAGCCTGCGAGGAGCGCCTTGGCCTTCGGGCCCACGAAGGTGTCGTGCGCGAAGCCCATCGCGCTCTCGAGCGCCTTGAGGCCAAAGCGCGCGGCGAGGACGGGCGCCTTGAGCGGCGGCTTCGTCAACGGGTTGTAGATGAGGCCCTTGAGGTCCTCGAAGCCATTCACCAGCGGCGTCATCAGCCGGCGCCAGGCCTTCTCGTCGGAGCCGAGGCCCGCGGCCGTCTCGTCGACGCTCCGGTGCAGCACGGCGGCGTCTCCACCGTCGAGCGGGTGCACCAGCGGCACGTCGGAGTGCACGAAGCGCACGCCGTACTTCTCGAGCGGGAGCGACGAGAAGAAGGGACTCCCGGCCGCCAGCGGGTGAATGGCCGAGCAGAGGTCGTGCACGAAGCCCTCGCGCGTCAGCGCCATCGAGCGGGCGCCCCCGCCGAAGGTGGGCTGCCCTTCGAGCACCTTCACCGAGTGGCCGGCCCGCGCCAGCACCAGGGCCGCCGCCAGCCCATTCGGCCCCGAGCCCACCACCACCGCGTCGTAGCGCTTCATTCCCACTCCCGTCGGTGGACACCGGCCTTCGCCGCTTCCTCCCAGAACGCCGGAAAGCTCTTCTCGACGGCGGCCGTCCCACGAATGGCCACGCTCACCTCGAGGAGCCGCGCCGCAGTGGCTGCCGCCATGACCAGCCGGTGGTCGTCGCGCCCGTCGAACTGGGCGCTGCGTGCCCGCGCCGGTGGCTCGACGACGAGCCGGTCTCGACTGATGGTCGCGCGCCCGCCGAACGCCTCCGCGAGGGCTGCGACGCCCGCCAGCCGGTCGCTCTCTTTCAGGCGAAGCACGCCGCAGTTGATGAACGACGAGGGCCGTGGACAGACGAGCGCGACCGCCACCAGCGCGGGGACGGCGTCCGGGCAGAGCGCCGCGTCGACCGAGAGCCCGCCGCGAGGGGTGCCCTGAACGGTGACGCCGCCTTCCCCCTCGACGAGCTCGAGCCCGATGCTCGCCAGGTGCGCCACGATTCGTTGGTCGGGGTGCGGGGCGCGTTGGTCGACCGAGGTGACGGCCACTCCGCCCCGCCACGAGAGCGGCAGCAGGTAGGTGAGTGACGACCAGTCTCCCGGGAGCCCCGTCGGGGCCGCCGCTGGCTTCCACGAGAGCACGGTGAACCGAATGTCGGTCGCGTGCAGCTCGAACCCGAAGCGACGCAGCCACGCGAGCGTCATCGACAGGTACCCGACGTTCGCAGGCTCCGCGTCGAGCACGACCGACAGGGGCGCGCGCCCGGCCCGAACCAGCCTCGCGCAGCCGAGCAGCAGGCTCGAGGCGAACTGGCTCGACTCGAAGGCCTCGACCGAGAAGTCGGCGGTCGGGGTGGCGCGCGGAGAGCGCACGGTGAGAGGCCACGGGAGCGCGTCGTGCTCGAAGGTGGTGCCGAGCGCGCGCGCGAGCGAATCGAAGAGCGGCCGCTGCGGACGCTCGGCGAGGCGCGGCGTGCCCAAGAAGCGCCAGGCGTACGGGCTGCGGAGCGCGGCCTGGGTGACGAGGAAGCGAAAGGGCGCTCCCGCGTCGAGACAGTCGAGGTCGCCGCCCTCGCCTCGCAGCGCGACGAGGCCACGAGACAGCACGTCGACGTCTCGCGCGCGCAGGGCCGGCTCGGGGAGCAGGTGCTCGTGCCGCCCTTCACACACCTCGGCCAGCACCAGCGCCCGGTGGGCGTCGGACTTCGAGATGGGTGGGCGCATCGCCGCGCTCATGGGCGCTCCGGCACGACGCACGGGTGGGATGGAGGACGCACGCGCGATGACGCACGCACGCGCGATGACAGACACACTCGCGATGAGGCGCGCTCATCCGATAAGAAGAAGGCAAACGCACACAACGACCGACACGAATGAGATGACGGATGCGCGCACGACGACGAGCACAGGCACACCTGGAACGACTGACAGACGCACGTCGAGCGCCAACTGTGCCGCGTCCTCAGCGCGGCGGGTGAACCAGCCATGGGAGGCTCAGCCCGATTGCCCCTCCTGACGCCTCGCTCGCACGACCAGCGCCTCACGCGCGCCACCCGCGCTCCCACAGCGGCGCCCACGTCGACTCGGGCACCTCGGCGACCGTCCAGTCACCTGGGCTCCGCAGCAACACCATGCGCAACGCCCCACCGCTCCCCTTCTTGTCCGCGGCGAGGAGCCGGCGCACGGCGCCAACCGGACTCGCCGACGCCAGACGCGCGAGGCGCGCCCGGGCTCCGACGGCATTCGGGAGCACCGCCTCCACCCTTCGGGCGATCGCCTCTGGGGTCACCCCGAGGGCCACGCCGACGTCGAGCGCGCACACCATTCCGAGGCCCACCGCCTCTCCATGACGCACGCGGTATCCACTCACCGACTCGAGCACGTGCCCGAAGGTGTGCCCGAAGTTGAGCACCACCCGCACGCCCTTCGTCTCACGTGGATCCGCCGCGACGACCAACTCCTTCATCACCCGCGCCTCGCGCACGAGCGCTTCGTCCGTGGGCGCGCGCTGGCTCCACCGCCCAAACCTGGCGCCATCGAGCGTCACGGCCATCTTCCACGCCTCGAGGCGGCCCTCGCGTCGCTGCGCCTCGGACAAGGTGTCGAAGAACGCGGGACACAGCCAGGTCTCGGCCGCGCCGTGGAAGACGCCGAGCGCGTTCTTCACCTCGCCGACGTTCACCGCGCCCTTCCCGCCCACCGAGCTGTCGACCGCCGCCAGCATCGTCGTCGGCACGTGCACCAACCGCACTCCGCGCTTGTGGAGATGCGCCAGCACGGTGACGGCATCGCCCACCGTGCCTCCGCCCACGGCCACGAACGTGGCGGAGCGTGGAACGTCGACCAGGTGCCGCGCGAGCCGCTCGAGCGTCGAGAGCGACTTGAGTGACTCTCCGGCGGTGACACGCACCACGCGGTGACACGCCAGCGCTTTCGCCACAGGTGGGTGCAGCTTCAGCACGCGCGCGTCGGCGAACACCACCGCGTCCGTGGGCAGCGTGGCCACCAGCCGGGTGAAGTCTCCGCGCCGCTCGAGCGCAGCAGTGAGGGCGCCCGGTGGCTCGCCTCGTTCCGCCACGGGCGCCAGTCGAGGCCTGCGCGTCCAAGCCGCCCTCATGGCCGGTGCGGTCCCGCGAGGAAGGACAGCCACAAGTCGGCCAGCACCATCGACGTCATGGCCTCCACCACCGGCACCGCCCGCGGGAGGATGCACGGGTCGTGTCGCCCGGCCTTCGCGAGGTCGGTGAGCGTCGACGTCGGCTTGAACAGCACGCGCGCCTCGAGCGGCTCCCCGTTCGACAGCCCGCCTTGAATGCCGCCGTAAACGTCGCTCGGCGCGCCGTCGGCCCGCGGGGCGTGAAACCGGGTGCCCGGCAGCCGAAGGCGCTCCTCCAGGTCCGCCGGCCCCCACACCACGCCCGTCACCGCGCCGATGCCCGAGAGCGCGTCGGCCAGCCGGGCCTTCAGCTTGCCAAAGACGGGCTCGCCCAGCCCCACGGGGAGGCCCTCACAGCGCACCGTGATGGCGCCGCCGAGGCTGTCGCCCTCGGCCTTCGCCTCGAGAATGCGCGCCTCGACCTGCCCGGCCGTCGTCGCGTCTGGCACCCGGCTCGCGTGCGCGTCGACGGCCTCACGGACGAGGCCCAGCGCGGGCGGCGGAGCGACGAACCGCTCCACCTGAGACACCCACGCCACCACGCGGAGCGCCGGCACCTCGCGCGACAGCAGGGCCTCGGCGATGGCTCCACCGATGACCCGACACAGCGTCTCGCGCCCGCTCGTCCGGCCGCCGCCGCGGGGGTCTCGGTGCTGGAAGCGCGCACGCCAGACCCGGTCCGCGTGGCCCGGGCGCTCCTTCGTCTTGAGGGCGTCGTAGTCCTGGCTGCGCTGGTCCTGGTTGCGCACGAGCGCCGCGATGGGCGTGCCCAGCGTCTTGTCTTCGTAGACGCCCGAGAGCAGCTCGACCTGGTCGGGCTCGTTGCGGGCCGTGGTGAGCGCGCTCTGGCCCGGGCGGCGGCGGTCGAGCGCGCGCTGCACCTGGGCCCGGGTGAGCGGGACGCCGGCCGGGCATCCATCGACGACGGCGCCCATCGCAGGGCCGTGGCTCTCTCCGAAGGTGGTGACGCGGAACAGGTGCCCGAAGGTGTTCATGTCGACGACTCCCAGAGCGACCGCTGGCGGCGGGCCTGCGCGACGAACCAGCGGGGCCCCAGCTTGAGCGGGGTTCCGCCGCGCGCCCGAATCGACGCCGCGATGGCGCGGGCCGGCGCCCCGTATGCGATGACGGCCACCAGCGCGCCGTCGAGCCGCAGCGACGCAGGCACCTCGACGGGCGCGGGCCACGTCCACACCACGGCCTTCGTCGTCACGGGCCCGGCCGTCTCGCGCGGCATCACCAGCAGCTCGAGGCCCAGCTGCGAGGCAGCGTCCTTGAGCGCGTCGGTGGCGCCGCCGTCTCCGAGCACCGTCACCCGCCGCGCCCCGGTGCGCTCGAGCAGCACCGCCAGCGCGGCCGCGGCGCCCTCGCGGTCGGTGTTGAACGAGGCCCAGCCCTCGAGGTCGCGCACCAGGGTGTTCACCGCCGGCCGCGGCGCACCGACGGCCCGGGCGACGGCCTTCTTGAAGGGGTTGGTGACGGCGAAGCCCCGGTAGTGGGCCTTCAGCACCTCGAGCAGGGTGGCGACGTCGGTGTCGGGCGGAACGTCGAGGCGGTCGAAGGGCTGCGCGTGCAGGCGGGGGCTCCGTGAGTGCGCCAGGGGGTGGCCGAGAATGCCCAGGCGCTGCGTGCGCGAGTCGACCCGGGCCCGCTGGCTCGCCCGCACCGCGTCCGCGACGAGCCGTTGCCCCGGCGCCGCGGCCCACGTCGGCTCGAGCGCGAGGTAGTCGAGGGCGTTGTCGAGCGCGAGGAGCGCCCGGAACGGCAGGGCCAGCGGCCCCGTGGCGAGCACCGTCACGCGGTCGGCGCCGAAGCGCTCGATGAGGCGGCGCTGCGTCTCGACGAGCCGGTGCGCCTGGCGGAGGTCGCCCAGCGGCTCGACGTGCTTGAGGTGCGCGCCCCCAGGCACCGACGCCCACCGGGCGACGGCATCGTCTGCCGACAGCGGCGCCTCGGCGTGAAACGAGCGCACGTCACCGTCGGCGGCGTCGAGCAGCGAGGCCTGCGACCGCCACGACGCGGGCGCGAGCGGCCCCCGCTCGGCCACCAGCACCGGCAGCGCGCGGGCGACGGGCGTCAGGTCGACCTCGAGCGGCGTGAGGTCGGTGCGCACCTCGAGCACCTCGGCGCCGGCGTGGCGGGCCTTCCAGGCGAACTCGACGGGGTGCGTGAAGGGCGGGAGCGTCACCACGCGCCGCGCGCGCGCCGGGCGCCGGGCCGCGAGGGCGACGTCGACGAGCGACAGCGTCTTCACCCGGCGATGGAGCGCCTCCCGCTCGTGCCACACCATCTCGAGCTCGGCCTCGAGGGGCAGCTCCGGCCTCAAGCGGGGACGGCTGGTGTCCGCCAGCAGGCGCTCGCGGTACGTCTCGAAGCTGAGAGGAACCAGCACCGTCACGCAGCCGAGCAACGCCTCGGGGTGGTGCGACAAGAAGCCGCCGCCGACGGCCACCACGACGCCGCGAGGCAGGGCGAGGAACGCCTCGCGCTCGGCCCGGCGGAACGACGTCACGTCATCGGCCACCCAGCTGCGCAGCGAGCGCCCATGCGTCGCCTCGAGGTGCGCGTCGAGGTCGACTGGCGGACGCTGGAGCAGGGTCGCCACGGGCCTCAGCAGGGTCGACTTGCCGGCCGCGCGATGGCCCGCGAGCACGACGGTGACGCCGCGCGGGAGCCCCTCACCGGGCGCGTGCGCCCGCCGCAGGAGCTCGGCGCGAAGGCCGTCGCGCAGGCGCGGGTCGACGTGCTCGAACCAGTCCACGCCAGAGCTTCTACGCCCCCGGCCCACCGCCCGCATCGTGAAGTCGCTCACCGGTTGGGGCACCGGGCCGTTGCGCGTAGGCTGCGCCCCGTCATGGCACGCTCGACGCTGGTCCTGGTGGTGGTGGCGCTCGGAGTCGGTCTGGCGTGTGGCACGCCGATGAACCCGATGCCGAAGGCGGGTGGCCCGTGCGCACAGGAGAACGTCGGCGCGTGCGAGTCCCCCACCCGGCTCCTGGCCTGCCGCGAACAGACGTGGGCCGTCATCAGCGACTGCAGGGGGCCCGGCGGCTGCCGACAGAGCGGCGACACCGTCGAGTGCGACACCAGCCTCAACGGCCTGGGCGACCGCTGCAACAACGTGGGGCGCGTGCGCTGCGACCCCGACGGCGGCCAGCAGATTCTCCGCTGCAGGGACGGCGGGGTGCTCGAGCTCGAGCTGAGCTGCCCGGTGCGAAGCGGCGTGCAGCTGCAGTGCGTGCTGTCGGACGCGGGCCTCACCTGCGACTGAAGCCCGGCACCGGCGCCAGGCGTTTGCTCAGCCCAGCAACGTCTCCCACTCCTCGGCGTTGGTGATGACCCGGCCGCCGAGCGCCTCGACGATGGCGCGGTTGTTCTCCGCGGCGCGGCCACCAATGATGAACTGCGCCGAGGCACCGCGCTCGTGCATCATCTCTTCGAGCGTCTGCCGGAACACCTCGGGGCCTTCGTCGTTGAGCACCGACAGGGCCACCACCTGAGGCTGCGTCACGCGCACCACCCGCGCGAGGTGCTCCGCTGGCGTGCGGGCCCCGAGGAACGTGACGCGCCACCCCGCGTGCCGGAAGCGCAAGGCCGCGCCCATGAGGCCCAGCTCGTGCTCGTCCCGGGGGAAACACGCGCACACGACGTGCTGCCGGGCGCGCCGGGGCGCCTGATGCAGCAGCGCCACCACCCGCTGCCGCGCGGCCTGTGTCACCAGGTGCTCCTCGGCGATGGTCAGCGTGCCCGAGTGCCACCGCTCGCCCACCTCGCGCTGCAGCGGCGCCAGCACCTCGTCGAAGAAGGCCACCGGCGGCATCGACGCCATGGCCTCGTCCAGCACCTGCTCGACGGACTGCTGGTCGAGGCGCTCGGCGGCCACCAGAATCTCCTGGCGCCAGCGGTCGGTCTGCCCCGCCTTGGGGGCCCGCACGGTGGCGCGCTCGGCCCGCTCGAGGGTCTCCTTCACGTCGCGCTTGATGCTCGGCAGCAGCTTCACCGCCTCGGCGATGGACACTCCTTCTTCGGTGAGCTGCTTGAGGCGCTTGAGCACCGAGATGTCGGCCTCGGTGTAGGCGCGGTAGCCCGAGGGCGTGCGCCGCGGCTTGAGCACGCCGTAGCGGCGCTCCCACGCGCGAATGAGGCCCTCCGAGACGCCGCTCATCTCGGCCGCGATGTTGATTCGGTACGTGCGCTCCATCACGACTGCACCGCGTGCTGCTGACGCGGGCCCTCCTCGGTGACCTTCGACGCCGGGAGCCGGCGCACGGCGTCCCACCGTTCTTGAACGCCCCTACGTCCTCTCACCACCGCTGTGAAGCCCTCGGTGGACCTCGCTGACAACACCCGTTCGTAGACTTCACCGAGCGAGGACTCGTACCGGGCCAGGTCTCCGGCCGCGTGGGGCGTGCCGACCTCGATGAGCACGTCGGGGTGCTCGTGCTCGAGGAACGCGTAGCGGATGGCGATGGGCACCGCGGGCTTCTTCGACGAGCGGGCCAGCACCTCGACGCCGCGCGACAGCTCACCCAGCGGGCCCTGCCCGGCACGGATTTCACCCTGCGGGAAGATGATGACGCAGGCGTTGGGCCGCGAGAGCACCGTCTTCGCATACTTGAGCGTCTCGACGGCGCTGCGGGGGTCGCCGCGGCGAATCGAGAAGGCGCCGATGCGCGTGTGGAAGGGGTACTTCGCGAGGTTCTGCTCCTCCATCACGGCGTACGAGTCCCAGCCGGCGGCGAGGCCGAGCTGGTGGGCGATGAAGCCGTCCCAGAAGCTGGAGTGGTTGAGGTACGCGACGAGGCCGTCGCGCGACGAGGGCAGCTGCCCGCGCACCCACACCCCGCGGAACGCGCTGCGCACCTTGCGCCCGATGTACCAATCGATGACGCGGGAAAAGAGCCCGCCTTTGGCGTCTCGAATCATGAAGCCTCCCCCGACGACGACAGCGCTTCCATGCGCCCGCCGGCCTTGAGCGCAAAGCGGCGCCCTCGCCAGTGCACGGTGCTGCCCTGCTTGAGTGCATTGAGCCACGCGGCCCACAGCAGCACCTCGGCCATCAACCACTCGAACCGCAAGCCCCCGCGGTTGTCCTGCGTGTTGGCGAGCGTGATGCGCGCCGCCACGAGAAACGACAAGGCGCCGGCCACCTCGGGCGTGGCCATGATGGAGGCCAGCACCATGAGCGCCGGCGTCGGCGCGAAGAGGAGCGGAATCGACGGGAACAGCGCGCCGCGGTGTGCCCGCAGCACCTGCATCCACCGGGTGAAGCGCTCGACGACCCCCGTCACGCCCACCGACACCGGCTGGGGTACGCGCGCGGTGGCCTTCGCCAGCGTCACCGGCAGCCCCTTCTCGTGCAGCACCGCCGCCAGCTCGAGGTCCTCGCCGATGCAGTTCGCCAGCTTCACCAACTCGTCGGCGGCAACCGGCGACAGCGCGAGCGCCTTGCCGCAGAGGGCCGGCGCGCCGGCCGACATCACGTCGAGCACCTCGAAGGCGTGGTGCGACTGCACGAGCAGCCCGCGCACGCAGCGGCCGCCCATCGACTCCGAGACGTCGGGCCGGGGCGCCGCCGAGGCCGCCGCCGCGCCATGCTTGAGCTCGTCGACGAGCGAGTTCACCAGCGCCGCGTCGACCCGCACGTCGGCGTCGACGCACAGCACCACCTGGTCGACGGTGGCCTGCAGCGCGTCGGGGCGCTCGTCCATCGTCTCTTCGCGCGGGCCCTGGGGCCCGGTGCGCAGCGTCGCGAGCGCGTAGGCGATGTGGCCCACCTTGCGGTTCCGCGTCAGCGGGTCAGACGCGAGCCAGCGCACGTTGGCCGAGCCGAGCCGGGGGCGAAACGGAGACACCACCACGTGCGTCAGCTCACCCGGGTAGTCGATGGGCGTGGCCAGGTTCTCGAGCTCGAGCGGCGTGGGCGCGTCCACCGGGCGAATCAACAGCACGTGGGGCCGGCGCCGGAGCCGCTGCTGGGCCTCGGGCCGCTTCCAGAAGCGCAGGCGGTAGACGGCTACGGCCGAGAAGAGCCCCGCGACGATGGCCCAGGCGGTGACGAAGGTGTTCATGCGACGGCCTTCCCGGCGGCGACGCGCGCCCCCGACGTTCCGTGAAAGCGCTCGAAGTCGGCGACCTCGGCGAAGACGTGCGCGCCGGGCTCGCTGGCCTCGAGGCGCGCGTAGAAAGGAGACGACTCGAGCAGCGTCGGCGAGCCGCCCACCCCCAGCGTCGACGGCAGCGGCAGGCCCCAGTTCGAGCGCGCGCTCGGCGCCTCTTCGTCATGGCGCGACACCGACAGCCGGCCCTCGCGCACCTCGGCGAGGAGCGCGGGCGCGCCCCAGGGCCGCAGGCGAATCGATGAGACGGCCTCGCGGTGCGTGCGAATGCGGTCGAACCCCGACAACCCGCCGGCGCCGAGCGGGACGTCACCCGCGTGGCTGTCGTGCGAGCCCAGGCCCACCAGGTCGAGCTCCCACGACGGCACCACCAGGCGCGCCGTGCCCCGCACGCACAGCGGTTGCCAGCGGTGCACCAGACCGTTCACCACCGACTGCTCGGCGCCCAGCGGCGCGGCGGCCTGGAAGTCGAGCCGCGCCTCGATGGGCTCGACCCACGCCGTCTGCGAGCCCTGGACGTGCATGGTGAAGCCGTCGTCGCGCCAGGTGAGGAACGAGCTGCCCAGCCGCAGGGTGCGCCCGTCGTCTTCGACGGTGACGTCCTGGAACTCGTTGACGACCCACGCGACGCGAACGCCCTTCTCGTAGAGCGCGAAGTGCACCGCGGCGTGCTCTCGCGGCGAGCCGCCCTTCTTGTGCGAGCCGGCGTAGCGGCCCGAGAAGACGCTCCCCAGCATGAAGGCGAACAGCGCGGTGGAGTCACCGGCCACCACGTCGGCCGAGTACCAGCGGTACGCGCCGCCCTGGGCTGGCAGCTCGACGCGCGTCATGAGCGGCCTCCGAGGTGCGCGGCGGTGAGGCCCGCGGCGAAGCGCCCCGACAACATCACCAGCGGCACGCCGCCGCCCGGGTGGGTGCCACCCCCGGCGAAGAAGAGCCCGGGCTGCTCGCCCCGAATGGCGGGCCGCTTGAAGGGGCCGAACCGGCCGTGCGGCAGGAACCCGTAGATGGAGCCCCTCGGCGCGCCCTTCTTCGCCAGGTCGACGGGCGTGCGCTCGGCGACGGTGGTGAGCGCGACGTCGCTCAACTCGGGCACCAGCGCCTTCACCCGCGCGCGGATGAACGCCTCGAGGCGGCGGGCGTGCTCAGGCCAGCGGGCCTCTTCTCCAGCGGGCATGGGCGGCACGTTCACCATCGCGTAGAGCCCGCTCTTTCCCGCGGGCGCCATCGTCGGGTCGGTCGCCGCCGGGTGGCAGAGGTGAATCGTCAGCTCCTCCGCGACGCGGCCGGCGCTCAGCTCGGCGAACTCCTTCGCGTAGTCGGCCGAGAACAGAATCGTGTGGTGCGGCAGGGCCAGGCGGGTGGGCGCCTCGAACATCACCACGTAGCCCGACATCGTGAGGGGTTGCCCGACGTCACCTTTGTGCTGGAGCGGGTCCGCGTTGACGATGACCGCGTCGAAGGCGCGCTCGTCGACGATGAACTCAGGCCCACGCGCGGTGTGCGTCGCCTTTCGTCCCAGCACCACCTCGACGCCGTTGCGGCGCGCCGCCTGCTCGAGCCCGCGCACGATGCCGCCGAGCCCGCCCACCGCGTGGTGCACGCCGAAGGCCCGCTCGATGTGGGCGATCATCGCGAAGGCGGCGTTCGCCTCGTACGGAGAGGCGCCCGCATAGGTGGCGAAGCGACCGACGAACTGCCTGAGGTGGGGCCCCGAGAAGTGCGCGCGCGCCAGCCCGTCGAGCGTCGACAGCTTAAGGCCGGTGACGAGCGTCGAGAGCCCGTTGCGCGCGGCCCGGGCCATGAAGCCCATCATCGTCTCGTACGGCGCCTCGAGGTACGGCTGCCCGGCGGCGCGGTAGATGGTCTCGGCCTCGCGAAAGAACGCGCGCAGCGAGCGGGCGCCATCACGCTCCAGCGCGTCAGCCTGGTCGGCGGCGCGCCCCAGGTCTTCCCAGCAGTCGAACACGCGCCCGTCGGACCAGCGGTAGCGCGTCTGCAGCGAGACGCGCTCGAGGCGCGGCATCAGGTCTTCCGCGCCGAGCTCGCCGAAGGTGGCCCGCACGGTGTCGGGCATCGTCATCACCGTGGGGCCGGTGTCGAAGGTGAGGCCGCCGAGCGAGACGGTGCCGGCCTTGCCGCCGAGCGCGTCGGTCGCCTCGAACAACGTCACCTGGTGGCCTTTTCGAGCGAGCACGCCCGCGGCCGTCAAGCCTCCGATGCCTCCTCCGATGACGGCGACCCGCTTCATGACGTGCCGGGGCTCCGTTTCACCTCGGCGAGAATCTCGAGCGCGCGCTCGGGCCGGTAGCAGCGCTCCTCGGCGAGCCGGGCCGCGACCGCCGCCACCTCGTCACCCGCCGCGCCCACCTCGGCCGCGACGCGCCGCGCGTGCAGCGCCATGTGGCCCCGGTTGATGCCTTCGGTCGACAGCGCCTTGAGCGCCGCGAGGTTCGACGCCAGGCCCGCGGCCGCCGCCAGCATGCCGAGGTCGTTCGCCGACGTGACGTGCGCCAGCTCGAGAGCCAGCTTCACGCCCGGGTGGTTGCGTGCAGCCCCACCCACCGTCGAGGTGGCCAGCGGCAGCGTCAGCTCGCCCAGGAGCCACTTGTCGTTGCACCACCAGCGCGTGAGCGGCGCGTAGGTGCCCGACCGCGAGGCCCACGCGTGCGCCCCGGCTTCGACCGCGCGCCAGTCGTTGCCGAAGGCGAGCAGCACCGAGTCGACGCCGTTCATGACGCCCTTGTTGTGGGTGACGGCCCGGTACACGTCGAGCTCGGCGAAGCGCTGGGCCTCGACGATGCGCCGCGCGACCACCGCCCCGTCGGGGAAGCCGTTCGACACGAGCGACGACGTCGGCACGCGGCAGCGCACGGTGACCTTCCGGCGGTCGGACAGGTTGGTGAGAATGCGCAGGCCCACGCGCCCCCCCGAGAGGTCCTCGAGCGACTCCGACAGGCCCTCGGCCACGGTGTTGACGGTGTTGGCGCCCATGGCGTCGCGCACGTCGACGTGCACGTGCACCACCAGGCAGTCTCCGAGGAGCCGCACCTCGAGGTCGCGCGCCCCACCACCCCGGCCCACCATCGACGGAATGAGGGCGTCCGCCTCGGCGAGGAGCGAGGGCCTCGCCGCGAGGATGCGGTCGCGGGCGATGGCCATGTCGGGCACGTCGAGCAGCTGCACCTGACACGTCAGCACCGGCTCATCGGCCTCGGCGGTGAAGCCACCCCCGTCGAGCACGAGCCGCGCCGCGTAGCTGGCCGCCGCGACGATGCTGGGCTCCTCGACGCTCATCGGCACCACGCGGTCGACGCCGTTGACGCGGAAGTTGAGAGCGACGGCCAGGGGCAGCGCGTGCAGGCCGATGACGTTCTCGACCATCGCGTCGGCGTCGGACTCGGTGAGGCCGCACCCCACGTGCTCGAGCGTGCGGGCGCGCTCTGGCGCGAGCCAGGTCGACTCCACCAGTCGCTGGCGGCGCGCGCTCACGGCCAGGCGATGGAAGCCCGACAAGCGGGAGCTGCGGGGGACTCGTTCGAGCACGCTCACGCGGCCTCCTGCGACGTGAAGGCCTCGAGGCGAGGCATGGGGACTTCGGTGGAAGGGCCGATGGCCCGCGGGTTGGGCGTCAGCAGCACGGGCACGGCCCTCAGCAGCTTCTGCGGCAGCGTCAGGTGCGGCCGGCCCGAGAAGACGTCGAAGCCGCGGCGCTCGACGTCCGTGAGGATGCCGCCATAGACGGCCGCCATCAGCCGCACCACGCGCTGGCTGCCGAAGCCGCGTAGGTCGGGCACGCCGAAGAGGGAGCGCCGGTAGAACGCGCGGGCGCGCGCGACCTGGAACCGCATGAAGGCCTTCCACGCGTCCCACTTCGGCTCGGGCACCTTCGCGCCGTGACGCCAGGCCTCGAGCTCGGCCGGGCCGAGGCCGAACGCCGTCAGCTCGTCGGCCGGCAGGTAGAGGCGCCCGCGCGCGAGGTCTTCCTTCACGTCGCGAAGGATGTTGGTGAGCTGCATGGCGACGCCGAGGTCGGCTGCGAAGGGCAGGCAGCGCTCGTGCGCGTGGCCGAGCACCGGCGTCATCATCTCGCCCACCACGCCGGCGACCCGGTAGCAGTACTGGTGAAGCTCGTCGAAGGTGGCGTAGCGCGTCTTCGTGAGGTCCATCTCCATGCCCGAGATGAGCTCTTGAAACGGCCGCTCGGGGATGGCGTAGCGCGCCACGGTGTCGCGAAACGCGGCGGCCTCCGACTCGTGCCACGGCAGCTCCCGCCACGACGCGCCGGCGCCGGTGCCGTAGAGCGACGACACGGCCGCGCGCGCGAGGGCCAGGCGCTCCGCCAGCTGCTGGGGTGAGGCCGAGGGCGTCGCGACCGAGCCGTCGCCCAGGTTGTCACCATCGACAAGGTCGTCGAGCCGGCGGCAGAACGCGTAGAGCGCGAACGCCCCGCGGCGGCGCGCGCCGAAGAGCACGACGCTCGAGAAGAAGAACGAGCGCGCGTGGAACCGCGTCACCGCCTTCGCCCGCGCGTAGCCCTCGGCCACCAACGACGTCGTCCCGGCGTCGGGCCTCACGGCGAGCGCTGTGGCGGCGGGCGTCATCATGGGGCCTGCGCCTCCAGGCGCGCCGCGGCCGGCAGCGTCACCTCAGGCGCGGGCGACGCCTTCGCCGACCGGCCGGCCGGCTTCACCGAGGCGCGCTGCGCGATGGCGTTCACGCAGAGGTCGGCTGAGATCATCACCGTCGGCACGCCCGTGCCGGGCTGCACCGAGGCGCCGCAGTAATAGAGGTCGCCGATGCGGTCGTCCCACACCTTCGGGCGGAACGGCCCAATCTGGAACATGTTCTGCGCCAGGCCGAAGTTCGAGCCGCGCTCGAGGTTGAGCTCGCGGGCCCAGTCATCGGGCGTGATGACGCGCTCGACCTCGACGTCGCGCTCGAGGTCCTTCAGGCCCAGCTCGGCGAGGCGGGCGAACACCTTCGCGCGGAGCTTCGGCCCCTCGACCTTCCAGTCCAGGTGGGGCGCCTGGTGCGGCACCGGCACCAGCACGTACAGCGCGTCCTTCCCGTCGGGCGCCATGGCCGGGTCCGTGTGCGCGGGCGCGTTGACGTAGAAGCTCGGGTCTTCGGGCACCTTCAGCTCTTCGAAGATGTTGCGGAAGCTGCCCTCGAAGTCGTTGCCGAAATAGACGTTGTGGTGGAGCAGCTCGTCGTAGCGGCGCTTCACGCCGAGGTAGAGCATGTAGCCCGACGAGGTGTAGCGCTTCCTCTCGAGCTCGGGCCGGCTCGACACTTGCTGGTCGATGAGGTGCTTGGCCGCCCAGGGGTAGTCGGCGTTGCACACCACCACGTCGGCCTTCTCGACGGAGCCATCGGCAAACGCCACGCCGGTCGCGCGCCCCTGCTCGACGACGATGCGGCTGACCGGCTTCTGGTAGTGCAGCGTCACCCCCAGCTCGCGACACACCTTCTCGAGCGCGCGGGGAATCGCGCCCATGCCGCCCATCGGGTACCAGATGCCGACGGCGAGCTCGGTGTACGGGAGCAGCGAGAAGACGGCCGGCGCCTCGTAGGGCGACACGCCCAGGTACATCGTCTGGAACGACATCGTCTGGCGCAGCCGCTCGTCCCGGAAGGACTTCGACACCTGGCTGAAGAGCTTCTGGTGCGCGCCGATGCGGAAGATGTGCGGCAGGTTCGCCGGCGTGAGGAACTGCGGCAACGAGTCGAAGTGTTTGGTGACGAAGCGCTCGAGCGAGGTGTCGTGGCGATCGCGGCCCCTGGCGAGGAAGCGCAGGTAGCGCTCGAAGCTGCCCGGCTCGAGGCGCTCGAGCTCGTCGCGCATGCGCGTCAGCTCGCTGGTGAGCGTGATGGTCGAGTCGTCGCGGAAGGTGATGCGGTAGTTCGGGTCGCAGCGCTTGAGCTCGAGGTAGTCGCTCAGCTTTCGACCGACCGAGGCGAAGGCCTGCTCGAACACGAACGGCATCAACATGATGGTGGGCCCGAGGTCCCACGTGAAGCCGCCTGCCTCGACCCGGCCGCAGCGCCCGCCCGGCACGTCGAGCTTCTCGTAGAGGTCGACCTGCCAGCCCTGGTGGGCCAGCTTCATCGCCGCGGTGAGCCCGCCGACGCCTGCGCCGATGACGATGGCTCGGCTCACCGGGCCCTCCGGACCATGCGGGCGATGAGGCCGTCGAGCACCAGCCGCGCGCCGGAGCCAGAGGGCAGCGCCTGCAGCGTGCGCCGCGCCGACCGGGTCATGCGCTCGATGACGCGCTGGGTGGCCTCGCGACCGCCCCACCGGTTCACCTCGCTGCGCGCCAGAGCGAGCGCCCTGGCGTCACGCACGTCGCCGTCCCACAGCTGCTCGAGCTGCGCGCGGCCCTGCGCGTCGGCGCGCGTCCACGCGGCCACCACGGGGAACGTGCGCTTGCCTTCGATGAAGTCACCGCCGCCGTCCTTGCCGGCCACTGCGTCGTCGCCGAAGAGGCCGATGAGGTCGTCGCGGAGCTGGAACGCCATGCCCACCTGGCGCCCCACGCGCTCGAGCTGCTCGACGAGGTCCTTGTCGGCGCCGCCCAGCATCGCGCCGGCGATGAGCGGCGCCACGAAGCCGTAGCGGGCCGTCTTGAGGTTGGCGACCTTCAGCGTCTGGAACAGGTTCACGTCGGCCAGCGGCGTGCGGGCGAGGTCGATGTCGAGGTACTGGCCCACCGCGGTGTGTCGGCAGATGGTCATCATGTACCGCGTGGCGGCGGCGGCGTGCGGCAGGCCGCTGGCGAGCATCACCTCGACGGCCCGCGAGTAGACGTGGTCACCCACGACGACGGCGAGGTCTTCACCCGACTTGCCTGCCGACAGCACGCGGTGGAGCGACGGGCCTCCACGACGGGTCGCGGCGCGGTCGGCCACGTCGTCATGAATGAGCATGAAGGTGTGGAGCAGCTCGAGCCCGGCGGCGAACTCCTGCACGCCCTGCGGAATGCCGTGCCCCAGGCCGCCCGACGCCATGGCCCAGCCGGCGACCATCAAGGTGGGCCGGACCCGCTTCGCCGGCCGCAGCGTGTACGCCCGCAGCTCGACCATCGCCCGCGACCAGCGGGGGTCCATCGTCGCCTCATCGGGCAGCACCAATACCTGGGCCAGCACCCGCTCCAGTTCGACCTGGAACGCCGCCAGCGCCGCCTCGGCACCCATTGGAATCGTCGATGTTGCGATGCTCGTCATCTCGATGAATCCTTTCGCGCCGCTTGGATGCCGTGATCGGCGGCGCGTTGCAGGGTTCGTACAACCTTTGTATAGCTAGCGTCCAATGCCGGGTGCAGCAATCGGTTCGAGGGGGTCGGCCGTGGTGGTCGCCCTCCTGTTGTCAGCACCCCTCGCCCGGGCAGACGGAGGTGTCGTCTTGGATGCAACCGTCGAAAATTCCAGCGGTTCTTTCACGAAGTTGAGCACCCTGTGGCAGAAGCCGACGGTCCTCTTCTACGAAGACCGCGACTCGACCGGGCTCAACCAGCACGTGAAAGACGCGCTCACGGAGCGGGCCCGCCAGCCGGGAATGGCCGAACAGGTGTCGGTGGTGGCCGTGGCCAACGTCTCGGCGTGGGACTGGTTCCCCGCCCGCAATTTCGTTCTCGCCGCGGTGAAGGACATCGAGAAGAAGGTGAACGTGCCGGTCTACCTCGACTTCAAGGGGTCGATGACGACGGCGCCGTGGAACCTGCCGTCGAAGTCGTCGACGGTGCTGGTGCTCGACGCGGCGGGGAAGGCGGTGTGGCGGGCGCAGGGGAAGCTGAGCAAGGAGAAGATCGACGAGCTGTTCGTCGAGCTCGAGCGCCTCGTGCACGGGCGCGTGACGCACTGACGAGCTGGGCCCACCACAGTGTTCGCACCAGTTCCGCGATCAGGCGCGCGTTCGCGTCGAGCGGAAGCGGGGCTAGGCTCGGGCCCGATGCGGTTTTCGGATCCGAACGAGCGGCCGTACTTCCTCTGGAGCGAGCCGACGACCGTCGGCCAGTTCCGGGCGGCGCTCGCGCAGGCCTCCGATGACGAACGCGCCCAGTTGCTCGGCCGCTTGATGCGTGAAGCGCGCGACCCCGACGTGTGGGAGTTCACCACGGTCGCCGAAGTGCGCCGGCTGTTCCCACTCATCTCGCGCTACCTCGGCCGACGGCGTGCGTTCTGGACGTGGCTGCTCACCGCCTGGGCGGAGCGCGGCCTTGCCTAGCCTGGGGAGGCTGACCGACCGGCAGCTCGCGCTCGCGCGGGCCTTCTTCCGTCACCAGCCGACGGGTTACTTCCTCACGGGCGGCGCCGTGCTCGCCGGTTGGGAGCTCGCGCACCGCGGCACGGACGACCTCGACCTCTTCACCATCGAGCCCGACGCGATGGTGCCCGGCGAGCAGGCCCTTCGCCGCGCCGCGGCCGAACTGGGCGGAACCGTCACGCCGGTGACGACCTCACCCGACTTCAGACGCTTCGTCGTTCACTTCAGCGACGAAGCACTCAAGGTCGACCTCGTCCGCGACTACACCGTGCAGCAGTTCGAGAAGGTCGAGCGAGACGGCGTCGTCACCGACACCGCGGCCGAGATCTTCGTGAACAAGCTGTGCACGCTCGTGGAGCGCAGCGAAATCCGCGACCTCGTCGACGTCATGCTGCTCGAGCGACGAGGCTTGCGCGTCGAAGACTCGCTGAGCCGCGCCCAGCAGAAGGACGCAGGCGTCACCCCCGCCACGATGGCATGGCTGCTGGACTCGCTGCCGATTCCGGCCAATCCCCCCGGCGGTGTCAGTCACGCCGAGGTTGTTGACTACCGCGCCGCCCTTCGCGATCGACTCCTGCGGGTGGCTCGCCAGGGGTGACCGTCCTCAAACCGGCGCGGGGGCGGGCGGCAGCCCCCTCACTCCACCGTGACGCTCTTGGCGAGGTTGCGCGGCTGGTCCACGTCGGTGCCGCGCAAGTCGGCCACGTGGTACGCGAGCAGTTGCAGCGGCACCGTGGCGACGATGGGCGCGATGAGGGCGCTCGTCTTCGGAATCTCGATGACGTGGTTGGCGAGGCCGTGCACGTGGGCGTCTCCGGCCTCGACGACGGCGATGACCTGCCCGCCGCGCGCGCGCACCTCTTCGATGTTCCCGATGATCTTCTCGTAGTGCACGTGGGGCTCGCTCGGCGCGACCACCACCACCGGCATCTTCTCGTCGATGAGCGCGATGGGCCCGTGCTTCATCTCACCGCCGGCGTAGCCCTCGGCGTGGATGTACGAGATCTCTTTGAGCTTGAGCGCGCCCTCGAGCGCGACCGACTGCATGGGCCCGCGGCCGAGGAACAGGAAGTCCTGGGCGTTGAGGTACGTGCGGGCGATCTCCTTCACCTTCGCCTCGGTGTGGAGCACCGCTTCGATCAGCTTCGGCACCTCGGAGAGCTTCTCGAGGTGCGCCTGCGCGGCCTTCGCGTCGAGGGTGCCCTTGAGGCGCCCGAGCTTGATGGCGAGCAGGTAGAGGCCGGCGAGCTGCGTGGTGAAGGCCTTGGTCGAGGCGACGCCGATCTCAGGGCCGGCGTTGGTGAGGACGGTGAAGTCGGCCTCGCGCGTCATGGCCGAGCCGATGACGTTGCACAGCGTCATGGTGGTAGCGCCGCGGGCCTTCGCTTCGCGCATGGCGGCGAGGGTGTCGAGCGTCTCACCGGACTGGCTGATGGCGACGGCGAGCTGCTGCTTCGAGACGAGGGGGTCGCGGTAACGGAACTCGGAGGCGAGCTCGACCTCGACGGGAATGCGCGCGAGCGACTCGATCATCCACTTGCCGGCGAGGCCCGAGTGGAACGAGGTGCCGCAGGCGAGAATCCACACGCGCTCCATCGACTTCACCTGGGCGTCTGAGAGGTTCCAGCCGTCGAAGTGCACGTCGCCTTCGCTGCGGAGAATGCGGCCGCGCAGGGTGTCGGCGATCGCGCGGGGCTGCTCGGCGATCTCCTTGTGCATGAAGTGTTTGTGTCCGCCCTTCTCGGCCATGCCGGGGGTCCAGTCGATGCGCGTCACCTTGCGGGTGACAGCGGCGCCGGAGCGATCCGTCAGCGCGATGCCCTCGCGGGTGACCACGGCGAGGTCTCCGTCTTCCATGAAGATGACGTCGCGGGTGTGGTCGAGGAGCGCCGGCACGTCGCTGGCGACGAAGTTCTGGCCCTGCGACAGGCCGAGCACCATGGGCTGCGCTTCCCGGGTGCAGACGATGCGGGCCGGGTCGGCCTCGGTGACGACGACGAGGGCGTAGGTGCCCTTCACGCGGCGGGTGGCGGCGCGCACGGAGGCGACGAGGTCGCTGCCGGCCTTGAGCTCCTGGCGAATGAGGTGGGCGAAGACCTCGCTGTCCGTCTCGCTGGCGAACACGTGGCCCTTGCCCTTGAGCTCGGCCTTCAGCGCGAGGTGGTTCTCGATGATGCCGTTGTGCACGACGGACACGCCCTCGAACGTGTGCGGATGCGCGTTGTCATCGGAGGGGCGCCCGTGGGTGGCCCAGCGGGTGTGGCCGATGCCGATGGTGCCCTTCGGCTGCTCGGAGGCGACCTTGCCCTCGAGGTGCTTCAGCTTGCCGGTGGCGCGCAGCACGGTGAGGGCCCCGCCGTCGAGCACTGCCACACCCGCGGAGTCGTAGCCCCGATACTCGAGCCGCTTGAGGCCTCCGACGAGGACCTGCGCCGCCTGCTTGTCACCGACGTACCCGACGATTCCGCACATATTGCTCAGCTCGATTCCGGCTGTTTTTCTCAGCTCGATTGCGGCCTGCGCTCACCCGGCGAGCGGGGCAGTTCAGGCAGTCACTTCAGTTCCCGCTCGCCATCGTTCGCTCCGGCCTTCATCTCGCGCGGCTCATCTCGCCGGCTTGGTGCCCCCGCCCGAGCTCCGCTTTCACCGGGCCAGGTCACTCCTTCTTCTTCATCCCCTCGAGCACCTTTCGCCGGCGCTCGGCCCAGCCCTCCTTCACCTGCTGCGGAACACGCGACAAACCCAGGGCATTCGCGGGGACATTCTCGGTGATGGTGCTGCCCGCCGCGATGAAGGCGCCGTCGCCAATCTTCACGGGCGCCACCAGCTGCGTGTCGGAGCCCACGAAGACGCCGTCACCCAGCACCGTCTGGTGCTTGTTCACGCCGTCGTAGTTGCAGGTGATGGTGCCCGCGCCGATGTTGCAGCCGGCGCCAATCTCGGCGTCACCGAGGTACGCGAGGTGGTTCGCCTTGCTGCCCTTCTTGAGCCGCGTCTTCTTCGTCTCGACGAAGTTGCCGACGTGCACGCCCTCGTCCAGCACCGTGCCAGGCCGCAGCCGCGCGTAGGGCCCGACGTGACAGCGCGGGCCGACGACGGCCTCTTCGAGCACCGAGTACGGCTTCACCTCGGTGCCGTCACCCACCGTCGAGTGCGTCAGCACCGAGCCCTGCCCAATCGTGACGCCAGAACCAATCTCGCACTCGCCCGAGATGCAGACGTTCGGCTGAATCGTCGTGTCGGGCCCGATCTCCACGCCCTCGTCGATGAACGTCGACGCCGGGTGCACGATGGAGACCCCCGCCTTCATGTGCCGCACGTTGATGCGCGCACGCATGAGCTCGGTGCGCTCGGCGAGCTCCGCCAGGTCGTTCACCCCTTCGACCTCGCGCGCGTCGGCCTCGACCACCGCCACCTCGCCCACCGCCGCGGCCTTCGCCACGATGTCGGTGAGGTAGAGCTCTCCCTGCGCGTTCTGCGGCGTCAGGGTCTCGAGCGCGCCCCAGAGGAACTTCGCGTCGGCCACGTAGATGCCGGCGTTGATCTCTCCGATGAGGCGCTGCTCAGGCGTCGCGTCCTTCTGCTCGACGATGCCCTCCACCCGGTGGCCGTGCCCCCGCAGCACCCGCCCGTACCCCTGCGGATTCGCCGGTCGGCACGTCACCATCGCGAGCGGCCCTTTGCCCGCGCGGAAGGCCGAAACGAGCTTCGTCAGCAGCTCCGCCGTCAAGAGCGGCACGTCGCCGTAGAGAATGAGCACCGCGCCCGAGAACCCCGTGAGGGCTCCACGCGCAGCCGCGACGGCGTCTCCGGTGCCGCGCTGCTGTTCCTGGGTCGAGAACGCGAGCGCCTGGCCCTCGAACGCCTTCGCCAGCGTGGCCTTCACCTGCTCGCCCTGGTGCCCGACGACCGCCACCACCTGCTGGCAGCCCGACTCGAACGCGCGCGTGATGGGGTAGTACGCCAGCGGTCGGCCGAGCAGCGGGTGCAGCACCTTCGCCTTCTCGGACTTCATGCGCGTGCCCTTGCCTGCGCAGAGCACGACGGCTGCCAGCGGTGGGTTCATGTGCGCCGTCTGTCAGACCGGGAGGCGCGGGGTCAAGGCGCGGACAGCGGGGACCTGGTGGACCGGGAAAGGCTTCAGCTCTGGGTCAGTGCGCGGTCGGGACCGCCGAGGCCTGAAGGGTGAACACCCGCACCGGCTTCTCGGCGTTCGCCTTCACCTGCACCTGCAGCTCACCCGTTCCGGGCAGCGCGGAGATCGCAAACTTCGGCTTGAGAAAGGTCGTCGTCTCCACGGGTCCAGCTCCTTCGTCGTCAGCTCCACTCCGTCGGCCTTCTTCGGGAGCCCCCAGCATGACGCGGCCCGTCAGCAAGGGACATGCCCGTCAGAGCAGAGTCCAGAATTCAATTGGTTCTGAGGCGGTTTCAATCCCACCGCCGTGACAGACATGGCACCGATGCCACACCTGCCTGCAACGTGGGCAGAGACCCGCCACCGCGACGGCACGTGAAACGAAAGTGCGTCGTCAACCACGCGCGCCCAACTGGTTGACAAGCCTCGGGAGCCTCCGTAGCCACGCGGCCATGACGACCCTCGAGGCCCACAGCCCCACGCTCCCGACGTCTTCTCCGCCCACCACGCAGGTCGCGCTGCGGCACGACTGGACCGTGGCCGAGGTGAAGGCCCTGTACGAGCTGCCGCTGCTCGACCTCGTCTACCGCGCGCAGACCGTTCACCGCGCGGTGTGGAAGGACAACAAGGTGCAGCTCTGCAGCCTGCTGTCCATCAAGACCGGCGGCTGCCCCGAAGACTGCGCGTACTGCCCGCAGGCGGCGCGCTACGACACCGGCGTGAAGGCCGAGAAGCTGATGCAGGTCGACGCGGTGCTCGCCGACGCGCAGAAGGCGCGCTCCGCTGGCGCCACCCGCTTCTGCATGGGCGCCGCCTGGCGTGAAGTGAAGGACGGCCCGCAGTTCGACTCGGTGCTCGAGATGGTCCGCGGCGTCAAAGCCCTCGGCATGGAGGCCTGCTGCACGCTCGGCATGCTGTCGGAGTCCCAGGCCAGACGCCTCAAGGCCGCCGGCCTCGACGCCTACAACCACAACCTCGACACCGGCGAGAGCCACTACGGCGACATCATCTCGACCCGCACGTACCAGGACCGCCTGCGCACCTTGAGCTTCGTGCGCGACGCGGGCATCGAGGTCTGCTCCGGCGGCATCATTGGCCTCGGCGAGACCGTCGAGCAGCGCTGCGAGATGCTGGTGACGCTGGCGAACCAGCCGAAGCACCCCGAGTCGGTGCCGGTGAACGCGCTCGTCGCCGTCGAGGGCACGCCGCTCGAGCAGCAGCGCCAGGTCGACTTCACCGAGATGGTGCGAATGATCGCCACCGCGCGCCTCGTCATGCCCGCGTCGATGGTGCGCCTCTCCGCGGGCCGGCTGCAGATGTCGGAGGAAGCGCAGCTGCTCTGCATGATGGCCGGCGCGAACAGCCTCTTCTTCGGAGAGAAGCTCCTCACCACCGCGAACCCCGAGTTCGGCGAAGACATGGCGCTCCTCGAGAAGGCCGGCGTGAAGCCGCTCGAGCCGTCCGTCGACAAGCCCGTCGCGCAGTGACGATGTCGCCCCTCGACGCGTTCGCCACCGCCCGCCTCGCGCAGCTCGAGGCGAAGGGCCTCACCCGCGCGCTCGAACCGCTCTCGAGCCCGCAAGGGCCGGTCGTGCGCGCCGACGGGCGCCTCCTCATCAACTTCTCGTCGAACGACTACCTGGGGCTCGCGAACCACGACGCCGTGAAGTCGGCCGCGCGGGACGCCCTCGAGCGCTTCGGCCTCGGCACCGGCGCCTCCCGCCTCGTCACCGGAGACTCCACCGAACACCACGCCCTGGAAGCCGAGCTCGCCGCGTTCGAAGGGACCGAGTCGGCGCTGCTGTTCAACTCGGGCTACGCGGCGAACACGGCGGTGCTGCCTGCGCTGCTCGAAGCAGGCGACGTCGTCTTCTCCGACGCGCTCAACCATGCCTCGCTCATCGATGGGTGCCGGCTGTCTCGTGCGCGCGTCGTGGTGTTCCCGCATCGGGACGTGACGGAGCTCGCGCGGCTCATGGGCGTGCACCGCGGCCGACGCCAGCTCGTCGTCACCGACACGGTGTTCTCGATGGACGGAGACCGCGCGCCGCTCCGTGCGCTGGCCCGCCTCTGTCAGGAGCGCCAGGCCGGGCTGTACGTCGACGAAGCCCACGCGACCGGCGTGCTGGGGACTCGCGGCGCAGGCCTGTGTGAAGTGGAAGACGTTCGCCCCGACGTGGTGATGGGCACGCTGTCGAAGGCGCTCGGGTCCAGCGGCGCGTACGTGGCCACCTCGCGCGTCGTGCGACGACTGCTGCTCTCGACGGCCCGGTCACTCATCTTCTCCACCGCCCTGCCCGTCGCCGTCGTCGCTGGAGCGCGCGCCGCCCTGAAGCTCGTGCGGGACGAGCCGCAACGGCGGGCCAGGCTCCATCACCACATCGAGCGATTCGCCGCGGGGGCACGTCGCCTGGGCTTCGAGGTGTCGACCGACTCCGCCGTGTTCTCGCTGGTGCAGGGCGCTCCCGAGGCCGCGCTCGAGGCGAGCCAGACGCTGCGCGCACAGGGCTTTCTGGTGAAGGCCATTCGCCCGCCCACGGTGCCCGACGGCACCAGCCGGCTGCGCGTCTCACTCTCCGCGACCCACACCGACGCGCAGGTCGACGGGCTGCTCTCGGCGCTCGAGACGATTCCACCTCGCGCGCGGGTGAAGGCGCCTCCACGCGTGTCACGCACGGCCGGACTGCTCGAGGCCGACCGCAAGCACGTGTGGCACCCCTTCACCCAGATGCAGCAGTGGCCCGACGACCAGCCGCTCGTCATCGAGCGCGCCGAGGGCAACTGGCTCGTCGACACCGAGGGCCGCCGCTACCTCGACGCCATCTCGTCGCTGTGGGTCACCGTGCACGGCCACCGCCGGCCCGAGATCGACGCCGCCGTGAAGGCCCAGCTCGACCAGGTCGCGCACTCGACGCTGCTCGGCCTCGCGTCGGTGCCGAGTATCGAGCTCGCCCAGAAGCTCGTCGCGAAGGCGCCCTCGGGACTCTCACACGTCTTCTATTCGGACTCCGGCAGCACCGCGGTCGAAGTGGCCGTGAAGCTGGCGTACCAGTACTGGCAGCTCACCGGGCGGCGCGAGAAGCGGCGCTTCGTGGCCTTGAGCGAGGCCTACCACGGCGACACCATCGGCTCGGTGAGCGTCGGCGGCATGGACCTGTTCCACGAGCGCTTCCGTCACCTGCTGTTTCCCGTCGAGCGCATTCCGACGCCGCACGCGTACCGCTGGCCGGGCCGTGACGTGTTGTCGGAGTCGCTCGCGGCGGCCGAAGCGCTCCTCGCCGAGAAGGGCCATGAGGTGGCGGGCCTCGTCGTCGAGCCGCTCGTGCAGGGCGCGGCCGGCATGTTGATGCAGCCGAAGGGCTACCTGAAGGGCCTCGAGGCGCTGTGTCGAAGACACGACGTCCTGCTCATCTGCGACGAGGTGGCCACGGGCTTCGGGCGCACCGGCACCCTGTTCGCGGTCGAGCAGGAAGACGTGCGGCCAGACCTGCTGTGTCTCGCCAAGGGCCTCACCGGAGGCTACCTGCCCCTCGCCGCCACGCTCGCCACCGACCGCGTCTACGAGGCGTTCCTCGGGCCGTTCGCCGACGCGAAGACGTTCTTCCACGGGCACACGTACACGGGGAACCCGCTCGCCTGCGCCGCGGCGCTGGCCTCGCTGGAGCTCTTCGACACCGACCAGACGCTCGAGCGCATGAAGCCGGTGGTGCAGGCGCTGTCGGAAGGGCTCGCGCGGGTGGCCCGTCATCCCAACGTGGGCGAGGTGCGGCAGCGCGGGATGATGGTGGGCGTCGAGCTCGTGAAGGACCGCGCGACGAAGGCCGAGTTCGCCTTCGCCGAGCGAATGGGGTTTCGCGTGTGCCTCGAGGCGCGCAAGCACGGCGTGTGGCTGCGCCCGCTCGGGAACGTGGTGGTGTTGATGCCGCCGCTGTCGCTCTCCATCGACGAGGCGCGGCTGCTCGTCGACGCGCTCGAGAAGAGCCTTTCGGCCGTCTTGCCGGGCTGACCACGCGTCTTTCGACGGCGACGGCGACCTCGAACTCGATGGCGCTCATGCGCCGACGACGGAGGCGCGGAGGGCGTCGTCGCACGGGTTTTGCGTTTCCTGGCCGCCGCTGTGTCCATGTCTGGTTTGGGCGGAGACCACCCACCAACATGCCGAATTCAGTCATGAATCTCCGAACTCCGAAGGGACACTGGCCCTTCAACCCTGACCTGGAGCGCCTCCCCGTGCCGACCCGAATCCTCCCCGCTGCGCTCCTCTTCATCGCATGTGGTGTCGAACCAGGCCCCGGCCCCGGCCAGGTCGACCCCCGCGACGTCAGCGGCAACTACGAGCTCACCTACGACGACCGCCTCACGCTCAAGCTCGACGTGGGCGGCGCCGTGCGTGAAGTGACGCAGACTGGCTACGGCGGTGTCGTCGACTTCGGCATGGTGAACGGGCAGCCCGCGCGGCTCGACCTGACGGCCTTCTGTGCGAAGCCCGAGGTGAAGTGCCCCAGCGAGGCCTTCTGGGCCCGCGCCGCCATCACGCAGCCCAACCTCTCGCAGAACCGCTTCGAGCTGCAGCAGCTCACCGTGGTGAACGACTCGACGCGCATGCTGCCGGCCGGCCAGCGCGCGGAGTCGTTGAGCGGCCTCGTCGACCACGCGCAGGACGACCGGTTCCTCCTCGGCCTCGGCGCGCAGGGCGGCGCGAACGACGCGTGCCTGGCGCTCGCCGTCTCGCTCGCTGGTGGGCGCTTCACCCGCGTGGGAGAGCGCCTGGAGACGACCATCGAGGGCCGCACCCTACGAAACCAGCCTTGCTCGCTCGACGCGGGCGTGGCTGACGGTGGCTCCTTCGACGCTGGAGCGGTCGGTGACGCAGGCGCCTCGGACGGTGGCGTGGCGGTGTGTCGGCCGACGATGGTGACGCGACGGGTGGTTCCGCCCGGCGCCGCCGTCGAGGGCATCGCCGACGGCAAGGTGTTCCTCGGCTGGACTGGCGGCTGCGCCTTCGGCCCCTTCCTCGTCGGCGCCACCCTGACGCTCGAGACCGGCTTCACCGGGCGACGCACCGGCCGGTTCGACCCACCGCCGTACACGCCCGCGCCAGTGGTGCTGCCTCCCGACGGCGGCGTCGACGGTGGCGTCCGCGATGGCGGCCCGTGACGCTCGTCAGCGGGAAACCTCGCACGGGTTCCACTGCCACTGCATCGGCCCTGCATGTCTGCTTCCACTCCCCCTCTGTCCGACATTCTGGGCGCCCTCGAGTCGGGCGTGCTCGTCCTGACGCGCGAGCTCGCGGAAGAAGCGGTGCGCGCGGTTGCCGCGGAGGTGGTGGTGAACCGCCTCGAGCTTCGTCGGCTGGACGCGTGGGCGCGGTCGACGGGCGCCGAGTTTCCGCACTCTGCCGCGGGGCGGGCGCTGGTGAGCGCGCTCTGTGAGGTCGTCGATGAGCTCAGCCGCCCGGGCCGCTCCTTCGACCCGTGGACGTGGACGACGCCGCGCTCGCAGTTGGTCGAGGTCGAGGCGCTGCTGCGGCTGGTGCGGGAGCGCGCGCAGACGTTCATCGACGCCAGCGTCGCGACCGTTCTCATGCAGTACCCGAAGGCGACGCGCGTCGTGTCGGAGGTCGAGCGCGAGCCGACGCCCGAGGTGCGCGCCACCATTCAGCGGCTGAAGGTCGACTGGCTCGAGGGGCACGTGGTGAACGAAGCAGACCTCGTGGCGCCGCTGCGGGCGCTCCTCGAGTCGCGGTATCGGTGAGGTGTAGACCCCGCGAAACTGTGCTTCGGACGAGGACCTTTCGGTGACAGTCACCACAGCTCCCTCCTGGTTCATCGAGATTCGAACGTGAACGGCTCCTGCCCGGAGTGGGGCACGTCTGGCCCTCGGCTCCAGCTCACAGCGGG
>JANRKQ010000056.1:0-169083 GCA_033763395.1 Myxococcaceae bacterium
ACCGGCGAGGTTGAGCGTGGGCTCCGTGATGGGTCGAGTCGGTCGACCGATCTGGTCCACTTCGATGGGCAATGGGTTTCGCTGGCCGACTCGATTCCGTTCGCTGATGCGGCGGTCGCGCCTGCCCGTCGTGAAGCCCGCGCGCGGTTCCTCATGGGAGCGCTGCTGTTCGCCGCGCTCGTCGCCCTCATGGCGCTCAGGTTCTGGATTGGCATGCTGCGCGCTCGTGGCAGCGTCTGACGAGGTGTGCAGGCTCCCACCCGCCTGTCTGCGTCAGCGTGCAATCCGTTGCACACGAGCCGGCTCCAACCACCTGAACTTCCACTGGTCAGGGCCTTGCTGAGCGCGTCTGCATGGTTCCGCTCGTTCTCGCCGCGACCCTTGCCGCCACTCCGGTTCCCTCGGCTCCGAAGACCGTCAGCCTCGGAGACGTCTTTCTGGTGGCCGGCGAGGCGGGCTTCGCGGCGGGTGGCGGACGCTCGTGGCTCGACCGCTCCGCTGAACTGTCGTCCGTCACGCCGCTCTTCGGTCGCTTCGACCTCGTCGCCAGCGACGTGCCCCTGCTGGGGCCGGTGAGCGTGATGTTGCTGGAGGCCCAGCACCAACAGGCCGGCTGGCAGGCGCGGATGGCGCTGAGCGCGGCGAGCCTGTCGCTCCAGACCGTCGGGTGTGCGCTGCTGGCGCTGGAGCTCGACGAACCGACCGCCGACGAAGGCGCCGTCACCAGCGTGCGGCCGACGCGCATCGGGTTCCGGCTGCTGGAAGGGAACAGCGGCGGGGTGGTAACGCTGTCGGGCGTGACGTTCTAGATTTAGAGCGCGTCAACCCACGCTGGAGGTGAGGGCCCAGCCGAGCTCCGCGCTGAGCCAGTCGGCGAGCTTCATGATGCGGTCTGACGCCTCGAGGTCGCGGACCTGCCCCTCGAAGCGGACCGTGTTGACGAGGTCCGCGCCGCCGAGGCGGCCCTCGTAGGTCAGCGTGAGCGTGCCACCTTCGAAGGCCCATTCCCGGTCGCCCACACGCTTCATGCCCTTCCACGTCTTGAGGTGCGGCCGCAGGTCGCCGACGCGCACGGCCTCGTTCGTCGACTGAACGATGAAGCGCAACACCGTCGACATCTCGGCGCCCTCCGTGCTCTGAAAACCCCGTGGCCGATGAGGCAGTGTATCAGGCGTTCCGCGAGCGTCAGTGGTCACGGCTGCGTGTGCTGTGCAGCGCCTCGCGCGATGGCCACGACCAGCTCTTCGCGGCCTGGGCTGCCATCGAGTCGGGTGAGCCCTTCCCACGGGCCGAGGTGACCGCCGCGCTGGCGGACTCCGCCGAGTGGGCGCTGCACGACCTCTGGGGCCTGTGGCCGTTTCGCAAGCGAGTCGGCATCGACGTGCTGCAGCAGGCGGAGCTTCACGCCGCGCTCATCGACCGATGCTGGCGCGCAGCCGAGGCGACCGCGTTCCGTGCTCAGGCCAGCTTCCTCAAGGACTGGGTGAGCCAGGAGCTGGTCGCGTTCCACGGTGGCCTCGGAGACGTCGTCTCGACGCGACGGTGGCAGCTCGGTGGTGCCAGGTCGGTGCACGACGCCCAGACGACCACGCAGGTCATCGCGTGGGTCATCGCCCAGTTGGAAGACTCGGCCGAGACGCCGAGCGAGGTGCGCCGGGCGCTCGAGGTGTTGGACCGGCCTCGGGAGCTGCGTCGGTTCGTCCAGGGAGCGCACGCCGCGTCGGCGACCGTGGCGGCCATCTCGCAGCGAGCGCCCCTGGGGCTCGTCCTCGGTCGGCTGGGCCGGGCGTTGAGCACCGAGCCTCCTGAGCTGAAGACGAGCCGCTTCTTCGAGCTCGATGCGTTGCTGCTCAAGCTGGCGCTCGAGCAACGGCTGGACGCGCCGCACCGGCCGGTCGAAGAAGTCCTCTTCGTCGCCACACCCCGGCGGGCGCTCGACGTCGCCATCGCTCGCCTGGAAGACGGCAGCTACGGCACCTTCGCGACGCATCTCGACGGTGGCCAGCAACGAAGCGCGTGGACCGAGGGCTCGCTCGACGATGCGCTCGCGGCCGTGCCCGCGCTGCACTTCGCCAACGCCGTGGCGGCGCTCCACCGGCCCCGCTGACCGCCGCCTCACCGGCCCTGCCGAGCGGCACACCACGTCGAAGAACCTGCGCGGACAGCCTCTCGGCAGCGGCTCCCTGTCGTTGGCTCGTGCAGAACGGCCGCTCGCTGAGCACACTGGCGACATGTCGCTGGTGCTCTCGCTCGTGCTCTCGGCCGCTCCGCTGTCGTGCGACCAACTCTGGCCCGGCGTCTGGAAGGCGTGGCTCGCGCGCGAGGTGAAGGGCGAGCTGCCGCCGTTCTTCCGCCAGTTCCCCGACGCGGCCGAGCGCCTGGGCCAGAAGTGGGTCGTCGAGTGCAAGGCCTTCGACGCAAGGACGCTGGCGTGCGCGCGCGGAGAGCAGCTCGAGGCCGAGGTCGTGCAGCTGCGGAAGAAGCTCGAGCAAGAGAAGGTCGACCCTGCCGAGAGGGAGGCCCTGCTCTCGAAGTACCGCTCCGAGTGGTCGGTGCTCGACTGCAAGCAGGTGAACCGCGCCATCGACCGCGCCGCCGAGAAGGTCGCGCGCGAGTCACTCGATGCCGGGGTTCCGCAAAGCGACGACTGTGCTGGCTCCGACCTCGCCGCCGGCCGGTGTCGCTGCGCCCATCGCCAGTGCATGGACCAGTGCTGCCGCGAGGGCGAGGCGTGCGCGCACACGGGGGCCGACACGGCGAAGTGCGTGAAGGCGCAGTGAGCGGCCCCGTGGCAAACCTGTTCGCCCTCTCGGTCGGGTACCCGGGCTGATCAACCGCTTGCGCGGCGAGGCACACGACTCACGTCGGTCTTGCGTTTGGAGCCCGCCGGACATTCGACGGAAACGACGCGCACATCCGCTTGTCACCGATCCTTCAGAAGAGCGCTGCGGCGCCTTCCATCAGCACCTGCCGGAGGAATCGGTGTCGGGGATCGGTCGAGTGGCGCGGGTGCCAGACGAGGAGCGGCGTGGGAACTGGCACCGTGAGCGGGGGCTCGGCGAGGAACAGCGAGGGCGCGACCGAACGCACGAAGGCGCGTGGGAGGGTCGCAATGAGGTCGGTTCGTTCGACGACACGCACGGCAGCCCCGAAGCTCGGAACGGTGAGGGCGACTCGCCGGTGGAGCCGCCGAGACGCCAGGGCGCGGTCCAGAAGGCCCACGTCATTTTCTCCGAGCGGTGTGGGCAAGACGTGGCTCGCCGCCAGCCACGCCTCGAGGGTCCATCGGCGGCGCGTCCTCGACGCAACGGCGAAGCGCTCCTCGTAGAGCGGCTTGACGACGAAGCGGTCGAGTAAGGGAAGGTCGAGGCTCGGTTCCTTCCTCAGGTCTGGCACTACTGCGGCGTCGGCCTCGCCACTGTCGAGCTGGCCGAGCGTCTGCCGGCTCAGCGCGCGGACGCGAATGTCGACGCGGGGGCACGACGTCGCCGCGGCCGTCATGAAGACGGGAAGGATGACGCCGGCCACGTCGTCGCCGAGGGCGATGGTGAACACGCCGGTCGACTCGAGCGCGACGAAAGGGGCTGGCGGCGAGAGGAGCAATCCAATGCGCCGCACGAGCTCTTGCACCTCGGGGCGCAGCGCGCTCGCTCGCTCGGTGAGGTACAGCCGGTTCCCCCGTCGAACCACCAGGGGGTCCTTGAGCTCACTGCGCAGCCGCTCGAGGTGTTTCGACATCGCAGGCTGTCCGATGCCCAGTGCGCGTGCTGCGGCAGTCACGCTCTGGAGTTCGAGGAGGCGGTGGAGCGAGCGCAGCAGGTTGAAGTCGAGCTGGTCGATGGTCATTCCGCTGAAGAATGTAGTCGATTCTTGCCATCAACTCGAGGAATCCGATGCGGGCCGATACCTTCAGATGCGAACGGAGGCCTGCACATGAAAAAGACCATCGTCGTCGTCGGTGCGACTCGAGGTACCGGCTTGCTTGCGACCGAAACACTCCTGGCGCAGGGCCGGCGCGTTCGGGTGGTGGTGCGCAACACCGAGAAGGCGCACCGCCTCTTCGCCGGTCGTGTCGAGGTGCATCAGACGGATCTCTCGAGGCCGGGCGGGGCGCTCGACGAGGCCCTGGCTGGCGCCGACGGCCTCATCTTCACCGCTGGCGTTCCACCCGGGCTCGCCCGCGAGGCCTCGCTCGAGAAGGTCGACTACGGCGGGCTGGTCGCCACGATTCGAGCGGCCGAGCGTGCGGCCCTCGAGGGGCGCTTCGTCTACATGACGACGATGGGCATCCACCAGCAGACGTGGCTGACCCGAACGCTGAACGTCGTGAAGTGGAACCTGCTCGCGTGGCGTCGCGCCGCTGAAGAGGCGCTCCTCGCGAGCAGCCTCGACGGCGCCGTGATTCGTGCAGGCTTGTTGACGAACGGGCCCGCTCCTCGTGGGCTCGACCTCGCGCACGGCGACCGGCCCGTCACGCTGGCACGAACGCTCTCGAGGGCCGACGCGGCCCGGGTCCTCGTCGCGGCGCTCGAGGTTCCCGCTGGTGCACGAGACGTCTCGGTCTTCGGCGCGGCCGGGTCACCGTCACCTTCCGACGAGGCCTTGCGCGCGCTGTTGGGCCGCATCGCGCGAGGCACCTGACCCCTCGCTGAAGCCCAAAACGCCCACCCGAACTGTCGTCTTGCAGCTGCACGCAGTGTCTTTCCAACACCAGTCGTTCCCCCTCCGAGGCCACCATGCGCCCCACGTTCCATCTCGTCGTTCCTTTCGTCGCGTTGGCTTCGGCCTGCGCCACCAGTCCATCCATGCGCGCTCGAGCGGCCGACGCCGACCGCAAGCAACAGGTCCACGACCTGCTGAGGGCGCTCGAGACCGGCGAAACCCGAGCTGCCTCGGTACAAGCAGCATAACCTCGGGGTCGCCGACGGCGTGGCCGGCCTCGCAACCATGCTCGCGCACTTGCCGAAGGGGGCGATTCGGGTTCGCCCGGCGCGGGTGTTTCAAGATGGAGACTTCGTCTTCGCACATACCGAGTACGACCTGTTCGGGCCGAAGGTCGGTTTCGACGTCTTCCGCTTCGAGAACGGTCTGGTCGTCGAACACTGGGACAACCTCCAGTCCCTGCCGGCGAGCCCCAACCCATCGGGTCACACGATGCTGGACGGACCGACGGAAGCCGGGGACCGCGACAGGACCGAGTCGAACAAAGCGACCGTTCGCTCCTTCGTCGACGACGTGCTCGTTCACGGCCGCCTCGAGAACCTTCCGCGCTTCATCGACGAGCCCCGCTATACCCAACACAGCCCCCTCGCTGGTGACGGTCTCTCAGGGCTGGCGAAGGCGCTCGACGCGCTGAGCAGGCAGGGCATCATCATGAAGTACGACCGGCTCCATCGAGTCCTTGGTGAGGGAAACTTCGTGCTCGCCGTGAGTGAGGGGTCGTTCGCCGGTCGACCGACGGCCTTCTACGACTTGTTCAGGCTCGAGAACGGCAAGCTCGTCGAGCACTGGGACACCATCGAGGCCATTCCGCCAAGGGCTGAATGGAAGAACGAGAACGGGAAGTTCTGACGCGCCGGCGATGCCGGGGCGTGGCGTCGACGAACATGACCCGGGCGGTCGGCCCCTCGTGGGGCCCTAACGCGTCGAGTGTGCGCGGGTCGGGCGGCGTGAAACGCGCCAACAGGCTCCCCGCGGCGTCGGGAGCCGCGTCGGGCCCGCTGCAACCTGGTGGGCACCCGGGCTGATCAACCGCTTGCGCGGCGGCCCGCATCGACGTACATCGATATGTCGATATGGAGCTGTCCGAGACCTTCAGCGCCCTGGGAGACCCGACGCGGCTGCGCATCTTGCGGCTGGTGGCCTCGGCCACGCTGAACGTGTCTGAGGTCGTCTCGCTCATCGGCGTGGCGCAGTCGTCGGTGTCGCACCACCTGGCGAAGCTCAAGGGGCTCGAGCTCATCCGCGAGGAGCGGCAGGGCGGCTACACGTATTATTCCCTCGCCGTCGACGCCTCGGACCCGCGCTGGCCGCTCATTCGCCTCGCGAGGGAGGGTGACGACCCGCACGGCGACCAGGCGCGCCTGACCGAGCTGCTCCGCCGGCGCGAAGACCGCCACACCCTCAACGAGAAGCTGCTCGAGCCCGGGCAGTCGTGGCTGCTCTGGGCCTCGGCCCTGTCGTCGCTGCTCCCGAAGCTCGACGTGGCCGACTTTGGCTGTGGCTCCGGCGTGCTGACGGCCGAGCTCGCGCGCTGGGCCCGGCACGTCACCGCCATCGACAAGAGCGGCGCGGCGCTGGAGCAGGCCCGCAGCCGGCTGGCGCGCGACAAACGCGACGCCGTCACCTTCGTCGAGGGCGACCTCGAGGCGCTGCCCCGCTCGGTGGGCCGGCAGGACCTCGTCGTCATCTCGCAGAGCCTCCACCACGTGGCCGACCCGGCGGCGGTGCTGCGCGAGGCGGCGCGCGTGCTGGTGCCCGGCGGCAAGCTCGTCGTGCTCGAGCTGATGCCCCACCAGGAGGCCTGGGTGAAGTCGCGACTGGGTCACCAGCACCTCGGCTTCGAGCCCCACGGCCTCGAGAGCGCCCTGCGCGCGGCCGGCTTCGTCGACCTGCAGCTGACGCCCACTCCGCGCGATGGTGGCTCGCCGTTCCGCGCGTTCCTCCTCACCGCGTCGCGCCCCGCCCGCGCCGCCCGCCGGCCCGCCAGAGAGGCGCGCGCCTGACGTCACTTCACCGGAGCCTTCCATGACGACCCGCAGCCAGGCCTTCGAACGACTCTTCCAGGAGCGCATCGTCATTCTCGACGGCGCCATGGGCTCGATGGTGCAGACGTTCAAGCTCGAGGAGGCCGACTTTCGCGGAGAGCGCTTCAAGGCCCACCCGCACGACCTGAAGGGCGACAACGACCTGTTGTGCCTCACGCGCCCCGACGTCATCGAGGCGATTCACCTGCAGTACCTCGAGGCCGGCGCCGACGTCATCGAGACGAACACCTTCAACGCCACCAGCATCTCGCAGGCCGACTACAAGCTCGAGCCCATCGTCCGCGACTTGAACCTCGCCGCCGTCGCGTGCGCCAGGCGCGCCGTGGAGAAGGCCGAAGCGAAGACGCCGGGCCGCCGCTGCTTCGTCGCTGGCGCCATCGGCCCGCTCAACCGCACGCTCTCGCTCTCACCCGACGTCAACCGCCCCGACTTCCGCGCCGTCACGTGGGAGCAGGTCGTCACCGCCTACACCGAGCAGGTGCAGGCCCTCATGGACGGCGGCGTCGACGCGCTGCTCGTCGAGACCATCTTCGACACGCTCAACGCCAAGGCCGCGCTCTTCGCCATCGAGGGCGTCTTCGAGGCGCTCGGCCGACGCGTGCCCGTCATGGTGTCGGTCACCATCACCGACCGCTCGGGCCGCACGCTCTCGGGCCAGACCATCGCGGCGTTCTACGCGTCGATTCGGCACGCGAAGCCCTTCTCGGTGGGCATCAACTGCGCGCTCGGCGGCAACGACATGCGCCCGTACATCGAAGAGCTCTCGCGCCTCGCCGAGTGCCACGTCAGCTGTTACCCGAACGCCGGCCTGCCCAACGCCTTCGGCGGCTACGACGAGACGCCCGCTGACATGGCGCGGGTGCTGGGCGACTTCGCGAAGCAGGGCTGGCTCAACCTCGTCGGCGGCTGCTGCGGGTCGACGCCCGCGCACATCGCCGCCATCGCCACCGCCGTCAAAGCCCACGCGCCGCACGCGCTTCCCGCTCCGGTGGTGGCGCAGCGGCTCTCGGGCCTCGAGCCCCTCACCATTCGCTAAAAAGAGCCGACCTCCATGAGCTCCAACGCCGCCTCGCAGTTCATCGTCATCGGTGAGCGCACCAACATCACCGGCTCGCCGAAGTTCGCCAAAGCCATCAAGGAGGGCGACTGGAACGCGTGCCTCGCCATCGCCCGCCAGCAGGTCGAGAGCGGGGCCAACGTCATCGACGTGAACGTCGACGAGGGCCTCATCGACTCGGAAGCGACGATGACGAAGTTCTTGAACCTCATCGCGAGCGAGCCCGAGATTTCGCGCGTGCCGGTGATGATCGACTCGTCCAAGTGGACGGTGCTCGAGGCCGGCCTGCGCTGCCTGCAGGGCAAGGGCATCGTGAACTCCATCTCGCTCAAGGACGGCGAGGCCGAGTTCTTGCGGCGCGCGAAGCTGCTGCGGCGCTACGGGGCGGCGGCCGTCGTGATGGCCTTCGATGAGCAGGGCCAGGCCGCGAGTTGCGCCGACAAGGTGCGCATCTGCACCCGCGCGTACCACCTGCTGGTCGAGCAGGTCGGCTTCCCGCCCGAAGACATCATCTTCGACCCCAACATCCTCACGGTGGCGACGGGCATCGAGGAGCACAACAACTACGCCGTCGACTTCTTCGAGGCGACGCGCATCATCAAGAAGACGCTCCCGCACGCGAAGGTGTCGGGCGGGGTGTCGAACGTCAGCTTCAGCTTCCGCGGCAACAACCCCGTGCGCGAGGCGATGCACACCGCGTTTCTGTTCCACGCCGTCAAGGCCGGCATGGACATGGCCATCGTCAACGCCGGCATGTTGGGCGTGTACGAGCAGATCGAGAAGGACCTGCTCGAGCGCATCGAAGACGTGCTGCTCAACCGGCGGCCCGACGCGACGGAGCGGCTCATTCAGAAGGCCGAGGCGCTGAAAGCCGAGCAGGGCGGCGCGTCGAAGGGCGAGTCGAAGGAAGACCTCGCGTGGCGCAGCCAGCCGGTCGCCGAGCGCCTCAAGCACGCGCTGGTGAAGGGCATCGACGCCTTCATCGACCAGGACACCGAAGAGGCACGCCAGACGGTGGCCCGGCCGCTCGACGTCATCGAGGGCCCGCTGATGGACGGCATGCGCGTCGTCGGAGACCTCTTCGGCGCAGGCAAGATGTTCCTCCCGCAGGTGGTGAAGTCGGCGCGCGTGATGAAGCGCGCGGTGGCCTGGCTGACGCCCTTCATGGAAGAGGAGAAGCGTCAGGCGCTGGCGAAGGGCGGCACGGCGCGGGCCCAGGGCAAGGTGCTGCTCGCCACCGTGAAGGGCGACGTGCACGACATCGGGAAGAACATCGTGGGCGTGGTGCTGGCCTGCAACAACTACGAGGTGACCGACCTCGGCGTGATGGTGTCGGCCGAGAAGATTCTGTCGACCGCGAAGGAGACGGGCGCCAACGTCATCGGCCTGTCGGGCCTCATCACCCCCTCGCTGGACGAGATGGTGCACGTGGCGAAGGAGATGACGCGGCAGGGCTTCGACGTGCCGCTCCTCATCGGCGGCGCGACCACCTCGCCCGCACACACCGCCGTGAAGATTGCTCCAGAGTACGAGCCCGGCGTGACGCACGTGCTCGACGCCTCGCGCGTGGTGAACGTGGTGAGCGCGCTGCTCTCGCCGGAGCAGAAGAGCGGCTTCGTCGCCGAGACGAAGAAGAAGCAGCAGGCGCTGCGGGTGGACTTCGCCGAGCGTCGCAGCGCGCGGAAGCTCTTGTCGCTCGAGCAGGCCCGCGCGCGGCGCTTCACCTGTGACTGGGCGAAGGCCGAGCTGCCGACGCCAGAGTGGTTCGGCGTGCGAGCGTTCGACGTCAGCGTCGACGACGTGATTCCTTTCATCGACTGGGGCCCGTTCTTCAATGCGTGGGAGCTCCACGGGGCCTTCCCCCGCATCCTCGAGGACGAGGTGGTGGGCGCCGAGGCGCGCAAGCTGTTCGCCGACGCGAAGCAGCTGCTCGCGCGCATCGCGAAGGAGCAGCGCTTCAACCCGAAGGCCGTGGTGGGCTTCTGGCACTGCAACGCGGTCGGAGACGACGTCGAGCTCTACGCCGACGCCTCGCGCAGCCGCGTGCTGGGCCGGTTCTCGATGCTTCGGCAGCAGGCCGAGAAGACGCAGGGCGAGCAGAACCTGTGCCTCGCCGACTTCGTGGCCCCGAAGGACTCGGGCCGCGTCGACGCGATGGGCGGCTTCGTGGTGACGGCCGGCGCGGGCGTCGAGGCGTTCTCGCACGAGTTCAAGGCGAAGCTCGACGACTACCAGGCCATCATGGTGCAGGCGCTGGGTGACCGCATCGCCGAGGGGCTCGCCGAGCTGATGCACAAGCGCGCGCGCGAGTGGTGCGGCTTCGGGAAGACCGAGAACCTGTCGAACGAGCAGCTCATTCGCGAGCAGTACCGCGGCATTCGCCCCGCGCCCGGCTACCCGGCCTGCCCGGACCACACCGAGAAGCCGCAGCTGCTGGCGCTCCTCGACGCGACGAAGCACACCGGGGTGTCCCTCACCGAGTCGATGGCGATGACGCCCGCGAGCAGCGTGTCGGGTTGGTACTTCAACCACGCCGACGCCCGGTACTTCGGCGTGGGCAAGCTGGGCCGAGACCAGGTCGAAGACTACGCGAAGCGCAAGGGCATGACGGTCGAGGCGGCCGAGCGGTGGCTGGGGCCCAACCTCGACTACGACCCGGGCGCGCGCTCGGCGGCGTGAATTCCAGCCGCTCCCTGGCTCGGTGAAGCCGCACTTCGGTTCGACGAGACGACGCGATGAGCCGTCGTGTCGCGCGAGGTGATGGCCGGGCCGCCACCAGGCGTCAGGGCCACTCGAGAAGGTACTGACAGCGCGCGCAGCCGACATCGAGGCGATTGAGCGCGGTCACGGGCGCCTGGATGGTGCAGGTGACGCCCGGTTCGGCCGTCAGCGTCGCGACCGTCTCGTCGAGCTGATCGGCCATCGCGAAGAACCCGAAGGCGCTGCCGTCGAGGCTCACGTCGTAGCCGCACGCCGACTGCTCGCGGAATCGAACGGAGAAGGTTCCCAGCAGCTCCGACTCACCAGGACGGCAGCTGCGGAAGATGCGGCCCTTCGCCGTGTCGTCGAGGAGTTGGCACCCGGCCATGTCGCAGATGCTGGGGTTGCCCTCGCAGGTCGTGCAGCGGTTGACCGTCGAGCACGTGCGGGGTCCACGACAATCGGTCACGCAGACGCCGTTGAAGCACGAGCGCACCGGGAGGCTGTTCGACCCGAAGCAGGCGCGCGGCGCCACTCGCGCCATGCAGTCAGCGGCGCGGACACAGGTCTCGAGGACCTCCGTGGGGCCCGCGTCTCTCACAGAGCCACCCGCGTCCGCCGTGGAGCCCGCGTCCGTCGCGGGGCCAGCGTCGCGCGGAAGGCCGCCGTCGGAACGTGGGCCGACTTCGTCGACCGGCACCAGGCACTGACACCCGGCAACGGCCAGGGCGAAGCCGACGGCGAACAGCTCGACGAGGGCGCACCTCACGACAGCCCTGCCAGCACGTCGTGCGCTTCCTTCGCCAGCTGCTCGACGATGGCGCCGATGGGCTTCACCTCGTGCACCAGCCCGACGCCCTGGCCCGCGCTCCAGATGTCCTTCCAGCGCTTCGCCCCCTCGGGCGAGCGGTCGGGCGTGAAGCCCTCGGGCACGGTGGCCTTCAGGAAGTTGGCGTGAATGCCCGACACCGCGTCGGTGTAGACGACGTCTTCGGGGCCCGAGGTGACGACGAGCTGTTTGTAGGCGTCGCTCGCGCCGCACTCCGTCGAGGCGATGAAGCGCGTGCCGAGGTAGCAGAGCTGCGCGCCCAGGCTCAACGACGCCACCACCTGCCGGCCGTCCGAGATGCAGCCCGCGGCGATGATGGGCACCTTCAGCGCTTCCGCGAGCCACGGCACCAGAACGAAGGGTGAGATGCGCCCGGCGTGGCCGCCTGCGCCCGCGGCCACCGCGATGATGGCGTCGACTCCGGCCGCGACCGCCTTCTTCCCGTGGTGCAGCGAGATGACGTCGTGGAACACCAGCCGCTTCTTCTCGTGCGCCCGCTTCACCACCTCGGTGGGGTTGCCGTAGCTGGTGAGAATCACCGGCACGTCGAACTCGAGGCACGCCGACAGGTCTGCGTCGATGCGCTCCGGGGGCGTCAGCCCGATGGTCAAGTTGATGCCGATGGGCTTGTCGGTGCGCTGCCGCACCCACGCGAGGTCGTCTCGGAACTGCTGTGGCGTGCGCGCGTTCAGCGACGGCATGCAGCCGAGAATGCCGGCCTCGGCCGAGGCGAGGAGCATCTCCTTGTTCGAGATGAGGAACATCGGCGCCGCCACAAGGGGGTAGCGCAGGCCCAGCTGCTTCGAGAGGTCGGTCGACAGGCGCATGAGGCCGGCAACCATGAACCAGCCCGTCCGTCGACGCACGACGGAACGTGAATCAGTGGCCACCGGGCGCGCACGCCGACACGATGTCGCGTCATGGGGACGCCGACGCTGAAAGAGGGGCTGACGCTGCCGAACGCGCGCGCGATGGCGAGCGATGCGCCGGGGTTCCTGCTCGAGACCGCCCGGCGCGTGGGGCCCTTCTTCCGGCTCGGAGCGGGCCCGCTCACGCTGCCTGTCATCGCCGAGCCGGAGCTGCTCCAGCACGTCTTCCAGAAGAACTCGAAGGCCTACGGGCGAGGCGCCGCCTACGACATCTTCCGGCCGCTGCTCGGCAACGGGCTCCCGGTGTCGGACCCGCCGGTGTGGCTGTACCGTCGTCGCACGATGCAGCCGGCGTTTCATCGCGGCAAAGGCCCGGACTGGGTCGTGACGATTCGTGAGGCGACAGCGCCGTTCATCGCCTCGCTGACGGCTGGGCAGGCCGTCGAGGCGCGGCCGTTCTTCATGAGCGTCACGCGCGACATCATCATGGCGGCGCTGTTCTCGAGCGCCGGGGGCGCGACTTCTGGCCTGCAGGAGACCTTCACCAGCGTCGACGCCTTCGTCGGCGCGTTCGGCATGAGCCCGGTGCGGTTGCCGCTGTGGGTGCCCACGCCCACCAACCGCCGCTTCATGGCGGCCATTCGCCGCATCGACGAGCTGCTGCTCTCCCTCATCGAGCGGCGACGCGCCGAGGCTTCACCGCCGGCCGACCTCCTCACCACCCTCATTCGCGCGAAGGACCCCGAGACCGGCAACGCCCTCACGGACGTCGAGCTGCGCGACGAGGTGGTGAACCTCTTCATCGCGGGCCACGAGACGACCGCCAACCTGCTGTCGTGGAGCGTGGTGGCGTTGTCCCGCTGGCCCGAGGTGCGGGCGCGGGCGCAGGCCGAGGTGGCCGAGGTGCTCGAGGGCGCGCCGCCCACGGCCGAGTCGGTGGAGAAGCTCGACTACCTCCACGCCACGGTGCGCGAGGTGCTGCGCTACTTCCCACCCGCGTGGCTCCAGGCGCGGGAGGTGTTCGAGGCCGACACGCTGCGCGACGTGACCCTGGCTCCGAAGGACCGGGTGCTGCTGGTGCCGTACATCACCCACCACCGCGCCGAGCTCTGGGACGAGCCGGAGCGCTTCGACCCGACTCGTTTTCTCAAAGAGCGCTCCATCGACGCGGCGACGTGGAAGTACCGGTACCTGCCGTTTGGTGCCGGCCCGCACGTGTGCATCGGCAACCACTTCGCGATCCTCGAGGCGGTGACGGTGCTGGCCATGCTGTTCCAGAAGGGGCACCTCGAGGCGAAGGCCCCACAGGCCGAGCGGCCGACGATGGGCATGGCGCTCATGCCGTCGAGCGCCGTGCCGTCGACGTTCGTTCGGCGCGAGCACGTGCCTCGCTGACGCTGGGCTGAGCAGGCCGGGCTCTCCAGGCACCCGAGCTGAATGCGAATGCCCATTCGCATCGCAGATTTCGCCGCAAGCCTTCGGGAGGACTGGTGTTTTTGGTGTTCGGGGGCACGCGAATGCGCATTCGCATTTGAACCGGCGCTCTGGAAGCACGGCCGGCCCTGGCTTCCCTGATGAGAGACGCGACGGTGCCAGCAGCGCCTGCGACGGCCGTGGAGGGGCCCTTGCCCCTCGTGGGCCCGTGACGGTGTGCGTTTCGACGGTGCCCAGGGCGCTCGCGACCACCGAAGACTCGCAGGCGGTTCTGTGCGAGGTGGCGCGGCGTGTTCGCCGACGCCGTCTGGAACGCCCGTCGTCCGTGGCTCGTCGTGCTGGCCGGCTTCTTCGGCGCGGGCCTCGTCGCGCGGCTGGATGCGGCGCTCACCGACCTCGGCGTCTACTGGCCCGACGAGGTGTACCAGTCGCTCGAGCCGGCGCACGGGCTCGTCTTCGGCACCGCGCTGTTGCCGTGGGAGTTCGTCGTTGGCGCGCGCAACTGGGCGCTCCCCGGGCTTCTCGCGGGCGTGATGAAGGGCTTCGGGGCGCTGGGCGTTACCGATCCGCACACGTCTCTGTTGGGCATCCGGGTGGGCTTTGCGCTCGCGTCGATGGGCACGGTGCTGGGTACGTTCCGGCTCTCGCGCGTGGTGGGGCTGTCGCTCCCGTCGGCGGTGGTGGGCGCCGCCTCGCTGTCGGCGATGAGCCTCGCCGTGTACTTCTCGCCGCGCGCGATGAGCGAGGTGGCCGCGGCGCTGCCGGTGGTGTGGGGGCTCGCGCTCCTGCTCGAAGGTGGACGCCCGGCGCGGGTCGTCGTCGGCGCGTCGCTGTTGGGCCTCGCGGTGTTGCTGCGCATTCACTGTGGCCTCTTCGCCGTCACGGCGCTGGTGGCGCTCGTCCTCACGGGCCGGCGACGTGATGCTGGAGTCGCCTTCGCCGTGCTGTGCGGCTGGGCGCTCGTCTACGGCCTGCTCGACCTCGCCACCTGGGGCCGCTTCTTCCACTCGGCGCTGCTGTACCTGCGCTTCAACGTGGTCGAGGGCCGCGCCGCTGACTGGGGCGTACAGCCGCCGGCCTATTACACGAAGCACCTCGTCTCGAGCCTCGGGGCGCTGTGGGTGGCGCTGGCGACGTTCGCGGTGCTGGGCACGCGGCGGGCGGCGGCCGTCGTCATTCCCGCGGCGCTCTTCCTGGCTGCGCACATCGCGCTGCCGCACAAGGAGCTGCGCTTCATCGTCCCCATCCTCCCGCTGGTGTGTGTCGGTGCCGCGGCGGGGCTGGAGGTGGTGGCGCGCTGGCGGCCGGTCGCAGGGCTGGTCAGTGCCGTCCTGGTGTTGGGGCTGAGCGGGCGTTCGCTCGTCACGCATCGCGAGCTGATGTTCTGGCAGGTGGGGCGGGTGAGCGAAGCTGGCAACGCGTGGGACTCGGGTGGGCCGGTGACGCGGCTCCTCTTCCGCGCGGGGCGGGAGCCGTCGCTGTGTGGGGTGGGCCTCGTCGGTTGGTACCGGCACACCACCTTCGCGTACACGGCGCTGCACCGAGCCGTGCCGTTCTACGAGGCGCCGCTGCCGCCGGTGGAGTCAGGGTTCTACGACGTCGTCATCGCGCCGGTCGGGCAGCAGCCGGGCACGGTGCTGGCGCGTGAAGGAGACTTCGAGCTCGTTCGGCTCGCCGAGCGCCCGTGCGTGAAGGACCCTGCCTGGGAGCCGTACCTCGACGAGCGCACCGCACGGCTGGCGAAGGATCCGACGGCGCTGTGACCGTCAGCGGGAAGGGCGCTGGCCGCCGAACGTCTCGCGGTACCAGTCGCGCTCGTGGTGGTCGACCGCCGCGTCGAGGCGAGGGCCCTGGGGGTCCAGCCGCCGAAGGAGCGCATCGAGCGTGAAGAGGTCGCGCTGCGCCACCACGGGCACACCTGCGCGAGCCAGGGCCGCCGCCGCGACGCCGAAGCCGACCCGGTAGCGGCGGTCGCGCGCGCCGTCAGAGATGACCTGCGTGCCGCACGCGGCGCTCATGTCCATCAGCACGGCGAAGCGCACCCGCTCGCGCAGGGCCGTCTCGACCATGACCCCGGCGGCGCGAATGAGCGCGTCGGTGACGTCACGCCCATCGTCGAGCCGCACGTGCGCCCGCCCCTCGAGCGCGTCGAAGCCATCGCCGCCGTGCAGGTCGGGCATGCCGCGCGGGGTGCCCAGCGCGAGGTCTTCAGGGCAGAAGGGAACGGCGCGGAGCGTGGGGAGCGCGAGCAGGCGCTGCATCACGGGGTGTGGCCCGTTGTCCGTTCCGTCGACGCCGCAGCGCAGGCCGGCGAGGCAGCCCGAGAACAGCACCGGCCATGGCGCTTCGCGCGGGTCGGGCCAGGTGCGCGAGGCGTCTCGGAGGGCTTCGAGGCGTTTCCACGGCAAGGGGCGAAGGTGACTCATGGGCGCTCCCAACGGCGCGTGTCAGCCGATGAAAGGTATCCGGTTCCACCCGCACCACCCACGCATGACGACGCGAGGAGCGGCCATGGCACAGGTGGCGACCACACGAACGCACACGCCCGCAGGGGGCGCGCGGGCCTTTGGCGGAGACCGCGCGGTGGCGCTGCTGAAGGCCGCGACCGAAGACGAGGCGCGCGGGCAGCTCCAGTCGGCGGAGACGAACCTTCGCCTGGCCCTCGCGTTCGCGCCGCACGACGCGTCCTTGCGTCAGGCGCTCGAGCGGGTCGCGGCCCTGCGAGAATCGCAGCGGACGAGAGGGGCGCGCTGAGCGGGTTCGTCCCCCGTTCGACGTGCGCGGTGTGAGACGCAGGCCCCGCGTCCGCCGTCACCCGTCGTCGCTCAGGCGAGCTGCGACAGGTAGTGCACCGCCTGCCGGCGCCACCACGTGTACTCATGCCGCGCGTCGTGTCCCCACACGCCGAGGTGGTGCGGCACGTGCTTCTTCTTCAGCCACCCGCCGAGCTCGATGGTCTCGGGCAGACAGCGGCCCTCGAACGCGCCCTGCCCGACGACGAGCGTCAGGTGCGTGTTGCGCCGAACGCGCTCGAGCGCCGCGCCCGAGAGGTTCGGTACGAAGGCGAGTGGGTCGTTGTAGTACAGCTCCTCGTGGTACCCGCCGCGCACGTACGACGAGCCGCGGTACCGCCCCGACAGGCACAGCCCGCTCTTGAACGTCTCGGGGTGCTTCAGCGTGAAGAGCGACGTGTACATCGCGCCCATGCTGCAGCCGGCGGCCAGCATGCGCACGTGTGGAGCGCGGCAGTCTTCGCGCACGAAGGGCACCAGCGTCTCGAGCACGAAGCGCTCGTACAGGTGATGCCGGTGCATGCGCTCGGCGAGCGAGCCGTGGCCCGAGAACGTCTGCGAGATGTTGCTCTCAGGGCAGTACAGCTTGATGCGGCGCGCGGCGAGCAGCGGCGCCAGCGCGTCCACCATGCCGCTCTGCTGCCACTCGTGCGCGACGCCGGCGTTCGAGGGGAAGACGATGACGGGCTGGCCGACGTGGCCGAAAGCCCAGAGGTGAACGCGGCGGCCGAGGGCCGGACTGTCGAGGAGCAGGTGCCTGGAACTCATGTCGGGCGCGCCATCGGAGCGTCGTCGACGCGCCACGTCAAGCCTCGTCGCTCGCTCCTTCAGGCCTGGAGCACGGCGCGCGCTCGGGCCCAGGCCTGCTGGCGGTCTGCGAGCCCGTTGAGCCCGCCATTGATGCGCCTGGTGATCTCCACGAAGTCGCCGCGGTCAGCGAGGGCGTTGAGGTCGCGGGTCTTCCAATACCAGCCGGCGACGCGGAACCCGACGTCTGGGTCAGCGGCGCGCGTGGGCCGATTCTCGAGGTCGAGCCCCGGTGCCCGGCCAGCGGCCCGATAGGTGGCGCGGCCGGTGAGCTGAATCGGCCCGCGCCCCTTGAAGCGTCGGCCATCACCCGGCCGCACGTTGCCCAGGTCACGTCGGCCTTCGTACGCGGCGCCAGAGGCAATCTCTTCGAAGAAGCGCAGCTGGCCCGACTCGTGTGACACCTGCGCCAGGAACGCCGCCTGACGCTTCGGCGTGGTGATGTTGACCTCGGCCATCGCCGTGTTGAGGAAGGGCAGGTACCGCCGCGCGTCCGCCAGCGCGAGCCGCGGCATGATTCGGCGCAGCTGGTCGACCGTCACGCCGCGAGACGGCTGGCTGGTGGGCGTCGTCGACGGCCTCACCGCTCCCGGGCCGGTGCGAGCGGGCTCGAAGTGGTCTGGCAGCCGCAAGACCGTGCCGGCGGGGACGACGTTCGGGTTCCTGAGCCCGTTGGCCGCGACCAACCGGTCGACCGTGGTGCGGTTCGCTCTGGCGACCATCGTCAACGTTTCGCCCGGGCGGATTCGATGGGTGTGCATGAGGCCTCCAGCCGGAGCGACGCAGCGGGCCAAAAGGCGTCGCATCTGTATGGCGGTTTGACGTTCTGGCTCGCGTGTCCAAACAGGGCGTCGACTCGCGCGCGGCTCGCGGCTAACCCCTCGCCCCCATGAGTGACGCGCTCCCACCACCGGTTCCCCAGCAGCCGCCGCGCCCGCCGCCCGCGCCCCCGAAGACGTCGTCTTCGTCGCTGTGGCTCATCGGGTGTGGCGGGCTGTCGCTCCTCGCGCTCGTCATCGGGGTCGTCGCGCTGGCCGCCGCGGGCTCGGCGTCGGTCTCGGACGGCGCGGTGCTCAAGATGAAGCTCGGCGGCGAGATTCCCGAGTACGTGGCCACCGAGGGGCTCGACGAGCTCTTCGGCCCGAAGGTCGTCACCGTGCAGCAGCACGTCTTCAACCTGAAGAAGGCCGCCGCCGACAAGCGCATCAAGGGCGTGCTGCTCGAGCTCGAGCCGCTGATGGTCGGCCCGGCGAAGGTCGAAGAGCTGCGCGACGCGCTGACCGAGTTCAAGAAGAGCGGCAAGTTCGTCATCGCGTGGAGCGAGTTCATGACCGAGCGCGAGTACTCGCTGGCCATCGCGGCGGACTCCATCGTCATGCCGAAAGACAGCCGCTTCGAGTTCAACGGCTTCGCCACCGACCTGGCGCACTACCCGGGCCTGCTCGAGAAGCTCGGCGTCGAGGTGCAGTACTTCCGCTTCGGCAAGTACAAGTCGGGGTCGGGCGAGCAGCTCGGGCGCAAGGCCTTCACCGAGCCCGTGAAGGAGATGATTTCGGGCAACCTCGCGCGCGGCTTCGACCACTTCGTCTCGGCCGTCGCGAAGGCCCGCAGCCTCGAGCCCGACACGGTGCGCGCGCTCGTGGAGGAGGCTGGCGAGAAGTCCGACTGGGCGCTCGAGAAGAAGCTCATCGACAAGCTCGCTTACTGGGACGAGGTCGAGGCCGAGCTGCGCCAGAAGACGGGCCTCAAGGACGACGAGAAGGTGAAGTTCCTCCCGGCGGCGAAGTACCGGCGCGTCAGCGGGAAGGACGCGGGGCTGCCCGAGGGCAAACACACCTTCGCGCTCATCTACTCGGTGGGCCTCATCGTCGCAGGCAAGGGGGGCACCGACCCGTTCTCGGGCGGCGCGTCGCAGGGGGCCGACCCCATCATCAAGTCGCTGCGCAAGGCCGTCGAAGACGACGACGTGAAGGCCATCATCTTCCGCGTCGACTCCCCGGCGGCGCGGGCCTCGGCTGCGACTACGTGCGCCGCGAGGTCGAGAAGGCGCGCGAGAAGAAGCCCGTCATCGTCTCGATGAGCGACGTCGCCGCCTCGGGCGGCTACTGGGTCTCGATGGACGCGACGGCCATCGTCGCCCAGCCGTCGACGTACACCGGCAGCATCGGCATCTTCTCGGTCGTGCCCAACCTGGGGCCGCTCTACGAGAAGCTCGACCTCAACAACGAGACCTTCAAGCAGGGCACGCACGCCGACGCCGTCATCGGCGCGCGCAAGATGACCGAGGACGAGGCGAAGCAGTTCGAAGCCAACCTCTTCGGCTCGTACAAGCGCTTCGTCGAGCTCGCCGCGAAGGGCCGCAAGAAGTCGTACGACGAGCTCGAGGCCGTCGCGCAGGGCCGCACCTGGCTGGGCGACGAGGCGCTCGAGAAGGGGCTCGTCGACAAGCTCGGCGGTGTCACCGAGGCCATCGAGCTGGCGAAGGAGAAGGCCGGCCTGCCGAAAGAAGACCGCGTGAAGCTCGAGCTCTTCACCCCGAAGAAGACGTTCCTCCAGTCGCTGCTCGAGCAGGACGACGAGGGCGGCGAGGACCCGATGTCGCGCGCCGCGGGCGTGATGGTGGGCAAGGCCATGGCCGCGTCACCGGCCGGGGCGTTGCTCCAGAAGGTGCCGCACCTGGGCGTCTTCACCGAGCGCGTGCTCGCCGGAGAGCGCGTGTTCCCCATGATGGACGTCGCCGTCGACGCGCGGTGAGCCAGCAGAGGCGCAGACCACCGTCTTCCCCGAGACGGTCTCGTTCCAGACGACCGAGGGCCTGTCGGTGGGCGCGCAGCTCGGCATCTCGTACATGGTGAAGCCCGAGTCGGTGCCGGTGCTGTTCCAGAAGTTCCGCCGCGGCATCGACGAGATCACCCACATCTTCCTGCGCAACATGGTCATCGACGCGATGAACTCGGTCGCCTCCGAGATGACCATCGAGTCGGTCTACGGCAAGGGGCGGCGCGAGCTGCTCGACCGCGTCACCGGGAAGGTGGCCGCGCAGATTCTCCCGTACGGCATCGTCATCGACCGCGTGTACGCGACGGGGGAGTTCCGGTTTCCGCCGCAGGTCGTCGCGGCCATCAACACGAAGATCGAGGCCTCTCAGCGCGCGCAGCAGCGGGAGAACGAGATCAAGGAGTCCGAGGCCGAGGCCCAGAAGCGCATCGCGCAGGAGAAGGGCGTGGCGGAGCAGGCGCGCATTCGCGCCGACATGGACGCGAAGAACGAGCTCGTGCGCGCCGAGGCGGCGGCGCAGTCTCAGCTCATCCGCGCCGAGGCCGAGGCGAAGGCCATCGCGCTGCGCGCGAAGTCGCTGACGCCCGAGTTCCTCTCGTACGAGAGCATCAGCCGGTGGAACGGCGCGCTGCCGCAGGTCAGTGGAGCCGGCCAGCCGCTCATCTCGTTGCCGCCACCGCCTGCGCCGACGCCCCGCAAGTGACGCGCGACTGTCGCTTTCGGCGGGGGCCGGGGTAAGACGCCCGCTCATGATTCGAGTCCTTGGCGCCACCCTGGTCCTCGCCGCGCTCGCAGGCTGCGGCACGCCGTGCACCCGCATCGCCGCCGCCGAGCAGGGCGCCGACGACAAGGGCGCGGGCTGCAACGCCGGCCGCAACGCGTGGACGCAGAGCCAGGTCACCACCTGCGAGTCGAACCTCGACGACTGCACGCAGAACGACCTCAAGCAGCTCGACCTCTACGCGCAGTGCCTCAACGCGCTCCCGCGGTGCGGCGAGGGGCAGCGCACGTCGTGGGAGCTGCAACGCCTGGCCTGCGCCACCGACAACCTGTTGTTCAAGATCAGCTCGGGCTGCGCCAGCAACCGCTGACGTTGGCCCCACGAATGGCGAGGCCCTTTGACGCTCGCTTCCCGCCCGCCGCGGGATAGGGTGCCGACCGCTCATGAGTGACTCCTCGTCTTTCGTCACCCGTCTCATCGCCGCCTATGCGCGGCTCGTGGTGGCCTTCCCGGGTCGGTTCCTCGCTGGCGTCGTGCTGCTGGGCGTCGTCACCGGTTGGCTCACCTCGAAGCTGACCATCGAGTCCGACCAGCTCGCGCTCATCTCGCAAGACCTGCCCGAGGTGAAGGCGGTCAAGCGCGTCATCGACATGGTGGGGGGCACCGGCTACCTGCAGTTCGCCCTGCGCAGCGACGACAAGGCGACGATGAAGCGCGTCTCGGACGACCTCGTCGAGCGCATGAAGGCCGCGAAGCAGCCCGACGGCACGCCCTGGGTGCGCTTCATCACCTACAAGGTCCCGGTCGACTTCATTCAAGAGAACATGGTGCTCTTCATCCGCACCGAGGACCTCGAAGAGGGCCGCAAGCGCATCATGGCCTACCTCAAGGACCAGCTGCGCCGCGCCAACCCGTTCTTCATCGAGATCAAGAAGACCGAGCCGGTGAAGCTCGAGATGGAGGACCTGATTCAGAAGTACTCGTCGGTCGGCAAGAAGAGCATTCGTGACGACTACTACATCAGCGACGACGGCAAGATGGTGCTCATGCTGGTCAAGCCGATGTGGAACTCGACCGACCTGCAGAAGACCGAGAAGTTCGTCGAGTTCCTCACAGGCCTCGAATACGACGCGACGCCCCCGCCGAAGATGGAGGCGAAGGGCCTCATCGGTGAGAGCGCGAAGGCCACGGGCGTGAAGCTGCTCGAGGACTACGACGCGATGGGCGACGCGCAGACGGTGTATTTCGGTTTCTCGGGCTCGTACAAGACGGCGCTCGACGACAGCTATGCGATTCAGCAGTCGCTCGACGACGTGCTGCTGCTGGCCCTCGTCGGCATCGCGTTCTTCACCATCATCTTCTTCCGCAAGCTGTTCCCCACCTTTCTCGTGCTGTCTGGCGTCATCATCGGCACCCTGTACACGATGGGCTTCGCGAAGCTCGCGTTCGGCGAGCTCAACATGATCACGTCGATCATCGCGGCCATCATCATGGGCTTCGGCATCGACTTCGGCCTCCACTTCACCTTCCGAACTCGCATCGAGCTGGGCATGGGCAAGGGGTATGAGCAGGCAGTGCACGACGCGCTCATCAACGCGGGCCGGCCGGCGCTGGTGGCCGCGGTGGTGACGGCGGGCAGCTTCTTCGTGCTGCTGGTCTCGGAGTTCCGGGGGTTCTCGCAGTTCGGCCTGCTCTCTGGCGTTGGCACGTTCCTCACTGGCGCGTGCCTCTTCGCGTGGTGCCCCGCGATTCTGCTGCTGCTCGGCCGCAAGGACCCGACGTGGCCCGAGAAGCTCATCGGCAAGATGACGCCGCCGAGCGAGTCGATGCAGTCGGGGGTGACGCGCATTCCAGCGCCGAAGCTGGTGCTCTTCGTCTGCACGGTGGTGGTGCTCTCCGTGTGTGCGTTCGCCGTGCCGTGGACCGACGAGCCGCTCCCAAAAGACCGCAAGGCCACGCTGCTCGAGAAGCTCAAGGCCGGCATCACCTTCAACTACAACACCCGCGCGCTGGTGCCGCCGGGGCAGCCCGCGATTCGCCTGCAGGACGAGATCTCGGACCGGTTCAAGATCTCCTCCGACCCCATCGCGATTCCGACCGCGACCGTCGAAGAGGCCAAGGAGGTCTGGGACGCGCTGGTGAAGGACCCCGCGACGGACTTCATGCCCGACGCCGAGAAGTGGAACACCGTCGACCAGGTGGTGAGCGTGTACAGCTTCGTGCCGCCGCCGAAGGTGGCCGAGGCGAACGCGAAGATCCTCGCGGACTGGAAGGCCGAGCTCGAGGCGATGGAGATCAAGGTCGAGTCGCTGCCGCCCGAGATGCAGGACAAGGCGGGGTTCTTCATGAAGGTGCTCGAGAAGAAGCCGTTCGACGTCACCGGCGTGCCCGAGGTGTACGCGGCGAACTTCCGCAGCCTGCCGACGACGAAGCCCGAGAACCAGGGGTGGCTCACGTTCCTGTACCCAAAGGTGTCGCTCTGGGACAACAAGAACCTGGTGGCCTTCGCGAAGCAGACGAAGGTGATTCGCACCGCGAGCGGCAAGGAGTACCACGGCGCCGGGCTGGCGCTCCTCTATGCGCAGCTGGCCGAGATCGTGCTGGGCGACGGCAAGCTGACGGTGCTGCTCGCGGCCATCTGGATTTTGGTGATGCACTACCTCGACTTCCGCTCGGTGAAGCTGGCGGCAGCGTCGGTGATTCCGCTCATCGTGGGCATGGTGATGCTGCTCGGCATCATGAGCCTCATCGGCGAGAAGCTGAACTTCATGAACCTGGTGATGATGCCGATTCTGCTCGGGTTCGGCGTCAGCCACGGCTTGTACCTGCTGCACCGGTTCCTCGAGGGCACGCCGCCGCTCGTGGCGCTGCGGAGCGTCGGTGCCGCGGTCGCCTCGTCGACGCTCACCACCATCGCCGGGTTCGGCTCGTTGCTCGCGGCGCAGCACTACGGCCTGCAGTCCATCGGGCTGGTGGCGATGATTGGCCTGGGGACGACGCTGCTGGTGTCGTTCACGGTGCTCGCGGCGGTGCTGCAGGTCATCTACGACGCGCAGCCAGCGCGGGTGCCGGCTCCGGCCGCGACGGGCGACGCGGCGGCCGCGAAGTAGGCCCCCTCCACGACAGGGCGGCGCACCTCGAGGGACGCGGTCACCCTCCACGTCTGCGGGCACAGACCGAGCTATCTGTGCCCTGCAGCCCGACAGGCGATGGCAGCGGTTCGCGCGCCGTCTCCGAGACCGGCGCCGACGCGTCTCGGCGGGCCTCAGCACTTTCATCTGACGGGCGACGCTGGCTGACAGAACCAGAGTCTCGGAATGGCGGCACGAGCTGAGCCCCCGGTGGTCGCGGCTTCCACGGGCCTGTCCGCCGGGTGACTCGCTCCCGTCAACCCGGATCCAGGCCAGGCCAGTGCTCCTCGACCCCCGCCCGACCATTCCGTCAGGGCGGAGGCGCCTTTCCCTTGGAGCGCCGCTCGAGCGGTTGCGCGTCCGTCGGGACGGATGCTATCTGTCATGTCAGAACCACATCCGCCGAGGCAGACATGACCCCCGCCAGCACGCTCCCCGCCGCCGTCATCGACAACAGCGACCTCTCGGTCGTCGACTCTCGCGCTCCGCGCTTCAACCAGGCCGTGGTGGCCATCGGCTCGACGGTCGCGGTGCTCACGGGCGCGTGGCCGATTCTGCTGATCCTCGGCACCCAGCTCGCGGTCTCGGTGCTGTTCGGTCGGCAGTACTGCCTGCCGTGCGTCTTCTATTTCAGGGTGGTGCAGCCGCGGTTCGGCGCCGGCCCGGTGGAGGACTCGCGCGCGCCGAAGTTCGCCAACACGCTCGGAGCCATCTTCCTCCTGTCGGCGTCGGCGGCGTACGGCGCTGGCCTTCCGGCGGTGGGCTTCGGGCTGGGCGCGATGGTGGCGGCCCTCGCCACGCTCGCGTCGACGACCGGGCTGTGCGTGGGGTGCGAGCTGTACCGAATCGTCGCGAAGCTGCGCGGGGTGCGCGGTGGCTCCATCGAGCGGTTCGACCTGACGGCGCTGGGTGGCGACGCGCGGGAGGGCGTGGTGCTGTTCACCCACCCGCTGTGCAGTGACTGCCAGACGCTCAGCCGTGAGCTCGAGGCGAAGGGCGAGCACGTCGTGAAGGTCGACGTGTCGAAGCGCCGCGACCTCGCGAAGAAGTACGGCGTCGGGGTCGTGCCTCTGGCGGTGCGCGTCGATGGCGCTGGCCGGGTGACGGGCCGCGTTTCCTGATTGACGAAGATTTGAAGTCACGTGAGGCGAAGGCGTACCGGGGTGCGTGGCACGTTGTCCCCGTCGGCGCCTATGACTGGTCGGCCGCGTTGACGGTCAGGCCGGCTGGCCCCTGGGTGGTTGAGCGGCTGGGTGACGGGCTGGGTGGGCTGAGCGCCCCCGCCTGCGCTACGCTCGTCATCGTCATGGGCGCCTACCGCGAAGACCGGCGAGCGATGCCGGTACCGAAGCTGAACCCCATCTCGAAGAACGAGTCCGCGGAAGGCACGGACCTCGAGCGCCAGCGGGCGTACGAGCGCGCGCGCGAAGAGATCGCCGACGACCTGCGGCGGCAGCGCGACGGCACGAAGAAGAAGTCGTTCGCCGACCTCGTGAAGAAGAAGTGAGAAGCACCTTCTGGCCGCCGGTCGAGTCGACTCCCTCGATGGTCGCCGCGTGAATCCAGCCGACGCAGCGACCGAGAAGCACCGCAGCTGATGCTCGCTGGTCGGTGGGGGCTCGCCTGTCGCGGAGCACAGGAGACCCCGACTGAGTCAGTCTGGTGTGGTTGTCGAGGGCGTGCGGGAGTCAGCCCAGGGCTGAGGCGTCGAGCCACACCAAAGATCCCGACTGAATCAGGCTTGTTGCTCCTCGAGCGGTGGTGTGGGCACCGGGTGCTTCTCGATCGTGGTGTGTGGGTGGGACTCCAGCGTGACTCGCCAAACGAGAAGCACAGGAGACCGACTGATTCGGCCTGGTGGCTTCTCGATCGGACCGCGAGCGGTGAGGCGAGTGGAACCCCTTGATTCGTGGTCGGACACGGGAGGTGGTCCTGGCCTCACGGCTTCTGGAGTGACCGGGCGACCGGGTGCTGCCCCAGCCGTTCCAGCGCCCGAGCGAGAAGCGTCTTACCGGGCTCCGTGACGGGCCAGGTCGAGACACCCGAGGGGTGCGGCAGTGGCAGCACCTCGACGTCGACCTCGTGCCACCGCGCCGCGTGCAGTCGACCGACGACCGCGGCCAGCGGTCCGGTGTGGCCAAGCACCTGCTCGATGGCGAGTGAGCCCAGCGGGACCACCAGCCGCGGTTGCACCAGCGCGACCTGCGCCGCGAGCCAGGGACGGCACGCGAGCACTTCGTCGGCGTCGGGCTTCCGGTCTCCACCTTTCGCGAGCTTCCCGGGAAAACACCTCGCGACGGCGGCGAAGGCGATGCGCGAGCGCACGGCCGCTTCGTCGAGCCCGAGCGCCTGATGAAACCAGCGGAAGAGCGTCTTCCCGGCCGTCCAGGCGAAGAGCTTGTCAGCGGGGCCCTCGCGCACGCCAGGCGCCTGGCCGACGATGAGCACCGGCGACAGCACCGCGGGGCCCACCACCACCGGCGGGTGCATCTTCGGGCACGTCCGGCAGCCCTTCATCTGGGCGAGGAGCGTCTGCAGCGCCTCGAGGCGGCGGTCAGCCATGCCGGGGTCTTCGCCGCCGTCCGGGGCGGAAACAAGTCACACGACTCGGGCTTTGCCCGCCAGGCTCCCAGGACAAAGGCGACCAGAAGCCCGAGGCCCCACTGGCACCTCGGGCTCCCGGCCACGGCCACGGGCCGGGATGGGAGGACGACCCGTGACGTGACGGGGTGGACGAACGGCGTTGCGGGCGATTGCTGCCGGAGCGCTGGCCCTGTGTCACAACCCCGGCTCATGCGCTGTGTGCTCCTGTCCGGCTCGTCGCACCCGGCCCTGGCGGCCGACCTCGCGCGGGCCCTTGGTGTGCCCCTGTCTCGCTGCACCATCGAGCGGTTTCCCGACGGAGAGCTCGACGTCGACCTCCACGACCGGGTGCGCGGCGTCGACGTCTTCGTCCTGCAGTCGCTCCACGCGCCGGTCGGAGAGCACCTGCTCGAGCTCGCCCTCATCGCCGACGCCTGTCATCGCTCCGGCGCGTCGAGCGTCACGGCGTTGGTGCCCTACCTCGGCTACGCCCGCCAGGATCGCCGCGTCGCTGGCCGCGAGCCCCTCGGCGCCCGCGTCGTCGCCGACCTGCTCGGCGCCACGCACCTCGAGCGGTTGGTGTGTGTCGACCTCCACTCGCGCGCGGTCGAAGGCTGCTTCCCGTTGCCCGTCGAGCATGCCTCGGCCATCAGCGCGCTCACCGAGCACCTCAAGACGCGGCTTCCACCCAACGCCGTCGTCGTCTCACCCGACCTCGGCGCCGTGAAGCGCGCCGAGGCCTTCGCGCGGCCGCTCGGGCTGCCAGTCGCGGTCGTGCACAAGCGGCGGCTCTCGGGGGCCGACGTGAAGGCCCAGGGCGTGGTGGGCGACGTGAAGGGCCGCCACCCGGTGCTGGTGGACGACATGATCAGCACCGGAGGGACGCTGGCCGCGGCGGCGCAGGCGGTGCTCGACGAAGGCGCGGAAGGCCCCGTCACCGTCGTCGCGTCACATGGCCTCTTCGTCGGGCCTGCCAACGAGCGGTTGTCGAAGCTCCCGCTCGCGCGGGTGGTGGTGAGTGACTCGGTGCCAGCGCCGGCGGGCGTTTCGTTTCCGCTCGAGCGGGTGTCGTGCGCGCCGGTGCTCGCCGAGGTGGTGCAGCGCCTCATGACGATGGCCTGAGGCGCTCGTCGCCAGCGCACGCCGCCGTGCGCGATGGTGGGGAGGACCGCGCGGCCTCGACGGGCGCGAGCGCTTCGCGTTACACCGAGCCACCTGGTCGTCGGCGTCAGACGCGGCGACGCCGAAGCGAGCAAATGCGCGCCTACTACCCGCGGCACCTCAGCATCGAGACGAGCGACTGGTGCAACCGGGGCTGCGCCTGGTGCCCGATTCAGCGCGACCACCCGGGGCACCGCCCGCGCCTGCTCGACTTCGCGGTGTACTCGAAGCTGTTGGACGAGCTGCGCGATGCACCACACCCGCTGAAGGTGACGCTGCAGTGGATCGACGAGCCCCTCTCGAACCCCCGCTTCCTCGACTACGCGCGCCTGCTGCGGGAGCGGGTGCCCGAGGCGACGCTGTTGCTGCAGACGAACGGCGACTTCCTCACGCCGCCGCTGCTCGCTTCGTTGCGGGCCACCTTCGACGCCATCACGGTGAACCTCTACGCGCCGAAGACCCACCAGCGGCTGATCTCGCTGGGCCTCGCGCCGGCCCAGCCGGCCGACCGGTCGCTTCGAAAGCCCGGCAGGCTCCCGGTGCGCTCGGGACCCGATGGCGCCACGCTGCACTTCAACGAGAAGTACCGCTCCGACGAGTGGGTCGAGCACCACGACCAGCGGGGCCCCGGCGCCCGGTGCGATCGCCTGTGGGTGCAGGCCGCCATCGGCTTCGACGGCGCGGTGCACGTGTGTTGCCGGGACAACCTCAAGCAGCACCCGGTGGGCTCGCTGACGACGCACTCGCTGTTCGAGGCCTACAACAGCCCGACCGCGCGCGCGTTGAGGGCGCTCATGACGAACCGGGAGCGCCACGCCATCGCGATGTGCGTCACCTGTCCCATGTCGTTTCGCGAGAAGGTTCCGCCGCTGTCCGCGAGCGCCCTCGAAAGGCTGAAGGGCCACGTTCGGGACTCGAGCGCGTTGGAGGTGATGGACGAGGCCCTCGCCGCGCCCTCGGGCACCTTCGTCGCGGACGACGCACCAGAGCTTCGCGCTCAGCAGGCGGTCAGGGGTCGGTGACGTCGACGGGCCCGAGCGCGCCCACGATGGCCGTGCGCGACCCGTTGCGCCCGACGCTTCACGTCCCGCCGCCGACGACCGGCCGCGCCGCCCCGCGCTCAGTCGGCCCCTCGGACTGGTACGGGTGCCCGGCGAGCCGCTTCGCGGCCACCTTCGCGCGCCAGGCCACGTAGGCCTTGTTGAAGGCGACGATCTCGGTCTTCTCGAAGTAGGGGTTCTTCGCGCCGGTGAGAAAGGCGAGGGCCAGCACCTGCTCCGCGACGCTCACAGGGCAGCCCGACAGGCGCAGGAAGGGCTCGCTGCGCGTCACCGCGAGCCGGGCCCCCACCTCGACCATCTTGGCGTAGAGGTCGTCGTGGGTGGCTGTGCGCGGGTCCTTCGTCTCGCGCGCCTGGTACGTGCTCTCGATGGCCACCGGCTGGCCCTGCAGCGTGCCGCGCCACTGCGCGCAGTCGCCGATGAACACCACCTTCTCCCCGGGCTTCGCGTCGATGGGGCCCTGGTAGTTGCCGAACACGACGTGCAGCCGCGGCATGTTCGCCTCGAAGTGCGCGTCGAAGAGGCGGAGGATCTCGACCGTCTCCTCGATGGCGCCCGGGCAGCCGCCCCAGCAGTAGTCCGTACGCTCCGGCTCCGGAGGTGGGCCCGCGTAGGCCGAGATCTTCGTGCCTTCGAAGTACTTCTCGACCCGCACCAGCCCGACCTGAAACCCCTTCGCGCGCGCCTGGGCCGCCTCGAGCGTCACGTCGCCGCGCACGTCGATGGCCGACAGGTCGATGGGCCCGAAGCCGCGCTCCGAGGCGAGGCGAATGTGGGGCACCGTGCGAGGGTCGACGCCGATGATGGCGCAGCAGACCGCGTCGACGGCGGGCTGGTTGTCACCCAGCACCAGCAGCTTCAGCGCCCGGGGAATGGGCGTCAGCATGCGGCCCTCTCCGGCGATGACGGCGTCGATGACGATGAGCTGTGGCTGCAGCACGTACTGCAGGTCGGCGATCTTCTCGTCGAGCCGGTGGTCGTGGTCGATGAGCCGGTGCCGGTCGTCCTGCAGGCCGATGTAGTTCTTCATCGAGAACGTCACCGTCGTCCACGGGTGCGACTTGAACTTGGGCACGTTGACGAAGAAGTCCGCGGTGGCCACGGGCGCTGGCACGAAGATGCGGTCGCGCAGGCGCCCGGGGTGCGAGAGCGGAATCTCGACCTGCTCCTCTTCTTCGAAGAACGAGTGCACGACGCCGGTGCGGGCCAGCACGTCGTTCATTCCCGAGTGCTCGAAGACGTAGCGGGTGGGAATGGTGATGCGGCAGCGCTCGCCCACGGTGAGTGACGACATGCCCCCGTCGCGGTCCTTGAGGGCCAGGAGCACGCCCTCCATCACCTCGGCGCGGGTGTGGGCGTTCTGAAACAGCTTGCCGGCGCTGACGAGGTTCGGCTTCACCAACGTTCGCCCGCGCGGCTGGAGACCCAGCGTGTCGAGGCCTGAGCGCACGAGCGCGCGCACCCGCTCGACGTCGTAGTCGGGGCAGTCGTGGAGCAAGACGGTGGGGCGGGTGGACGACATGGGCGGAAGTCTACGGGCGGCGCCCACCTGTGGCGACCCGTGCGTCGCTGGCACGTCGGGTGGAAGGCGTCTCTTCACGCACGAGGGGCAGGCGGCTGGTCGCTCCAGCCTGGACCACCCCCGCGGCGGGATGGCGCAGCGCGCGCCACTTCGGTTCGGAGGTCGACATGGCTGAGACACGAATGGTGCGATTGATGGAGTCGATGTCGGAGCCGCGGCGCGGCGAGACGGTGGCCGTTGGCCGGGAGCCCGTGTTCGGGTCGGGGGCTTTCGTCGCGTTCGAGCGGGCCTCCCGCACGCTCCAGGCGGCGTGCCGCGAGGAGCGTCGCCCCGGCGTCTTCGTCTTCGCCGTGCACGACGAGCTCGGCGTGGTGGGCCAGCTCTGGCTTCAGGCGACACAGGCCCCGCGCGCCGGCACCCTGGGGCGACACGCGCACGTCGACCTGTCGCTGTCGCGCGAAGGGGCGCTGTCGCTGCGACACCTCGTCGTCCTCGTGCGGTTGGTGGGAGGCCGGGTGCGCACCACCGCGGTCGACCTCGAGACGCTCAACGGCACCCACACCTGGGCCGGCCAGCAGCGAGTGGTGACGGGTGATGGCTGCCTGCACCTGCGCACGGGCCGGGTGAGCCTCTTCTGCGTGCCGACGGGCCTCGAGTCACCGCTGCCAGGCAGTGCCAGGCTGGGGTGGACCCTCTTCGATGAATCAGGGCCTGCGCGCGCGACGCCCTTTCGCCGCGCGAGCGGGGAGGCGGGGCGGGTCGGCTTGCTCCTGCTGCACCGACCAGGCGCGGTGGCGACGCGTCCAGTGGATGAGGCGGTGCTCGAGCGCGGCGTGCTGGTGGGCCGAGACCCCCGCTGCGACCTCGTCGTGTCCGACCCGCAGGTCTCGCGCATTCACGGCCTCGTGCTCGCCATCGAAGGCGCGCCCCACCTCGTCGACACCGGGAGCACGAACGGCCTGGTGCATGACTCGGGCGAGCGGGCGCGCTGCTGGCGCCTCGAGGACGGCGACCGCTTCTCCGTAGGCCGCGCGCGGCTCGAGTGGCGCGCCCTGCAGTGAGGTAGAACCCCGCTCGCGTGGAGCACCCGTTGAGCCTGGTGGCGATGTTCGTGACGCTCCACGTGGGGCGCTACCTGCTCACCGCGGGCGCGGCCTGGGGCCTCTTGTGGGGCTGGCGGGCGAACCCGTTCACCGCGGCGCGGCGCATTCAGCACCAGCGTGCGGGGCCGGGTGACCTTCGCCGCGAGGTGCTCGCCTCGCTGCGCACGGCGGTGCTCTTCGGCGTGGTGTTCGGCCTGCTGTCGGTTGGTCTGCCGGTGGTGCCGCTGACGACGTCAGGGCCCATCGCCGTCGTCGAGTTCGGCGCGTGGCTGCTGGCGCTGCTGGTGGTGCACGACACGTATTTCTATTGGTCGCATCGGCTGGCCCATCACCCCGCGGTGTTCGGCTGGCTCCACGCGCTCCACCACCAGTCACGAGCGCCGACGCCCTTCGCCGCCCTGGCCTTCGGCGTCGCCGACGCGCTGGTGCAGGTGCTGTGGGCGGTGCCGCTGGTGCGGTGGGCGCCGGTGCCGTCGCTGGTGTGGTTCGCCTTCTCCTTCGTCGCCATCGCCATCAACGTGCTCGGCCACTGCGGCGTCGAGCCGTTCCCCGCGTGGTGGCGCTCGCACCCCGTCTTCAAGTGGCTCAACTTCGCCACCATGCACGACCTCCACCACCAGCAGGTGCGCGGGAACTACGGCCTGTACTCGAGCGCGTGGGACCGGTGGATGGGCACCCTGCTCCCGCTGCCCGACGTCAGCTCGCCGCCGGCGCCCGCAGCCGCTCCAGCAGCGCCTGACCCGTCAGGTACGTGAGCCGCACGTCACCGACCCGCACCACCTGGCCCGTCGTCAGCTGCGTGGGCCCCTCGGGCGCGCCGGTGACCGAGACGTTCGACTCGGGCTCCAGGCGCCAGCCGTCGGTCGGGACCAGGCGGAACGCGACGCGAGAGACGGTGAGGTCGTTGATGATGAGGTCGTTCGTGGTCGCCCGGCCCACGAGCAGCTCGCGCCTCGAGGCGTCTGGCCACAGCGCGTAGCAGACCGCGTCCGACGCGGTGGGCCGCAGCAGCTTCTCGGTGCCCGGCATCACCGTCTCGAGCACGTCGCTCTTCTCGCGGCTGGTGGCGGGCATCCACAGCCCCGCTTCCCACACCAGCCAGTCGTTGGCGTAGCGGTGCGTGAAGCCGTCTCCCAACATCAACGCCTGGCGCTTGAGAATCGACAACCAGAACGACGGAACCGCCATGGCTTGATCATGCTGCCCAGCCGCGCGGCGCGCAGTCGACAACGTCAGCGAGCCGAGAGCCGTGCCGCCAGGGCATGAGTCGTCAACATTCTGACGCCTCGAGGCCCCTGTTCAGCGAATGGGCTCGAAGACCCAGCGGCGGTTCCGTTCGTCGCGCTTCTGCACCCGGACGGACAAGGCCTGGCCCAGGCGAAGCAACGGAGCGGCGGTGCCTCTGGCGACCAGACAGGCTCCCTCGCGGGTCACCTCGAGCCAGGCGCCGCCGAAGAAGGGCGCGAGGTCGAACAGCAGCAGCTTCACGTCGATGGGCGGCACGTCGAGCTTGAGGTGCACCTTCGAGCCGGCGAGGCCCATGACAGTGCCGGTGAAGACGGTGCGCTGGGTCTTTGGGCGCACGAGCTCAGGCGCGAACAGCCGGTCCATCACCACTTCGTTCGACAGGTTCTGGACTTTGCGCTGCGTCTCTCGGGAGCGGTTGGCCACCTGCACCACCTCGGCTCGCAGGCGCTCGTCGTCTTCGGCTGGCGGGCACTGGCCCGTCATCAGCTCGACCGCTTCTTTGTGCAGGTAGACGCCGACCAGCTCGCGCATCGGGGCTGAGAAGCGCGCGTAGGGCTCGGCGCCGACGCCGACGTGCTGCCCCGGCTCGGTGGAGTACTCGCTGCGGAGGTTCACCATCATCGCCTGGCGGGTGAGCGCGCGCGCGAGCCGGTCTTCGCGGGTGCCAACGGGGCCGGTGGGGAGCCCACGCAGGTAGTCCGACAGCGGCGTCGCTTCGTCCCACCGCCATGGCTTCTCCGGGAGAGCCTCCTGCTCGCAGACGTGCGCGGTGAGGCGGGCGAGGCTGGCGAGGCGCTCGGGGTCGGGGCCGCCCTGCACGCGGTAGACAGGCTGCACCGAGGGGTGGTTCGACTCGCGCAACAGCCGCCCGCCCTCGGCGTTGCACAAGAGGCTCACCTGCTCGTTCCACAGCTCGACCTCGTCGCGCACCACCTCCATCACCGAGAAGGCCAGGCCCTCGCCGTCGAGCGTGACGGTGGCCTCTTCGCGGCGGTAGCGCACCAGGCCGCGCTCGGCGGCGAGCTGCATGCGCTGGCGGCCCACGACCTTCAGGCGCTGGAGGCTGTCCTCGAAGTCACGGCCCGCGAGCGGGCTGCTGGCGGGTGAGTCGATGAGCTGCTGCACCTGGCTGAACGAGAGCTTCGCGCGGGAGTGGATGCGCGCTCGCTCGAGCCGCGTCGACACCACGTTCCCGTCGCGGTCGAGCGCGTGCCAGAAGAGCAGGGCGCGGCGGGGCCCGTCAGGGTTGAGCGAGACGAGGTGCTCCGACAGCTCGCGCGGGAGCATCGGGATTGAGAAGCCGGGGAAGTAGTAGCTGGCGCCGCGGCGCAGGCACTCGGCGAAGAGCGCGCTCCCGGGCCGCACGTAGAACGACGCGTCGGCGATGGCGTAGGCGATGTGGTGGCCCTCGCCGTCGGGGGCGACGTGCACGGCCTGGTCGAGGTCCTTCGAGTGCGCGTTGTCGATGGTGACGAAGGGCAGGGCGGTGCGGTCGACGAGGGACGGGTCGTCGATGCCGGGCGCGGCCAAAAGCGCGCGGGTCTCGGCCATCACCTCTTCGGGGAAGTCCATGCGGAGCTGCAGCGCGGTGACGATGGCATCGAGCGACTGGCGGGCGGTCATGGCGCGGGGCACGTTGCCAGCGTCGGCCACCAAAGTCGTCGCCGGGTTTTCGGGTTCGGTCCTCGGCCTGGCGGTGCGATGGTGCGCGCGTGACGATGACGCCTCCGCAGCGGCTGGCGGTCTCGATGCCATGCCGGCACGTCGGCGCGCACGGGCGGGGTCTTGACTCATCACTGTCACTCATGGTCCTCTCTTCCTATGCTCGTCGCTCGTCGCTCGTCGCTCGTCGCTCTACTTATCGGCAGCCTAGGGTTGGTTGGCTTCGTAGGTAGCGGTCGCTGGATTGGTGTTTCGCTTCGGCTGATACCTGTTTGCGCTGGTAGCGACAGCTCAACGCAGGCCTCCGGCAACTACTTTTCAGTCGACGACCCCCTGTTCCGTTCAGCCATCCTGAACCCCCAAGCTCAGTTTCAGAGCGCAATGACGGAGCGCCAAAAGGGCTACTGGGTCTGGGCTGACGTGTTGGGTCTCGTTTCTCCATGCGAAGAGGTTTCTGACACCGTTCTTGAGGGCAACTCGGGAGATACTGCCCCGAACGTGTTGGCCCTTACGGACTTTATCGAAGACCAACTCGGCGGCTCGGTTGTCGCCCAAGTGAAGCGGGGGACGCCTCTTCTTGGCGGGAGGTTGGATGCCTTTGATGTAGTTCTGGTGCGACCTAATGCCGGGAATGTCCAACTTATCGACCGCCTCCCTGAGCCGACCACCTGCGCCAGGAGTTCGAAGACAGTGACCGGCAACTATCTGCACGAACTTGGCCACGTGTACGGATTTAATCATGACGATTCCTTTCCAAACTTGCTGAATACCTCCGGAATTGATGTGTTCAGTTGTAAGTGGTTTGGAACAACGCTGATCGTGAAGCCCGACGGCGAGATGATGGCGGCGATGGACAACTACTATGGCCGACCTACCGGTCTATTCGTCGATTACGGATTGACGGCCGTCCGGTTCGCGCAGCCTCCACCAATGTTCGACCCGACCGACCCGTTTAAGCTCACGAAGGATGTGGATGCCATGAATGGTGCGGTATACAGCTCCAGGTCGACTCCTGTTCGACCCGAAACACTTAACTTCTCTCTCCTTCAAATCGGACCAGACCGTCAAGATGTTGACGTTTATGTCGTCTGGGCACCCGCCCCCGTTGCCAACCGGTTCCCTTCACCCGACCTAACGGAGGGCGCATCCGGCACGTTCTGGAGCCCCCCCGTTCTTACCGTTCCTGCCGCCAGAACCGACCGGTTTCTTGAGTTGACGGTGCAGAGCACGCCACCAGTCTCTTCATTCGTCCCTGGGAGGGCCTACTACCCGGTTGTCTGGGTCTTTCCGCTCAACGACAGGGATATGTATGACAATACGCTCATGCTTGATCACCCCGTCACTCGCGCCTTTAATTGAGGAAAAATATGCATAGGCCGTCGTCTTTCGTTCTTTTGGCGTTGTCATCCTCCGTCCTCTCCCTTTCGTGCCTGCCAGGGGCAGTCGATAGCGCACCCGCGAGGCTTCAGTTTCCGGCGCAGACCGCTGGAAGTATTCCTGCTTGGAACGTTCAGTTTCTTGGGACGGCACTGCTGAATGTCAACTCGGATGCACAGGTGAAGCTCAATGTTGACGTCCAGCGCGCACTGAAGGCTGAAATGCAGCCTTGGCGTGTGATTGGGTCTGTGTCGGGCTCGCATTGGACGCGAGATTCGAACAATCGCCTTCATCTTAACGCAGATTTTAGCGCGGGCTTCCCCGACAGCTCCCTCGGAGGGTTCCGGATAATCAGGGCGAGGTTGAGGGAGGGCCCAGGAGGGTCGAACGACCCCGGAACGGCCAACGGCTCGGCGGGGCAATACGCTCAGCAGCCTGATGGAGGTTTCGTGGCGAGTTCGTGGGCTGAGCTGTTTCAGGAAGAGTCAGTCCTGACGGCGGTTCGGCAGGCTCACGGTTCGCTTCACGATGGCGTGGGGGAGTTCGAATTCGAACTTGTTGAGTACAGGGAGCAAGACGGCTCGGTTGTGTTTAGTAACGAAGCGCCTATCCTATTTGGTGTGTCAGGTAGGGTTGATGTGAGTTGTCGGATTGTTGAGGGTGGGCTTTCGAAGGTGGTGCCAAAGTCAGAGCACGCCGGATGCACCGCGCTGTTGGGACCCTGAACGCTCTCAACGGGTCGGGTTCTCATCATGATCTCTGACGGCACTTCCCTGAATGAGTCCGGCCGCTTGCGGTGTTCCTGGGCTGCGCCGGCAGGGTGTCGCCTGTAGCGCCCCAGCTTGACTCGTCGACGGAGACGGCGACCAAGCTCGGGATGAGATCCCCACCCCTCCCTACTCGCGAGGCCGCGTGAATGTCACTGCCGGCGCGTGGTGGGCGCTGGGGCTGGCGGTGGCGAGCTCGTGTTGCCCGTGCTCGTGCCGGTCTCGGTCTTGAGTGCGCTCCGCCGTCAAGCCCGGGAGCCCGCCGACGTGCCGGTGCTGCAGGCCTCGCGGTGGGTCGCGTTCACGGCCCTCGTGGGGTGGGCGGTCTTTCTCCTTCGCCTGCTGGGAGGGGGCGAGTCGGCTGAGGCGTGGCGCTCGCGTGCCGGGGAGCGCCTCCGCCAGTCCGCGCGGGGAACCTGGTTCGTCTGGTGCGCGCCGTTCGTCGGGCGAGGCTCGCCGCTCGTCGCCTTGGGGCCGCCGCCGGGCACGGTGACGGATCGCCCGAGCCCTTCGCCGGCATCATTGCGGCATGCGCCTCCTCCTGCTGACCTTCACTCTCTCGGCCGCCGCCTGCGACACCCTGCAGCCCCTGCGAGGTGACTTCGGCGTCCTCGCCAACCCCACCACCGACACCGCCCGCGTCGAGCTCGGCCGCGCGCTGTTCCACGAGAAGGCGCTGTCGGTGAACCAGTCGCTGTCGTGCGCGAGCTGTCATGGGCTCGACACCTTCGGCCAGGACGGCAAGGCGCGCTCCGTGGGCGTCACCGGCGTGCCCCTGCGGCGCAACACGCCGAGCGTCTTCAACGCCGCCGGGCAGGTGGCGCAGTTCTGGGACGGCCGCTCGCCTGACGTCGAGTCGCAGGCGCTCAAGCCGGTGCTGAACGCCGACGAGATGGGCATGCCCGACGAAGCCGCCCTCGTCACCGCGCTCGAGGCCGCCGGGTACCGAGACCGCTTCGTGTCGGTCTTTCCCCGTGAGCAAGTGCCCTTGAGCGGCCGCACCGTGGCGCTGGCGCTCTCGGCCTTCGAGCGCACGCTCGCCACCCGCGCGCCCATCGACGACTTCCTCGAGGGCCGGGCCGACGCCCTCACGCCGCGGCAACGTCAGGGCTTCGACCGATTCGTCGCCATTGGGTGCACGAACTGTCACTCCGGGCCGCTCGCTGGCGGCGGCCGCTTCGAGCGCCTGGGCGACGAGGTGCCCTGGCCCGACGAGTCCGACCTCGGTCGCTTCGAGGTGACGGGCCTCGTCGCGGACCGGCATGTCTTCAAGATTCCGTCGCTGCGCAACGTGGCGAAGACGGCCCCGTACTTCCACGACGGCAGCCAGACGACGCTGGAAGACGCGGTGCGAAAGATGGGCTGGCACCAGCTGCGCCTCGAGCTGTCGGACGAGGACGTGGCCCTGCTCGTCGACTTCCTCGACGCCTTCACCAGCCCCGCGCCCCAGCCCGCCGGCAGCGGCCAGTAGCGCGGCCACCACCACGTCGCCGACCGCCCGACATGTGGGTGTCGACGAGAGTCGGTGACGGGCCACTTTCGTCGATCCATTCTCCACCCTCGTCGCATCGAGCACCCACGGGGAGGACGCATGCACGTCGAGCGGTGGTGTCTGGTGGAGGGCCTGGTGATGTCGAGCGGCAGCGCGCTCGGGAAGCCGACCGACGCCGAGAAGGCGAAGCAGAAGGCCGAGAAGAAGCTCGAGGCCTTCCAGAAGGAATACGACCCCTCGAAGAACCTCGCCCGCAAGGGTGACGAGCTGCCGAAGGACATCGAGGCGCTCGACAAGGAGCTCGACGCGCTCACCGCCCTCGACGCGGCCGCTGGCGCCGAGCTGAAGGCCCGGCGTGACGCCGCGGTCGCCGCGGCCCAGCAGGCGGTGGGAGGCGCCGCTGCCAGCAAGGCCATCGACGCCCTCGAGAAGAAGCTCGACAAGGTGGCGAAGGACTTCGACCCCGAGAAGAAGAAGCTCGACTCCATCGACCCGAAGGCGCTCGAGCGGGCGCGCAAGGAGGTCGACGAGCTGCTCGAGAAGGTCGACGCCGCGCAGCGCCCCACGTGGACGACGAAGCGCGACGAGCTGTTCGCGAAGATCGAAGGCGGCGTCGGCGACGCGAAGGTGGCGCGGCGGCGCGCGAAGATCGAGCCGGTGCCGCCCGTCGAGGCGCTCCCGGGCGTCGAGGCGATTCGGCCCCAGAAGCCCACCTGGTGCGAGGGCGTGCTCGAGGCACGCGGCAAGGCGCTCGACACGTATTTCCCTCCCGTCCCGCGCACCTTCTCGGGCCGCCTCACCGAGGTGCTCGCGTTCTCGTGCCTCGACCCCGACTGGGACGTGCGTCAGCAGATCGTCGCCGCGTGGCGCCAGCAGGTCAGCAACACGCTCGGCCTCGACGCCGCCACCAACGAGCGGCTGCTCAAGCTGGCCGCGAAGATGGAGGTCGCCACCCTCGACAAGACGGCGAAGGCCCTCGAGAAGGCGCACTGCACCACCCTCACCCCGGTCAGCGAGGGCACCGCGGCGGCCCGCGCCAACCGCGCCCTCGAGCGCACGGTGCTCGGCTGCGGCAACTCGCGCAGCGACGAGAACCGCATGCGCCTCATCGACATCGACGCACCGGGCGCGCTCACCTCGCAGCTGGCGGCAGCGGGTGTCATCTCGGCGGTGCTGGGTGAGAACATGGAGGACCCGGGCTCGCTCCTGGGCGCCAGCGACGTGGCGGTGGCCAGCACCCTCACGCTCGACCCGGCGGCCTTCGAAGCGCAGCTGTCGGCGCTCAAGCTCAACCCCTTCGGAGAAGCCACCGCCCTGGTGGCCTTCTACGGCCAGCGACAGCGCCTCGCACGCCTGGCCCAGACGGTGAGGGACGCCGCGAAGAAGACGCCGGCGCTGACGAAGCTCGTCTTCGACGCTCCCGGCGCCGCGGCGCGCGACTACGTCGCCAAGCGGGCCGCCGCCGACAGGCCGCTGCTCGACCTCGTGCTGGCGATGGAGGCGCAGCCCGGCAACCTCGACGGCTGCTCGAAGAAGCTGTGGCCCTTCTTCGTCGCCGAGCTCAAGGGGCAGAGCAAGGCGTCGCTCGAGGCGGTGTCGCTGAGCGGGCTGCTCGCGTGGGCGATGACCGAGTGTGCGCGCCGCGACGGCGAGGTGCCGGGCATGGAGGCCGTCTTCTCGTACTGGGCCGAGCGCACCACCGCCGTGCGCGGGCCGCTCACCGCCGCGTACCTGGCCTACGTCGACGCCTACAACGAGCTGAGCGCGGGCCAGGCGAAGCAGGTGTTCGACCCCGACAAACGCACGGCGGCCGTGGGCGGAGACGGTGGGCTGCCGAAGCCGCGCCGCAACCCGATGGGTGAAGCGGCGCTCAGCGACAGCCGCTTCGGGCACGAGAACGCCCTCAACCCCTCACAGGCCCGCAGTGGCGGCGTCGTGAAGGCGGTGGAGAAGAAGGGCGACGTCGCCACCCTGACGTTCCGTACCGAGAAGTTCATGGTGCCCGACTACCAGTGCGTCGAGACGAACCGCATCGACCGCATCACCGCCGACGGGCAGCTCATCTACCGGCAGCAGTGCACGAAGACCGGCGAGCACGAAGAGGAGTCGACCCTCAGCCCCACCCAGGTGCCGGCGTGGACGGTGAATGGCATCGGCCCCGGCTCGTACGTGGTGCCGCTGTGGGCGTCGACGAACGGCGGCGCCGCCGGCCACGGCTTCATCCTCGAGGCGTTCGACTCGAAGGCCCGCGGCAAGCGCACCTCGTTGCTCGGCGTGCCGCCGTGACGGTGGTGAGTTCACTTCACATGGCGCGCCGTCCGTAGGACAACGCCTCGCGTGACGCTCCTGCTCGCGCTCGTGCTGGCCGGTACGCCTGACGCCCCGCGCCTCTTCGTGCTGCCCGACCCGGGGGGCTCGTTCCTCTCGGCCAACGCCGCCGCCACGCCGCAGAGCCTGCTCGACGCGCGCAAGCTGGGCGAGCAGCTCCGCTACGAAGAGGCCGTGGTGGAGTACCAGCGGTACCTGCAGGCGCCCGAGCGGCCCTTCAAGGAGCGCTCGGCCGCCCTGTTCGAGCTCGGCTTCATCCACCTCGTGCTGGGGGACGAAGGCACCGCACAGCAGCGGGCCGTCGAGGCGCTCGAGCTCGACCCGAAGCTGTCGCTCCCACCGGGCACGCCGCAGAAGCAGGTCGAGTTCCTCGCGCGCTCGCGCAAGGCCTGGCTCGCCCGCGCGCGCCTCGAGGTGAAGGACCGCGAGTCGTCGGACGCGGCGTCGCTCGTGCGCGTCTCGGTGTCGGACCCCGAGAGCAAGGTGGCGCGGGTGCTGGTGCGGTTCTCGGCGAAGTCGGCCGGGCCCTTTTCGTCGACCGAGGCCACCTGCGACGGCGAGGTGTGCACCGCGGCGCTGCCGTCGCCCACCGGCGAGCCGAGCTTCACCGCGTACTACTTCGTCGAGGCCCTCGACGCGGGCCAGGCCACCATCGCGCGCGCCGGCGGAGCAGACTCTCCCTTCCAGCTCGTCGTCGTCGACACGCGGCCCTGGTACCAGTCGCCGTGGGTGTGGGCCATCGCGGGCGTCGTCATCGTCAGCGGCGCCGCCGTCGGCTACGCGCTCGCGCCCGGCCCGCGCTGACGCTACAGCTCGTTCCAGCGGCCCTGCGCGACGTCGTAGCTGAGCTTCTTCTGCTGGTCGGGCCGCACCACGCCACGCCACGCCGCCGACAGGTTGCCGTTCGCCAGGCGCACCGTCACGGTGTACCGGCCCGAGGGCACCTTCTCGTTGAAGGGCTGGTCCTGCTCGTAGCTCTTCGCCGCGCCGCGCACGACGACCTTCGCGCCCGTGTCTCCGGCCACCGAGATGCGAATGGTGCCGATGCCGTCGGGCACGTCGTCTTCCACGGGCGGAGGCGTTAGCGGCTTCACCACCTCAGGTGGCGGCTTCGGCGGGTCGACCTTCGCCACCACCACGTCTCTGGGCTTCACGGGCGGCTTCTTCACCGTGGGCTTCGTGGTGGGCGGCGCGGTGAGGTCGACGTCGGGCGCTTCGACGGCCACCGGTGGCTTCGGAGGCGCCTCGACCGGGCGCTTCACGGCGGGCGGTTGGGGTGGCACCTCGGCCGCGGGCGGGTCGGCCACCACGACAGTGGGCGCCTCGATGTCGATGGCCGGGTCCTTCGCGCTCTGCGCGGCGAGCAGCGTGCCGAAGGTGCCGATGATGATGGCCGAGACGAAGGCCACCACGAGGAAGGCGCGGCGCGGTGGAGAGGCCGGCCTGGCGGCGGGAACCCGCTCGGTGTTGTGGTCCCTCTTCTTCTGCGCTGGCACCAGCCCGGTCGTCGACGCGCCGGTGAAGGCCGGGGTCGCCAGCGCCGGCCGCAGCATGACGTCCGAGGGTGTGGCGGTGATGACGGCGGGGAAGGCCGAGCTGCGCGTGCCGCCCGAGGCGGTGATTTCACCGTCGTCATCGACGTAGCCGAGCAGCGCCGACTGGCCGACGCGGAAGCCCGAGTCGAAGGCAGCCTTCTCGAGCGCCTCGCGCATGTCGCGCGCCGACTGGAAGCGCTCCTCGGGCTTGAGCATGAGGGCGCGGCGCACCACCTCGTAGAAGGGCGGCGGCAGGCCGGGGAAGACCTCGTCGAGGTCCTTCCACTGGCCGCGCACGAGGGCCGCGTGCCGCTCGCCGTGGTTCTTGTGGTCGTCGAACGGCGTATTGCCCGAGGCGAGCTTGTAGAGCGTCACGCCCAGCGAGAAGAGGTCGCTGCGCCCGTCGAGGCGCTTGCCCATCGCCTGCTCCGGCGAGAAGTAGCCTGCCTTGCCCTTGGTGACGCCGGGCATGGTGAGGTTGCGGTTGGTGGCGGCCTTGGCGATGCCGAAGTCGATGAGCTTGAGGCCGCCGGTGGCCGAGAGCAGCAGGTTGTGCGGCGAGACGTCGCGGTGCACCAGGCCCGCAGAGCCCCCTTCGGTCTTCAGCGCGTGCACGGCCTCGAGGGCGCTGGCGGTCCAGATGCCGATGGCGAAGAGGGCCTCGTCCGAGAAGCGCTCCTCGTGCTCGCGCAGCGTGCGGTTGATGGTGGCCAGGGTTTCGCCGGGCACCAGCTCCATCGCCATGTAGAGCAGCCCGTCGTCGCTCTCACCGACGTCGTAGATTTGCGCGATGTTGGGGTGGCTCAGCGTGCAGGCGGTGCGCGCCTCGTCGAGGAACATCTCGCGGAAGTCCTGCGACTCCGAGTACTCGGGGCGAATCACCTTCACCGCGACGGGGCGGGTGATGCCCTTGGTGAGCTCCTGATCGGCCCGGTACACCTCGGCCATGCCGCCCTGCGCCAGCAGGCGGCTGATGGTGTAGCGACCGACTCTGGTGCCAGCTTCGAGGGCCACGGGAGACGCCGGGCCGTAGCATACCCGGTTGACCGTTCGAGCCCAGCGGACCGCCTCAGCCCATGGGCAGCGCAGCGCCCGTCATCTCGGCCCAGCGGCGGTGCATGTCGGCCTCGAGCCGTCGCAGGTCGACGCCGAAGCCCTTCGCGCGAGCCAGCTCGGCCTGGAACGACGTGCCCATGGGCGTGGGGTCGTCACTGCCCAGCACGCAGTGCACGTGCGCGCGCTGCAGCGCCACCAGCGGTTCGGCGCCGTGGCGGTGCTGCAGGGCCTTCAGCGCCGTGGGGATGAGCAGGTGGTTGCTCGTCGGGCACACCTCGAGCGTGACGCCGGCCTTCGCGAGGCGCTCCAGCGTGGCGGGTGACTCGAGCGCGTGCACGCCATGGCCGATGCCCCGCGGCGCCAACTCGAGGGTGCGGTCGACGGAGCCGTGGCCGGCGAACTCGCCCGCGTGAATGGTGAGGTCGGGCAGGTGGCGGCGCAGGCGCTCCAGAATGGTGACGAGGCCCGCCGGCAGCGGCTCGGTGTCGGGCGGCGGCACGATGCCCAGGACGTCGAGGCCCACCAGCGAAGGCGCGTGCTCCACCACCAGGTCGGCCAGGGCGCGGTAGTGCGGCTCGCTCTCGAAGGTGCGCGACAGCCCCAGGCGCACCACCATCGGCTTCTTCGTCGCCCTGGCCACCGCGTCGCGCGCGCGCAGCACCGCGAGCAGCACGGGCCGTGCGTACGCTTCAGCGAACGTTCGCGGAGGCACGTCTCGCCACGCCTGGCCCTGGTTCTCGAGCAGCGTGCGCGTCATCGAGAAGAGCGACAGCCGCATCTCGAAGCCGTCGGTGTCGGCGGCGGCCTCCTCGAAGGCGGCGACGGCGAGCGCCTCGATGGCCTCGACGCTGACGTACGCCTGCCGGGCCAGCACGATGCAGCGGTAGAAGACCGAGGCGTCGTCGGTGGGGCTCGCCATGGTGAGCGCCGCGGCCAGCGCCTCGGGGGGCCGGAAGGTGCCCGCCCCGGCGTCGAAGAAGAACGGCGTGCGCAGGTCGAACTGCCGGGCGACGCGGGCCAGCGCCTGCGGGCTGTGGGAGCCCTCGAGGTGCCGATGGAGGTCCAGAAACATGGCGCCCTCTACCGTGCCGGCCGCGCCGATGCAGGAGAGAACCGCAGCGGCGTCGCAGGTGGCGTGAATCGAAGCGCCCAGGGGCTGCATCAACCGCACGTGCGAATCGTGGGTTCAGTCCTGCTGGTGTCCGGGTGTGCCTCGGTGCACGTGGGGGTCGACGTTCGAGCGCTCGAGGGCACCGCGCGCCTCGTCGAGCAGCGCGCCACCGTCTCGGCGAGGCCCTGGCCCTTTTCGTCGCAGCCCGAGCTCGAGGCGCGCACACGGCCACTCCCCACCCCGGCGTTCGTGGAGCGGCTGCCCATCGGCGCCCGCTCGCTGCACGTCGACGGCCTCATCGAGGAGCAGCTCGTGTTCCGGAGCCGGATCTCGCTGCGGGCCGTCGAGTCGAACCACGCCCGGCTGTTGGTGTTCCGTCACGGGCCCCTCGGCCAACGCCCGGTGCTCCTGTGGGTGCCGGGCCTCGGCCTGTCGGAGCTCGCGATGCGCCTGTTGGGCCCGCTCCTGCGTGACGCGGTGGGGCTGGGGTTCGACGTCGTCTTCTTCGTCCCTCCGTACCACCTCGAGCGGAGCCCCCGGGGGGGCCGGCTGGCGACGCGGTGCTCGCGACGGACCTCGCAGATCACCTCGGGGTGGTGGCGCAGGGCGTCGCCGACCTGAGGGACACGCTGCGGCTCCTGCGTGAACGCGGTGTGCAACAGCTCGGGCTCTTCGCGGGCTCGCTGGGGGTCAACCTGTCGCTGCACGCCGCCCGGTTCGAGGCCGACGCGTCGCGCCCGACGTTCGACTTCGTGGTGGCGATGATTCCGCTCGTCGACTGGAACGCGCTGGTGTTCGAGCGGCCGGAGTTCGAGGGCCTGAGGGCCCGGCTCGAGGCGGCGGGGGTCGCACGGCGGCTGCGTCAGACCTACGCGGACCTCGACCTGTCCGCCCTGGAGTCGCCCGTTCCGCCCGGCCGCGTGGCCGTCATCGCGGCCGCGTGGGACCAGGTGACGCCCTCGGGCCCGAGGGAGCGCTGGCAGCGTGCGTGGGGCGTCAAGGCCGTCTCCGTCCTCGAGCGCGGCCATGGAACGGTGCTGTTGGGAGCGGCGCTGCGGCGAGAGGCCCGCCAGCGCCTCGTCGAAGCGTGGGACCGGCTCGAGGGCCCCTGACGTCGTGGCCTGGCTGCGGCAGGCTCGGGGGCGTCTGGCTGACGTGGGTGGCTGATGTCGGGGAGGAGCGCCGCTTCAGCGGGTCGGAGGCGTGGCTGCACGACGCTCGACGCACGGACTCGAGAGGCGCAAGCGGGGCTGGCTTCAGAAGGGAGCGCGGGGGGCGGAGCGGGCGCTCCGAAGCCTGGAGGGTCGAGGGCCGGCTGAACGGTCTCGCGCGTCGTGCGAAACGACCAGCGCGGAGGGCAGGCGCTCTCCGGGACGTGTCCACCTGTTGACGGTTTTGGTCAACACGTTGACGTCAACCTGTTGACGGTTTCCGTCAACACGTGGACACGCCCCGGGAGCGCGAGCCGTCCCCGGCCTCTGCTTCCGGAGATGGTCGTGCGGCCTGATCGTGGGCGTCATTCCGCCGAAGACCTCGGGTCTCGAGGCTTCGGAGCGCGACTGACAGCCCATCTCCCCCAGGAGCCTCTCGTCCGTCGGCGCAGGGGCTCGAGGGTCAGGCCCTCAGCACCGAGTCGGTCTCGGTTTCGGCTCCGTCTCGTCGCAACGGTCTGCGTGAGGAGCGGTCGCTTCAGCTCCGTCGGCGGCGCAGCCGGGTCAGCGCGAGCAGCGCCAGCGCCAACGAAGCGGGCTCGACGCTCGCACAGCCGCAACCGCCTTGACCGTCCATTCCGTTGCCACCGGCCGTTCCGCCTGCGCGTCCACCGGCCGTGCTCGAGGTCCCTCCACCCGCAGCGGACGTGCCCCCGCCCGCCGAGCCACCGGATGAACCGCCGCCCGTGCTGGAGACCCCTCCAGCCGCGCCTCCTGCGCTCGAGCCACCTGCAGCACCGCCGCCTGTGCTCACGCTTCCACCAGCGGAGCCTCCCGCGCTCGCCCCGCCCGCGGCGCCACCGCCGGCGGATCCACCAGCTGTGCCACCGCCCGTGTTGACGCCTCCACCAGAGGACCCACCAGCGCTCGCACCGCCTGCGGAGCCACCAGCCGCCCCACCGCCCGTGCCCACGCTTCCACCTGCAGCACCACCTGCGCTCGAGCCGCCCGCTGCGCCGCCACCAGCGGATCCACCAGCCGCAGCGCCACCCGCCGCAGCGCCACCCGCCGAGCCGCCACCGGTGCCCGCAGAGCCGCCGCCGACGCCCGCGGAGCCGCCACCCGTGCCCGTGGAGCCGCCACCCGTGCCCGTGGAGCCGCCACCCGTGCCTGCGGAACCGCCACCGACGCCCGACGAACCGCCGCCCGTCCCCGTCGAGCCCTCCATCAGGGTCAACGGCGCCAGCTCGACCCACGCACTGCGACTCGACACCACCACGAAGGCGCGGAACGTCACCGCCCCTGCGCCCGGGCCCGGCGCCGTCCACGTGAAGCCCTGCTGCGCCTTGAACGCCGAGCTCGTGTGCGTGAGCGTGGCCATCGAACAGCCGGACATCGACGTGAACCCTGCCGGCATCGTGAAGCTGCCCACGAACGAGCCCGAGGCGCTCTTGGCCCACAGCAGCAGTCCCCTGAACGTCGTCGTCGAGCCCGCCCGCGAGAGCGACAGCGTCAGCGGCTGGCCCGGCACGTAGCTGGTGCCCGTCGTCGACAGGCTCCAGCCGTCGGGGCTCGTGAGCGTCGTCGCGCCCATGCTGCCCGTCATCTGCTGATTGCTGACTTCACACACCGGCGCGCCGCTCGAGAACGCGCGGCTCTCGACCGCACCGCACACCACCATCGCCACGGCCACGCGCATCCACATCGTCTTCATTGGTGTCCCCACGTCCCGTTCAGGACTTCGGTTTCGGCCCCAGGCCCGCCTTCGCGCGGGCCTCCAGCAGCTTCGTCACGTCACCCGCCGGCAGCGCGGGCACCGGCCCCAACCCGCGCGCGATCGACAGAATGCGCGCGTAGTGCTCCACCAGCTCCATGCGCAAGAGGGCCTGCTCGAGCGAGTCGCCGAGCGTCAGCGCGCCGTTCCCCGACAGCAGCATGGCGTCGACCCGGCTGGCGGTCGCCTCGACGGCCTTCACCAGCTCGGGCGTCTTCGGCATCAACCGCGGCACAGTGGGAATCGAGTCTCCGAGCGACACGACGATTTCGGGCATCGCCACCGGCCCCAGCTCGGCGCCCACCAGCCCAAAGGCCGTCGCGTGCGGCGGGTGCGCGTGCAGCACGCACTCGACCTCGGGCCGCGCCCGGTACGCCGCCAGGTGCAGCTCGAGCTCCGAGAAGGCCTTGCGCCGGCCCTCGAGCACAGTGCCCTTCTCGTTCACCACCAGCAGCATGGCGTCGTCGACGTCGCGCTTGGAGACTGCCGTCGGCGTGATGAGCAGCCGCTGGCCCGTCAGCCGCACCGACACGTTGCCATCGTGGTTGGCCACCCAGCCCATCTCGTGGAGCCGCCGCGACACCCTCACCACCTCGGCGCGCAGCTTCGGCAGCGGAGGCGACGGCATCAGGCAGCTCCGACGCTCACCTGGTCGACCACCCCGACGATGCAGTGCCGCACGGGCGCCATCTTGTCCTCGAGGATCTGCCGCACCCCGTTGCCCTCACCCAGCACCAGCACGAGGTCGCCTTCTCCCGCGCCGCTGGAGTGGTCGATGGCGATGAACGACGTGCCCAGGGCCTCGAGCCGCTCGCTGACGGGCTGCACCACCAGCAGCTTGCGCCCGACGAAGACCGGGTGCTTCTCGGTGCAGACGACGGTGCCCAGCACCCGGCAGAGGTTCACGTCGACACCTCGTCCACCAGGCCCACGATGGCGCTGTCGACGGGTACGAACCACGGGTCGCAGGCGAGCGCGGCTTCGCGGCTGCCCTCGAGCATCACCAGGGAGCCCGGGCTGGCCGAGGCGCGGTCGACGGCCACCTCGACGGGCCCCGACGGCACCCTCGCGTGATTGACCGGCTGCACCACCAGAAACCGCGCGCCTTCGAGGCCGGCCACCCGCTTCGTGCAGACGACGGTGCCGATGACGATGCCGAGGTGCATGCGCGACCCGCACTGTGGAGCCGTGCGCTCGGCGATGCAACGGTTTCGAGCGCAGTTGAACCCGGTTCGGAGCGGACGCTACAGCGCGACGCCTACCTTGAGCGGCACCTGGACTTCGGTCTCTCCGTCGGACGCGGGGAAGACGATGCGCTTGCCCGCGCTCATCATGCACGCGCCCCAGTCGGTGCCCTCATGTTGCTTGGGGCTGATGGTGACGGACTTCACCGCGCCCGAGGCTCCGACGTTGAGCGACACGTTGACGGCGCCCACCTGCAGGTTCGGGTTTCGCCGGAGCGCGTTCTCGATGCAGGTGTTGAAGGCCTTCAGGTTGTCGGCCACCACCTTGCCGGCCACGTCGTCCTTCAGGCCCGCGGAGGCGACGACCGTACCGCCAATGGCATCGCGGTCGCGCAGCTTCACCGAGCGCTTGTTCGGGTCGTCGAGGTCCGCGTAGTTCATCGCCAGCTGCGGGTTCGCCGGCTTCGGCGGGCCCGGCTGGTCGGGCACGGCGTCTCCCGGCGGGCTCTTCGCGGCGAGCGCGCGTTGGCGGGCCGCTTCCTGCGCCGCGGCGAGCTCCTTCTGGCGGCGCTCGGCCTCTTCCTTCTTCCGCTTCGAGTCGCCGGTGAGGATGTCCTTGAGGCCCGAGACGCCGCCGGGCGAGAAGAAGCTCTCCTGCACCTCGGTGCCGTCTTCGGCGGTGCGCGTCACCGTCGGCAGCTGCACCACCTGGAACGTCGACAGCAGGTACAGCACCGCCGTGGGCAGCCCGACGATGCTCACGACGAAGAGCGCAATCTTCCACGGCGGGTTGCGCTTGTTGACGCCCGCCTGCGCGATGAAGAACTTGGTGGCCTCACCCGGGGGCGGCAGCTCCTTGTCGCTGGCCTCACCGAGCGCCGCGAAGGGGTCGACGTCAGCGGCGCCGCTGGGCACCTGCTCCGACTGTTGCGAGGGCGTCTCCGAGACGCCGCTGACGCTCGCGACACCGCTGGGGCCCGAGAGGGGAACGTCGCCGAAGAGGTCGTTGAGCGGCTGCTCGGCCGGCGCGGGCTGGGGCTCGGGCCTCGTCTCAACTGGCGCCTTGAAGGCCCCCGAGGCGCGCTGGGCCTGGGGCTGCGGCATGGGCCCACCGGCGAGCTGGTTCGACGGCAGCGGGTCCGCGACGTTGCCCCCGCGCGGCTTCGTCACCTCGGGCGACGGCATCTCGTTGGCGACCGCGACGTCCTTGCGCGCGACGGCCTGCGAGGGCCGGGTGATGGGCTTGTTGGCCTGCGACGGGCTCGACGCCGGCGCCTGGTTGCCACCCGCAAAGATGGGGCTCACCTCGGGCAGGTCGGCCGCCCGCTTCCAGTCCGTCATGCCGGCCTTCCACAGGTAGGTGCGCAGCGTGACTTCGCCGGCCGCGGCCTTGCCCATGAGGGCCTTCACGTCGAACGGGCCTTGCTGCACCCCGCCAATCATCGCGTGCCACTGCGTGGTGAGGTCGAGGGCGGGCATCGCCTTCGTCGCCTCGTCTTCCCACGGGCTGCGGCCGGCCTGCGGCACGGGCTGCTGCATCGCCGCCATCGCCACCGCGCCTGACGAACGAATGCCAGAGGGGCTGCTGGCGGTCGCGCCCGCGCCACCACCCGCCACCGAGGCAGACCCGGAGGCCACGTCGATGGAGATGAGGCTCTGGCACTGCTTGCAGCGAATCTTGACGGACGACTTCCCCGCGACCTTGTCGTCGGAGAGGACGTAGCGCTTACCGCAGTTTGAGCAGGAGACGTTCACGGAGGTCGAGCCGGCCCTTCGAAGGTAACGAACCCAGCGTAGCGTGGCCACCGTTGACTTGGAACGGGTGGACCACTAGGCACCCGCCCTCGTTTTTGAGTTCCGCAACCCACTGGGGGTCATCCTGCATGCCCGCGAAAGACTTCGGTACCAAGTTCGTCTGCTTCAAGTGCAGCACGAAGTTCTACGACATGAAGAAGCCCGACCCGATCTGCCCGAAGTGTGGGGCGGACCAGCGGGAAGCCGCCTCGACGCGCGCCTCTGAGAGCCGCCGCAGCCGCCTGGCCGCGGTGCCGAAGATCATCGAGCCGGTGGAGCCGGTCGAGGGTGGCCGCGAAGCCTCCGACGAGGAAGAGGTCGAGGACGTCGAGGAGGCCGAAGAAGAAGTCGTGGCCGACGAAGACTGAAAAAAGCGCCGTCAGGCCGTGGCGGTCGCGAGCTGCCGAATGGTGACGGTGACCTGCGCCCACGCCTGGGCGCTGAGCGTCTTGACGGCCCGGGCCTTCTTCCGGTTCGACGGGCGCTTGATGTGGCTGGTGGGACGCATGGGGACCTCCACGGAGCGGGTGAGCAAGCCGCCTGCCACCCGAAACGGACACCTCCGTTCGTCGATTTCCTTCGGGTTTTCTGACCGGGCCGGACGGTCGGGCGCGACACCCCTGTCAGCCCCGTGGCGGGCGGCGCAGGTGTTACGTGCTCGTCACCCAGCGTCCGTCACCCGCGAGACACACTGTCGCCCATGCACGTGGAGCGGCTCCCGGTGTCCGCAGCGGTGGCGTTTCGGGCCTTCGAGGACGTGGCCCAGCAGCGCCGCTGGGTGCCGGGCGTCAAGAAGGTGAAGGTGGTGCGCAGCGACGAGCGTGGGCGCGCCCTCGAGGTCTTCTACGAGTTCGGCGAGACGCTGGCCTACGCGTTGGTGTTCCACTGGGACGACGCCGCGCGAAAAGTGCGCTGGGTGCCCTCGTCGGGCGTGCTCGATGGGGTGTCGGGCAGCGCCTGGTTCGAAGAGGCCCCGGAGGGATGTGTGCTGCACTACCACCTCGAGGCGCTCAAAGGGCGCCCCGAGGGGCACGAGCGCGAGGTGGTGGCCGCTTTCATCAGCTGGTTGGGTCAAGCGCCGCGGTGAGCGCTGTCGGCCGGAGGGCCTGGAATTGGCAGCGTCCGACCTCGACGACGAGGAGGTCGGACACGGGGTGATAGCGTCTCAGTGCTTCGCCGAGACTTCGGTGTGAGCGAGCAGGTCGTCGAGGGTGACGAACTCGAGGGCCTTCTCGTGGGTGCACTCGAGCCGCACCGGAGGCGCGACGCCAGCCTTGAGGGCTTCCCGCCAGCGCGTGGCGCACAGACACCAGCGGTCGCCGGGCTTGAGGCCGGGGAAGCGCAGCTCCGGGCGGGGCGTGACGAGGTCGTTCCCGCGCGAGCCGGTGAAGTCGAGGAAGGCCTTCGTCATGGTGGCGCAGACGACATGGGTGCCGTGGTCGTCGGGGCCGGTCGAGCACACGCCCGTGCGGTAGAAGCCGGTCTTCGGCGAGTGCGAGCACGGCGTGAGCAGCTGGCCGAGCACGTTCTTCTCGGGCGTCTTCGGGTCGGTCATGGCGGGAGCGGGGCTGGGTGGTCCACACACGCCACCATCGGCGGCGCGCGCGAGCGGTGAAAGGGCGAGGAGCACGAGCAGGGAGGGTCTCACGGCGCGGACTGAGTAACGGCCGGTCTTCGCTCGTGCAGGGGCTCGCGACGCTCCGCGCTCGTCGGAGCCTCTCCCGGCGTGTGCAGGAGAGGCCGTCGGTCGGCATGCCCGAGGTCGGAGACCGGCGTGCTCGAGCTCGTGGGCCTCTTCTCCGTCGCAAGCGACCCGCCGTGCGGAGCCGAGGACCCCAAGGCGGCATGGTACCGTCTGGCGCGTGCGCGCGATGCTCATCGTCGTCGTCGTGGTGGCCAGTGGGTGCCGAGCGAAGGTCGCTGCGCCCATCGACGCCGGCGTGCCCGAGGTGCGCCGTCCGGGCGCCACGGCGCAGCAGGCCATCGACGAGGCCCTCGCCCTCCGCGCGCGGGGGGACTCGAGCACTGCCACCGAGCGCCTGTTGGCCGCGGCCAGGCAGGCGAGGGTGGACGAGGACGTGACGGGCGAAGCGGTGGCGCTCCACCGCGCCGGCGACACCACCCTCGACGAAGACCGCTGTCCGGACGCGAAGGCGCGGTACCTCGAAGCGCAGCCGCTCTACCTCTCGACCAACGACCGCGCGCGCCTGGGCCTGTTGGCGAACGACCTCGGCCTGTGGGCGAAGCGGTGCGACCGCGACTCGGCGGTGGGCTGGTTCTCGCTCGCCATGAGCTACCGGCGCGACGACCCGAAGGCCTTCGCCCTGAGCGCGAACAATCTCGGCGTCGTGTTCTGGGAGTCGATGCACCCCGAGGAAGCGAACCTCGCGTGGCTCGAGGCGCTGTCGGCGGCCGAGCGGGCCGGGGAGCCGGCGCAGGAACGCAAGGTGCTGGCCAACCTCTCACTGCTCTGGGTCCTCATCGCCGAGGGTGCGTACGAGGGGCCCGGCCCGGACGAGCTGCTGGCGGCGCTGCGCGACGGCGGCAGCGAAGAAGACGTCGACGCGATGCTGGAGCGGATTCACGACCGCGCCAGCCCCCGGCCCATCGACCCCGCGTCACCGGCGCTCGCGAAGGCCCGGGGCTTCTTCCGCCGCGCCATCGACGCCGCGACCCGCGCAGGAGAAGACCCCATCGGCGTCTGCGGTGCGTTCGGCATCTACAGCGACCGCTGCGAGGTGCTGATGCCGAAGGCTCCGTGAGCGGGCACGAGCGGTTCCACGCCGCGGTCGCCGGTGCTCGCGCGCGCGCGGCGCGCGAAATCGCGGCAGCGTGCCAACGTCCCAGACGTCATGGGCCTGCGGCTGGATGCACTCGAGAATCGCCTCGACTCACTCGAACACCGGGTGTTGCGCCTCGAGGGCGCTCCTGAAGGAAGCGTCGAGGTCGACCGTGTCATCGAGTGGATGCGGCTCCAGGCAGCTCGGCGTCAGCGCATGCAGGTTCATGGAGCGGTCATCGGGCTCCTGCTGATGCTGCTGGGCGGACTCGTGTGGCGACTCTGCTGAGTCGTCCGCGGACGAGGCACCTCGAGCCATCGCCGGCGCTCAGCCGTCGAGGTCGACCCGCGTGAGCGCCTCGTCGTGCCGCGCGCCTTCGAAGACGTGCCACCCAGCGACGAGGTCGACCACCGGCGGTGTGGTGGCCAGAAAGACGGTGAGCGCGGTGGGGTTCGGCCTCGCCTCGGCCCGCCCATCGAGCACCTCGCCCAGCGACCGCACCTCTCGCGGAGCCCACGCCAGCGCCGGCTCTCGCAGCTCACTGAACACCTGCGCGCGGCGGAGCACCGTTTCTGCCAGCGGTGCCTCGCCGTGCTGCTCGGCGCCCATCACCGTCACGTGCGCTCCGTCGCGCAGCGCATCCGACGGGAGCCGCACGCGGCCCGTCAGCACCACCACGTCCGCGATGGCCACGGCCTCCTCGGCCGACTCGCACGCGCGCACCGGCACCGCCAACGCTTGATGCAGCGCGAGCGCCTGGCTCGTCGACGAGACGAGGTCGGGGTCGAACAGCGTCACCCGTTGGAGCGAGCGAACGAGCCGCAGCGCCTTGAGCGCACTGGACGCTGCGGGGCCTCCGCCGAGCAGCGCCACCACCGCCGACTCGGGCCGCGACAGCGCGTCGACGGCCAGCGCGCCCACCACCGACTGGCTCAAGGTGCCGAGGTGGCCCGCGTCCATCATGGCGAGCAGCCGGCCGCTGGGCCCGTCGTAGAGGTGCAGCGCCGCGCCCGAGCCCCGTGCGTCGGCCCGCAGCACGCTGCGCACGGTGAGGCTCCACGCCGGAATCGACGCGAGCGTGGCGTGCCGAAGCGCGCTGGCGCCGTGCGGCCCCGGCACGTCCAACGTCACCGTCGACGACGCGCCGTCACGGGCCTGGGCGACGAAGGCCTCGCGCAGCTCGCGGAGCAGGTGGAGCGCCCGCGTGTGCCGCACCACCTCGCCCCGCGAGAGGAACGTCGTCAGCACCGCGGCTTTCAGTTCCTCTCGAGGCTGACGCCAGGCGCCTCGGCCCCCGGCAGCACGCCCGAGGCGAGCTCGACCCAGTGGTTGTGGCCCCAGTTCGAGTCCCACAGCTTCTCGCCGGCCTCGGTGTCGAGCTCGAACCAGTACTCGAGCAGCTTCGCTGACTCGGGCAGCTCGACCCGGCCCGCCGTCCGCACGAGGCGCCCCTCGGCGTCGAGCGAGGCCAGCGTCAGCGTCGGCAGGGTGACGCCATCGAGGCGCGCGTGCATGAGAATCGAGGCCAGGCGGGCCGCGGGCTGCGCGGGGTGGCTGGGCTCCTTCCAGTACGACACCTCGAGCACCGCGCCGGCGGGCACGCGGCTCGCGGTGACGGCGCCGCCCGGCACCCGGCGGGTCAGCAGGCTGAAGCCGCTGCCGAGCTGAAGCGCGTACTCGTCACGCGACGGCGCGACGGGTGCCAGCGTCGGCACGGGAATGCCCTCGGCCTGCAGCGTGGGCGCGGTGGCCTTCTTCGAGGTGCGCTTCGTGGTCGGGCGAGGCGTGGGCGCGCTCTTCGCCGGGGTGGTGGTGCTGGTCGTCTTCTTCGCCATGGTGGTTCTCCCCCTGTGGTGGATGGCTCAAGCCCCTCTACACCAGCCGCGGCATGGCGGAAGTGGTGAAGGGCCTCCGTGTCGGCACGGTGTCATGGGGCGACCGAGTCACTTGCATCGCCTTCGCCGTGCGCATCATCTGGGCTGGTGTCTTCGTCGTCGTCCTCCGACTCACTCGCCGACACCGCGCCCAGGGTCACCACCGAGGGCCTCCAGCGCGGCCAGCTCGTCGGCCGGTACGTGGTGCTCGAGCTCGTGGGCAGCGGCGCGATGGGTTCGGTGTACGCGGCGTATGACCCACAGCTCGACCGTCGCGTGGCCTTGAAGCTGGTCGCGGGGCTCTCGGGCGACGCACGGGCCGTCGAGCGGTTGCTCCACGAGGCGCGCTCGCTGGCGAAGCTGTCGCACCCCTCGGTGGTGCAGGTCTTCGACGCCGGCAACGTCGACGGGAGGGTCTTCCTCGCGATGGAGTTCATCGAGGGCGAGTCGCTCGCCGACTTCGCGCGCGCCGAGCACCCGCTCGACGACAGGCTGGCCGTGCTGCGGGCCGCAGGGCGGGGCCTCGCGGCTGCCCACGCCGCCGGCATCGTCCACCGCGACTTCAAGCCCGCCAACGTCATGGTGGGGCGCGACGGCCGCACCCGCGTCGTCGACTTCGGGCTCGCGCGGGGCACCCGTGTGGTGTCGCGACGAGACGTCGACTCGGGTTCCCTTCGCGCGGCCGCGATGCTCGACGCCACCACGCTCCCCGACGCCTCGCTCCCGGACGGGCTGGCGGGCACCCCGCGGTACATGTCGCCAGAGCAGTTCCGCGGCGAGCCAGCCGATGCCCGCAGCGACCAGTTCTCGTTCTGCGTGACGGCGTGGGAGCTGTGCTTCGGCCGCTTCCCCTTCGAAGGAGCGGACTTCGAGGCGCTGCGGAGCGCCGTGCTGCAGGGCCGTCGCGCGAGCGCGCCCAGCGGCGTGCTGCCCACCCCGGCCGTGGCCGCCCTCGTGCGCGGGCTGTCACTCGAGCCACGTGACCGGTTCCCCTCGATGGACGACCTCCTGACCGCGATGCTGCCGGCGGCCCCGGCGCGCCGGCGGTCGCTCGGGCTGGTGGCGGGCCTGTCGCTCCTGCTGGGCGGCGGGTTGCTCGTCGGCGTCCGGGGCTCGCAGTGTGCCGCCGAGGGCCGCGAGGTGCGCGCGCGCTTCTCGCCACGAGACGAGGCGGCGCTGGCTGTGGCCTTCGAAGCCACACGGCTGCCGTACGCGAAGGACGCGGCCGCGCTAGCCGCGCAGGCCCTCACCCGGTGGACGGCGACGCTCGCCGACACCACTGCCGTGGTGTGTCGTGCCGAGCGGCTCGTCGGCCCCCTGTCGCAGCTCGACCTCGAACGCCGTGCCTGTCTCGAGGCCTCGACCCGGCAGCTGACGGTGCTGCTCGATGCCTTCCACCGGGCCGATGCCGCCATCGTCGAGAACGCGGCGCGCGCCGTCGGGAATCTGCCCGATGTCGCGCGCTGCGCGACGGACCGGCAGGCGCTCGCCCACCCGTCGGACCGGACGCTCCAGGGCGCGGCCTCTTCGGTGCGGGCGAGGCTCTCCGAGAGCGTGGCCCTCGCCGACCTGGGCCAGGTGCCCGGCGCGGCCCGCGCTGCCGACGAGGCGCTCGCCCAGGCCCGCGGGCTCTCGTTCGCGCCGTTGACGGCGGCGGCGAGCCTGCAGATGGCCCGCGTGCGTTACGACGAAGCGCGTTTCGCCGAGGCCGACGCCGCGGCGGTCGAGAGCGTGGGCCTCGCGCTCGGCGCGCACGCCGACGAGCTGGCGCTCGAGGCCGTCGTCGTCGCCGCGCGCGTCGCGGCCAAGCGTGATGCGCGCGCCGACATGGACCGGTGGTTGCGGCTCGCCCAGGCGCTCGGCGTCCGCCTGGGGCAGCCGCCCGGCCTCACCGCCCGGGTGCTCGAGGCCGAGGGGCTCGTGGCGCGCGCCCAGTCCCGGTTCGAAGAAGCCCGGCGTGCGTTCGAGCAGTCGCGTCACCTCGCGACGGAGGCGAACCTCCCGGCGGTGGTGGTGGCGGCGGCCACCGGAGAAGCGTCGGCCCTGCAGCGCCTTGGCCGCTGTGACGAAGCCGAGCCGTTGTTCCGCCAGGCCATCACGACGCTGGAGCAGCTCGCTGGGCCGATGCACGTCCGGCTCGCCCCACCACTCAACAACCTCGCCCTCTGTGTCTCGGTGCGCGCCCCCGACGAGGCGCGGGCCCTCTACGAGCGAGCCCTCGCCATCTCGTCGGCGGTCGGAGCGACCAGCCCGCTGATGTCGGCGCCGCTGTTGAACATCGTCGAGTTCGAGCTGCGCCGCGGTGACGTCGTGCGCGCCGAGCAGTACCTGGTGCGCGCGCGCGCCGCCGTGACTGGCCTGGGCGCCCGGCACGTGATGGGCGCGTTCCTGCTCGGGCTCGAAGGGAAGGTGAAGTTCGCGCGCGGTGCGCACCCAGACGCCGAGAGGGACTTCGCCGCGGGCCTCGAGCTCGTGGAGGCGCTGCGGGGCGCGGGCAGCCCGGACACCGCCGATTTCCTCCTGGGGCTTGGGCTGTGCGCCGAGGCGGCGGGGCGAGACGCAGAGGCCACCCAAAGGCTGTCGCTGGCGCTCGAGCGGCTCGACCAGGCCACCGTCACGCCGTTCAGCCGCGTCGAGGCGCTGCTGGGGCTTGCCCGGCTGGCAGCCCGCCAGGGAAAGCCCCTCGAAGCCGACCGCTTCCAGTCCGAGGCTGAGGCGCTGCTTCCCCGGTTGGGTGCGCTCGGAGCACGGCTGCGCCCGCCGGCGGGGCCGTGACTGATGGGCCCCCGCTCAGGGAGCTCTTCGTCGTCAACGAGGACGAAGGTACCCAGGCGTTCTTCGCACTGGCCTACTTCGGCCCCACCCGCACGATGAACGACTGGCTCGTCACCTCGGTCAAGCCGATGGGCTGAGCAAGGCCTGGCTGCAGCTCGTTGGGCACCCGCCACGTCTGCCCCGTCTGCTGAATCACCGTGATGGCATAGCGCCCGTCAGGCACCCCCTTCAGCGGCACCGGCTGGCGGCTGTTCGTCGCGTCGAGCGCGAGCGGCCGAATCACCAGCGGCAGGCGCGTCAGCGGCGTCGGCATCGGCTTCACCCGGCCCATCGCGTCGAGCAGCTGGGGCGCGAGCTCCATCGCGTTGAGGCCCGCCGCCAGCACGACGAGGTCCGGCTTGCCGTCGGCCGGTATCGTCGCCATCGTCTGCGGGTTGAGGTGCTCGTAGTCGACGCCCGTCTCGTCGAGCAGCCCGTTGCGGTCGAGGTCGTTCTCGTCGGCCAGCGGGTTCGCGCCCGCCGCGTCCGACAGCTTGCGCACCACCACGCGCGGCCACAGCTCGGGAATGCCGTCGCCGTTCGCGTCGTCGGGCACGCCGTCGTTGTTGTCGTCGACGAAGCGCGCGAGGAACACCGGCGCCGGCTGCTTGACGAACTCGTCCACCACCGGCTTCACCCGCAGGTCGAGGAGAATCGGCGCGCCCTGCAGGCTGGCCTCGGTGAGGGGCGCGCTGGTGCCGGCCGCGGCCACCTCGAAGGCGGGGCGGTCGACGGGCACGCGGGCGCTGTCCGAGACGCTGACGGGCACGTCGAGCACGGGCGATGGGTTGTCGGTCTCGCTCGCGGGAATGTCGATGGTGAGGGGCGCCCGGCTGATGGAGTCGAGCGCCGCGCCGCCCACGTCTCCGGCGTTCACCTCGTTCGTCACCCCGTACCAGGGAATGAAGTCGTCGTTGGCGTCGAGGAAGGCGCGCACCTGGTACTGGCCCGGGTTCACCAGCGAGAAGGCGAACGGCGCGGTGAAGGGCCCGGTGTCGAAGTCACGCACCCCGGCGAACACGGCTTCGCGCGGAAGGATGTCGAAGGTGAGCGGCCTGCCCGTGCCCGCCGGCGGCGGAGGCCGGTTCGCGTCGAACAGGAGCACCACCACGCGGCCGCGCGCCGCCGAAGACACCACCGCCGCGCCCTCGATGCGCGTCGACTTCGTGTTCTGCCGGCGGTCGGCGCCGGGCGCGACGGGCGGCGGCTCACAGGCGACGAGTCCGACGAGCACGACGAGCGCGAAGGCCTGTCTCATGGCTGCACCGAGAGCTGCGCGAAGACGCGGCGGTTGATGGCGTTGCCGAAGGGGTGCTCCTGGTGCGTCGGCCCGAGCTGCTGGCCCACCACCGCCACCGTGAAGCGGTCGTTGAAGAGCCGGTACGCCACCCGCGCGTTGATGACGGTGAAGCCCGGCAGCGGGTTCTGCAGGTTGAGAATCGACGTCGGGTCCGACGCGGCCGGCTCGCGCTCGACCCACGTGGTGCCCGAGACGTAGCTGACGTCGGCCGAGAGGTCGAGGTTGACGGGCGTGCGGTAGACGAAGCCGCCGTTCAGCTTCACCGCCGGGGCCTGCGAGCACGGCCCACAGACCGGGCGGTTCTCGACCGACTGAATCGTCTGCAGCGCCGTCGACAGCCGCAAGTCGAGCCCGCGCGTCGCGTTCCAGGTGAGGCCCACCTCGCCGCCCACCGCGCGGTAGTTGCCCGGGTCGTTCTCGAATGTCGAGCGGCCGACGAGGAAGGACTGGCTGCGCCCATCGAAGGCGCCGGCCGCCGGGAGCGGGTTCACCGCCGACAGCACGATGAGGTTGCGCACGAAGTTGACGTAGCCCGCCACGTCCCACGACAGGCCCAGGCGCGCGGCCTCGCCCCGGTAGCCGAGCTCGAACGAGAGCAACGACTCGGGCACCAGCGTGCGGTTGCCCTGCGTCAGCACCGAGGCGCCGGGCGCACCGGGCGCGGGCACCGGCAGGTTGACGTAGCTCTCGAGGAACGTCGGCTGGCGGAACGCGCTGGCCACCATGCCGCGAAAGGCGTTGCCCTCGAAGGGCGTGAAGACGACCGACAGGCGCGGCGAGGGCACCACGCCCGGCTGCCCGAGGTTGATGAGCGGGTGGCGGTCGAGGCGGAAGCTGCCGACGATGGACAGGCTGCTCAAGAGCTTCCACTCGTCCTGCACGAAGGCCGCGCCGTGGAGCTCCTGCGTCAGGGGGCCGATGTAGCTCCACGCCAGGCGCTTGAGTCGCCCCGAGGCGCCGATGCTGAGCTGGTGCCGGCCGCCGAGCTCGAAGCCCTGCTGGAAGAGCGCCTCGGCGTCGAAGACGTTCGAGTCGAGCGTCGTCTCGAGGTCGCGCTGCCCGCGCACGGCGTACTGCGGGCCCGCCACCGCGTTGAGGTGGTTCCAGAAGAAGCGCACCTTCACCGGGCCGCCGGTGAAGTCGACCTTCGCGTAGCCGCCGGTGCCGTCGAGGAAGTAGTTGCGCAACAGCCCGATGCCGTACACCTCGGTGAAGAGCCGGTTGACGCCGCCCGAGGCCGAGAGGCTGACGTGCTTGTTGAAGGCGTAGAAGGCGGTGAGGTTCGCGCGCGCCGAGCGGAGGCCCAGGTTCGGCTCGGGCACGGCGCTCACCACGTCGGGCCGCCCCTCGGCGAAGTCACGGCTGAACTTGTCGGCCTGCTGGTAGCCCACCGAGGCGCGGTACTTCAGCGCGTCTCCGCCCGAGGCCACGAAGCTGCCGCCCGCCAGGTTGCCGTTGCCCACGAAGCCCGTCGCCTCGGCCTTCGGGCCCGTGCCCGGCGCGCGGGTGATGATGTTGACGACGCCCAGCATCGCGTTGGCGCCGTAGAGCGCGCCGGCCGGCCCGCGGATGACCTCGATGCGCTCGATCTCTTCCACGCCGATGGGCAGCACCGGCCACAGCGTCACGCCGAGGAAGTCCTGGTACTCGGGCCGCCCGTCGATGAGCACCAGCACCTTGTTGTTGATGCGCTGGTTGAAGCCCCGAATCGACAGGTTGGCGCTCGACCAGCCCATCGTCATCACCTCGGCGCCCGGCACCCGCCGCAACAGCTCGGGAATGGTGGTGAGGCCCGAGGCGCGAATCTCGTCGCCGGTGATGACGGTGGTGGCGTTGGGGGCCTCGAGAGACGACTGGCTCCGGCGCGCGGCGGCGACGACCGTCTCTTCGTAGGGCACCGAGAAGTCTTCCACCGGGGCGGGCGTGGCGTCTCCCGAGGCCGGCCTCTCGGCCGGGAGCGCCTCCTCTTCACTCGCGCGCCGCTCGGCCTTCTCCACGACTCGTTCGAGGCGCTCGGTGAGCGCAGTGACCTTCGCCAGCGTCGCCTCGTCGAGCGCGGGCGCGACGGGGCGGCTCTTCGGGTCGACGGGCTTCACCGGCTCCACGGCTGGCAGGGGCTCGGTCTTCACGGGCACCAGCGGCTCGAGCTTCGCCACCGTCTCACGCACCGAGGCGGCGTCGGGCGGGTTGGCGTCGAGGTAGCGGCGGTAGAAGGCCAGCGCCTCGACCGGCCGGCCAGCGGCCTCGTGCGCGCGCGCGACGTTGAAGAGCACGTTGGGGTGCGGCTTGATGGCGTACGCCTCGAGCAGCTCGGCGATGGCCTCGTCGTACTTGCCCTCGCCGATGAGGAACATGCCGGTCTTGAAGTGCCGGCGCGCTTCCACGCGGGGGTCGGCGAGCGTCGCCTGACTCCACACCAGCACCGCGGCCAGCGCGAGCCGCGCCCACCTCGAGGTCGTCATTGGTAGGGGTCGTCCTTGTAGCCGGGGTCCGGGTCCTTCGGGCTCTTCGGGTTCTTCGGCGGCTTGACGCGCACGGGGCCCGGGGCGGGCTTCTTCTTCGTCAGCGTCGGGCGCACCGGCACCGTCCCACTGAGGCCCTGCGCCACCATCGTGGTGCCCTGGTAGCCCTCGAGCGCGAAGACGAGCTCGACGCTGGCGGCGGCCTCGGCGCTCCGCGTCACCGACAGCGAGAAGGGCGTGGTGCCCACCACCGCGCCGTCGCGGGTGACGGTGGCGCCGGCGGGGTCGCTGTCGACGGCGAAGGTGACCTCGACGGGCGCGGCGGGAGGCGGCGGCGCCTCGGGCGTCGGCGGCTTCGGTGTCACCACCACCGGTGGCGTGGGCTTCGGCTCGAGCGTCGTGGTGGTCGGCTTCCCCGTGCTCGACAGGGCCACGGCGCCGCCCACGAGGAGCCCCAGCGCCGCCAGGGCCAGCACGCCGAACACGAGCTTCCTTTGTGACTTCTTGCCGGGGTGGGTGCCCGACTCCGTAATCTCGACCTCGAGCGATGGGTCGGCCACGGGAGACAGCGGCCCGCCGGCGCGGGTGGCGCTGCCCTCGGGCACGGCCGGAGACACCACGCGCATGCGCGCCGAGCTGGGCGCGCGGTTCGCCTGCGAGGTGTGCGACGGCACGAACGGGTTCGACGAGGTGCGCGGGTCGACGAAGATGCCCGACATGCCCTGGCCCGACATCGCCACGCGCATCGCCTCGAGCAGCTCGTCCATCGTCTGGAAGCGGGCCGCCGGCGCCTTCTCGAGGCACTTCATCACCAGCGCGTTCACCTCGGGCGGAATCTCGGGCTTGAGCGACGAGAGCTCGGGCGGCTTCTCTTTCACGTGCTTGACGATGATGTCGATGGACTCGCGGCCCTGGAACGGCGGGCGCCCGGCGATGCACTGGAACGTCAGCACGCCGAGCGCGTAGATGTCGGTGCGCTGGTCGGTCTCGGCTTTGGCCTGCTCCGGCGCCATGTAGAGCGGGCTGCCCAGCAGCACCCCGGCCTGCGTGAGCTCGGTGTCGCTCTTGCTCATCAAGTCCGACGCGAAGGCCTTCACCAGCCCGAAGTCGAGCACCTTCACCACGTCGCCGCCGGTGCCCTCGGACAGGAGCATCACGTTGGCGGGCTTCAGGTCGCGGTGCACCAGCCCCAGCTTGTGGGCCTCACGCAGCGAGCGGGCCACCTGCGCCGCCACCGCCAGCGCCCGCTGCCATGGCATCGGCCCTTCACGGGCGAGCACCTGCTGGAGCGTCTCGCCCTCGAGGTACTCCATCGCGATGAAGTAGATGCCCTCGTCGGTGCGCCCGTAGTCGTGCACCGTGATGGTGTTCGGGTGCTTGAGCTTCGCGGTCATGGACGCTTCGAGGAAGAAGCGCCGCTCGAAGCCGGGGTCTTTCGTGCCGTCGTAGCGGGGGTTCAGCACCTTGAGCGCCACCACGCGGTCGAGCGGCTGCTGAATCGCCTTGTAGACGCGGCCCATGCCGCCCACGCCCAGGGGCTCGACGATCTGAAAGCGGCCGCTCAGGACCTTGCCCAGGAGCGGATCGTCGACGCCAGCTTCCGACATGACACCCCCGCGGCGGGAAGGCGGAGCGACGGCCGCCGCGACGCACAGGTCTACCACGTCGGCGCACCCCATCGAAGAACCGCCGTCGGCCGTTGGCCAGCCGGTCTGTTGCCCGGCGCTCGGCGGGGGCTACGGTGGTGATCATGGCTCGTCCCTGGGCAGCGCTCGCGGTGATGTCAGTCGTCAGCGCGGTGTCGTCGTGCGGGTGTTTTCAGCCGGTCCTCGAGCGCCAGTGCGACGCGATGCGTCCATGCGGGAGCGGCTGGCGCTGTGTCGACTTCCAGTGTCTGCCGCCGCTGCCCGACGGAGGCTCCGCAGGTGGCGTCGGCGGCGGCTCCGCAGGCGGCGTCGGCGGCGGTTCCGCAGGAGGCGTCGGCGGCGGCCTCGCGGGCGGAGTCGGCGGTGGCATCGCGGGTGGCGTTGGCGGAGGCATCGCGGGCGGCGTTGGCGGCGGCATCGCGGGCGGCGTCGGCGGCGGCATCGCGGGCGGTGTCGGTGGCGGCATCGCGGGTGGTGTCGGCGGCGGCACGGGCGGGGGCGGGTGCTCCGGGTGCGTCTTCAACAACACGTGCATCGACCCGACGGGCACGCCGATCTGCGGGCGCAACGCGTCCATCTGCACCGAGTGCCCCGGGCCAGAAGACACGTGCCAGAACGGCCAATGCGTGCGCACCACCTCGTGCAACGCCATGACGTGCCCGGGCTGCTGCCAGGACGGCTCGTGCGTGCCGCTCTTCGCGCAGCTCAACTTCGCCTGCGGCCGCAACGGCGCCACCTGCACCACCTGCCCCGCGGGCACGAACTGCTCGCCGCAGGGGCAGTGCGTACCCGGGCCTCCGTGCGGCCCGATGACGTGCAGCGGCTGCTGCGTTCAGGGCTCGTGCATCGCGACGTTCCTCCAGGACGACACGTTGTGTGGCGCGAGCGGGATGACGTGCGGGAGCTGCGCTCCGGGCCAGACGTGTACCGGCGGCGTCTGTACAGGAGGCCCCGCCTGCAACGCCCAGACATGCCCCGGCGGCTGCTGTCAGGGCGGGCGCTGCGTGCCGCTCGCGCAGCAAGATCCGCTCACCTGCGGCCAGGGCGGCCAGCAGTGCCAGACGTGTCCTCCGGGCGGCGCCTGTGTGAATGGCACGTGCGGCATCACCACCTGCACGCCGCAGTCGTGCCGCAACGGCTGCTGTCAGAACGGGCGCTGCATCACCTTCCCCAACCAGTCGCCGTCGACGTGTGGAACGAACGGCCAGGCCTGCTTCGGCTGCGGGCCGGGGCAGAACTGCGTCAACGGAGCCTGCCTGGCGGCGAGCTGCACGCCGCAGAACTGCCCCGACGGTTGCTGCCAGGGCAATCGCTGCGTGCCCTTCTTCCAGCAGACGCCCACCGTGTGCGGCCTGCCCGGCCAGTGCGGCGCCTGCATGCCGGGCTCCATCTGCAGTCAGGGCGTCTGTCAGGCGGTGTGCAACGCGCAGACGTGCCCGAATGGCTGCTGCCAGGGCGCCCAGTGCGTTCCTGACTTCCTGCAGTCGACCGCACAGTGCGGCTCCGTTGGGCAGCAATGTCGGCCCTGCCCCGGCAACTTCGTGTGCAGCAACGGCGCGTGCGTGCCTTCCACCTGCAACCCCCAGACGTGCAACGGCTGCTGCGACAATGGCCAGTGCGTGCCACCGGGGGCACAGGACCCCTCACGCTGTGGTGGGGGAGGCCAGGTGTGCACCTCGTGTCCGCTCGGCTGGAGCTGCGCGAACGGTGCCTGCACGCCGCCGGCCTGTGGACCCTTCAACTGTGGAGGCTGTTGTCAGAACGGCCAGTGCCAGATTGGAACGCTCCCGACGGCCTGTGGAGCCCAGGGCAACGCATGCGCCACCTGCCCGGCCGGTACGGTCTGCAGCGGAGGCTTTTGTCGGCCGCCCATCTTCGACGGAGGCGTGGCCAACCTGCCGACTGGCTCGGCCTGCACCAACGGCCAGCAATGCGCGCCCTCGGGCGCGGGCCAGTGCATCGGGCTGTGGCCCGGCGGGTACTGCAGCTCGTCCTGTGGCGGCGCGAGCACCTGCGCGCCCCTCGCGCCCTGCCCGGGCAGTTGTCCCTCGGGCGGCGTCTGCCTGGGGCTGGGCGGAACCGCGGGGCTCTGCGCGCAGCAGTGCCCTGCGCCGGGGCTGGGCCAGTCGACGTGCCGCTCCGGCTACCTCTGTGCGTTCGCCTCCGGGAGCATGACCATCGGCTACTGCGCCGCCGACTGCCGGCAGAGCGGCTGCCTCGTCACCGGCGCCTGCAACCAGGCGACGGGCTACTGCCAGTAGCGGCTACTCGAAGGCCAGGTTGCGCTCGAAGTCGGCCGGGTTCGACGCCGAGGCGCGCGCCGTCTCCATGCTGATGGCGCCAGCCTTGAACAACTCCGACAGGTGCTGGTCGAACGACTGCATGCCGTAGGTGCGGCCCTTCTCGATGACGTCCTTGAGGCCGCCGGTGCGCGACGCGTCGAGGATGTATTCCGAGATGGTCTTCGTCTGGATCATGATCTCCATGCCCAGCGTCATGCCCTGCCCGTCGGCCTTCGGCAGGAGCCGCTGCGACACGGTGGCCTTGAGCGCCTCGGACAGGCGGCCGCGCACGGCCTGCTGCTCGTCGCCGGGGAAGAAGGACAACAGGCGGCTGATGGTCTTGATGGCGTCGGTGGTGTGCACCGTCGAGAGCACGAGGTGGCCCGTCTCGGCGGCCTTGAGCGCGATGTCGACGGTCTCGTGGTCGCGCATCTCTCCGACGAGGATGACGTCGGGGTCCTGCCGGAGCGCCGAGCGCATGGCCGCGCCGAAGTCGGCGGTGTCGTAGCCAATCTCGCGCTGCGAGATGCTCGAGCGGATGTTGCGGTGCATGAACTCGATGGGGTCTTCGATGGTGAGAATGTGCACCGAGTCGTTGCGGTTGATGTGGTCGACCATCGCCGCCAGCGTGGTGGACTTGCCGGCGCCGGTGCTGCCCGTCACCAGCACCAGGCCGCGCTCGTTCGAGGCGATGGTCTTCAGAATCGCAGGCAGCTTCAGGCTCTCGAGCGTAGGCACCTCGGTGGGGATGACGCGCAGCACGACGGCGAGCGAGCCGCGCTGCCGGTAGACGTTGACGCGGAAGCGGGCGACGCCGGCCAGCGTGTACGAGGTGTCGTATTCCTGCAGGGTGTCGACCTGCGACTGCACCGCCGGGTTCGAGATGACGTTCTGCGCCACCTGCCGCGTGTGCGTCGGGCCCAGCTTGTCGCCCTTCACCGGCCGCAGCACGCCCGCCACGCGGAACGTGGGCGGGTCACCGGGGCGGAAGTGAATGTCTGACGCGCCATTCTGCACCCCGTAAGAGAGCAGCTTGTTCATCGTCGTCGCGTCCACGTCGGCTCACTCCTCGTCGGCGGAAAACGCCGAGCGTGATGCCCGAGGCGCGGGCCCGTTGCAATGTGGCCATGCGCCGACATGGGATGCCGAGACAGCAGAAGGCCCGGCTTCCCTCGTCGGGAGCGCCGGGCCTTCGGTCCTTCAACCTCGGGGTGTCGTCAGGTCAGGCGGCTGCCTTGACGTTCTGCGCCTGCAGGCCCTTGGGCCCCTTGGTGACATCGAAGGTCACCCGCTGCCCTTCGGCGAGGGTGCGGAACCCGTCCATCTGAATCGCCGTGTGGTGGCAGAAGACGTCTTCACCGCCGCCGTCCTGCACGAGAAACCCAAAGCCCTTCGCATCGTTGAACCACTTCACCGTTCCAGTTGCCATGCAGCGTCTTTTCCTTATGCAACGGCCGACGCGACGTGCGCCGGCCGGTCCCCCCACTGGAGACAAACGCCAACCCTAGCGAAGGGAGCGGTGGAAGATCCACGGCCCCCAACCACGAGCGTCAGCCTTTGGTGAAGAGCGGGTCGTCGGCGAGCTGGCCGTGCGTCTCGGCGCGCACCTCGGCCTGAAACGCCTCGTACTCGCGGCGCTCGACGGCCTCCATGCGGTCGAGGGCGAACTCGAGCTGGGCCCGGGTGCGCACGAGCTGCTTCTTCGCGTCGTCGCTCAGGCGCCCGAGGGCGAGGTACTCGGTGGCCTCGTCGCCCGCGATGCCGTCCCTTTTCAACTCGGCCATGCGGGCCTCGGCGCCGTCGAGCGCGGCCTGGAGGCGATCGACCTCGGCCTGCTTCTCGAAGGCCATCTTCTGCGCCGACGACTTGAGCCGGTCGAGGCCTGCGCGTGAGCCACTCGACTGGCGCATCGCCTTCGCCTGAGCGGCCAGGTGCTGCATCTGCAGAATGAGCTCGTCGGCGCTGGACATGAAGGTCTCCCGGTGAGGCAGCCTCGCCCAGAACGCCGCGCGGGCGCCACTGATTGCCAGCGAGACGAAGGCGAGAGCGAAGCCCCCGGGGAGCGAGGGGCCCCGAAAGGGGCCCTGAGTGACCGGCCCGGCGCGACGGGGGGAAGCGAGCCGGAGTGAACCCGCTCAGATCTCGAGGAGGATCCGCTCCGGGTCCTCGATGCAGTCCTTGATGCGCACGAGGAACTGCACCGCCTCGCGCCCGTCGATGAGCCGGTGGTCGTACGAGAGCGCGAGGTACATGATGGGCCGCACCACCACCTGCCCATCGCGCACCACCGGGCGCTCGACGATGTTGTGCATGCCGAGAATGCCGGTCTGCGGCGGGTTGAGGATCGGCGTCGACAGCATCGAGCCGAAGATGCCACCGTTGGTGATGCTGAACGTGCCGCCCTGGAGCTCCGAGAGGGTCAGCTTGTCGTTCTTCGCCCGCGCGCCGAAGTCCGAGATGACCTTCTCGAGCTCGGCCATCGACTTGAGGTCCGCGTCACGAATGATGGGCACCACGAGGCCGCGGCTGCCCGACACCGCGATGCCGACGTCGTAGTAGTGGTGGAAGACGACCTCTTCGCCCTCGATGAACGCGTTGACCGCGGGGAAGGCCTTGAGTGCCTCGATGGCGGCCTTCACGAAGAAGCTCATGAAGCCCAGCTTCACGCCGTGCTTCTTCTCGTAGCGCTCGCCGTACTGCTTGCGCAGCGCCATCACCGCGCTCATGTCGACTTCGTTGAACGTGGTGAGAATGGCCGCGTTCGACTGCGCCTGGAGCAACCGCTCGGCGACCCGCTTGCGCAGCGGCGTCATGCGCACGCGCTCTTCGGCGCGCGGGCCCGTGGGCACGTTGAGCGTGGTCGACGCGGGCGGAGCGCTGACGGGCGCGGGGCCCTGCGCCTGCGCAACCGGCGCCTGGGTCGCCTTCAGCACGTCGTCCTTCATCACCTTGCCGTTGGCGCCCGAGCCCTGCACCTTCGAGGCGTCGATGCCCGCGGCCGCGGCCACGTTGCGCGCGACGGGGGTGATGGCGGGGCCGCTCGCCGCGGCGGCCTGCGTGGCCTGAACGCCTTGAACGGCCTGAACGGCCTGCGGCGCGGGCGTCTGCACGGTGGCCGGTGGCACGGTGGCGCCCGAGGCCTTCGCCGGCGCCGCGCCCGGGGTCAGCTTGCCGATGACGTCGCCGATCTTCACCTTCGCGCCCTCGATGAAGGTGATGGCCTCGATGGTGCCGGCCTCGGGGGCCTGCACGTCGATGGTCACCTTGTCGGTCTCGAGCACCGCGACGGGCTCGTCCACCGCGACGGCGTCTCCGACCTTCTTGTGCCACTTGCCGACGATGGCTTCGGTGATGGACTCCCCGAGCGTGGGGACCTTGATCTCAACGGACATTGCTTCCTCGCGTCAGCGCTTCTTCGACGAGCAGCTTCTGCTCGTACTGGTGGGTCGACAAAAAGCCGGTGGCCGGGCTCGCAGACTCGGGTCGCCCGACGTACTGCAGGCGCGGCCGGCTCGGCAGCTCGTTCACCATCGTCATGAGCGGCTCGAGCATGTAGCGCCACGCGCCGCTGTTCTTCGGTTCCTCCTGCACCCAGAAGACCTCCTTGAGCGAGGAGAACGACTTCAGCAGGCTCCGCAGCTCCTCCTCGGGGAGCGGGTACAGCTGCTCCACGCGCGCCAGGTGCGTCGAGAAGTCCTTCGACTTGTCCCGCGCGTTCGCGAGGTCGAAGTACACCTTGCCGCTCGAGAGGATGAGGCGCGTCACGTCACGCGAGCGCACGTCGACGTTCGGGTCGACGATGACCTTCTTGAAGGTACCTTGCGTGAACTCGCTCCACGGGCTGGTGGCCTCAGCGAGGCGCAGGAGCGACTTCGGCGTCATCACCACCAGCGGCTTCCGAATCGTTCGCAGGGCCTGGCGGCGCAGGAGGTGGAAGATCTGCGAGGCGCTGGTTGGGTAGCAGACCTGCAGGTTGTCTTCGGCGGCGAGCTCGAGGAAGCGCTCGAGGCGCGCCGACGAGTGCTCGGGCCCGGCGCCCTCGTAGCCGTGCGGCAAGAGCAGCACGAGGCCGGTCATGCGCTTCCACTTGTCTTCGCTCGAGGCGAGGAACTGATCGATGAGCACCTGGGCGTTGTTGGCGAAGTCGCCGAACTGCGCTTCCCACACCACCAGCGCGTCGGGGTAGTCGAGGCTGTAGCCGTACTCGAAGGCCATGCAGCCCATCTCGGAGAGCGGGCTGTTCACCACGAGCGCCTTGCCGGGCCCGAACGCGCCCAGGGGGAACGCCTTCTTGCCGGTCTTCTGGTCGTGCAGCACGGCCTGCCGGTGGGCGAAGGTGCCGCGCTCGGTGTCCTGGCCCGAGACGCGCACGTTGAGGCCCTCGATGAGCACCGAGGCGTAGGCGAGCATCTCGGCCGAGCCCCAGTTGATGTTCGCCTTGTCCGCGAGCATCTGTTGGCGCGCATCGATGACGCCCTTCTGCACGTTGGGGTGCAGCGTGAAGCCCTCGGGCGTCTGGGCGAGCGGCGTGAGCAGCCGCTTGAGCACGTCGAGCGGCATGCCGGTGGTGACCTGCGGAGAGTCCTTGTCGGCGCCGCCCACGTACTTCGTCCACACGCCGAGCAGGTGGCTCGGGTCCTTCACGAGCGCGCCAGCCGAGCTCTTCGACTTGGCGAACGCGTCGCTGTAGCGCTGCAGCGCATCGGCGTGGATCTGCGCCGAGTCCTCGGCCGAGAAGCGGCGCTTGTCCTCGAGCTCTTTCGCGTAGATGGCGCGCGGCGAGGGCTTGGCGTCGATGACCGAGTACATCTTCGGCTGCGTGAAGCGGGGCTCGTCGCCCTCGTTGTGGCCGTACTTGCGGTAGCAGACGAGGTCGATGACGACGTCGGTGTGGAACTTCTGGCGGTACTCGGCCGCCAGCCGCGCGACGTGCACGCAGGCCTCCACGTCGTCGCCGTTCACGTGGAAGATGGGGATGTCGAGCATCTGCGCCTGGCCGGTGCAGTACAGCGGCGTGCGGCCCTGGTCGGCCTCGGTCGTGTAGCCGACCTGGTTGTTGATGATGAGGTGAATGGTGCCGCCGGTGTCGTACGCCTCGAGGCCGCCGAGGTTGAGCGTCTCGGCGATGAGGCCCTGGCCCGCGAACGCCGCGTCGCCGTGAATGACGAAGGGCACGATGGCGTGGCGGGCGGCGTCTCCACCGCCGCTGCGGTCCTGCTTGGCGCGCACGCGGCCCTCGACCACCGGGTGAACGAAGCCCAGGTGCGAGGGGTTGAACGCCATCGACAGGTGAAGCTTCTTGCCCGCCGCGGTGAGGTAATCGTTCGAGTACCCCATGTGGTACTTCACGTCGCCGCGGTTCAAGTACTTCGAGGGGTCCGACGGGCCGGCGATCTCGGCGAAGATCTCTTCCGGCGGCTTGCCCAGCACGTTGGTGAGCACGTTCAAGCGGCCGCGGTGGGCCATGCCGAAGACGACCTCTTGCATGCCGAGGTCGCCGCCGAGCTCGAGGAACTCCTGAATCATCGGCAGCTGGGCCTCGCCGCCCTCGGCCGAGAAGCGCTTCTGGCCCTGGAACTTCGTGTGAATCGTCACCTCGAAGGCCTCGGCCTCGGACAGCTTCTTCAAGATGCGGCGCTGCTCGTCGAGCGAGAACTCGGTGCGGTTCTCGCTGTGCTCCATGCGCTTGAGCAGCCAGCGGCGGCGCTCGGAGTTGTACATGTGCGCGTACTCGACGCCGATCTTGCGCGTGTACGTGTTGCGTAGGCGCTCGAGCAGGCGCTTCAAGGGCACGCGCGGCTCGTCGAAGGTGAGGCCAGGCGCGATGAGGGTGCCCAGCTCGGCCTCGGTGAACATCGCGTTCGACACCATGGCGGCGTCGGCGACGTGGTCGAGCGGAGGCCGGGGCACGCCGAGCGGGTCGAGCTGCGCGGCGAGGTGCCCGCGGAGGCGGTGGCTGGTGACGACCTGGTCGACCTTGCCTTGCAGCTCGTACGCTTCTCCGCCGACGCCGTTGGTCACCTTCCCCGCGGTGGCGCCTGCAGGCTTCGGCCGGGGCAGCTGGAGCCCATCGATGATGAGGGGCTTGCCCTCGCGCTCGAGAGAGACAAAGAGGTCGCGCCAACTGGTCTCGACGCTGCTCGGGTCGGCCAGGAAACGGGCGTACTGGGCCTCGAGGAAGTCGATGTTGGCGCCAGTCAGAAAGGAATCGGTCAGAGCCATGGCAGGGGCCTTTTACGCGGAGAGGTGCAGTCGCTCCATGATTCGTTGTGTCCTCATGGCCACCATCGTGGCCGCGGGCACCTCGTTCGCGGATCCGCCGAAGTTCTCGCAGGGCGGCTTTCTGTTCAGCATCAGCTATGGGCCTGGCTTCTGGTCGTTCGACCGGGCCTCGCTCGCCTCGCAGGTCGGGCAGGGCAACGCCGAGGTCTTCGCGGTGCAGGACCCGGTGAGCCCGAGCCACGCGGTGGCGCTGCGCGCGGGCTACAACATTCTCGGGCACGCCTCGTTCGGGGTGGACTTCTCGGCGACCGGCTGGCGCATCGACCAACCGTCACGCGGCGGTGGCGGCGTCATCACCGGCTACGTGGCCTGGCACCCGCTCGAGCTCGTGTGGATGAAGAAGGAGCAGCGCCCGGTCGGCCTCGACGTCTCGACGATGTTCGGCGTGGGCTACGGCATCATGGGCCAGAACCGCGGCATGGACGGGCTGGTGCTCCAGTGGGGCTTCAACGCCGACTACTTCTTCGCGCGGTACTTCGGCGCGGGCCTCTTCGCGAAGGGCACCTTCCTGCAGTGGGACAAGTTCTACATCGACTACTACGGGCGCGATCAGCCCGGAGCGACGATTCCCAACATCAGGAACCTCGGCGGCTCGTTCTGGATGCTGGGCCTCGCGCTCACCTTCCGCGCGGGCGACTGACTTTCGGGAAACCCGCGTCGAAATTCTCCGCGGTTTGTCAGCGCCCTTGTCACGCCTCTCGAAAAACGAGGTAGGTCCGATACGGACAATGCAGGTGTCTTCCTCACGGAGAGCACCTCATGCTTCGAGTCGGTTCGCGCGGTTCTGACGTCGTTCGGTTGCAGGCCACCCTCAACGCCGCTGGCTTCAACTCGGGTGGCGCCGACGGCATCTTCGGCCAGCGCACGGCGGCGGCGGTGCGGGCGTTCCAGCGCGCGCGCGGCCTGTCGTCGGACGGCGTGGTGGGCCCCAACACGTCGCAGCGGCTGTTCGGCTCGAGCGACCGGAAGTTCTACGACGGCGTGAGCGACTTCCAGCCGAGCGGCACCGGCGGCTCGCGCGGCACCAGCGGCCTGTCTGCGGGGCGAGGGTGGGGAGGCTCCGAGGGGCTGGCCGACCGAGCCAAGTCCATCGCGCGCTCCATGGGCATTCCCGTCACCAGCACCAAGCGCGACCTCGCCACCACGCGGCGCGTCGGCTCGACGACGGGCTCCGACCACTACACGGGGAACCGCAACGCCTACGCCGTCGACTTCGGCGTGGCGGGCAGCCGCGGTGACGACCTCGCGCGCCGCATCGCCGACGCGTACGGCATTCCGCGCTCGTCCATCGGCACGTACAACCGGCACACCATCACCGTCGACGGGCAGCGCTTCTCGGTGCAGCTGTTGTGGCGCGTGTCGGGCCACTACGACCACGTGCACCTCGGCATGCGCCGGGTGTGACGCCACTCAGGGCCCGACATCGACTGGAACCAGGAGCCCCACGCTGACGAGGCCTGGGTACCGCAGTTGGCCCGCGCCGTGATGCGTGACGAAGAAGTGCTGGACCACCGGCACCCGTACGTTCATCAGCAACGTCACCCGCCCCACCGTCCACGCCACCTGGCCACCCGCCAGCACGTCGACCCGCCCCACGTTGCCGTCCTGCTCGACGAGGCCGTTCCACCGCTCGGGGAGTTCGGCCACGGCGTCGACACCGAGGCCCAGGCCGAGCGTTGGCGTGGGGCGGCCATCGAAGGCCGCGCTGAAGCTGAAGCGCGAGCCGGCCTGGAAGCCGTTCGCGTTCGCCCAGGCCGAGACGAGCGCCTGGACTGAGAACCGCAGCTGTGCGCGCTCCCAGGTGTGAAAGGCGTCGGCACCCGCGAGCGGGTTCACGGTGCCGCTGCCAAACTGGACGTGCTGGTGGGACAGGCCTGCGCGGCCGAGCGCGAAGGGGTTCTCTTCGGTGCGGCCGAGCGGGAGCGTCGCGCCCAGCCGCCCGGCGAAGAACCAGCGTGCGAGCCGGGTTCTCAGAATGCCGTGGAGCCAGGCGTCCCCCAGGCCGAGCAGCGTCTCGGTGCGGTGGTGAATGTCGGGCACGTCGGGGACGAAGGCCGTCCCGTCGAGGCGCCTGAAGGTGGCCGTCGTGGCGTTCACCCGGAACGGCAGCTGCGCCTCGAGCGAGAGCCAGCGCGTGACGCCGTATTCTGCGGTGAGGCGGAGCTCGGCCAGCAGGAAGTCGAGGTCGTGGATTTGCGGTGGTTCATCGCGCAGCGCGCACACCGGCCCAATCTCAGGGCACGCGATGTCGTGCGTCACGTTGATGGCCGTGCCGGTCAGCCGCGCCCCCAGCACCAGCTGCTGGCTCCTGGCTCCTTCGAGTTGAGATCCCCCGACCGGGAGATTGGGGTTGCTTCACCCCGCTCAGGCATCGGCGTTGGTGGGCACGAACGCCAACACCAGGCCAAGGAGCCACCAGCGAGCGGTCATCGGCTTGCCTCGAGAAGCGCGGCCTCGAGGGCGTCGAGGTCGAAGCCCTTCACGGCGCGCACGCGCCGCCCAGCCGGCGAGAAGACGACGAGGTACGGCAGCGAGGCCACGTCGCTGAGGTGCTCCTTCGCGAGCGCCGTGTCCCATGAGACGACGTTGAGCTTCCGCACCGCGACGTCGCGCCGCTCCGACAGGCGCGTGAAGAGGAAGGCGTCGACCTTCCTGCAGGGGGCGCACCAGTCGGCGTAGAAGTCGACGACGGTGACACGGCCGGGCACCGCGAGCGCCTCGAGTGGGCCGACGCCCTCGCCCGCGCGCGCCAGCCACTTCACGTCGGCGTCCCGGGGCAGCTTCGGGAGCGGGTCGAACGAGAGGTCAGGGTGGCAGATGAGACACTGTGACTCGGGCCGGGCGTGCTCGGCGCACCAGTCGCCGCTGCGCTCGAAGTCGGCGGCGAGCGCCGGGTGGTGGAAGACGCAGGCGGCTTCGGGCACGCGGTGGTTGCACAGCACCCCGTTCGAGGCCGCCAGCGTGCGGTCGCTCCAGGTGCCGTGGGGCGCGGGCGTGCTGGCACAGCCGATGGTGAGGAAGCCGAGGACGAAGGTGCGAGCCCGCATGGCCGAAGCCGAGTACCTCAGACCAGTCGACGAGCGCAAACCGTTCACCGCTCGTCCGGCTTGAGCCCGTGCTTGCGCATCAGCCGGTACAGCGACACCCGGTCGACCTCGGCCTCGACGGCGGCCTGCGACACCTTGCCGTGGTGCCGCTCGAGCAGCGCTTCCAGGTACGCGCGCTCGAAGCGCTCGATGGCCTTCTTGCGCGCCTCCACCAAAGGCCCGCGCGTCACGTCGACAGTGGCGCCCGGATTCGTCACCACCTCTTCCTGGCCCGGCACCTCGGGGGTCTCGAACACGATGCAGCGCTCGAGGTGGTTGCGCAGCTCGCGCACGTTCCCCGGCCACGCGGCGGACTTGAGCGTGGTGGTGAACTCGGGCGTGAAGAGGGCAGGGTGGCTGCGCGCGGTGGCGCCGAGCTCGTGGAGCACCTTCGTCGCCAGCTCGGGCAGGTCTTCCGGGTGCTCGCGCAAGGGCGGCAGCGTGACGCGCACCACCGCGAGGCGGAAGTACAGGTCGGAGCGGAAGGTGCCGGCGTTGACGCTCGCGCGCAGGTCGCGGTGCGTGGCGGCGACGATGCGCACGTCGACCTGGGTCCACTGGTTCTGGCCGAGGCGCCGCACCTGCTTGTCTTCCAGCACGCGCAAGAGCCGGGGCTGCAGCTCGAGCGGCAGCTCTCCAATCTCGTCGAGGAACACGGTGCCGCCCGAGGCCTCTTCGAAGACGCCCAGCCGCTTGCCCGCCGCGCCGGTGAACGCGCCCTTCTCGTGTCCGAAGAGCTCGGCCTCGAGCAGCGTCGGCGGGAGCGCTCCGCAGTCCACCACCAGAAACGGCCCCTGCTTCCTCGCGCCGGAAGCGTGCAGCCCCATCGCGGCCTTCGACTTGCCCGTGCCCGTCTCGCCCTCGAGCAGCACGGTGGCGTCGGTCTTGGCGGCCTTCTCGAGCAGCGAGAACGCCTGGCGCATCGACGAGCTGTTGCCCACCAGCTCCCCGAAGTGCGGCTGCTGGCTCACCGGCAGCGCGCTCACCTTGTCGTCGAGCTCGAAGCGCAGCCGCGTGTTGCCCACCTGCAGCACCGCGCCGTGCTTGAGGTAGCCCTCCTTCACCCGCACGCCGTCGATGAAGGTGCCGTTGGTGCTGCCGAGGTCCTTCACCAGCGCGCGCTGGCCTTCCACCACCACCTCGCAGTGGAAGCGCGAGACGGTCGGGTCGGACAGCTGCACCTCGGCGCCGGCGTGCGAGCCGAGCTGACAGCGGCCCAGCAGGCACTCGTGCTCGGAGCGGTCGGCCTCGTTGATGAGGCGGAAGCGGCGCACCGTGGGCGCGAGCCGGTAGCCGGACTGCGGCACCACCCGAATCGTCTCGTCGGCGGGGCCCACCAGCGGGTCGGTCGGAGTGGCCATGGCGAAGTCCTCCCACGGGGTGGGGTGCAGGAGCAATGAAGACGCTCGCCCGGCCTCGCGTGCGCCGTCGTGACCCAGCCGGTTTCATGTGACCGGCGCGGTCACATCAGTCTGCTTCGGCAGAGAACACTTGCCTGCTGGTTGACTCGTGGCAATGAATGGCACGCGCCGTGAACGGGGGGCTGTGTCCGCTCGCGGGGAGCGCACCTTGGGGAGACGACACATGAAGACGACCTGGCTGTGGTGTGCCGTGGTGGCTGGAGCCGTGGCGGGGTGCCCGGAGCCGATGCCGATGCCCGACGGCGGCACGATGGACGGCGGAATGACGACCGACGGTGGCAGCGACGCGTGCCCGGCGAAGGCGCTCCCGGCGACGTGGGGCATGGGCACGTCGCACAGCGCCTCCATCTCAGCCGACGAGACGTGGACCGCCGCTGAGAGCCCGCACCGCGTGTCGACGCGCCTCTCGGTCGGTGCGCGCCTCACCCTCGAGCCCTGCGCCGTCGTGCTGATGACGGGCTCGGCCCAGCTGTACCTCGACGCGGCTGGCGGGAAGCTGGTCGCCGAGGGCACCGCGGAACGGCCGATTCTGATTCAGGGTCAAGCGACCGGCGCGATGAACGCGACGCGCGGCGTGTGGACCACCGCGAGCCAGGGCGAGTCGATTCGGCTGGCGCACGTCACCATCGATGGCATCGGCGACGGGAATGACGGCTTCGGCGACTACGCCATCGCGCTCCAGTCCACCGCTGCGCAGACGCTGCACGTCGACACCGTCACCATTCGCAACACGTACGGCGGCGGCATCGGGTTCGATCAGCGCGCGCGCTTCTCGGCCACCTCGCGGAACCTCACCATCACCGGCACCAAGCGGGGCGATGGGCTGCGCGACGGCATGACGCAGTCGTCTCCCGTGCACTTCGTGAACCCCGCCGCGGCGGGCACGCTGCCGACGGGCACCTACACCGGCAACGAGGTCGACCATGTCGCGGTCGGTGAGTTCGGCTCACCCAACGTCAACCTCACCGAGGACAGCACCTGGGTGAATCGCGGCGTGCCGTATTTCATGCGCTCCGGCGTCACCCTCGTGCCCTCGATGTCGAACCCCACCTGGACGCTCAGGGAAGGCGTCACGCTCAAGTTCCGCACGGGCACCGACGTCTCGAACGCGCACCTGAGCATCGGCTTCACCCCGATGATGGGCCTCAGCGCGCGGCTCCTCGTCGAGGGCACCGCGGCTCAGAAGGTCACCTTCGAGGCGTTGTCGGGTACGGCGCCGGCGTGGAGCGGCATTTCCATCTTCCCGGCGGCGCGCGCCTCACGAATCAACCACGCCGTCATTCGCCACACCGGCCTCGAGTCGCGCACCGCCGTCGAGAACTGCTCGACGGTTCGCACCGGCCTCTTCTTCGGTCTCGCGCTCAACTTCAGAGACGAGCGGGGCGCGGTGCCCGACGAGGACACGGTGCGCAACACGACCATCCGGGACGCGGCGATGAACAGCATCGGCTTCCAGCGCAGCTGGATCGTCAACGGCAGTGCGGGCGCGACGAGCGTCAACCTGCTCGACCCCGCGAAGGGGAACGCGGTGGAGGGCCTCACCTGCCGGCAGTCGGGCTTCTCCATCTTCAACAGCGCCATGGGCACGGTGTGCGGCGCGATGTGCGAGTGAGCTGACGCGAGGCCACTTCCGGACGTCTCCCGTCGACGAGCGGCGGGAGGCGTTTTCGGTGGAACGCTCCGTGGGGCGCAGTACACGCGGGGCCATGCTCCTCAAGGACAAGAAGCTGCTCATCACCGGCGTGCTGACGCCGCAGTCGATTGCCTACGGTGTCGCCGAGCTCGCCCTCAAGGAAGGCGCCGAGGTGATTCTCACGTCCTTCGGGCGGCCGATGTCGCTCACCCAGCGCACGGCCCGCAAGCTCGCCGCCACGCCGCCCGAGGTGCTCGAGCTCGACGTCACCAACCCGGAGCACTTCCCCAAACTCACCGAGAGCCTCAAGGCGAAGTGGGGCCGCATTGACGGCGCGCTGCACGCGATTGCGTTCGCGCCCGAAGACGCGCTGGGCGGCAAGTTCCTCACCACGCCGTGGGACTCGGTGCAGCAGGCGTTTCGCATCTCGACGTTTTCGCTCAAGGAGCTCGCCGCGGCGGTGGCGCCCGTGATGACGAACGGCGGCAGCATCGTCACCCTCGACTTCGACAACTCGACCCAGGCCTGGCCGCTCTACGACTGGATGGGCGTGTGCAAGGCGGGGCTGCTGGCCACCGTGCGCTACCTGGCGCGCGACCTGGGCCCGAAGAACATTCGCGTCAACGCCCTCGCCGCCGGCCCCATCGCCACCATCGCGGCCAAGGGCATTCCCGGCTTCAAGCACCTCGAGTCGAAGTGGGGCAGCCAGGCGCCGCTGGGCTGGGACGCGCGGAGCGACGCCGCCAGTGACGCCGTCGCCCACACCGCCTGCGCCATGCTGTCGGACTGGATGCCCAAGACGACTGGCGAACAAATCCGGGTGGATGGCGGGTTCCATGCCCTGGGTGCCGAGCCCGTCAACCTCGCCGCCATCGCCGCCGAAGAGGCCGCCGCGAAGGCCGCTGCCAAGCCCGAGTAGCCCCCCACTTGTCTTTGGTGGGTAGATGTAGGCAAAGGGCGTTCGAACCCAGGAGTTCGGCGTCTATGAAATTCTTCGTTCGTATCGAAGTGTTGGCGGTGGTGCTGGCGACGCTGGCGGGCTGCGACTGCGGCCGGGCTGGAGCGCGCTGCCAGGCGTCGGCCGACTGCGTGGAAGACGGGCGCACGCACTGTTCTCCGGAGCTGCTCCTCTGCGTCGAGTGCGTCAGCGACGACCACTGCGGCGTGGGCCAGACGTGTGTCGCAGGCATCTGCGGGCCCGGGTGTCGTGACGAGCGCGGCGCGTGCGAGCTCGGCCAGTACTGCAAGCCCGGAGGCGCCTGCGTCGAGTGCACCCAGGACACCCACTGCGGCCCCGGCCGGCTCTGCCGCAACGACGTCTGTGTGCCCGGCTGCTCGGCCCAGCACCCGGTGTGTCCGTCGGGCCTCCAGTGCGACGCGAGCCAGGGCCGCTGCGTGCAGTGCACCTCGAACGCGCAGTGCACCACGCCCGGCCTGCCCGTGTGCAACCCCGCCACCAACACCTGCGTGGGCTGCGTCGGCAACGGCGACTGCACGACGCCGGGCGCTCCGGTGTGCAACCCGGCGACGAACACCTGCGTCACCTGCGTGATGGACACCCAATGCCCGCGCGGCCAGGTGTGCCAGCAGAACGCCTGCGTGCCTGGCTGCACCCCGAACCAGCCGTGTCCCTCGGGCCAGGTGTGCAGCGCGGGCGGCCAGTGCGTGCAGTGCACCTCGGACGCGCAGTGCGGCGGCAACACGCCCCGGTGTGACCTCGGCTCCAACCGCTGTGTGGCGTGCCTGCCCGGCGCGTCGGACAACTGCCCCATGGGCCAGTACTGCCGGGCTGACTTCACCTGCGAGCGCGGCTGCAAGACGGGCGCTGACTGCCCCTCGGGCGTGTGCCGGAGCGACCGCTCCTGCGAGACGTGCACCCAGGACTCGCAGTGCGCCGCGGGCAACGTCTGCATCAACGGCACGTGCACGGCCGCCTGCAGCGCGACGAACCCGTGCGGCGCCGGCCGTGATTGCTGCAACGGGCGCTGCATCGACACGCGCACCGACGCCGCCAACTGCGGCGCCTGTGGCACCACGTGCGGCGGTGGTGGAGCCTGCTGTCAGGGCCAGTGCCGCGCGCTCAACACCGTCACCAACTGCGGCGCGTGCGGCGTCACCTGCGGCGCCAACTCGGCCTGCTGCGCGGGCGCGTGCACGCCCACCAACTCGCTCACCAACTGCGGCGGCTGCAACGTGCGCTGCGGCGTCGACCAGTTCTGCGACGGCACCGTCTGCCGCAACCAGACGTTCCCCGAGTTCTGCGCCAACCGGAACGTCTTCGCCATCTACGACGGGCGGCCGCTCGACGACGCCGCCACCAACGTGCTGGCCAGCACCATTCGCAACAACTGCTCGATGCAGACGGTGATTCAGTACGGGCCGCAGACGAACGCGAGCTGGGTCGACCAGACGAACGGCGCGTTGCTCCTGGGCGGTGGCTCGACCGTCGTCACCGCTGGAGGCCCGTTCCCCAACCGGCCGGTGCAGTGGCTCGAGCGCACCCGGCAGGTCACCAAGGTGTTCTTCGCCACCAACAACGTCGACACGTTCTATTTCCGTCGGCGCAGCGACAACTCGAACGTCGTCACCTTCGCCCAGGCGAACTGCTCTCCCAACCGCGACGTGTTCCTGGTGCACCTGGTGACCGACCCGTCGAGCGGCACGCTGGTGCTGCTCACCTACGGGCTGTGCTCGGGTGGCTTCGGCACCCAGACGGGCGCCTGGTACTGGGCCAACGTCATGCTGCCCAACCGCGCGAATTACCCCGACAGTTGGTACATCTACGAGTGGCTCGACACGAACTCGAACACCCTGCCGGACCTGGGTGACACGTTCACCTTGCGGGCGAACGGGCGCTGATTCGTTTCACCTGGGGGTCCCCTGCGGGGTTCTGGGCAGCGTGCGTGACGGACTGGCCGTCGACGCTCCAACCGCAGGGTATGCACGTGACCGTCATCGTCCTTCTCGTCGTCGGTGTCAGCGCCTTCTTCTGGCTCCAGCGCGCGCGCCGACAGTTCCGCCTGGTGGTGCGTGAGGGTGAGGTGACGGTGACGCACGGGTGGCTGCCCGGGCCGATGCTGGCCGACTACCGCAGCGTCTTGCGCAACGTGCCAAGGGCCGTCGTCGAGGGCCTCCGCGAAGAGGGCGGCGTACGCATCGGTGGCGACGTCGACGACTTCACGCTGCAGCGGTTGCGCAACATCGCGGCGCTGTATCCGGTGAGCGCCTTCCGCGCGTCGCGACGGCCGGAGCAGGCGGTGGCCGGGCTGACGGCGACCGCCCTCGCGACGGCGGCGCTCGCGTCATCAGGGCGCAAACAGGGTAACTGAGAAAGCAATCGACGGCTGGCACACGAGGCCCGAGTCTGAAGCTGCGGACAGGAGAGACGTTCTGACAAGCCAGACCTTCCTGGACCCCGTGCTGGGGCTGCTTCAGCGAACGAGGGAAGGCCTGTGGCTCGCTGAACCGAAAGGCCTGGGACCCGGAATCGAGTTCACGCTCGCGGGTCCGGAGCAAGGTCCAGCGGCCGAGTGCATCGAGTCCGCCCATCAGGTGGTCGAACGGTTCGACCGGCTCCGCAGCGACTCACGGCGCGCGGTGCTGCAGCACGCGGCCGCCCTTCAGCTCGTCGAACTGGCCCAGTCGTCGGGCTGGGAGCTCATCGGCGTCGAGTGCCTGGCCAGCGCCGGGACGTTCCAGTTCGTCTGGGTCGAGCAGCAGCTCGACCTCTCGGGCTGGTGGGAAGTTCGGTTCTCCAACCACGGCGTTCTCGAGGTGCAGCGACGCGTTCTGTGAGCGTGCGTCGTGGCGCGTCGGTGGGATGGCGGTCTGCTCAGGAACTCCGCGACGACGTCATCAGCTCGCGAACCCGACGCGTGAAGCAGCGCTCGAAGGCGGCGTGGGCGTCGAGGCCCCGCGCGATGCGCTCCACCAGCTTGCGCTCCTTCAGGTCGGCGTGCCCGTCGATGAACACCAACTCGACGAGCGACTCGACGATGCCGTTCGACTGCGCGCGGCTCCAGCGGCCCCTGGGCAGGTCGGCGGTCGACGGCCTCGCGAAAGCGGCGGTGAGCGCGTCGGCGTCGAGTCCCAGCCGGGTGGTGAACCGCTCGAGGGTCTGCCGCTCGGCGTCCTCGAGCCGGCCGTCAGCCAGCGCCACGCCCGCGGCCAGCTCGAGCAGCGCGACGCGGTCGATGCGCGGGAGCGAGGACAGCAGCGTACCGGTGGCCGTGGCCACGTCGGTGAACACGCGCACCGCCGCGACGTGATGCGCCTGCCAGGCCTCGAAGGGGAGCAGCCCCTCGAGCCGCCAGGCGTCGTCGAAGTCTGCGCCACACGAGGTGCACGCGCTCGAGCCCGACGACGCCACGGGGGCGAGGCAGTGGGTGCAGCGGCAGGTGGCGAGGCCGAGCTCGCGCCGCGTCGTGGCGTGGCCCGCCCGGCTGAGCTGCAGCACCACCCGTTCGCTGTGGCCGTCGGCGTCGACCCACCGCGCCTCGACGTCCGCCTGGTGACGCCCGGACGGCAGCCGATGGAGCGCGCGCAAGACGAACGTCGCGCTCGCCGGGAACGCCTTCGCCGGCGGCAGCTCGTGCCAGGCCTGCGTCGACACCTGCGAGAGCGCCTCGAAGCGCTGGGTGACGGCCGCCGCGCGCCAGCGCCAGAAGATGACGCCGGCCCGGTCTTCGAGGTCCGCCGCGGTGAGGCCGACGTCGAGCACGCGCAGGCCCGAGAGGTCGACGACCGCCGGTCGGCCCGAGGCCACGCTGGGCGCCACCTGACACAGCACCCAGTCGTACACGCCCGAGTTCACGATGGCGCCGCAGTGCGCGCAGGCCGTCTGGCGAACGAGGCTCAACGGGGCCCCGCAGTGGGGGCACGCGCCGTCTTGCAGGCCACGGGCGGGCTCTCCGCCGGCGAGCCGACGATGAAACGTCCACACCTGGGTGGCGTCGGCGTGGCCGCCGTCCTTCGGTGACAGGAGCAGCACCACCTCGAGCGTCTGCGCGTCTTCGTCCCGGTCGAACCGCGCGATGGTGACGCTGCGCAGGCGCGACGTCGCCAGCTGGCGCGCGAGCGCGACGTCACCCGACGACGAGACCTCCAGCGCCACCCGCTCGAACAGCCCGTCGGACAGCCACGGGTGCACCGGCTCGGTCGTCCCCGCCTCGACCGCGCGGGTGATGGTGTCGGCGAGCTGGCGGGTGTGACGCTCGACGCGCTCGGCCGAGAACTCCGTGTCGGTCCTCGAGAAGAGCTCGGTTGAAGCGGCGGCTGGAGACGGCGCCGCCGGCGCCGGGAGCATCGACGCGATGAGGGGCGGGCCGCTCTGGCCTCGTGACCGGCCGCGCGCGCCGTGGCGCACGACAAAGAAGAAGACGATGCCGCCCAGCGCCGCGAACAGCGCCAGGCAGGGCTCGAAGCCCGTCACGCCTCGGCGGTCGCGAACGTCGGCTCGATGCCCGAGCCGTCGGCCTTCACGTCGAAGTGCGCGGTGCCGCCGTTCTTGAGCGCGCCGAAGAGGAGCGCCTCGGCGAGCTGCTTCTTGATGGCCTGGTCCACCATGCGCGCCATCGGCCGGGCGCCGAACTCGGGGTCGTAGCCCTTCTCGGCCATCCACTCGCGGGCCTTCGGCGTCAGCGCGACCTTCACCTTCTTCTCGGCGAGCAGCTCGCCCAGCGCCTTCACTTCCTTGTCCACCACGCGGAGGATGATGTCCTTCGTCAGCCCGCCGAAGGGCACCACGGCGTCGAGCCGGTTGCGGAACTCGGGCGAGAACGCGCGCTCGAGCGCCTCCTTCGCGCGCGAGGGGTCGACCATTGGCCGTTCTCCGAAGCCCACCGACTTCGTCTTCATCTCCCGCGCGCCGGCGTTCGTCGTCATGATGACGATGACGTTGCGGAAGTCGGCCTTGCGGCCGTTGTTGTCGGTCAGCGTCGCGTGGTCCATCACCTGGAGGAGGATGTTGAAGAGCTCGGGGTGCGCCTTCTCGATCTCGTCGAGCAGCACCACCGCGTGCGGGTGCTTGCGCACGGCGTCGGTGAGCAGGCCACCCTGGTCGAAGCCCACGTAGCCGGGGGGCGCGCCGATGAGCCGCGAGACGGTGTGCCGCTCGCCGTACTCCGACATGTCGAAGCGCAGGAACTCGACGCCCAGCACCTTCGCGAGCTGCTTGGCGAGCTCCGTCTTTCCGACGCCCGTGGGGCCCGCGAAGAGGAACGAGCCGATGGGCTTCTCGGGCGCGCGCAGGCCCGAGCGCGACAGCTTGATGGCCGACGACAGCTCTTCGATGGCGCGGTCCTGGCCGAAGATGGAGGCCTTGAGGTCCTTCTCGAGGTTGGCCAGCGCCTGCCGCTCGTCGACCGCCACCGTCTTGGGCGGAATGCGCGCCATCTTCGCCACCACCGCCTCGACGTCGGCCACCGTCACCTTGCCGGTGCGCGGCTTGCGCAGCCGGTCGATGGCGCCGGACTCGTCGATGACGTCGATGGCCTTGTCGGGCAGGAACTTCTCGTTGATGTACTTGGCCGACAGCTCGGCGGCGACGCGCAGGGCGTCGGACTCGTACGACACCTTGTGGTGCTCCTCGTAGCGGCTCTTGAGGCCCTCGAGGATCTTGATGGTGTCTTCGACCGAGGGCTCGCCGATGTCGATCTTCTGGAAGCGGCGCGACAGCGCGCGGTCGCGCTCGAAGCTCGCCTTGTACTCCTGGTACGTCGTCGAGCCGATGCAGCGCAGCTTGCCCGAGGCGAGCGCGGGCTTGAGCAGGTTCGAGGCGTCCATCGAGCCGCCGCTGGTGGCGCCGGCGCCGACGATGGTGTGAATCTCGTCGATGAAGAGCACCGCGTCTTCCTGTTGGCCGAGGGCCTTCAGCACGGCCTTGAGGCGCTCCTCGAACTGCCCGCGAAACTTGGTGCCCGCGAGCAGCGCGCCCATGTCGAGCGAGAAGACGCGCGCGTTGGCGAGCGCCTCGGGCACCTTCTGCTCGACGATGGAGAGCGCGAGGCCCTCGGCGATGGCCGTCTTGCCGACGCCGGCGTCGCCCACGTAGAGCGGGTTGTTCTTGCGGCGGCGGCACAGCACCTGAATGGTGCGCTCGAGCTCCATGGCGCGGCCGATGAGCGGGTCGATGCGGCCGGCCTTCGCCTCGGCGTTCAAGTCCGTGCAGTAGGCCTCGAGCGGGTTCTTCGCTGGGCCGGGCGCGTCGTCGTCGTCACTACCGGTGGCTGGAGCCTCGCGCTCCTCGCCGCCCGCGCTGGCGCCCTCGCCGTCCTTCTTGATGCCGTGCGAGATGTAGTTGAGCAGGTCGTACCGGGTGACGCCCTCTTCCTTGATGAAGAAGAGCGCCTGGCTGTCGACCTCGCGGAAGAGCGCGACGAGCACGTCGGCCGAGTCCATCACCTTCTGCTCGGCCGAGAGCGCGTGGTAGGCCGCGCGCTGGAGCACCCGCTCGACCGACATCGTCTGCTGGGGCTCGGCCTCGGCGCCCTCGGGCAGGCGCTCGACCGTCTCTTCGACGAACTTCTCGAGGCGCTGCTTGATGCGCTCGGGCTTCGCGCCGCAGGCCTTGAGCACCTCGAGGGTGCGCGGGTCGCGCATGAGGCCGAGCAGCAGGTGCTCGAGGGTGAGGTACTCGTGTCGCAGGCGCTTCGCTTCGGCGAGCGCGAAGCGGATGGAGGCCTGCAGTTCCTTGGCGATGATGGGAGAAGCCATCTTCAGGGGTCCTCGGGTTCCACGGAGAGCTTCAGGGGGTACTCGTGTTCCTTGGCCAGCGCGTGGGTCTTCTCGACCTTCGTCTCGGCGACCTCGCGCGTGTACACGCCGGCGACGCCCATGCCGGTCTGGTGAATGTGCAGCATGATGGTGACCGCGTCTGACTCGGACTTGTGGAAGACCGAGCGCAGCACGAAGACCACGAACTCCATCGTGGTGTAGTTGTCGTTGTGGAAGACCACCCGGTAGAGCGGCGGCTTCTTCAGCGACTCCTTCTTCTTCGTCTCTGTCGCGACTCCGGTGTCGCCATCATCGGCGCCGGGCCTCTGCTTCGTCGCCATCGGTGAGGCAGAAGCTAACAGAGGTTTGTTCCCGCGCCTCGGAGTCAAAAGGGCGGGTGCCTGTCCTTTCGGAGCGGGCCCTTCGTGCGACGGGCCTGCAGCACGCGCGACACGCCGTCCTTGAAGAGGCGGGGCGGGAGCGTGGCGAGCACCGACTCGAGGTCACCCACGTCGACGCGGTGGTGTCTTCGCCCACGGCGCAGCGCCGCGAAGTGTCCGTCGGAGAGCGAGACGAGCCACACGCCGCAGCGGCCGGCGCCCGGGGGCCAGATGGCGCGGTAGAGCACGTCGACCATCGCGTCGACGACGTCGGGCGCGACGGCGCCGAAGACGCGGCGCACCTCGAGGCGGCGGGCGGCGACGAGGAAGTGCCGGGCCAGCGCGAAGGACTCGGCGCGCGACTTCTCGTGCTCGAGCAGGAAGACGAGCTGCACGACGTGGCGGGCGGCGCGGCGCGAGGCGCCCGGGAGCCGGTTCCGGTGCGCCGCCGCTTCGCGGATGGCGCGGGTGAGCGTGTCGACCTCGGCCTGGCCGGGTGACATCGGGTGGCGAATCGAAGGCAGCTCCTTCTTCGGCAGGGTGAGGAAGCGGCGCGCGTCTTCGATGGCGGCGCGCACCTCGACGCTGGGCTTGCCGGGGTTGCGGCGGGCGAAGCGCTCGCCGAGCCACAAGACGAGCGCGACCTCGTCGTCGGCCGACAGCTCGAGCGGCACGCGCGCGTCGTGCGCCCGGTCGAGCCAGGGAGACACGTGCGTGACGGCGCGCCAGAGGGGGTGCATCGCCAGACAATTGTCGGCGGTGCGGCTGGCCGGGGAAACGCCTGAACGGGGCAGTTCAAAACGAACAACGAATCGACGCCAACGCTGTGAGTTCGTCGATGGACGTTCGCGCGCGCAGGACGTCACCGACCGAGGAGCCGCGCGGACTCGGCCTCGAAGAACGAACGAATCGTCTGCCACCGCGCCGGAGTCAGGCCGATGACGCGCGGATCATCTCACTCGGCGCGGTCGAAGAGTCGTGTGAGTACCGATGCTCAAAGAGCGACGCGATGGCGGTGCCGCCGACGAGCGAGAGGCCGCGGAGCGCCGTCGTTCGCTTCAGTCGACCCAGAAGCTCGACTTGTTTCGCCGAAAGGCCGGGGGTTCTCGCCACGTCTCGTGCTCCGCTTTGAAGGAGACGCGCCAGAAGGCGATGGTTCGTTTCGACAGCTCGGGGTGCCTGACTCGCGCAGGAATTCGTGGATTCGCGCTTTCCCGGAGAAGTCGATGAGCCAGTGGACGTCGCGCAGCGTGCCGAACTCGAGCACCCGCGCCAACAGGAACTCGGGGGCGCGCTGGGGGTCGATCCGCCGCGGTGTCGTGTCCCACAGCAACGGACGGAGGTGTCGGGGCAGCGCCATCAGTGACACTCAACCGCACCCGGTGTTCGACCGGTCCGGCGCGCGGGGAGGCGTCACTCCTCCGACGAGTCTTCGGCCTCGGCAGGCGCCGCCTTCTTGCCGAGCGGCTTCTTCGCCTTCGCCCCGGCCTTCGGGCTCGCTGACGACTTCTTCGTGCCGCGGCCCACCGTCTTCTTCGCCGGCTTCTTCGGCGCGGGCGCGGGCGGCGGAGCCGGCTCCATCTTCGGTGGCGCGGCGTTGACCGGCGTGGGCGTCGGCGCAGGCGCCTCGTCGACCGGCTTCGTCGCCGTCGTCTTGAGCGTCTTCGCCACCTCGGTCAGCGCGCCCTCGGCCTGCTTCACCCCCACCTCGACGAGCGAGGCCAGCTCCTGGGCCGTCTTGCGCGCCCACACCGAGGCCTCCTGCACGCCCTCGCGCACCCTGGCCTGGCGCTCCGGGTCCTGCACTTCCTTCATCAGCCGCTCCGCTTCCTTCTTCACGTCGGTGGCGGCGCGCTTGAAGTCTTCTCCGGTGCGCTTGAGGAACGACTTGAGCTTCGAGTCCCACTCGGCGTCGGTCGGCATGGCGAACATTGTGGCAAATCAACGCCCGGCCTGAAGCATGATTTCCGCTGAAGGGGCCCGGCGTTCAGGGAGCCGGTGGCTCGGGTGGCTTCGGCGCCTCGGGGTTCGGCGGCGGCGTCGGGCCGTGCTCCCACTCGGGCGGGAACTCCATCTGGCGGAACTTGATCCAGATGACCGTCACCAGAATGCCCACGAAGACGAGCCCGAGGATCTCCCGCACCGACCAGCCATCTGCCAGCTCGAACGCCAGTGCCGTGCTCATGGTCGAAGACTACCGCTCCTCCGCGTGCGGGGCCCGGCTCGATGGACGGAGTGGACACCTTCCACTGCTCGGAGACATGAGCCGCTCACGGCCGGCGCAGCGAGAGCACGTTGCGCCGCATCGCCGCCACGGCGGCCGCGTTCTTCTGGTCGACGCCGCTCACCCGCACCTCGGTGCCGGTGTTGCCGCGCCAGTAGTGGAGCGTGACGTGGGTCAGGTCGCCCTGGTCGACCTGCCAACCCGCGCCATCGGGGTCGTTGGGGACGGGCTCGAGGCGGCCGGCCAGCATCTTCCGGGAAGCCGCTGCGTTCACCGTCGGCGAGCCCGACGTCATCACCGTGCGGTTGACCCACACGGTGCCGAAGCCCTTCACGGCTCTGTATTCGCAGGAGAGGTTCGTTCCAGTCGAGAACGGCGTCTCAGTGCCTTGGCCTTTCTCCACGTCGAAGCCAAGCGCGGCCTTCAGCTCGGCTTGCGAGAAGACACACGCTGCCGGGTTGGGCTTGAAGGCAGGCGCGGCCGCGACAGGAGGCGCGGGCGCTGCCGTGGCGCCCAGCCAGGGGCCCACCTCGCCTACGGCGCCGAACCGGGCGCGGTCGCTCACCACCGCGCCGGTCACCGCGCGTCCACCCGCGATGGTGATGCCCTTCACCGTGTCGCCCTTCAGTACCAGGTCGATGCCCGACGGCAGCGTCACCGTCACCCTCGTGGCACCCTCGTTCGTCAGCAGGTCGAGCGCCTGGCCGTTGGTGAGCGCGCCCTCGACGCAGGTGAGGGTGACAGTCGTTCCCTCGAGGGACACGACCTTCGCCACCACCTTCGGTGGGAACGCCGCCACCGCCGCCTGCGCCTGCGCCCACGACGTCACCTGGCCCGGCTTCGTCAGCACCGCGCGTGGGGTCGGTGTTCCACCCTTGCAGGACACACCGTCGCGCACGGTGTTGCGGTCGACCCACCCGCTGCCGGGCACCGACATCATCACCGCCTTCTTGCCGCCCGGCGTCCACAGCTCGAGCGCCTCGGTGTCTGACACGCCACCCTCGAGCACCTCGATGGTGAAGGTCGGTCCCTCGACGGACACGATGCGCGCCACCGTCTTCGCCTGCGCGAACGTCGAGGTCGCCGTCACCACCAGCCACACGGACAGGCTTCTCGTCATCGTCTTCCCCCACGGCATGAGAGGGCCCGACTCATACGTCAGGAACGCTTGCGACGGGACGCCCTCGGGTGCGATGGAGCCCCGCGTGACGACGCCCCGGTTGCTCAAGACGCCCCAGGAGGTCCGCTGGTTCGAGCGGGACCTGCGCCGCCGGGGCCAGACGCTCGCGCTGGTGCCCACCATGGGCTTCCTCCACGACGGGCACCTCTCGCTCATGCGCGAGGGCCGGGCCCGCTGCGACGTCGTCGCGGCCACCATCTTCGTGAACCCGACGCAGTTCGGGCCGAAAGAAGACCTCTCGCGCTACCCACGCGACCTCTCGGGCGACCTCGAGAAGTGTGGCTCGGCGCAAGCGTCGGTCGTCTACGCGCCCGAGCCCGCCAGCGTGTACCCCGAGGGCTACCAGACGTACGTGACGGTGGAGCAGGTGAGCCAGGGCCTCTGCGGCGACCGGCGGCCTGGGCACTTCCGCGGCGTTGCCACCGTCGTCACCAAGCTGCTCGCGCTCTTCCGCCCCGACGTCGCGCTCTTCGGCGAGAAGGACTACCAGCAGCTGAAGGTCATCGAGGCGCTCGCGAAGGACCTCGAGCTCGGCGTCGACATCGTCGGCCGGCCCACCGTGCGCGAGGCCGACGGCCTGGCGATGTCGTCGCGCAACGCCTACCTGTCGGCCGACGAGCGGCAGCGCGCGCTCGCGCTCTCGAAGGGCCTCTTCGCCATGCAGGCCGCGGCCGCCGGTGGAAACGGGAACGTCGAGGCGCTCGTCTCGCTGGGCACGAAGCCCCTCACCGACGCGCAGGTGCGGCTCGACTACCTCGAGGTGCGCGACGCCGAGACGCTGGCGCCCCTCTCCACGCTGACGCCGGGCCGCCCCGCGCGCGCCCTCGTCGCCGGCTTCCTCGGCACCACGCGCCTCATCGACAACCTGGCGCTGACGGTGCCCTGACGATGTCGAAGCCGAAGGACGCGAGCGAGCGCCTCATCTGCGAGCACCGGCGCGCGAAGTTCGACTACGCCTTCGACGAGACGCTCGAGGCGGGCCTGGTGCTGACGGGCAGCGAGGTGAAGGCGCTGCGAAACGGCGAGGCCAACCTGAACGACGCCTACGCCATGCCCGAGAAGACGGGGCTGGTGCTGCACAACGCCCACATCGGCCAGTACAAACCCGCCGCCTCGTTCGCCCACCTGCCCACGCGCCCGCGGCCACTGTTGGTGAACCGCAACGAGCTCGAGAAGTGGGCGACGAAGGTGCGGGAGCGCGGGTACTCCATCATCCCGCTGGCGCTCTACTTCAAGGGCAGCTGGGCCAAGGTGAAGCTGGGCCTGGGCAAGGGCAAGAAGGCGACCGATCGCCGCGACACCATCAAGGAGCGCGAGAGCAAACGCGAGATGGACCGCGCGCTGCGGCGACGCTGACGCCTTGTGGGTGCGGCCCTTCGTCGGCCGGCTTACACTTCCTTTCGACTTCACGAGCCTTCATGGACAAGCGCAGTGACGACAAGAAGACCCGGCTGCTCAAAGCGCTCGACGCGGGCATGACGCAGGTACACCTCGACGCGCGCCGGCCGGGCGTGCTGGTGCCGAAGAAGTTCGCCGGCGATCACCACCTCGTCCTCAACGTCTCGTACCGCTTCGACCCGCCGGACCTCACGGTGAACGAGTGGGGCGTGCGCGAGACGTTGTCCTTCGGCGGCGAGCGCTTTACCGTCGGCCTGCCGTGGTCGGCCATCTACGCCATCGCCTCGCACGTCACGCACGACTTCTTCATGTTCCCCGAAGACATGCCCGAGGAGCTGCTCGAGGGCGCGGTGGAGAAGACGTCTGGCCTGCCCGGGCCGCTCGAGCCGGAGCGCTCCGACACCGCGGGTACGCTGGCCTCGGTCGCGGCTGGCGCGAAGGCCGCGCTGGAACCGGCGCCGCCGCCGCCGCGCGCGGCCCTGCGCGAAGTGGTGCTCGAGCACGAGGGTGAAGACCCGCCGAAGGAGCCGACGCCTCCCAAGCGGGGACACCTGCGCATCGTCAAGTAGGGCCCTGCTTCGCGGCGCGGTGGGGCCGCTCGGTGCCGACTGGTGCGCGCGCTGCTCCCACGCCGTGCGTGCGCCGGGCCCCTCTCGGTGGAAGTGACGCGCGTCGTCGTCTTTGAAGTTCGCGCGGCTGCCGTGGCGGGCGTAGATCCACCCACATGCCCTCCGTGCATGACGACGACTTCAACCTGCCGCCGCCGACGCAGGCCGGCATCTCGTCCACCCACTGGCACCCGCCGCCGCCGCCCACGCTGGCGGTGCCCAAGCTCGAGGTGACGAAGGAGCTGCTGCACGCGCTCCCGAAGACCGACCTCCATTGCCACCTCGACGGCTCGATGCGGCTCAAGACCATTCTCGAGCTGGCGGAGCAGCAGGGCGTCAAGCTGCCGGCGAGCGACGAGGACGCGCTGGCGAAGGTGATTCACAAGGGCGAGGTGTGCCGCGACCTCGAGGACTACCTGGTGGCCTTCGACGTCACCTGCTCGGTGCTGCAGACCGAAGCCGCGTTGTTCCGCGCGGCGTACGAGCTGGCCATCGACGCGGCGGCCGAGAACGTGCGCTACCTCGAGGTGCGCTACGCGCCGGTGCTGCACCAGCAGCGGGGCCTCAAGCTGACGGCCATCGTCGACGCGGTGCTCGAAGGGCTGCGTACGGCCAAGCGCGAGACGCGCATCAAGTACGGCGTCATTCTCTGCGGCATCCGCCACATGAATCCGCAGTCGAGCGTGCGGCTCGCCGAGTTGTGCGTGGCGTACAAGAACCGCGGCGTGGTGGGCTTCGACCTCGCCGGCGCCGAGGCGAACTTTCCCGCCAAGGAGCACCGCGAGGCCTTTCAGCTCATCTTGAAGAACAACGTGAACTGCACCGCGCACGCGGGCGAGGCGTACGGCCCCGAGAGCATCGGGCAGGCGCTCCACTACCTCGGCGCGCACCGCATCGGCCACGGCGTACGCCTGCGCGAAGACGGAGACCTGCTCAACTACGTCAACGACCACCGCATTCCGCTCGAGTGTTGCCCGTCATCGAACGTGCAGACGCGCGCGGTGAGCGAGATGGCGGCGCACCCGCTGAAGTTCTATTTCGACTACGGCCTGCGGGTGACCATCAACACCGACAACCGGCTCATCACCGACACCTCCGTCAGCCACGAGTACTGGATCGCCCACAAGGAGCTCGGGTTGTCGCTGGAAGACCTGACCACCGTCATCGTGTCTGGCTTCAAGAGCGCCTTCCTGCCCTTCCGCGAGAAGCAGGACATGCTGAAGGCCGTGAACGCCGAGATCGAAGCGACGCTGAAGCGCTTCGAGGCGAAGGCGCCGGCGGCGGCGCGCTGACGAGCGGGAGCGCGCCTCACCGGAAGTGAACGCCATGGACAGGCGAGACCCTGTGCGACACGGTCGGCGGCATGCTTCGACCCGTTCACTTCTTCTCCGAAGGGCACCGCCTCGCCGCGCACCTGCGGCTCCCCGAAGGCCTGGCGCCGGGCGACAAGCGGCCGGCCGTCATCTGCTGTCAGGGCTTCAGCCTGGTGAAAGAGGTGTGGCTCCCGCGGCACGCCGAGGCGCTCAACCGGGCCGGCTACGTCACGCTGCACCTCGACTACCGCACCTTCGGCGAGAGCGAAGGGCAGCCCCGGTGCCGGTTGGTGCCGCGAATGCAGGTCGAAGACGTGCGCAACGCGCTCACCTTCCTCGAGACGGTGCCCGAGGTCGACGCGTCGAAGCTGGGGCTGTTCGGCATCTCGCTCGGCGGCAGCGTGGTGGCGCGCGCGGCCGGTGAAGACGAGCGCGTGAAGGCCCTCGTGGCGGTGGCGTGCCCGTCTGACCTCGAGCGCGTGTGGAGCGCCTTCCCCGACTTCGCGAAGTTCCGCGCGAAGGTGCACTCCGCGCGGCAGAAGTACGTGTCGACCGGCGAGGTGACGTACGTGGGCGTGCCGCGCATTCTCGGCTCGGACCCCGAGACCTGCGCGCTGCTGGTGGCCGATCAACCGAACTTCCCCACCTGGCGGCTCGAGATCACCTTCGAGTCGCTGTTCGACCTCTTCGAGTTCAAGCCCGACGAGGTGGCCGCGACGATTCGGGGCGCGGCGCTGTTCCTCTACCCGGGGGACGACGCGATGATCGGCCGCTCCGAGATGATGAGCCTGTACGCGAAGGCGAAGTCACCGAAGCGCCTCGTGGTGATGGAGGGGGTGAAGCACCACGAGGTCTACAAGGAGCAGAAGGGCTTCGACGCGGTGATGGGCCCGACGCTCGAGTGGCTCGGCACGCACCTGCGGTGAGGGGCTCGCGTTAGAACCTCGCCAGGGTGAGGCTCGCCTCGGGCGCGGGTGGGGCCTCTGCGAGGCGGCGCGACTCGACGATGAGCGGAACCGCAGCGCCCAGGGCCGCCCCCCCGATGAGGAGCGACAGTGAGCCCGCCAACGGGACCAGCGGAAAGGCGATGGCCACGATGATGGCCAGCGCCGTGGCGATGCCAGCAGCGGCGAAGGCCCAGCCGATGGAGCGTCTGAAGAGCCGCCCGAAGTTCTCGGAGAAGAGCGCGGCGCCGACGGCCAGGCCGAGCCCCAGGCCGAGGAAGCCCGTCACCGCGCCGACCAGCAGACCCACGGCCGCTGCGATGACGAGGCCACTGGTGCCGGTCCCTGCCACGATGAGGCCCAGCACGCCGCCGCCGAGGAGGCCGAGGAAGCCGAAGACGCCCGCGCTCGCAGCGCCGATGACGGGCGCGAGCACCGCCCGGCCGACCAATTGCGTGGGCGTCGAAGGCGTGTACTCGTTGTCGAGCAGCCGCGCTGAACGGGTGCCGAAGGCCGTCGAGGGCGGTGGCGGGGACTCGGGCGTCGCCGCGTCCACCAACGGAGGCGGCGGCAGCGGTGGCGCGTCGGGCGCAGGTGTCTGAGCGAGGGTGAGGACGAGCGCGAGACCGAGCATGGGCGCAGCATTCCACGTCCACCTGGTGAGTGCGTCACCTCGTGGCATGGGGCGTTTCGCGCACGAGCGCCGTGAGCGGCCCAGCCGCCAGGCTTCGGAAGGCGGCGACCGTCACCGAGTGGCTCCGCCATGGAGCTCGCCGCGCGGTCTCGTTGGGCGTGGCTGACACGGGTGCGCCTTGCGCCAGCGCGCGACCCTCGTCATGGTGTCCCCATGCGTGTCGTCGTCGCCGCGGTGTTGGTGCTGCTCGCCGGGTGCGGTGTCTCTGGGCGGGTCGAGTTCGTCCCCGAGCCGGGGCTCGTGTTGCCGCCGGCCGTGGTGCTCCCTGGCCAGGTGGTGACGGTGGCGGGCTCGCTCGAGCTTCGCAACGGCACGAGCACCGTCCGTTCCCTCGACGTGCGCGTATCTCCCGATGATGCCGCGCTCGAGGTCGAGGTGGTGGGCACAGGGCCGTTCGAGCCGGGCACCGCGCGGCGGCTCGACGTGCGGGCAGCCCTGACGTCCGTTGGTGCGAAGCGGTGGACCATCGAGGTCGCGGGCGCAAGCGCGGTGGTGACGGCGGAGGGGCTGGCGCCGGAGGCGTGCACGCTGTTCCCACGTTGGAAGCTGCCTGCGCAGGGCGACTTCGTGCGCGAGGTGAGGCTCGAAAATCAGGGCGCCGGGCCGTGTTTCCTGAAGTCGGTGCGTATCGAAGGCCGTGGCGAGCTGCGCGTCGTCGACCGCCCTGCGCTGGTGCGTCCCGTGCCGGCCGGTGGCTTTCTGGTGGTGAACGTCGAAGGGCGCGCGGAGCCGCTCGACGACGCCCGGTTGGTGGTCGAGCCGGTGGCTGGAGACACCGTGCGGGTGCCGCTGACACAGCCGTGCGGGCTGGTGCTGTCGCCGAATCATCTTTCGTTTGACGAGACCGCCCTGAGCTGTGGCCCAAAGGAGAAGACGGTGCAGGTGACCTCGACCTGCCCCGGCGAGGTGTCGGTCTCGGTGAGGCTCTACGAGGCGGGCCCCTTCGCGCTCGTCGGAGGCCCGCGTCAGACGTCGTTGTCGGCGGGGCAAGTGCTGCCCCTCGTGGTGCGATTTGCGCCAGAGCGCTGGGGCTCGTTCTCGAGCGGCCTCTTCGCGAGCATCGAGAACCTGGAAGAGCCGCTCCCGTTCGTCGCCAGCATCGACGGGAGGGCGTTCGGGGTGGGGTTCAACGTCGACAGGTTCAGCAATGAAGCGCCGCTCCAGACGGATACCCTTCTGGTGGTCGATACGGGCTCCAGCTTGCGCCAGGCGATGGCGCTCGTTCGAGGAGGGCCGTTCCCCGCCTGGCCGCACGCAGACCTCCACGTGGCGATGACCATCTGGGGCAGCGACGGGGCGCTCAGACCACTCGCGGGCGGAAGCCCGGTGCTGTCGAGCAAGACGCACACTTCGTTCGCGCCGCTGGTCGATGCGTGGCCCGAAGCAGCGCCGCGCGTTCCCAACGCGTCGTGTCTCGAGACGGCGCTGCTTTCGCTGGGTGAGCCGAATCGCACCGGGCCCCATGCTCAGTTCAGGCGTGAGGGCGCCCCGCTGGTCGTGGTGTGTCTGTCGGACCGTGCCGACGCGACGACGCGCTCGGCGGCCGACTTGCGTGCCGCGCTGGGGCCGCGCACCACGGTCCACAGCTGGGGCGATGCGAGCGGCGTGCTGGCCGAGGTGGTCCGCGAAAAGGGTGGGGTGGCGGTGCCCTTGTCGGACTCGCTCTTCGACCAGTTCGGCAGGAGCGGTTTCTCGCCCCGCAAGACGTTCTTCCTCAACAGCCTGGCGGTCCCCGGCGAGCCGATGCTGGTCCTGCACGAGGGCTTCATCCTCGAGCCGGTCGATGCCACCGGACGACGGGTCTGGAGCTACGACGCGACGCTCAACGCGGTGGTGTTCGACGATTGGCGCTTCGGCACCTTCGAGGTCCGTTACCGGACCTGCCGCTGAAGCAGGGCCTCCCGACTCACGGAAGCAGTCGCGGGGGGCCGTAGGCGCCTTCGCGCACGAGGGTGAGTCCACCTTCAATGGGCCCGCCCTCGAGGGCCGCGGCGAGCTGTTTCGCCTTCGCCGCTCCCGTGCCCTGGCCCAGCGTCACCATCGCGCGGCCGCCGGTGATGGGCTCCATGACGACGGGCGCCGAGGTGACGACGTCGTCGAGCACGATGAAGAGCCGCCGCTTCACGGTGGCTGCCGTGAGCTCCGAGAACTTCGACGCCGTCGGGCCATCGAAGGTGATGCTCACCATCGGGCCGTGCTCCATCGCCGCCTCGGCCTTCAGCACGCGCGGCGACAGGCAGCTGGACTCGGCCACGTACGTGCGCAGCCGCCCCTGGTGCGGCCCCACCAGCACCCGCCGCGACGGGCCCGCGTCGATGGTCTGTCTGAGCGGCTCGGCCGAAGGCCCGACCACCATGCACGTGTCGCGGTCGCCGTCGTCGGGAATGCGCTCGACGTTCGCGCCCACCATGCCGCCGTCTTCCAGCGTCCACGGTGCGCAGTTCGCGCCAGCCTCGAGCCGGGCCTCGGCGCAGAACTCGAGCTTCGCCGGGACCAGCAGGAGCGCCTTCACCGCGGAGACGTCGACCGGCGTCCCGGTATCGGGCAGCCGCACCGAGAGCGTGTCACCGTCTTCGAACAAGCGCGCGCGCACGTCGAGCCGGGCGAGGCGCCGTTCGACGGAGAGCCGCACGTCACCCTTCTTCGTGAAGACGAGCTCGAGCCCGCGCTCCGGCTCCTTGCGTTTGGGGCACCCGCACAACACCGACACGGCCAGCCCCGCCACCAGCACCAGTCTCATGAGCCGAGGGTGTACCCCACTTCGTTCGGGCCGGAACGCGCGTGACCGGTGTGGCACGAGGCTCCATGATGGTCCGGTGACCGCGCCCGCGAAGGCTCCTCTCTGGCTGTGGCTGGCGTGGGCCGGCTCGGTGCTGGTGACGAGCGGGTCGCTGGGAACGCTCACGCTCTTCGGTGCGCTCGTCTCGAGCCCGCGCGCCTTCTCGAACCGCGACGGGCAGGGCGCGGCGATGCTGGCGGTGATGATTCTGGTGGTGGCGCTGGGCGTGGCCCTGGTGGGCGCGGCGACCCTGTTCTTCAGCACCCGGAGGCTTCGTCAACGACACGCCGTCTCGTGGGTGACCCGCGTCGCGCTCGCCGTCCCGGTGGTGGTGGGCGCGCTGGGCTTCTTCATCGCCATTCTGGGGTGAGGGCACCTAGGCGTCGGCCAGCCGTTGCTCCGTTCGCACCGGGCGGCCCAGCGTCGACGCCGTCTGCGCCAGGTCCGCGGGGGTGAAGACCGTCGAGCGCATGCGCAGCAGCACCTCGACCACCTTCGCCTCGAGCCGGCGCCGTGACAGCCGCCGCACCTCGATGGGAATCAGCTCACTGGTGACGCCCGCCTCGGACAGCACGGCGTTCACCAGGTGCGTGTGAACGAGCTCGTCGTCGAGCGCCGCCGCGAAGTCGAGCAGCCGCTGCGCCGTCCACAGGGCCCACGGCTCCTGAGCCTGCTCGAGCTGGCGCGCGGCGACCTGGAGCTGTCCGTCGAGGCTTCGCAGCAGGTCGACGCACACCAGCGCGACCGGGCCATCTTCCGCTGACAGGCCGACCCGGGTGGCCTCGGCGCCGATCGGTGGAAGCCCTCGCTCCAGCGCGGCGCCCAATGAGTCGCCTGCGACCAGCCTCGCGGCGATGACTCCCGCGGCAGGCTCCGAGGCCCCCCGGAAGAGGTCCGGAAGTGCCTGGAACCACTCGAACAGGCGGGTTGGAAGCGACGGCCGCATACCTGCATTCTCCCACTGACCCGGGCGGGCGTCCTGGTGCGGAAATGTCAGTGTCGTTGACGAATGGGTGTGCCTGATGTGGCGGTTCCTCGATCGGCTGGCGCGCGCGACTCCGACCCTCTCGGATGAGCTCCGGTGGCGGGGCCGCTTCGTCTCGGCGCTCTTCGTCGCGGGGGCCGCGGCCGCAGCGTTGCCGGTGCCCATTCACCTGGCGCATGGAAACCTGGAGTTGGTGCTGGCCGGCGTGCTGGGCCTGGTGGGCATTCTGGGCTGGCTGCAGCTGTGGTGGTGGTTCCGTCGGCCGTGGCTCCAGGCTGACGCGTTCGCCGCCTTCGCGACGCTCATCTACGGGGCGAGCCTGGTCGTCAACAAAGACCTGGCCAACGTCGCGTGGCTCGCCGTCATACCGCTCCTCGCGCTGTTCATCGGTGGCGCCGGCGCCGGCGCGCGCTGGTTCGTCATCGACGTCGTGGTGACGGGCCTTGGGGTGGCCCTCGTCTCGTCTGGAGCGGCGCCACCACCCATCGCCATCGTCACCTGGGGCGACGTGGCCGCGCGCTTCGTGACGCTGCTGGTGGTGCTGCCGGTGGTGGGCTTTCTGTGGGACCGCTCGGCGCGCAGCATCATGGCCGACCTCCAGAAGGCGACGGACGAGGCGCAGGCGGCCAACCGCGAGAAGCTGCGCTTCCTCGCCAACATCAGCCACGAGCTGCGCACGCCGCTGCACGGCATGCTGGGCATGACCGACCTGCTCGAGGCCGACGGGCTGGCCGAACCGTCGCGCGCGCGGCTCGAGGTGATGCGCGAGTCAGGGCGGCTGCTCACGCACCTCATCGACGACCTGCTCGAGGTGACGCGGGCCGAGTCGGGCCGGCTCCAGCTCCACGAGCGGCCCATGCGCCTCGACGAGGTCGTCACCCGCGCCTGTGCGATGCACCGGCCGCTCGCCGAGGGCAAGGGCCTCTCGCTCGAGCTCCTCGTGGGGGGAGAGGTCGCGACGCCGGTGCTGTCGGACGAAGTGCGGCTGACGCAGGTGGTGCACAACCTCGTCGGCAACGCGGTCAAGTTCACCCAGAAGGGCTCGGTGCGCGTGTCGCTGCACGCAGAGCTCCGGGACGGCAAGCTCTTCTGCCAGCTCGAGGTGCGCGACACCGGGCCCGGCATTCCAGTCGACCAGCACGCGCGCTTGTTCCAGCCCTTCTCACGGGTGAACGAACAGTACGGCGTCGCGGGCACGGGGCTGGGGTTGTCCATCGTGCGCGCGGTCGTCGACAAGCTCGGAGGCGGCGTGACGGTCGACTCCGACGCGGGCCGCGGCGCGACCTTCGCCGTGACGCTCGCCCTGCCCGTGGCCCCGGCGCTGTCGGCTCGAACGCCCGGCGGTTTGCCGTCGAACGTGGTGGCGCTGCCGCTCAAGCTGCGCGTGCTGGTGGTCGACGACAACCTCATCAATCGCAAGGTGGCCACGGCGCAGCTCGAGAAGCTGGGGGCGCTCGTGGTCTCGGCTGAGGACGGGGCCCAGGCGCTGGAGCGGCTGACGAGTGAGCCCTTCGACCTGGTGCTGATGGACCGCCACATGCCGGGCGTCGACGGGCTCGAGGCCACCCGCCAGTGGCGCGCGCTGGAAGTGGGGCGCCAGACGCGCCTGCGCATCGTGGGCGTGACGGCCAGCGTGCTGCAGGAAGACCTCGACGCCTGCCGTGCCGCGGGCATGGACGAGGTGCTCACCAAGCCCCTGGCGTTCGAGCGGCTGCGAGAGCTGGTGACTGACACGCTCATTCAGCGGCCCCGCCGCCACGGGTGACCTGCGCGACCGACGCTCGACCTCCGAGGACCTTGTGGCGTCCCAGGGACGTTCCGGTGCTCCGCGGAGACGTGACAGGGCTCGCAGGACGCCACAGGGCTCGCAGGACGTCACAGAGCTCGCAGGATGTCACAGAGCTCACAGGACGCCACAGGGCTCACAGGACGCCACAGGGCTCACAGGACGGTACAGGCTCACAGGACGTCACGGTGCTCCCGGGACTTCGCGAGCTCCCAGGACGTCAACGGGCTCCCAGGACTTTCACGGACTCTCAAGACTTCAAGGCGCTCTCAGGACTTCGCGAGGCTCCGAGAACTTCGGCGCCACACCCAGGCCTCCCGCCGCTTCACCGCGTCGGATCCACCCCGAACTCCACTTGCCCCACGCGCCCGTCCTGCCCGCGCACTTCGACGACGTGGCGGCCTCCGAGCTTGAGCCGCGGATGCTGCACCACCGCCTGCCCGAAGTCGTCCGACGACTGCCACATCGACCAGAAGCCGCGGTCGACCCGGAACGACACGGGCTGCGTCCCCAGGCCGACGAGCCGCACGGTGTCGGCCTCGCGCGAGGCGAGGGTGAGCGAGGTCTGCATCGGCTGGGCGGGCGCCGGGCACGCCTCGGTGCGCGGGTAGAGCCGCGCGTAGAGGCCGAGGTGGTTGTACGTCGAGGTGCCCGACACCTGGCCCACCCCGCGCGCGCGCACGAGCTGAATGCGGAACGCGAAGTCCGGCAGGTCGGGAATCGTGAAGGCCGGCAGCCCCATGGCGAGCTGCGGCTCGGCGAGCGAGAGCAGCTGCGGCACCAGCATGCCCAGCGCGTCGGGGCTCTCGGCGAGCAGCTCGTTGTTCTTCACCGTCACGTTGGTGATGGCGTTGCGCAGGCTGCCGATGACGGGCTGCAGCTGGTCGCACCCCTGCACGTCGAGGCTGAACGGCAGCTTGAGGTCGGCCTGCACCGTGAAGAGCCGCGCGTAGCGGTCCTCGAGCAGCGCGTAGACGTCGAGCTCGACCTGCGGCCAGTCGATGAGCAGCAGCGGGTCGTCGGGTTGACCATTCATCACGGTGCCCTCGCCGACGACGACGGTGGGCGGGTTGACGGGCCGCACCACGACGCGCAGGGGCACGCTCTTCTTCTCGGTGTACAGCTCGAGCGAGGGGAGCAGCGCGGCCAGCACGCCGGACTCGAGGAGTGACACCGTCTCGGTGCCCAGCTCGAGGCAGAGCGCGCCCGACTGCTGCACGCGGTAGAGCGTGTCGGCCAGCACCTGCTGCGACAGCGAGAAGGCCACGTCGTACCCGGCGGGAGGCGCGTCGCGGTCGAAGTCGGGCAGCGGGAGCATCATCGGCATCGGCCGGGTACGGGGCGCTACGCACGCCGCGGGCCGCACCTCGCGCACGCCGCCGCGCAGACCGATGGTGGCGCCCTGCCCTGTGGTGGCCGAGGCCGAGCCTCCGGCGCCGAAGGCGAACTCGATTTCACTGCCCGGCGGGACCAGGCCTGGCGCGGCGCTCGACACGTCGAGGCGCCCCTCGGCTCCCAGCAGCGCGGGAATGCAGGTGCCGGTGGCCGAGTCGACGCACTTGCCGGGGCCTCCGTCTTCCGGGAGGCACATGGCGCTGGTGCCCGGAGACGTCGAGCGCGGGCAGGTGCCCATCGGGCTGCACGGCGCGCAGTTCAGCTCGCTGATGGCCTCGTTCAGCTGCTTCTTCAGCGAGTCGGCGAGCTGCCCGATGAGCAGGTTCTTCACCGGCCCGAAGTTGGCCGCCGTGCAGAGGTTGCACGATGCGCCGGGCGGCCGCGCGAGGGTGATGTCGGCGCCGTCGATGCACGCCGGCGGGCTGTTGCCCCCCGAGCAGGTGCTGGTGCCGTCGATGTCGGACACCTCGAGCGAGAGCAGCCGGTCCCACTTCGTGTCGATGGCCAGCTTGAGGTTGAGGCCCAGCTCGGTGATGGGCGGCATCGCGCGCCCGGTGTCGAAGTCGACGCTGCACTTGATGCGGCCGCCGCCGCCGAGGAGGCACGCGCTGGTGCTGGTCGACGCGATGTGCAGCTCGCCCGTCTGCACGTTGGCCTGGAGGACGGCCTCGACGATGTCGGGTGACTTGGGGGCGAAGCGCAGCGAGTCGATGCGAATCGTCACCTCGCGGGGCACGTCGGCGCTGGTGCAGCGCCCGTCCATCTGGCCGCAGGACTCGCTGGTGCAGAAGAGCGCCCCCTCGTCGGCGATGGTGAGCTGGAGCAGGGGAATGCCGAGCAGGCTGGTGGTCTGGGTCGAGCACGGCACCGGCACCCGCAGCGTGCCGCCGGGGGCGAGCAGCGACAGCACCGTGCGCACGCCCGCGTCCGAGTTGAGGTACGAGAAGCCCTGCTGCGACACGCGCACCGCGCCGGCCGAGTCGAGCTTGGGGCCCGCGTAGGTGCCCTGGGGGTACTGGGTGAAGCCGCCGCACCCGCCACAGCCTCCGCCGCCGGTCGCGCCGCAGGCCACCAGCGTCAACGCCGTCGCCACCATGAAGCCACGCTGTGCTCGTCGCGCCATGGAGGGGCGTGTAGCAAAGAAGCGGCGCCGCTGAAGAGGGCGGGGCGGGGCCGTAGCGCACCGTGTTGCACCCGTTCGGCCGACGGGCCGCCGAGGCGCACGGCCTCGCTCCGGGTGGCAGACAGGGTCACGCTGCGAGCGACGGTCGCACGAGCCCCCACGGCGATGGCAACACGGGCGTCACTGGAGGTGTTCACCCTGCCGGGGTAAGGCCCGCCGCCATGCAGACGACCCAGGTGCTCGTCATGACGGGCTGCGCGAGCGGCATCGGCCGCCACCTCACCAAGGCGCTGGCTGGGGCGTACCGCATCCTCGCGACTGACGTGAACGTGGTGGGACTCGAGCAGTGCGCCCGTGACGACGGCTGGCCGGCCGAGTCGGTGCGCACCATGAAGCTCGACGTCCGCAACGCGGGAGAGTGGGAAGAGGCCCTGCGCGTCGCGGTGGCCGAGTTCGGTCGCGCCGACGTGCTGGTGAACGTCGCGGGGTACCTCAAGCCGGGCTACGCGCACGAGGTCGACCCGGCCGAGGTCGACAAGCACCTCGACATCAACACCAAGGGCGTCATTCACGGGTGCCGCGTCTTTGGCCGGCACTTCGCGGCGCAGAAGTCGGGCCACCTCATCAACGTGGGCAGCCTGGCCTCGCTCGCGCCCGCGCCGGGCCTGTGCCTGTACGTCGCCTCGAAGTACGCGGTGCGGGGCTTCTCGCTCGCCATCGCGCAGGAGCTCTCGCGCTTCGGGGTGCACGTCTCGCTCGTGATGCCCGACGCGGTGCAGACGCCGATGCTGGAGCTGCAGGTCGACTACGACGAGGCGGCGATGACGTTCTCGGGGCCGCGGGCGCTGACGGTGCAGGACCTGGAGCGCGTGTTCATCGAGGAGGTGCTCCCGAACCGCCCGCTCGAGGTGACGATTCCGATGACGCGCGGCCTCATCGCGAGGCTGGCCAGCTTCGCGCCCTCGGCCGTGGTGTCGTTGGGGCCGGTCTTCACCAGCCAGGGGCGGAAGAAGCAGAAGGAGCTGAAGGCGCTGAAGGATCGGTGACGCGAAGGCGAAGGTGTCGGGCACCCGCCGTTGGAGCAGCCCGACAGGGGGATGAGCGGGTCGCGGGAGGAGACGGCGAGGGGGGGAGCGGTCCCATCCGTCAGTGGTGTCGTCGAGCCGCGGCAGCAGTGCTGGTCGGCTCGCACCACTGGCGCCCGTGGGAGCGCGGTGAGGGCTGTCGCGCTCCGAAGCCTCGAGGCACGCGGTTGACGCAGAATGGTCCAACGACTCGAGGCGAATCACCTCGGTCGTTCGGATGCTCCGTTGGGGTCTCGCCGTCGTGCCCAGGAAGGTCCTCGAGCTGTGGCCGAGTGGGCGCGAGCGCAAACCGGTACAACGGCTGCTTGGCAGTGATAGTGGCCCGGTGGTTGGTTTGATGTTTGACCGACAGGTGGGGGCCGGGCTCGCTTCCCAGAGCGTGTAAACCTGTTGACGCTTTTGGTGAACAAGTTGACGTCAATCTGTTGACGGTTTCCGTCAACAGGTGGACACCCCCGGGGAGGCGACCGGTCCCCCGGGCTCTTCCAGCCGCGTCGGAGAAGAGGTTGGCCACCGACGGCGCGCCCGAGAAGCGCAGGTGCCGCCCGCACGCGCGGCCCGCCACCAGAAATCGGCATGTTGTCGTGGCTGTGCGGCGCTGTGCCGTTGTCTGGGGTCTTCGTCACTGCGTGCTGCCATCGAGCCCGTACCGCTCCCGCGAGCGGTCCAGGCCGCCGTGTCCCAGCCTCGTCGCGGTCCGGCTGTTCGCGAAGTTCGAGGCGAGTGCCCCGCTGAGCGCGCCACCTGCGCTGAGCGCCTCGACGGCTCCCTCGTTCACTCGACGACACAGGCCGCACCCGCTCGGGCCAGGTGTCATTCCATGTGAAGCGACGGCTCCCGAGGCTTCGGAGCGCCACGTCGCCCCCTTCGCTCCCCACCGGCGCGCGGACCATCGAAGTGCAGATGCCGCCCGTGTGCCGACGTCATCCGAGACGCCACAGCCGGTCGACTGCGCCTGGGACTGCGCCGCTCACGCGCTGCTTGCCCCGGACCCCTGCTGGTGCCCACCCGCGCTCGACCACCCACGAGCGCGGCTCGCCAACCGCACGCTCAGCGCTTCTTCGCCTTCCGCTTCGTCGCCCGCGTGGACGCCTTCGCCGGTCGCTTCGGCGGAGCGGACTTCTTCGACGCCTTCTTTGCCACCGGCGCCTTCTTCACCGGCGTCTTCTTCACCGGCGTCTTCTTCCCGCTGGCCGCCTTCTTGCCTTTGACGAGCGAGCGCACCTTCTTGCCGAGGTCCTTCGCCTGCTTCCGCACCTGCCGGCCCACCTTCTTCGTCTGCTTGACGGCCTTCACCGCCTGCTGGCGAGCCTGCTTTCGCGCCGACTCGAGCGCCTTCGTCACCTCACGGCCGGCCCGCTCGAGCGCCTCGGTGGCCTTCTCAGCGGCGTCTTCGAGCGCTTCCCCAGCCTTCTCCGCCGCGTCCTCGAGCGCCTCGACGCCCTCCTTCAGCTTCTCGCGGGGGCTCGCGAAGTACTTCGCCATCGGGCCGAAGTAGAACTCATGCCACCCCTTCTCGTACTCGTCCGCCATGCCGGCCGGCACGCCCTCGTGCCGCAGCGTCACCTCGGTCCCGCCTTCGACCTCGGTGAGCTCGACCGTCAGGGTGCTGGCCGGGTGCCCCTCAGGGAAGTCGCTGGCCCGCCACGTCTGCACGATGCGGGTGTACGGCTCGGCCGAGGTGGTGCGGCCTTCGATGTACCCATCCCACGCGGTGTAGGCCCCGTCATCACCCGCGGACGTGGCGGCCCCCGTCATCAGGGCGTGCTCCTCGGCGTCGAGCCAGGCCTCGTAGATGCGCCGCGCCGGCGCGGGGACGACCTTCGAGACGGTGAGGTTCTCCGACATGCGCTTCCCCCTTCGTGGGCACTGCGTGGAATCGGCGTCACGAACTTCCGGCCAGGGGCCACTTCGGAGTTTACTGGGAGCACCGTGCGGACGATCAGCTTTCTGGGGGTGGTGGTGGTGCTGGGGTGGGCGCTGTCGGCGACGGCCGCGCCCGATGCGTCGCATCTCGCCGAGCGCGAGGCGCTCAAGAAGGCGCTCACCTCGGTCATCGAGACCTCGACGCTCAAGGGCGCGCGGGTGACGGTACAGGTGCGCAGCCTCGACGACGGCTCCATCGTCTTCTCGCGCGACGGCGACGAGCTGCTCAACCCTGCCTCGAACGTGAAGCTCTTCACCGCCGCGGCGGCCCTGGCCACGCTCGGCCCCGACTTCCGCTTCGAGACCGACTTCCTCACCGACGCCGAGCTCAAGGAGGGCAAGGCGAAGGTGCTCTACGTGCGCGGCCGCGGCGACCCCACCATCACCACCGAGAAGCTCTACGGCCTCGTCGCCGACCTCGTGCACTCGGGCCTCAAGGAGATCTCCGACGGCATCGTGCTCGACGACTCGTACTTCGACGGCGAGAAGGTGGCGCCGGGCTTCGACCAGGAGAGCGGTGACAAGGCCTACCTCGCCCCCACCGGCGCCCTCTCGCTCAACTGGAACACCGTGGGCGTCTACCTGCGGCCCGGGGACGCGGTGGGCAAGCCCGGCGTCGCCGAGGTGGAGCCGCCCAGCGACTTCTTCGTCGTCGACAGCGAGCTCTCCACCGGCACGAAGACCCAGCGCCGCTTCACCGTCTCCAGCGCCATCGACAAGGACAAGGTGCGGCAGAAGCTCGAGGTGAAGGGCGTGGTGCCCTTCGAGAAGGGCGTGTGGAGCCAGTGGAAGAAGGTCGACCAGCCGGCGCTCTACTTCGGCTTCACCTTGAAGCAGATGCTCCAGGCGCGCGGGGTGAAGGTGAAGGGCCGCATTCGCACCGGGGCCGTGCCGTACAACGCGAAGATGCTGGCCGCGGGCTTCAGCGACACGCTCGACATCGTGCTCAAGCGGCTCAACAAGAACTCGAGCAACTTCGTCGCCGAGCAGCTCATCAAGACCATCGGCGCCGAGGTGAAGGGCACGCCCGGCAGCCACGTGAAGGGCATCGAGGCCGTCGAGGACTTCCTCGCGCGCGACGTCGGCGTGCCCCGCGGCACCTACGTGATGAAGAACGGCTCTGGCCTCAACGACTCGAACCGCTTCTCGGCGTCGCAGACGAACCAGCTGCTGGTGCACATGGTGAACCGGTTCCCCATCGCGCCCGAGTACCTCTCGGCGCTCGCCATCGCCGCGAAGGACGGCACGCTCAAGTACCGCTTCGAGGGCTCCGACGCCGTCGGCCGGCTGCGCGCGAAGACCGGCACCCTCGAGAACGTGTCGGCGCTGTCGGGCTACGTGCAGGCCGTGGGCGGAGAGCGCTTCGTCTTCTCCATCATGGTGAACGACTTCCCCGGGCGGGCCTCGGGCGTGGTGCAGCACATCGACGCGCTGGGCGCGGCGGTGGCGGCCGTCGGCTCGTCTCAGGGCCCCTCGGCCGCGGTGGCCTCGCTCATGAAGCCCGCCACGGTGGTGGCCTCACCCGCCGAGCTCGACGCGCGGCTCAAGACGTATGTCGCCATGGGGCAGAAGGGCGACCGGCGCAACGCCTCGTTCCTGCGCACGGCCTGGCGCAGCGAGCGCGACCCCGCGGTGCGCGCCGTCATCGCCGACGCCCTCATCCTCTCGGACCCAAAGGAGCCCGCGCACGTGCGCATCTTCCTCGACAGCGCGCTCGCCTCGGACGACGTCTTCGGCCGGCTGCGTGACGCCGCGAAGCGCGCGCAGCTCGACACCCCGGTGTTGCCCAGCCTGGTCGAGCTCGCCGCCTCGGGCCAGCTCGAGGCCGTCTCGCGGCTGTTCGAGTTCGTGCGCTTCTCGGCCGCCGACGAGCTGGCGAGCGCGTACCTTGCCGAGCAGCTCGCCGTCGTCGCGCATGACGCGCCCATGGAGCTCGTCTCGGCGCTGCGCACCTGCCCCGAGCCCGACCGCGCCGCCGCCCTCGACGCGCTGGTGCCGGGGCTGGTGCGCCAGAACCAGGCCGACGCGCCCCTGTGGGAGACGCTCAAGTCCGCGCAGGGCAGCATCGACCCGCAGCTCGCCTCGTTCGCCAGAAGCCTCGAGGTGCTCTTGAGCCAGCGCATCGCCGAGGCGAAGGCCCCCAGGCCGGCCCCCACCGTCGAGGCCCCGCCCAGCGCGCCCACCCCGTTCCCCGCGGTGCAGCCCGGCGGCTGAACGCCTGGTTTTTGGACGAAAAGCCGACGCTTGCGCGGCGCGGTTGATCCGATGTCAGCCCTGCGTGCTACAGCCATTCGTCGCCGGCCCGTGATGGGCTGGTTCTCGAGACGAAAGGCAGGTCACACATGGCAGGCGGCGTGAACAAGGTCATCCTCATCGGCAACCTCGGCAAAGACCCCGAGGTGCGCTTCACCCCTTCAGGCGCGGCGGTCGCGAACTTCAACATCGCCACCAACGAGTCCTGGACCGACAAGAGCGGCCAGAAGCAGGAGCGCACCGAGTGGCACCGCATCGTGGTGTGGGGGAAGCTGGCGGAGCTCTGCGGCGAGTACCTGAAGAAGGGGCGCCAGTGCTACGTCGAGGGCCGCCTCCAGACGCGCGAGTGGACCGACAAGGAAGGCAAGAAGAACTACACCACCGAGGTCGTCGCCCAGACGGTGCAGTTCCTCGGCGGTGGCCCCGGGCGCGCTGACGGCGGCTCCATGGGTGGCGGGATGGGAGGCGGCGGTGGCCGGCGTGACGACTTCGGCGGCGCGCCTCCAGACGACATGGGCGGTCCGCCTCCCCCCTCGGGTCCGGGCGGAGATGACATTCCGTTCTGATCCAGCGTACGGTGTGCCTACCGTTTGACATGCTGCATTCAGAGGGGCGAAGAAACGGGCCGGTCGCTTCGAGTCAGCACTTGACGAAGCGCCCGGCCTTCTGTTTTGAGCCGCGCCCTTCCGAGAGTCACCTTTCACCACATCATCACCTTTCACGCGTCGCCTGGCCCGGAGGGCGACACCACGCAGAAAGCAGGAGCTGTCTTCATGAAGATGCAAGCCCTCGCCCTTGGAGTCGCCCTCGGCTTCCTCGCGGCCATCACCCCCTCGTGCGGCATGCAGACGTGCAGCACGGCCAACTGCGACGGTTGCTGCCAGGGCACCATGTGCGTGAAGCGCCCTGACAACGCCCTCAACAGCACCTGCGGCACCTCGGGCAATGCCTGCGTCAACTGCGCGGCGTCGAACACCACCTGCGACGCGACGACGTTCACCTGCGCAACGGGCCCGGCGGGCGGCGGGACGGCTGGCGGCGGCACGGGCGGCGGAACGGCCGGCGGTGGGGTGACCTGCGACGGCTGCCGGCTTCAGAACGGCACCTGCCAGCCCCGCAACACCAACCGGCAGAACAACAACATCTGCGGCTCCAATGGCGACATGTGCCGCTCGTGCGTCGGCACTCCGACGCCCGTCTGCGACAACGGCGCCTGCATCGCGCCCCCCAAGCGAGTCGGCGACCAGTGCATGCAGGACACCGAGTGCCAGGGCTCGCTGGGGCCGACGGCCGAGTGCCGCCGCACCACCGCCGCGGGCAACTTCGAGTACCCAGGCGGCTACTGCACGGTGCCCGGCTGCGGCCGCCAGATGACCGATGACTGCCCCATGGGCAGCGCCTGTCTCAACCTGCCCCGCATCTACGGCGAAGAGCAGAGCCAGTGCGTCGTCACCGGCTGCGGCACCAGCGGCATGCAGGGCACCTGCCGTTCCGGCTACCTCTGCCTCGGCACCGGCACCACGTTCTGCCTGCCCATGGCGATGTTCCAGCAAGGCGCTATGTACGACACCACCGACAAGGTCGGTCAGCCGTGCCGCGGCTTCCAGGACTGCTCGGCCCCCACGCCGGGCGCGCCGGGCGCTGGCGGCGCCTGCTTCGCCGAGACCGTCAACTTCCCCGACGGCGGCCCGCGCCCGCTCCGCGACGGTGGCCTCGAGTACACCGGCTTCTCGGGTGGCTACTGCACGCGTGACTGCCGCATCGACGAAGACTGCGTGGCCGTCATCCCGCCGAACAACCAGGACCCCGACCCGGCCGAAGCCGTGTGCCTCGGCGTCAGCCAGACGCAGGCCCTCTGCTTCAAGGGCTGCACCGAGCCCAACCTCGGCAAGTCGACCTGCCGCGACGACTACGTCTGCGACCCGCTCTTCCTCCGCGACGGCGGCCTCTTCCCCACCGGCTACTGCCAGCCGAGCTGCTCGCTGTCGGACGGCGGCCTCAACCCGGGCGTCACCTGCCCCGCGAGCCGTGACGGTGGCCCGAGCGGCTGCGAAATCAGCACCGGCTACTGCCTCGGTGAGGCCCGCATCATTCCCGTTCGAGCTGGCCAGCCCTGCGTCGACCAGACGACGCGGTGCCTCGGTGGCACCACCTGCACCGGCCTCCCGGGCGGCCCCCTCACCTGCCGCCGCAGCTGCATGAACAACATGGGCTGCGCCGCCACCGAGCAGTGCGTGCCCGGCCAGTTCAACCTGTCGGTCTGCGAGCCCCGGCCGGTGGTCGACGGCGGCACCGACGGTGGTTCGACGACGACCGACGCCGGCACCACGGCGGACGCTGGCACGGCGAGCGACGCTGGCGCGGCGACCTGCCCCGACGGCGGCGCGTTCGTCGACGGCGGCTGCTGAAGCGTCGCACGAAGCTGACGCGCCCCGGCGCAGCACCGGGGCGTCGGCTGTGAAGCACGAGGGCGGCTTCCGCACACGCGGGGCCGCCCTTCGTCTTGGAGCAGGGAGGGCCTTCGCCCCATGTCGACGGACGCCATCGTCAAAGGCCTCATCGAGGCCACCAACCTCTCCGTCTCGCTCGCCGTCGTCAGCGGCGTAACGCAGGAAGCCCGCCACCGGCATCGCCTCGCGCCGGTGTCGGCTGCCCTGCTGGGCCGGGCCTTCGCCGGAGGCTCCCTGGTGGCGTCGCTCCAGAAGGGCACCTCGCGCATCAACCTGCAGCTCGAGTGTGACGGCCCGCTGCGGGGCCTCTTCGTCGACGCGAGCCCCGAGGGCGCGCTGCGGGGCTACGTCAAGAACCCCGACGTCGGCGTCGAGCTGAGCGGGGCCTTCCGCTGGCGGGCCGCGCTTGGAAACTCGGGCTTCCTCTCGGTGCTGCGCGACATCGGGCCCGAGTTCTACCGCTCCTCGGTCGAGCTCACCGCGTTCGACCTCGCGGGCGACTTGAACCACTACTTCTCCATCAGCGAGCAGGTGAAGACGGCCGTCGCCCTCGCCACCGCGCCCCGTGGTGACGAGCCGCTAGGCTGCGTGGCGGGCGTGCTGCTCCAGGTGCTGCCCCATGGCGACGTCACGGCCTTCGAGCGGCTCGCCGCCCAGCTGCCTTCGCTCCTGGACGAGGCCGTCGCCGACGCCGCGCTGTCGACGCCCGAGGCCCTCTGGCAGCGCCTCTTCCCCGGGCTGTCGGTGTTGCAGAAGGCGCCCGCGCGCTTTCAGTGCACCTGCTCGAAGCCGCGCACCCTCGAGATGCTCGCCTCGCTCGGCAAGGCCCAGGTGCAGGACATCATCGACACCACCGGCAGCACCGCCGTCACCTGCCACTTCTGCGCGACGAAGTACGAGGTGACGTTCCCCGACCTCGTGGGCATTCTCGACGGGCTCACCCGAGGCGACGTGAAGAACTAAAGGGCCTTCAGCGGGCCGCGCCGTCGAGGCGGTTCAGCTCGTCGAAGCCGGGGAGCGTCGCCAGGTCCGGCACGATGGTGATGTCGATGCGGCGGTTCTGCGCCTTGCCCTCGGGGCTGTCGTTCGAGGCGACGGGGCGTGTGTCGGCGTAGCTGGCGGCAGACACCCGGGCGGCGGCGAGCCCCGACTCCACCATCGCGCGGGTGACGGTGATGGCGCGCGCGGCGGCGAGCTCCCAGTTCGAGGGGAACTGCGCGGTGGCGATGGGCACCGCGTCGGTGTGGCCCTCGACCTGGAAGGAGCGGCGTGGAATCGACGCCAGCACCCGGGCCACCTCGCCCACCGCGCTCCGGCCGTCCTTCGAGAGCGTGGCCGAGCCCGAGCCGAAGAGGACGTCGGTGGCCAGCACCACCACCATGCGGCCGTCGACGATGCGCACCTTGAGCTTGCCGGCGTCGATGAGGGCGCGAAAGCGCGCCAGCAGGGAGCGGAACTCCTGCACGCGGGCCTCGGCCTCGGCGCGGCGCCTCTCGAGGTCGGCCAGCGCGGCGGTCATCTCTTCGACGCTCCCCTGCAGCTTCGACTTGTCGCGGGTGAGCGCCGCGAGGTCGGCCACGAGGCGGTCGACGCGGGCGCCGAGCTCTCGCACCTTGTCCTTTTCGTCGGCCAGCGCCTGCTCCAGCTCGACGATGCGGGCGTCACGGCGGGAGAGCGTCGCCTCGGCCTGAGCGAGCGCCGCGTTCTTCTCGCCGAGGGTGGTCTCGAGGGCGCTGCGCTCGGTGGCGATGGCGTCGTACGTCGACTGGGTGACGCAGCTGGCGAGGCCGAGGGCGCCGGCAAGCAGGGGAACGGTCCGGGCTGACATGTGACGGACTGTCGCAGAGGGGGCTCGTCCGACGCCACGTCGTCATGGAGCGCCGCGCGGCTGCGGCGTCGCGCCGACGGGGCCGCGGAGGGCCATCACCGCCGATCGGCCTTCGCGAGCGCGGGCGCCGGCGGCGAACTCCGCTTCGGTCTGGGCGGGCGGGTCGTGCGTCCACTCGAAGCGGGTGAGCTCCCTTCCCCCGACGCATGCGTCCCGGCCTGTGACCGCGCGAAGTGGCCCAGTCCCGCGCGACGCGGTTCGTGCTTCCACTCGACCGTGGGGTGGCTACCTTCCCGGGCCTCACGCTCTCGCTGGAGGCACCGCCCGATGGACCCCATCAAGCGCATCGTCGCCCTGCTGGACGACCCGACGCCGCGGAAGCGCATCGCCGCGGCGGTGGTGCTGGGCGAGCTCGAGGTGAAGGACGCCGCGGTCGTCGCGCACCTCGTCGAGCTCGCGAAGGACGAGCTCGATGCCTATGCCGAGGCCGCCCTCGAGGCGCTGGGCCGGCTGAAGGCGCTGAAAGGGCTGCCGGTGATGCTCGACTCGCTCAACCGCTCCCGCGACGTGGCGACGGCGGCGCGCGAGGCCATCGCGCACCTGGGAGAGGCCGCGCTCCCCGAGCTCAAGGCCCGGCTGGCCGACGCGACGCCCGAGGCCCGCGCGGTGCTCTCGCAGCTCCTCCCGGCGGTGGGTGGCAAGCAGAGCTTCGAGCTCGCCCTCGAGGGCCTCCGCGGCCAGCCGTACGACGCCATCAACAAGGTGGCGCTGTCGCTGCGGCACGAAGCGAGGGACATGTCCGAGGCGCAGCGCCGGGTGATGAAGACGCAGGTGCTCAAGTTCCTCGAGAAGAAGAAGACGCTCGACGACGAAGACGCCACCCGCGGGGCCCTCAAGATGCTCGGCTTCCTCGAGCTGCCCGAGTCGCAGGACGACCTGCTGGCCTTCCTTGGCGCGAAGCACACGCCGCTCGTGCGCATGGAGGCCGCCACCGCCATGCGCTTCGCCGCCGCCAAAGGCCCCTCGAAGAAGGCGCTGCGCCGGCTGATGGAGCTCCTCGAGGACGAGAACGTGCACGTCGCGCGCGGCGCGCGTGACTCACTCACGGTGCTGCCCATCGGCGTCGAGTTCGCCGACGAGCTCGCCGAGCTCTGCGCCTCGAAGGACGTGCCGGTGGCGCTGTGGGCGATTCAACACCTGGGCAAGTTGGCGGTGACGCTGAAGGGCAAGGCCGCGACGCTGGCGGCGAAGACGCTCCTGCCGGCCGCGCGCGGGGGCGACAAGGCGCGCGCCGAAGCCGCCGCGAAGGTGGTGGTCGAGCTCGAGGCCGGGCCCTCGCTGCTGGCCGAGGCGCTGGCCGACGCGGACGAAGAGGCCGGCGCCCAGGTGCTGGCCGACATCCTCTCGCCGCTCGCCCAGCGGCTGTCGAAGAAGGACGTGAAGGCGCTCCTCGACGCCGGCGGAAAGAACCTGGCCGGGGCGCTGGCGGTGGCCCGCAAGCAGCTCGAGCCCGTGCGCGCCGTCGACGCCGAGGCCTGGGCCGAGCTGCTGCGCGAGAAGGCGAAGGCGCTCCAGAAGAAGGACCCGGCGCGCGCCGAGGCCATCGCGCAGATGCTGGGCCGCTCCGGCGCCGCCACGGCAGACGACCGCTTCGGCGTGGTGGTGCAGCAGCTCCTCCACCACTCCCTCGACCCCCACCCGCGCGCCCGCCAGCGCGACCCGTCGCTCGCCGAGCTCGAGAAGCTCCACGCCGAGGGCTTCGGCGTCGCCGAGGCGGTGATGAAGGCGAAGGCCCTGTCGGACGAGGCCCGCTACTACGTGGGCGTGCACTTCGCCGAGAAGCCCCAGTTCGAGCTGAAGAACGTGGGCGCCGACGTGCTCGAGCAGCTGTCGACGAAGGGCAAGGGCAAGCTGGCGAAGGCCGCGAAGAACAAGATGAAGCTGCTCGAGCTGTAGCCGACGGGCCGCGGTCCTCGCGACGGCGCGCGCGGAGGCTCCTCACGCGACGCCCTCAGCGATCACAGCGGCCGGGAGCGCGCCCCCGCAGCTTTGGACCCGCAGGACCCCCAGGGTTCATCACCGAGAGGCGCGCCGCCTCCAGGGGCAGCGTGAGACCGGCATCGACGCACGGCGAGCTGGCGTTCATCGTCACGCTTCGACCTGGCGCTCGTCATCACGGGTCGACCTGTCCCCACCGCAGTCGACGCGCGGAAGCGGCGGCTCCCGTGGCAGGCTGTTCGCCGATGAAAGTCTCGTCTGCTGACGTGCGCGCGGCCCTCGGGCGCCACGCCCGGCCCGACAAGGCCGAGGGCATGCGCCGCTACCTGAAGTCCGAGCTGCCGTGCCTGGGCGTGCCGGTGCCGGTCGCGCGGCGCGCGGCGGCGGAGCTGTTCCTCAACCAACCGGCGGTCGCGTTCCCCGAACTGGAGCGCCTCGTGCGCCCGCTGTGGGACGACGCCATGTTCCGCGAGGAGCGCTTCGTCGCCCTCAACATCCTGCGGCTCCGCCCGCATCGCGCGCTCATCGACGCGAAGTCGCGGCAGCTGCTCGAGCACCTCATCCGCACGGGGGCCTGGTGGGACCTCGTCGACGAGCTCGCAAGTCACGTCGTGCGCGCGGGCCTCGAGAACGACCCGACCGCCATGGGGCGCGTGGTGCGGGCCTGGGCCTCGAGCGGCGAGCTGTGGCTCCAGCGGGCAGCGCTCGTGTCGCAGGTCGTCCGCGGCGTGGACACCGACGTCGAGCTGCTCGCCTTCGCCATCGAGCATGCGCTCGACGGGAAGGACTTCTTCCTTCGCAAGGGCATCGGCTGGGCAATGCGGTCGCTCGCGCGCAAACGGCCGGCCGTCGTGCGCGACTGGCTCCAGCGGTGGACGGGTCGCTTGAGCCCACTCTCGGTGCGCGAGGCTGAAAAGGGCCTCGTTCGTCAGTCCCGCGGGGAGCGCCTCCGACGGCCAGGCGCGCAAGCCCCACGCAGTGCCAGTGGTGTCCGCCGAGGTCGAACGCCGGCGCCGCGATGAGCGCTCGGCGAGTGAGGGCGTTCCACGGTCGAAGAAGCCAGCCGTGGGGTCGACCTCGAGTTGCCCGCGGTGCAGCGACCTTCCCGCTCGGGGACGTTCGCGCCGAGGAACCAGTCCCAGCCCCGAGCGACACGAGCACGTGCTGCGTGCCCCTGGCCTGGAGCCGCTGTGGGTGTCACGACCGGCCGTCGTTGGCTCTGCACGGTGAGCTTCCGGGAGAAGGCGTGGTCGACCTCGAGCCGGGCCGAAGTCACCGCGGGCGCTCGATGGAGGCGATGGCCTTCGTCACCGCTTCGGCATCGGTGGGCCGCGGAGGAGAAGCGAGACAGCCGCTTTCGGGTGACGCCGAGTCGCTCGAACTGACCGCGCTGCCCGGCCTGAAGCCCACACACGGGCAGGACCAGTCGTTCCTCGCGCTTTTCGACCGAAGCTGTCGACGGCCGCCGTATCGGTCACCCGAACATCATCGACGTCACGACCTCCAGGGGACGAGGGCCAGCGTCACGCGCACCACCACCACCGTTCCCGCTCCGCTCGAGGCCGATGGAGTTTCACCCCAGCGCGTCTTCCACCGAGGGGCCTGCGAGGCAGTCGCCGGACCCCCGCTCAACATGCGAATACGCATTCGCATGCCCGAAAACGATGAAATCTGCCGCGATTTCATCGCCTTGCGCAGCCTTCGGCGATGCGAACGTGCATTCGCATCTCGAGAGGCCACTGGGGAAGCCCTCACCTCCCGAAGAGGGCCTTGTAGAGGTCGTTCACCGTGCCCTGCGACTTGTCGTACAGCTCGGCGTCGCGGAGGTGTTCGATGGTCCGCCGGTCGGCCTTCTTGTACTCCTTGCGCACGGCGGCCTCGGCGTCGGCAGACTTCTCCTGGAGCTCCATGTACGCCTTGAGCACGTTGCCCTTGAGCACCGTGGGGTCGTCGGTGACGCGCTTCTCGATGGAGTCGAACTTCACGCGCCAGGCGGCGTAGCCACCACCGGAGGGCACAGGCGCGGGAGGCGAGGCCTTCGGGGTCTCGGGCTCAGGAGGAGGCGCCTTCTCGGCGGGCTTCGGGTCATCCTTCGCGGCCGCGGCCTCAGGCGGCTTCTTGCCCTTCGCGTCGTCGGTCGCCTTCTTCGCGTCGTCCGCGGCCTTCTTCGCGTCGTCGGTGGCCGCTTTGGCCGCCTCGGCGGCGGCCTTCGTGGCCTCGGCGGCCTGCTTCTGCGCGTCGGCGATGGCCTTCTGCGCATCGGCCCCAGCGGCTCCAGCGGCCTTCAGCGCGGCCTGGGACTGCTTGTAGGCCTCTTCGGCGGCCTTGATCTGCTCGTCGGTCGCGCCGGCAGCCTTCATCGACTCGATCTGCGTCTTGAGGGCGTCGTCGACGTCACCCACGTCGACGTCGCCACCAGGCCCCGTGGCGACGATGGTCCCGCCGCCCCCGCCACCGGCGAGCGCGCCGGGAATGCCGGCCAGCGCCGAGAGCGCGGTGAGCGCGAGGAAGACGTAGCCGACGATCTTCACCCACTTCGCGGTGTTGAAGTGCTCCATCCACTTGATGAAGACGAGCAGCGACAGCGCGCCGGTCACGGCGGACAGCAGCACGGGCACCAGCCCGATGAAGGGAATGCCGAAGCGCGCGCGCAGCGCGGCGACGATGATGGCGAGCCCGCTCGGCAGCACGGCGATGATGATGGCCGTCTGCGTCTGCAGGAAGTAGTTCGTGCGGCCCCGCGCGTCGCTCTCACCCTTGAACAGCTTGGCGATGAGCCAGGTGAGGAGTGGGTGCCAGATGATGCCCGTCACCACCGAGGCCACCACCGCGACGATGGCGCCCACCACCAGGCCGCCGATGAGGCTGCCGATGCTCAGCGAGCCGGTGATGAGCTGCGCGATGAGGCCGGCGATGAAGCCCATCGCGCCGGAGACGACGTTGCCGGGGAGCGCCCAGGCGATGAGCTCCATGCGGCCCATCGGGTCCTTCGGCTGCTCCTCGATGCCTTTGCGAATGGTGCCGAACGGGTTCAGCAGCATCAGCGGCACGTTCACCAGGTAGTACGCGATGGCCTTCGGAACGCCGGCCAGCACCTGGCCCACGCTCGCGTTGCCGATCTCTTCACCGCCGCCGTCGTCGGCTTCCGGCGCTCCGCGCGTCGGCTCGCTCGTCTTGCCGGCCGGCGCCATCTTCTGGCCCGACGGCTTCTTCGCGGGCGGAGGCGCGCTCTTGGCCGCGGCGGCGGGCTTGCCACCGGGGCGCACGGCGGCCTTCCGCTCGGGCTCGGTCATCTGCGGCGGGTCTTCATCCTCGGGCGGGGCGTCGTCTTCCGCGCCCTCCTCGAGCACCTTGAGCACCTCGAACTTGCGCTTACTGAGCTGAAAGACGTCGCCCGGCAGAATCTCGGTGGCGTCGGCGATGCGCTCGTTCGCCAGCATGGTGCCGTTCGAGCTGCCGAGGTCCTTCAGGAACCAGGCGCCGCCTTCACAGAAGATCTCGGCGTGGCGCTTCGAGACGCCCATGTCGGCGACCTGCACCTGCGCGTCGCCGCCTTCGCGGCCGAAGGTCAGGCCCTCTTCGGGCACCGAGATGAGCTTCTGGCTCGCCAGGTCTTTCAGCTGAAGGATCATGAGCATGACCTACCGCACCTCGGGCGGTCCTCCCAGCGTGGCGAAGGCTGGTGCCGCAGCGCTCCGACAAGGTGGGACAGGAGAGTCGGCGCGACGCGCGCGCGGGTGGATGACGGGTGAAGGCGGCACGGCTGGGGCAGTCGATGCAGCCACGCCCCGACCCGTGCGTCATCGTTGGCTGGTGTTCGCCAAAGACGCTGAATTCACAGGCGTCCCGCGCGGATGGCGAGCGGCCACTCGAGCTCACGGACCATGGCGGGGTCTCCCCACGCGGCGGTGAACGTCTCGACGAAGGTGTCGACGAGGTCGCCGCGGCCTTCTCGAGAGGCGGCCTGCACGGCAGACCAGGTGCGCACGTACCCGAGCACGCCGTTCACGTCCCAGCGGGCGCGCATGGACACCTCGGGCAGGGTGAGGGGCCGAAACGGGAACGGGAGCGACGCGTAGCCGTCGTCGACGAAGCGGCGCTCCGGCGGCCAGAAGTCGGCGAGGTCTTCGAGCGCGAAGCGGGTGAGCAGCGCGTCGAGGTCGGGGCGGACGAAGAGCAACCCGTAGGTGACCAGGGCGACGAGGGCGCCGGGCTTCCCCACGCGGCGGCACTCGGCGTGGAAGCGCTCATGGTCGAACCAGTGCGCGGCCTGCGCGGCGACGATGCAGTCGACGCTCGCGTCGGGGAGGCCGTTCTGCTCGGCCGGCGCGCAGCGGTACTCGACGCGCTCGGCCGGCTCGGCGCGCGCGAGCTGCTCGGCGCTCGGGTCGGTCGCGGTGACGCGCATGAAGCGGGAGCCGAGCAGCACCGACAGCTGCCCCGAGCCGCAGCCCACCTCGAGCACGTGCTCTCGCGCGGGGCTCGTGTCGGCCAGCGCGTCGACGAGCGCCTGCGGGTAGCGGGGACGAAAGGCGGCGTAGGCCGGGGCGTGGCCCGAGAAGTGGTCTTTGAAGCGCATGCGACTGGCACGAAAGCACAGACCGACGCGTCGAGCCGGCCGCCTCGCGCGGCGCCAGCGCGTCGTCGGGCCTCAGGCGGCGCGGCCAGGCGCCGTCAGCACCTGGCTGAGCTCGAGGTGGAGCGCAGCCAGCTGCACCGGCTTCGACAGGCAGCCGTTCATGCCCGCGGCGCGGCAGGCCTCGGCCGTCTCGGGCCCGGCGCTCGCGGTGAGCCCGACGATGGGCGCGTTGAACTGCCGCTCCCGCAACTGCCGGGTGGCGCCCAGCCCGTCGAGCACCGGCATCTGCAGATCCATGAGCACGAGATCGACGCGGTGCTCGCGCAGCGCATCGACGGCCTGTTGTCCGTCGTGGGCCTCCAGCACCCGGCCCCCGAGCCTCTCGAGCAGCGCCCGCGCCACGCGCCGGTTGAGCGCGTTGTCGTCGACCACCAGCACGTCGAACGGCGGCAGCGGGGACAGGGCGCTCGAGGCAGCCGGCGCGTCACAGGGCTCGAGCACCAGCAGCAGGCTGAAGAGTGAGCCCTGGCCCTCGGTGCTGGCCGCCGACAGCGTGCCGCCGAGACGGCCGCTGAGCTCCTTCGCAATGGAGAGGCCGAGCCCCGAGCCCAGGTGCGAGAGCTCGGGGTGCAGCTGCGTGAAGGGCTGGAACAGCCGGCTCAGGCCCTCGGCGGACATGCCCCGGCCGGTGTCCTCGACCGAGATGCAGCACTCCCGGAGCCCGCCTCCGAAGCGGCCCAGCGTGAGCCGCACCGTCACCGTGCCCGCGTCGGTGAACTTCACCGCGTTCGACACGAGGTTGTTGAGCACCTGCCGCACCCGCACCTCGTCGGTGCGCACCCACAGCGGCTCGTCGGGCACCCCCTCGAGGCCGAGCGAGAGGGGCCTGCCGCCGATGGACGGCTGGTGGAGCGCCACCACGTCGCGCAGCAGGCGGCCCAGGTCGACGGGCCCAAGCTGGAGCTCGAGCTTGCCGGACTCGGCGCGCGCGATGTCGAGCAGGTCGTTGATCAGCGCGAGCAGGCCGGCCCCGCTCTGACGAATGAGCTCGAGGTCCTGGTGGGCGCGCTCCGGCAGCGGCTGCAGCAACAACGACTGGGTGAGGCCGAGCACCCCGTTGAGGGGCGTGCGGATCTCGTGGCTCACCTTCGCGAGCAGCCGGCCCTTCGCCTCGGACGCTTGAATGGCCTCGGCGCGCGCGCCCTCCATCTCGCTGGCGCTGCGCACGCGCGACAGCTCGAAGAGCAGGCCCAGCGCGGCGATGACCGGCGGCAGGCTGGCGACGCGCAGCATGCGCACGAACGGCGTCCCGGGGACGGCGAAGTCGAGCGGCAGCAGCATGAGCGCCACGCCTGTCGCGACCAGCGCGCCGACGACGGTGAGGCTCCAGACGAGGCCCGCGCGCAGGCCGCCGATGAAGAACGCCACCAGGGGCAGCACCGACAGCCACCCAAGGTAGGCCAACGCCTGCGTGAGGAGCGTCGCACCGACGAAGGTGGCAAGGAACCACGCCAACGTGACGTGGGTGACCCAACGGACCGAGCGGGTCAGCCGCCACAGGGCCAACACCACCACGCCGCCGACGCTCGACACCGCGCCCACCGCCGCGTCCGCGGGAGACCCGAGCGCCAGATAGCTGACGGCCAGCGCCGAAGCACACAGCGTCGCCACGACGACGATGGACGAGACGATGCGCCCCTGCCGCCGCAGCTCGAGGTCCGGCTCGGAGTGCACGGCGCCGAGGCGCTCCAACCACTTCAGCATCTTCATGAAGCATCACGGGCCCTCGCGGCGTTCGCACGAGGAACCGAGGGGACGACTTGACACAGTTCAGCGAGCGGGCGCACCACAGGCCACGCGGCGGCGGGCGCTCAAGTACTGGAGCTGCGCGAGGCGCGTCCGGGCGGCCTGCACCTCCTGCGCGAAGCGCTCGTTCCCGCCCAGCTGTGCGGCGCGCTCATAGGCGGCGATGGCGTCCTGGAACTGACCCTGCACGGAGTAGATGGCGCCCAGGTTCGACCACGCGCGCCCGTCGTTCGGGTTCGTCTGGAGATACGTCTGGTGCAGCTGAATCGAGCCCGCGAGGTTGCCGTCGGTCGCGGCCTTCACCGCCGGCTTGAGCGGCTCCGGGTCTTCGAGGAGCAGCGTGTCGGTCGTCTGCCCGGGGATCAGGTCGGCCACGAAGGCGTCGATCATCGCGAACAGGGCCTGCTGGGCGAGGCGCGCCGCGAGCGGCACCGACATGAGGGCCTCGGCGTAGTTGTTGGACCCGTTGCGGGCATCGACGGTCGGCGTGGGGCCTGACCGGCGGCCGAAGTAGGACTGCGAGAACACGGGCGCGCCATCGGCGCGGGTGAGCGAGAACGTGGCGCGGGTGGTGACGGTGGCCGCGGCGCCCTGCGTGCCGCTCACGGGCGGGGTGCCTCCGCGGGCGCTCACCTCGGTGAGCTGAATGGCGAGCGTGCCCTCGGAGCCGGGGCAGGGCGGGGTGCTGCAGCGATTGACGACGTTGAGGGCGCAGCGCTGGGCGAGGCGCTGCTCGACCTGGTGCACCACCTCGGGCTCGAGCGCGGCAGCCGCCAGGCCGCTCATCGGGTCGATGAGGGTCTGCAGCACGTTGGGGCCCGCCTGCGGCGTGACGCCCATGACCGAGACGGTGGTGATGTTCTGGGTGTCGAGGCCGGGCGGCGTCTCTCGGCGGAGCTGAAGGCGGGGGCCACACGCGGCGAGGGCCAGCGTGAGGAGCATCGGAACCAGGCGTGTCGTCGTCACTCGTCCAGTTTCGATCGGGGCGCGGCGCGTGGTGAGCGTTTTCTTGTCGGCGGCACGGCGATGGGTATACTGAACGTCCATTCAGTCGCTCCCGGAGATGCCATGCGCGACGAGCTCATCGCCCCCGATGTTCACAGGCTCATTCAACTCTTCTCGGCGCTGCCCGAGGTGAAGTTCCCCGACGTCGACGCCCCGATGCTGCAGGAGCTGGTGGTGCGGGTGAAGGAGCGGCACCTCGCCGTGGCGCAGGCCGAGGCGCAGCTCGAGGCGGCGCGGCGGGTGCTCGACGAGGACCAGGAGGCGCTGCTGAAGAAGGCGCACCGGCTGGCGGCGTGGTTGTCGGTGCTGGCGCAGACGGACGAGGTGTTGGCGCAGAAGCTGGCCGTCATCTCGTTGCCGAAGCTCAAGCGCCCGACGCCGGTGCGGAGCGAGGGGGGCACAGCTCCCGACGCCGACGTGGCTGCGCCAAAGAAGCGTGGCCGGCCGCGCAAGGTGACACCCGCGAGCGAGGCCCTCTTCTCCGAGGCGGCCGCGGCGTCGCCGTGAGCTTTGACGTCCTTCCCAACGGCGATTGAGCGCGCGTCGCTCCAGCGCTCTTGAGACAAGGCGTGGCCTCGACGCTGCAGCCCCGCGCCATCCGCTTTGTGGTCTGCTCCATGCCGTGGTGACTCCCGCCTCGGTGAAAGATGCAGCGCTCCTCCACGGGGGCTTTCTCGTGCTCGCCCTGGCGGGGGTCTTCCTGCCGGTCGGCCCGCTCGGCTGGCGGCTCTTCGGTCTGGTGGTGGTGTACGGCGTGGCGTTGGTGGCGGCGAGCGCGACCCGTCGCCCGGAGTGGCGCCCGCTGGTGCGCTTCCTCGTGCCGTTGTCGGTGTTTCAGGTGGTGCCCGACTGGTTCCTGTCCCAGGAGCTCGAGGTGCTGGTGTTCCCCGACACGGGCGGGCCGCGCATCGGTACCGTGACGGGCGCGATGGCCGGCATGTGGACGATTCCCCTCTTCATCTCGGTCTTCGGCGCCGAGGTGGTGTGCGCCCGGCGTGGCGTGGCCGACGACCAGTGGCGAACCCCGGCGCTGGTGACGGCCGCCATCGCGCTGGCGCTCTTCACCGCGAGCGAGGCGACGCTGTGGGCGCTGCCGCTGTGGTTCGCCAAAGGCGTGACCCAGGTGGGGCGGGTGGCGGTGTACGTGCTGCCGGCCGAGGCGCTCCTCGGCGCGGCGACCTTCGTCGGCTTTCGCGCCACCCGCGAACGCGGCCTCGGCGCTTCCATCGGAGCGGCTGCCGTCGTCTCGACTCTCTACCTGGGCGCGCTCGTCACCTCGTACTTTTTCATCGAGCGCCTGCGCTGAGCCCTGCGCCTCGAGGTCGCGAGGCGTCGTGAGACGCCTCGGTCACCGGGTGGTGATGACGACGGTGACGACCGGCTCGACCGGGTCGTTCGAGAACACGCGCAGGTGCGCGACGCCGGGCCGGGCGCGGCGGCGACCTTGAGCTCGCTGCTGACGCCGGCCGGGAGGCTCGTGCGGAACGGCGAGCCCGTCGGCGAGACGGACATGGTCCGGAGGTCGCCCGACACGCGCACGAGCTCGCAGAAGGTGGGCTCGAAGGCGAGCGAGGGTGTCAGCTGCACGTCTCCCGAGCCGGCGCAGGCGACCACCCAGAGGCTCGACCACACGACGACGCCGCGCATGGCGGAGAACGTGACAAAGCGTGCCTCACTCGAGCAAGGGCGTGGGGCGTTCTCGTTCGCTCCGTCGCCCGCTCGTGCTAGTCGCCGCCCCGCGATGGCCCAGACGCTCAGCATCCTCATCCCGGTGTTCAACGAAGCGCGCACCGTGCGCAAGCTGCTCGACCGCGTGTCGCAGGTGACGTTCATCGGCGGCGTGAAGACGCAGCTGGTGGTGGTGAACGACTGCTCCACCGACGGCACCGACGCCGAGGTGCGCGCCTTCATCGCGGCCAGCCCGGGCCTCGACGTGGTGTACCGCCAGCACGCGAAGAACCAGGGCAAGGGGGCGGCGCTCCACACCGCGCTCGACGCCTTCACCGGTGACTTCGCCGTCGTGCAGGACGCCGACCTCGAGTACGACCCGAACGAGATCAACGTGCTGCTCAAGCCGGTGCTCGATGGGCACGCCGACGTCGTCTACGGCTCGCGCTTCATCGGCGCCCACCCGCACCGGGTGCTCTATTTCTGGCACACCGTCGGCAACCGCGTGCTCACCACCCTGTCGAACGCGTTCACCAACCTGAACCTGACCGACATGGAGACGTGTTACAAACTGTGGAAGCGCGACGTCATCAAGCAGGTCGCCCCGCACCTGAAAGAGAAGCGCTTCGGCTTCGAGCCCGAGGTGACGGCCCGGGTGGCGAAGCTCGACGGCGTGCGCATCTACGAGGTGGGCATCTCGTACTTCGGGCGCAGCTACGACGAGGGGAAGAAGATCAACTGGAAGGACGGCGTGTCGGCGGTGCGCTGCATCGTGAAGTACGGGCTGGGCCGGTGAGCGACGGCGGGGCGGCACACGACGTGGCCGGAGAAGAGGCGCTCGAGACCATCGCCGGCCTCGGGCGCTTCAACCGGTGGATGTACGAGACGATTCGGCCGTACTGCCACGGCCGCCTGCTCGAGGTGGGCAGCGGCATCGGCAACCTCTCGCAGTGCTTCCTCGCCGACGGGGCCGACCTGGTGATGTCGGACCTGCGGCCGGGCTACGTGCGGCGGCTCGAGGCGCGCTTCCCCGGCAAAGAGGTGTGCTCCCTCGACCTGGTGAACCCGCGCTTCACGACGGACGCGGCGAGACACCTGGGGCGCTACGACACGGTCTTCGCCCTCAACGTGGTGGAGCACATCGCCGACGACGTGCTCGCGCTCGAGAACTGCCGGCGCCTGGTGCGCCCGGGCGGCACGGTGCTGGTGCTGGTGCCGGCGTATGAAGCGCTGCACAACCGGCTCGACGTCGAGCTCGGCCACTTCCGCCGGTACACCCGGGGCTCGTTGTCACAGGCCTTCCGTCGCGCGGGCCTGTCGGTGTCGCGCGCCTTCCACTTCAACGCGGTGGCCACCGTCGGCTGGGCGGTGACGGGCGGCCTGCTCGCGCGGCCGCGGATTCCCACCGTCGAGGCGACGCTCTTCGACCGGCTGGTGCCCGCGTGGCGGCTCGTCGACCGGCTGCTGGGTCACCGCGTCGGCCTGTCGGTCATCGCGGTCGGCGTGGCGTGAAGCGTTGCGTCCGACGAAGTGACTTGCTGTGGTTTCGCTCATGCAACGTCGAGAGCTCGTCGTCGTCGGACTCCTCACCTTCGTCACCTGCGGGCTGTACTCGTTCTACTGGCAGTACCAGACGACGCAGGAGCTCAAGGGCGTCACCGGCAAGGGCGACCTGAACCCGGGCCTCGAGCTGCTGTTGAGCCTCGTCACCTGCGGCATCTTCGGCATCTACGTGCGCTACCGGAACGCGCAGCTCGTCACCGAGCGCATGCGGTCGCTGCGGGGCGTGCACGACGACAAGTCGACGCTGGTGCTGGTGCTGGACCTCGCGAGCCTGGTGGTCGGCATCACGTTCTTCGTGGCGATCCTCATCGAGCAGGACGAGCTCAACAAGCTGGCCGAGGCGAGCTCGGGCGTGTCGGTGGTGCCGTCGCAGCCGGTGGGCTGAGACGGCCTTCGGGTCAGAAGCGCAAGACGACGGCGCCGGTCGGCGGGGGCTCTGCGCGGCCCCACTCGAAGGCGAGCAGCGCCCCGACGGACGGCAGCGCCCAGAAGAGCCCGAGGCCGACGAGGTACCCTGCGCCCGGAACGGTGGCGAGCGGGAGCCCGATGAGGAGGCCCGCGAGGAGCCCCAGCAGCGCGCCCACGACGGCGCGTCCGGTGCCGCCCTCGGCGCCCATGAGCCGGCCAGCGACGACGACGGCGATGGGGGCGAGCACCGCGCCGAGCACGGTGGCCGAGAGGAAGCCCGCGAAGAAGCCGACGAACGACTGGAGCGCGGTGAGGCCTCCGTAGGCGGCGAAGGGCAGCACGAGGCCGAAGCCGGCGGCGGTGCCGCTCTCGACGAGGAGCCGGGCCGAGCGCGAGGCCGGCGTGCGGCTGGTGAGCGCTGGAGTGGCCGGGGCAGCCGTCGCGGCGCGTGGTGTCAGCGTCGCGGGCGGCGGGGAGGTCGTCTCCGAGGGCGCTCCGTCGCTCGCCGTGGGGCCGTCCAGCGTCGGTGCTGGACCCTCGCCGCGGACCGGCGCGTCAGCCGTCGCCTGCGACGTCAGGGGATTGTCAGCGCGGCTCGTTCCGTCCGGTGCGGCGGCCGCTGACGTCGTGCCACCGTCGGCACGAGCCGGGGCGTCAGCCGTCACCTGCGACGTCGGGGGATCGTCAGTTCGCGCCGTGTCGCTCGGCGTGTCGGTCGCCTCCCACCTTGCAGGACCGTCGCCAGGGCCGAGGCCGACCGAGGCTGCACCCGGTTCCGAAGGGGTGATGCCAAGGCGGCCGGCCGGCGGAGCGGCGGCCTCTGCCATCGCCGAACCATCGGCGCGGAGCGCGCAGTCTGCCGATGCGGAGACCTCCGAGTTGGTGGTCGGGCCCAACGTTGGGCGCCGAGTCGGTTCGTTTCCCAGCGACTCGAGGCGTGTGAGTGTTTCGCCCCGTCGAGTCGCCGAGGCGCCTTCACGAGGCTGCGTGATGGGCGAGGCTCCACCGGCCGCCGCGATGCCTGGCACATCGGCCGTCGCCGACGCAGGGAGCCCCGCGAGCACCACCGCGATGAGCACGGACACCAGTCGCACCGCCGAGCTGCTCAGGTCCGTTGGTCGGCCGCGCGTCCTGGGATCCGCCAGCAGCCTCGGGTGACGGCCTCGGGCCCGCGGCAGGGCACCCGGTGGCGAAGGCTCGCGGGTCGCGAAGTCGCGGCTCAGCAGCCAGTCATCAACTGCGTGGACGCCAGACCTCTGCTGCGCAGGCCCCAGACCTCTGCTGCCCGACAGCGCCCCCGGCACGAGGGCGTTCACCGGCCGTTCACCGCTTCTCACGGGTCACCTCCAGCCGCGTGAGCGGGACCTCGAGGAAGCGTTGGGCGACGTCATCGTCCTGCAGCGTGGCGCGGAAGAACGCCGCGAGCGCGCCGCCGGTGAAGCGCCTCGTCTCGTCCCGCTCGGGGCCCGTCTGGCAGAGGCCTCCAGAGTCGACGTCGGCGTCGAGCATGTCGGCGTGCCCCTGGTTCCTCACCAGCATCAGCGTCGTCGGCGGCGTGGTGCGCTCGAAGAAGTGACGAAAATTGTCACCCTCCGGCGCGCAGGAACCGCCGAGCTCCATGCCGAGGACGAGAGACGGCGGCGCGGTGTCGACCGGGCCCGGGAGCGCCTCGGGTTGTGCGCCCAGGAGCGGGCCGCCGAGCCCGTCGACCGGGTCGACCCCGACGATGCCGCGCGCCGAGAAGCCCTCCTGCGCGGTGAGCCACCACGTCACCTTGCCGCCGCGCGAGTGGCCGGCGACGCCCATGGGGCGCGGGTCTGCGGCGCTGCCCATGATGGTCGCCGCCGCGGCCTGCGCCCAGGCGGCGACGGTGCGCGCGGCGCGGGCCTCGTCGGGAGCCCCTTCCTTGCCGAGCGGCACGCCGTCGGCCGGGTACATCTGCGGCGCGACGACGACGAAGCCATGCGACGCCAGGTGGCTCAGAATGTCGTCGTACGCCCGGCGGTCCGAGAGGAAGCCGTGCTGGAACTGCACCACAGGGTACGTGCCCGGCTCCGCTGGTGCCGTGAGGCGCACGGGCCTCGGCGCGCCGAACTCCCCTTGCTGCAGGTCGCGCTGCGTCGTCGCGAGCGGGCCCTTGATGAACGGGTCTCCACTCGAGCGGAACACCGCGCCGGGCGGGTTCGGCTCCGGTGGGTCCGTGGGAGCAGGCCCGCAGGCCAGGAAGGCGAAGAGGAGCGCAACCACCACGAGCCGCATCGTGGCGCTCGTAATGAGGGTTGGCGCTTCTCGCTACCGTCCTGCGCTCAACGAATCGGCTCGAACACCCGCAGGCCCTGGCGGCCCATGCGGCGCGAGGCGGCCAGCGTGTCGGCCTCGGAGTAGTCGCTCACCGAGGTGCGGCCGTCGCAGGTGGTGATGGCGGTGTGCCCGTACCGGCTGCCGAGGCGGGTGTTCGTGCGCTCCCAGGTGAGCACCAGGCCCGGGCGCTGGAGCGCCTCTTCGAGCGACAGGTTCACCTCGCGGAAGTGGCTGCGGGGCAGGTTGTTGTCGATCTGGTTCGCGTGGCCCCACATGCCGATGCCGTAGGTGCGGCTGATGGCCTCGTTCACCGCGCGGGCGCAGCGGCCGGTGCCCGGCATCTCGCGCTCGACCTGCCGCACGTTGTTGACGAGGCGTGACGCGCTCGGGGCCGTCGGGCCGGGGCGGCCGCCCGTGCCCGTGCTTCCCGTGGTGCCGCCCGTGCCGGGCGCTGGCGTGAAGTCGCTGCGCCCATCGAAGTACTTCGCCTCGCGCGAGCCGAACAGCCGCTGCGCCGTGTCCGGGCCCACCACGCCGTCGGCCGACAGCCCATTGGCGCGCTGGAAGGCCATCACCGCCGCGCGGGTGTTGTTCCCGAAGACGCCGTCGACGCCCTGCGGAGAGAAGCCCCTCGACTGGAGGCTCTGCTGGAGCCGCGTGACGTCCGTGTTGCGAGAGCCGACTGAGAGCATGGTGTCCTCCGGTGCGACGGTTCGAAGGAGTTGTCGTCGCTCGAGCCGGCCCCGAATTTCGCGAGCTCTGTAAGTGGCGTTCGCAACCTGATGGCTCGGCGACGCGCTGGTGTCGCTCCATGTCCTACCTTCGAACACCTCAACGCCGCCGCCGGGCCCTGGCAAAGCCCGCCCAACCCCGGCTGGACGGCCTTCGGTCTTTCGTTGCGCTCGGCGGCGACGAGCGAAATAACGCGCCTCGCCATGGCCCAACTCGACACCTTCAAGACCCGCACGAAGCTCACCGTCGGTGGCGTTCCCTACGACACCTTCTCGCTGAAGCTGCTCGCGAAGCAGTTCCCCTCCATCGAGACGCTGCCCTTCTCGCTCAAGGTGCTGCTCGAGAACCTCTTGCGCTTCGAGGACGGCCGCGTGGTGAAGAAGGACCACGTCGAGGCCCTGGTGAAGTGGAACCCGAAGTCCGAGCCCGACACCGAAATCTCGTTCACGCCGGCGCGCGTGCTGCTCCAGGACTTTACGGGCGTGCCGGTCGTCGTCGACCTCGCCACCATGCGTGAGGCCCTCGCCGCGATGGGCGGCAACCCGCAGAAGGTGAACCCGCTCTGCCCGCTCGACCTCGTCATCGACCACTCGGTGATGATCGACCAGTTCGCCTCGAAGTCGGCCTTCCAGCAGAACGTCGACATCGAGTTCGAGCGCAACACCGAGCGCTACGCGTTCCTCAAGTGGGGCCAGAAGGCGCTCAAGAACTTCCGCGCGGTGCCGCCGGGCACGGGCATCTGCCACCAGGTGAACCTCGAGTACCTGGCGCAGGGCATCTTCAAGTCGCCCGAGGGCGCGCTGTACCCCGACACGCTCGTCGGCACCGACTCGCACACCACGATGATCAACGGCCTGGGCGTGGGGGGCTGGGGCGTCGGCGGCATCGAGGCCGAGGCGGCGATGCTCGGCCAGCCCATCACCATGCTGATTCCGCAGGTGGTCGGCTTCAAGCTCACCGGCAAGCTGGCGCCGGGCGCGACGGCCACCGACCTGGTGCTGACGGCCACGCAGATGCTCCGCAAGAAGGGCGTGGTGGGCAAGTTCGTCGAGTTCTACGGCCCGGGCATCACCTCGCTGCCGCTCACCGACCGCGCGACGGTGGCCAACATGGCGCCCGAGTACGGCGCCACCATCGGCTTCTTCCCCATCGACGAAGAGACGCTCAACTACCTGCGCCTCACCGGGCGCTCGCCCGAGGCCGTCGCGGTGGTCGAGGCGTACGCGAAAGAGAACGGCTTCTTCCACACCGCCAGCTCGCCCGACCCGGTCTTCTCCGACACGCTCGAGCTCGACCTGTCGACGGTGCAGCCGTGCCTCGCCGGCCCCGCGCGCCCGCAGGACCGCGTGCTGCTCAAGGACATGAAGGCGTCCTTCCAAAGGGGCGTGAAGGACGTGCTCAAGGTGCAGGACGGCGACGCGAAGCTGGCCGCGAAGGCCGTCGTGACGCAGGGGCCGCAGAGCTACGAGCTCACCAACGGCTCGGTCGTCATCGCCGCCATCACCTCGTGCACCAACACCTCGAACCCATCGGTGCTCCTCGGCGCGGGCCTGCTCGCGAAGAAGGCCGTCGAGCTCGGCGTCACCGTGAAGCCCTGGGTCAAGACGTCGCTCGCCCCCGGCAGCCAGGTGGTGACGGACTACCTCACCGAGGCGGGCCTCATGCCGTACCTGGAGGCGCTCGGCTTCCACGTCGTCGGCTACGGCTGCACCACCTGCATCGGCAACTCGGGCCCGCTGCCGGAGCCGGTGACGAAAGCCATCGTCGACTCGGGCATCGCCGCCGCCGCCGTCATCTCGGGCAACCGCAACTTCGAGGGCCGCGTGCACCCGCACGTGCGCATGAACTTCCTCGCCAGCCCGGGCCTCGTGGTGGCCTACGCCATCGCCGGCCACACGAACTGGGACTCCGAGTCCGAGCCCATCGCGCACGACAAGAACGGCAAGGCGCTCTTCCTGAAGGACCTGTGGCCCACCAACGACGACGTGGCCGCGGCGCTCAAGAGCGTCACCTCGGCGCAGTTCAAGAAGCGCTACGCCGACGTGCTCAAGGGTGACCGCCAGTGGCAGGAGCTGAACGTGAAGGACGGCGCCACCTTCGAGTGGGACCTGAAGTCGACCTACGTGCGCAAGCCGCCCTTCTTCGACGCGATGCCGAAGGAGCCCGGCGCGCTGAAGGACATCTCGGGCGCGCGCGTGCTGGCGCTCCTCGGAGACTCCATCACCACGGACCACATCTCGCCGGCCGGTGACATCGACAAGAAGGGCCCCGCGGCGAAGTACCTCACCGAGCAGGGCGTCAAGCCCGGCGACTTCAACTCGTTCGGCGCGCGCCGCGGCAACCACGAAGTCATGATGCGCGGCACCTTCGCCAACATTCGCCTCAAGAACCTGCTGGTGCCGGGCAAGGAGGGCGGCGTCACGAAGCACATGCCGTCGGGCGAAGAGATGTTCATCTACGACGCGGCGATGAAGTACCAGCACGAGGGCACGCCGCTCGTCATCCTCGCGGGGGCCGAGTACGGCACGGGCTCCTCACGCGACTGGGCGGCGAAGGGCACCATGCTGCTGGGCGTGAAGGCCGTCATCACGAAGTCCTTCGAGCGCATTCACCGCTCGAACCTCATCGGCATGGGCGTGCTGCCGCTCCAGTTCCAGGCGGGGGAAGACGCGAGCACGCTGGGGCTCAAGGGCACCGAGACGTTCAGCATCGCGGGCGTGGCCGAGAACCTCGCGCCGATGAAGAAGCTCACCGTCACCGCGAAGGCCGACGACGGCTCGACGAAGACGTTCACCGTCACCGCGCGCATCGATACGCCCAACGAGCTCGACTACTACCGGCACGGCGGCATCTTGCAGTACGTGCTGCGGCAGCTCGCGAAGAGCTGAGCGGCCGCGGTTGCGGGGGGCTCGCCGCTCCCGGTCGAGGGGCGGGCACTGGCGCCCTTCCACCGTGGGTTCGTCTGGACGTTCCGGTCGCTCTGAACGTGAGCGTCCGGGGAGCCGCTCGAGCAGCCCTGTGGGCGCGCTCGCCGAGGTTGGCTGTCATCCAGCCTGCGCATGTCGCGGGCCGAGGCGTGGCGAGCTTCCCGCGCACAGGAGCGGCGCTGCGTCTGCGCGCCGCGAGTCGTGCAGCCCGTCAGCGCTTGCGCGCGAGCGGGTCGTCACCGAGCGCTGCCACCACGAGCGGGCGCAGCAGCCCGTCGAGCGTCGTCTGGAGCGCGGGCGCCGACGCCGCGCCGACCCGCAGCACCAGGCCCCAGGGCCATCGGCTCGCCACCACGAGCGGCGCGGGCAGCCGTTCGAGCGGCGTCGACGTCACGTCCCGCTCGAGTCCTTCGATGGCCTGCTCGAAGGCCGGGCCCGCCAGCACCACCGTCGCCAGCGCGTTGATGCCACCGAGGCGCTCCACCACGGGCCCATGCCGCTGCGAGAGCGTCACCCCGTCGGCGAAGACCGCGCGGCCAGCACAAGACACTTCCAGGTGCAGCTCGAGCTGCTCGGTGGCCCAGCGCTCGCCCGTCGCGACCCGCCCCGCCGTGCACGCGTCGACACACACGAGCGAGGCACCGTCGGCGAGGTCGAAGCGCTGCCGCTGCGTCAGCCGCGAGCCCGTGAAGAGCATCGTCGGGTCGGGCCAGTTCACCAGCGTCGCCCCGGCTTCGACCCTCGCGTCCAGCGTGAAGCGGCAGTCGGTGCCGCGGTACACCTTGCCCGCCGCTTGCGACGAGAGGAACGCCGTCGCGCCCGCGCCGACGCGAACGTCGAGCGTCAGCGCGTCGGCTCCGACGAAGCCTCCGCCGAGGGTCGACTGGTACACCCAGGCCGCGTGCCCGTGGTTCTTCGGCGTGAGCAGCCGCAGCGGCCCGTGCCCGCGCGCCGACGTGACGACGGAGCGACCGAGCACCTGCTCCACCACCAGCCGCCCGCCCTCAGGCGCTGCTTCCGAGTGAAGGAGCGGGAGGAACGACGCGAGCTGCGGGGCCTGGAACGAGGGGCTCGGAGACACGGTTCTGAGAGCGTTATGGCGAGGGACGACCCCCGTCCAGTGACGGTCCTGCAGCGCGGGCCCGCTCGAGAAGGACCTCGGTTGCCGCTGTGGTCTTCAGCGCTGATGCTCGGGCTCAATTCGCTGTCCGGCTACATCAAAATTCTACAGACGAGCGCTTCCCGGGCCCGGAATTGACTCATGACGCGTCGCGGCGGGAATGGTAACACGTGGGGTCGTGAGGCTCGCGCCGCAAGAACTCGACAAGCTGGTGCTGCACCAGGCGGGCGTGGTGGCCCAGAAGCGCCTCGCCCGGGGCCTGCGCCTCAACTACCCCGAAGCCGTCGCGCTGCTGGCGACGCAGCTGCTCGAGTTCATTCGCGATGGGCGGCGCGTGGTGGAGCTGATGGACCTCGGCAAGCGGCTGCTCGGCCGGCGCAACGTGATGGACGGCGTGCCCGAGCTCGTGCCGGAGGTGCAGGTCGAAGGCACGTTCCCCGACGGCTCGAAGCTGGTGACGGTGCACGAGCCCATCGTGGCCGAATACGGCGACCTGTCGCTGGCGCTGTACGGCTCGTTTCTTCCGGTGCCGTCCAACGAGCTGTTCCGCGTGGCGCCGACGCGCGACGTGCCCGGCGCCGTCGAGTGCGTCGCGGGAGACCTCGAGCTCAACGCCGGCCGCGCCACCGTGATGCTCGAGGTGACGAACACCGGAGACCGCCCCATTCAGGTCGGCAGCCACTACCCCTTCATCGAGACGAACCGCGCGCTCGCGTTCGACCGTGCCGCGTCGCTGGGGTTTCGCCTCGACATCCCCGCGGGCACGGCGGTGCGCTTCGAGCCGGGCGAGACGAAGACGGTCACGCTGGTGGCGCTCGCGGGCGCGCGCATCGTCAGGGGCGGCAATGGGTTGGTCGACGGGCCCGTCGATGGGCGCTCGGCCGAGGTGCTGGCCCGCGTCGCCGCGCGCGGCTTCGGGAGCACGTCATGAGCTTTCGCCTGAAGCGTGCGGCGTACGCCGACCTGTACGGCCCCACCACCGGAGACCGCGTGCGCCTCGGAGACACCGCGCTGTGGGCCCGCGTGGAGCGCGACGCCACGGTGCCTGGCGACGAGTGCAAGTTCGGCGGCGGCAAGGTGCTCCGCGACGGCATGGGCCAGGCCTCGGGCGTGCGCGCGGCCGACGCGCTCGACCTCGTCATCACCAACGCCCTCGTCATCGACTGGACCGGCATCTTCAAGTGCGACATCGGCGTGCGCGCAGGCCGCATCGTGGGCCTCGGCAAGGCCGGCAACCCCGACGTCATGGCCGGCGTCACGCCCGGGCTCGAGGTGGGCGTGTCGACCGAGGTCATCGCTGGAGAGGGCCTCATCGTCACCGCGGGCGGCATCGACTCCCACATCCACTTCATCGCGCCCCAGCAGGTCGAGGTCGCGCTCGCCAGCGGCATCACCACCTTCATCGGCGGCGGCACCGGGCCTGCGACGGGGACCAACGCCACCACCTGCACGCCGTCTCCCGAGTACCTGCGCCTCATGCTGCAGGCCACCGACGGGCTGCCGATGAACTTCGGCTTCACCGGCAAGGGCAACAGCGCGCGCCCCGAAGGCCTCGATGACGTCATCGCCGCCGGCGCCATCGGGCTCAAGCTGCACGAAGACTGGGGCACCACGCCCGCGGCCATCGACACCTGCCTCGACGTCGCCGAGCGCTTCGACGTGCAGGTGACGATTCACACCGACACGCTCAACGAGTCGGGCTTCGTCGACGACTCCATCGCGGCGTTCCGCGGGCGGTCGATTCACACCTACCACTCCGAGGGCGCCGGCGGCGGCCACGCGCCCGACATCATTCGCGTGTGTGGCGTGCCCCACGTGCTGCCGTCGTCGACGAACCCGACGCGGCCCTTCACCGTCAACACGCTCGACGAGCACCTCGACATGTTGATGGTGTGCCACCACCTCGACCCCTCGCTGCCCGAAGACGTGGCCTTCGCCGAGAGCCGCATTCGGGGTGAGACCATCGCGGCGGAGGACCTCCTGCACGACCTCGGCGCCATCTCGATGATGGCGTCGGACAGCCAGGCGATGGGCCGGGTGGGCGAGGTGGTGCTGCGCACCTGGCAGACGGCCCACAAGCTGCGCGTACAGCGCGGGCGCCTCACGGGTGAAGTCGACGACGACAACCTGCGCATCCGCCGGTACGTCGCGAAGTACACCATCAACCCCGCCATCACCCACGGCGTCGCGCGCGACATCGGCTCGGTCGAAGTGGGGAAGCTGGCCGACCTCGTCTTGTGGAAGCCCGCCTTCTTCGGCGTGAAGCCCGAGCTGGTGCTCAAGGGCGGCTTCATCGCCTGGGCGCAGATGGGAGACGCCAACGCGTCGATTCCCACGCCCGAGCCGGTGCGCATGCGGCCCATGTTCGGAGGCTTCGGCCACGCCGCGGCGAAGACGTCGTTCGCGTTCGTCTCGAAGGCTGCGCAGCAGGCCGGCGTCGGCGCGGCGTACGGCCTCGCCAAGCCCACGCTCGCAGTGACGAACTGCCGCGGCCTGTCCAAACGCGACATGAAGCTCAACGACGCCCTGCCCACCATCGAGGTCGACCCCGAGACGTACGAAGTGCGCGCCGATGGCGTGCACCTGACCTGCGCGCCCGCCACCGAGCTGCCCCTGGCCCAGAAGTACTTCCTGTTCTGACGCTCATGGACGCGCGCCTCCTCCAGCTCGCGGACTCGGCGTTCCCTGCAGGGAGCTTCGCGCACTCAGGAGGCCTCGAGGCCCTTCGGCAGCTCGGCCAGCTCAAGGGTGAGGCGGCGCTCGTGCTGCGACTCGAGGAGCTGTGCTTCAGCCTGTCGTCCAGCGCCCTCCCGTTCCTCGACGCGGCCTTCGTGGCGCTGCCCGACGAGGCCGATCGCCGGCACGACGTCTTCCTCTCGAGCCACGTCACCAACCGCGCGAGCCGGGCCCAGGGGCAGGCCTTTCTGCTCGCGGCCGAAGCGATGCTGGGGTTGCCCGACGTGTCCGCGCTCCGCACGCAGCTGCCGTTCGGGCACGTCGCGGTGGCGATGGGTGCGTCCCTCGCGCTCGCGGGCTTCTCGCTCGAGGACGTGCGGCGGTTGTTCCTCTTTGGTGCCGTGCGGTCGGCGCTGTCGGCGGCGGTGCGGTTGGGGGTCACCGGGCCCTTGCGGGCGCAGCGCGTCTTGCTCGAGCTGCACCCGGTGATGACCCGGGCGCTCGAGGCCTCGGCTGGGCGTTCGATGCGTGACGCGGTGTCGACCTCACCGTTGCTCGACCTCGCCCAGGGCGCGCATGACCGGCTGTATTCCCGGCTGTTCCAGTCTTGAAGCCGCACTTCATTCGAGGAGAACGACTCCATGGCGCATCTTCATGACCACGACGGCCTCGGCCCCCACTCACACGACGGCGAGCACGGGCACACGCACGAGCACTGGCTGCACCCTGGCCTGTTCCACGAGCGTGATGCGCCGCTCGACCGCGACTACACCAGGCGCGCCTTCACCGTCGGTGTCGGTGGGCCGGTGGGCAGCGGCAAGACGGCGCTGATGCTGGCGTTGTGCCGCGCGCTGCGCGACCACGTCTCGCTCGGCGCCGTCACCAACGACATCTTCACGAAGGAGGACGCCGAGTTCCTCATGCGCAACGAGGCGCTGCCGAAGGAGCGCATTCGCGCCGTCGAGACCGGCGGGTGCCCACACGCGGCGATTCGGGAAGACATCACGCCCAACCTGCTCGCGCTCGAGGCGCTCATGCGCGAGGTGAAGCCCGAGCTGCTGCTGGTGGAGTCGGGCGGCGACAACCTGGCCGCGCAGTACAGCCGCGAGCTCGTCGACTACACCGTCTACGTCATCGACGTGGCCGGCGGAGACAAGGTGCCCCGCAAGGGCGGCCCCGGCATCACCCAGTCCGACCTGCTCGTCATCAACAAGACCGACCTCGCGCCGCTCGTGGGCGCGAACCTCGAGGTGATGGCGCGCGACGCGAAGAAGATGCGGGGCGACGGGCCGACGGTGTTCGCGCAGGTGACGAAGCAGGTGGGCGTCGATGACATCTGCCGGCACATCGTGGGCGCGTGGCGCGAGGCCATCTCGCGCGCGGCGACGAAGGCCGGATGACGCGCCCAGAGCGGTCTGGATCCTTCGAGGCGAGCACGCACACTCGCTGGCTGCGGGTGGTGCCAGGCGGTGTCCTCAGGACGCGGACGACGCGGAGGGTCCCAGTGGCAGGGCACGCGCCCGCGAAAGCCCGCAGGTCGTTCGCAGACCCGCGAGCTGGGCCCCACTCGACGGCAGACTGAGAAAGGGACTGCGTCTCCCGACACGCGGGGCTGCTCCAGGGCGACGACACGACGGCCCCGAGGCGGCCGGGGCCCCGGCGAGGTGGTGGTCGGTACGTGCACTGCGTCGTCGATGGAAGCGGCTCGCGACGCCCAGCGTTCGTGGCATCGTGCGCCCATGGCCGGAGGAGCGAACGCAGCGGTGGTGCCGTGTGACGTGTGCCTGTTCGACGAAGGGCTGGTGACGCGCGCGCAGCGTGAGCGCGAGGGCGTCGAGAGCGACGACTACGTGTGTGCGCGTGGACATCGCTTCGGCGTTGAGTATCGGCGCGGCCCCGCCTCGGAGCCGCTCTGGCCGCCGGGGCCCGAGGTCGAAGCAGAAGCGGCGCGCGTGCGTGGCGAGCAGAGCTGAGGCCCGCGAGTCGGAGACGGCCCACCCGAGTCAAGACGCGTCGCTCGGCCTCGGAGGGCGTCCGTGGCTCCAGGCCTCGGAGCCGGCGGTCGCAGGCTCTTCCTGCTCAGGCGCGCTTCTTCCCCATGACGACGCCCGTCGTCACCGCCGACGCGATGGCGACGAGCCCCGACGCGAGCAGCACCGCGGCCACCGCCATCGGCTCGCGCGGGAAGAAGCGCTCCACCAGCCACATGCCGAACTTCGAGGTGAACGCCGCGCCTGCGAACGCGGCGATGAGCGAGAACAGGAAGATCTTCAGCGCGTCGGGCATGGAGCTTCGAAGGCTACGCCAGGCGGGACGCTGAAGACGAGTCGGGGTACGACGCGTCTCGACCATGCGTCGTCTCGCGCTCGTCCTTGCGCTCCTTGTGGCCGGCTGCACGAAGCCGGCGGCCTCGCCCCGTGACGCGGGCCTCAACGCCGCGGCGCTCGTCGACGACTGCACCCTCGCCACGCCGCTCGTCCCCGGCGTGCCGGGCAGCCCCGGCTACCTCATTCCGTCCGAGCGGAACCCCAACGGCGCCAGCGAGCTCGCGACGCACATGCGCCGCATGGCCGACGACCTGAGGGCCTCGCGCGCGGCCCTCCTCGACGGAGGCAGCGCGCTCCTGCTGTGGGCGAGCCACCGCAAGCTGCGCTGCGCCTGGCCCACGGCGCTGAGCGACCGCAACGAGGCCTACGACGCGATGGCGCAGACGTACCTCGGGGCCGTGCGCGCGCTCGACGCGAAGCCCTCGAGCCGCGAGGCGTACACGGGCGTGGTGGCGGCCTGCCGCGCGTGCCACGAGCAGACCTGCGACGGCCCCATCGCGGTCATCGACGGCCTGGGGCTCGACGCCTCGCCATGACGAACGCGCTCGCCCTCACCGACGTCCGCCGCCGCTTCGGCAAGGCCGTGGCGCTCGATGGGCTGACGCTCTCGGTGCGCCGCGGTGAGGTCTACGGCTTCCTTGGGCGCAACGGAGCGGGGAAGACGACGACGCTGCGCATCCTCACCGGCGTGCTGCGCGCCGACGCGGGCACCGTGGAGGTGCTAAACCAGGTGCTCAAGCAGGTGCCGGTCGAGCTCAAGCGGCGCATCGGCTCGGTCTCGCAAGAGCAACACTTCTACCCGTGGATGACGGGCCTCGAGCTCGGCCGCTTCGTCGCCGGCTTCTACCCGACGTGGGACCAGCCCGAGTTCGAGCGCCTGGCGAAGCTGCTCGACGTGCCGCTCCAGAAGAAGTCGATGGAGCTGTCGGGCGGGACGCGCACGAAGCTGGGCCTGGCCCTCGCGCTCGCCCCGCGGCCCGACCTGCTGCTGCTCGACGAGCCGACGACCGGCCTCGACCCGGTGGCGCGCCGCGAGTTCAACGACCTCGTCTCGGCCATCGTGAAGGAGCGCGGCTGCACCGCGTTCCTCTCGTCGCACCTCGTCGACGAGGTGCAGCTCGTCGCGCATCGGGTGGGCATCATCCAGGCGGGGAAGATGCGCATCGAGGGCGAGGTGCCGTGGCTGCTGGACTCGGTGCGTCGCGTGCGAACCGCGCCCGGGGTGGCCCCGGAGCCGCCGCCCGGCTTCGAGCGCGTTCGTGGTGACGTGTGGCGAGCCCCGCCCGAAGTCTGGGCCCGGGCCGCGTGGCCCGAGGGCGTCTCGGAGGAGCGGCTGTCGCTCGAAGACGTCTTCCTGGCTTTCGCGCGCACCGACGCGTGGGTCGCAGCGGCGGGCGTCAGCTCGAGCGGGGAGGCAACCGTTCTGCCCGCCCGTGTGGCTGAACCCGCCAGGGACGGTGACTCGATTCCCACCAACGGTGCTTCGACGGCCCACCCTGCCGCTGGTCTCCCTGGAAGGGAATTGGCGGTTGCCGACTCAGACGACCCGGCGCGTGCCGAGGACGTGCAGCTCAGCCCCGGCGACGGTGATTCGACGGACGGCCGAGGCTGAGGTTGGACCGCCAACTCACCGCCCCTGACCGACGCGGTTCATCGTCCCTACCAGATGGTGCGAAGCGCTGGAGACGCCCGCAGCCGCTCATCTGCCGTCATCAGGGGGACGTCGAGTTCGATCGCCGTTGCCGCGATGAGCCGGTCGGCCGGGTCGCCGTGGAAGTGAGCGGCGATGTTCACGGAGCGGGCCGCGATGCGAGGCGTGATGGGAATGACCTCGACCTTCGTCTCTTCGAGCGCGGCCTCGAGCCAGTCGCTCAAGGCGACTCCGAACGACAGCCGTCCGGCTCGCTCGAGTGCAGCGATCTCGCGAAGCGAGATATCGGCCATCGCCCGCTCTGAATCACGCCGGAGCGCCTTTCGGGCAGCCGTCGAGAGCCGCTTCGGCTCGAGGCAAGCCCAGACGAAGATGTGGGTGTCGAGGAGAATCACGGCGCTTCCCAGCCGGTGTCGACGGGCGAAACGAGGTCCCCCAGAATCTTGCCGCGCGAGACGAGCCCCTTTCGGGGGCGCTTCAGCGGAGCGAGCCTCGCGACCGGTCGGCCGCGCTTGGTGACGACGACTTCAACGCCCGTCCGCTCGACCCGGTCGAGCAGCGCGAGGAGCTTCGCCTTGGCTTCCGCAGCGGTGAAGGTGCTCATGACCACTTGTATGGTCATGAAGGACGTTCGATCAAGGCCGGCCCGGTGCTCCCGGTCGGCTCAGAGGGCGCAGGCGCCCCAGGCCGGGTTGCAGAACGACTCATCGCGCCGCACGCGCCGCGTGGTGTCCGAGACCCAGGTGCGGCCGTCGGTCGAGAAGCGCAGGGTGAAGGTGAGCTCCGTCCACTTCGGGCCGTAGTACAGCCCCGACTTCGGCAGCTCGAAGCGGTAGCGGTAGTCGTTGCCGACCCGGCCGATGAACGACAACGACTGCGCGGGCTGCGCGACGCCGTCGAGCACCAGCGCGGCCTCGGCGAAGAGGGCGTGCGGCTTGAGGCCTCCGACGCCGTCGGTGAGGCCCGGCACGTACGCGTCGACCTCGTACCAGACACACGCGCGCTGCTGCAGGTAGCTGTCCAGCGTCAGCACGTCGGGCGCTCCCTCGCTGCGGCTGCACGCCCGGTTCGTGGAGGCGCCGGGCCGGCCGACCCACTGCACCGGGGCGAAGGCCTTCGCCTCGACGTCGAAGCGGTAGTTGGCGCCCAGGTTCGAGTCCCACGCCTCGCACGTCGAGCCCGCGCCGGTGAAGTTCTTGAACCACACCTCGGCCGAGCGCGCCGTCGCCGGCACCTGGAAGGTGAAGGGCGCCGACACCGCGCTCGAGTTCGACGGCGTTCCGCCCGGAGCGTTGAAGCCGCGCACCGAGCCGCTCACCACTTCACCGCCGGGCGAGAAGCGCACGAAGGCCGTCACGTCCCACGCGGGGTGGCCGTTGTGCGTGCCGCGGCAGGTGGTGAGGCGCTCGAGTGAGTAGGTGATGACGCCGCGCCCGCCCGCCACCAGCGCGCCGCGCTGCGAGTGCTGGAAGCCCGTGAAGAAGTCGAGGCTCGCCGGAGGCGCCGGCGGCCCACACACGCCCGCGTCGTCGACGACCGACCAGCCGCCCGCCTGCGAGAGGACATGGTTGTCGAAGTCGCCCTGGCCGCGCTGCTTGTCGAAGAGCCGCGCGCCCGTCGGCATGCGGATGAAGGGCGCAACGTCGATGCGCGCGCGAGACAGCGCCGTCGCCGACATGCCGTCGCTCATGGTGTTCCGGTCGAGGCGGAAGCTGAAGCGCACGAACCCCTGAGGAGCCCCCGTCACGCGCCGCGCGGTGAGCGACGACCAGCTCCGCGCGTCCTGGTTCTTCCACAGCACGCCGGGCCGCGCGCCCTCGGCCACCGCCTGCTCCGACACGTCCAGAACGCCGGCCCACACCACCTGGCAGCCACCCGTCGAAGTGCACCGCGTGGCGAAGCCCGGGCCGTTCGCGACGCGCGCCAGCGAGCGCAGTACGACGTTGCAGCTCCGGTCGCTCGCGTCCTTGCCGTTCGCTCCCAGCAGCGGGCCTTCAGCCACCTCGAGCAGCTCGTCGCCGCCCTCGTCGTCGATGACCACCGCTCCGGTGCCACAGGCTGCCAGCGCCAGCGCAACTGCTCCGATGAGTGACCGCATGGTGAACGCTCCTCCCGAGGTGTGTCCGCGTTGTCGGGGCATGTAGGGAAAAACGCGACCTCGCGCAAGTGGGCGCAAGTATTCGAAATGACTGAGTGGCTGGCTTGCGGGTCCGACGTGAGTTCGCGGCGGGGAACATCGAGAAGCACACCAGACCGACTGATTCGGTTCGTTGTGCTTCTCGATCGATCGCCCGCCTCCCAGCCACCGGTCTGGCGTTGCGCGGCTTCACGCGGATAATGTCTCCACTGGAGACACGAGCGCATGAGCCCCATCGACCTGATGACCCGAGATGGCCAGCAGCTGGCAGCGACGCTTCACGCGCCGGCCGGCGAGCGGCGGGGCGGCGTGGTGGTCATTGGCGCGACTGGCGTGGCCCAGCGGTTCTACCGGCGCTTCGCGCAGGCGCTCTCGACGTCGGGCCTCGAGGTGCTGACCTTCGACCTGCGCGGCATCGGGGCTTCGCGACGGGGGACGCTCCGGGGCTTCGAGTGCGGCTTCCGCCACTGGGCCGAGCTCGACGCGGACGCGGCGGTCGAGTTCATGCTGGCCCGCGGGCCGACGGCGGTGGTGGGCCACAGCTTCGGAGGCCACGCCTTCGGTCAGCTCTCGCGCCCCAACGACACCCTCGGTCTCTACACGGTGGCCACCGGGGCGGCGTGGTCGGGCTACATGCCCGCGACGGAGCGGCTCAAGGTCGAGACGATGTGGAAGGTGCTCGGGCCGGTGACGACGCGCGTGGCGGGCTTTCTGCCAGGCCCGGTGTGGGGCGGCGAAGACCTGCCGCTCGGCGTGTACCGCGACTGGAAGCGCTGGAGCCACATGCCGCGCTACTTCTTCGACGACCCGTCGATGGACGCCGAGGCGAAGTTCGCGCGGGTGCGGGTGCCGATTCACGGCGTCACGGCCGAGGACGACCTGTGGGCACCGCCGACGTCGATGCGCGTCTTCCTCTCGCAGTACCGCGCCGCGCCGGTGACCCTCGAGGTGCACCAGCCCACGGCGCTCGGGGTCGGCCAGCTGGGCCACATGGGGCACTTCCGGGCCGAGGCGCTGCCGGCCTTCGTTCCGCAGGTCACCCGCTGGCTCGACGAGCGCCTCGCGGCCTGAGTGGCAGCGACGACGGCCTCGGGTTCTCGACACAGCGGGGCGCGCGGCCTGGTGCGACAGAATCCCAGGTCGCTCAAGGCGTACTTCATGACGACCACCGGCCTGTCCGACCTCGCGCTCCCCGAGGTCGAATTCGTCGGCTCCGAGGAACAGCTGCAGCGCTTCTCGGCGCTCCTGCTCGGCACGGCCGCGGCGCTGGTCGAGACGGGCCGGGGTGTTCCATGACGGGGAGACCGTCGGCCACGACGCCTCGCCCGATGGCCGGCTGCGCGTGCGCCTGGCACGAAGACCCGCAGCGGTACGTGATGGCGCTTGCGCCGGCGACTGCGCGCGGCCGAGCCCGAAAGGTCGCGACGGGCCTCAGCGACAAGCGGAAACACACTGGCTGCGCTCGCAGCGCCAGGTGGGGCCTCCGTCGACGCACGAAGGGGCGTCGAGCCCGGCAGGACAGTCAGCCTCCACCACGCACGCCCCACGCTGGGTACACCTGGGGCCTGCGACGTCGTCGACGCGGCAGAACAGCCCCTCGGGGCACGGCGTCACCGCGCATGGGCGCCCTTCATTCGCCAGACAGCCGCCCCGGTGGAGCGGCTCGGCTCCCGCTTCACGCAGCTCGCACGGGTTCCGGTAGAACGCGAAGTCGCGGCCACACCACGGCTCGAAGGCATTCCCAGCACACGCTGACGAGATGCAGACGCGCGCGACGCGGCACGACGTCACCGGGTCGAGCCCGCCGCCCACCGAGCGCTCTCCGGCCTGGCAGCGCGGGTTCGTCACCAGTGGACACGTCTGGCAGCACCCGCTCGAGCACGTCTCTCCGCCCACCGCTGCGCCCGACAGACACTCGGCGGCGTCGTTGCACGGCTGGCTGTCGGCCGTGCACTGCAGGCACGACGGGTCGTTCCGGTCGGTGAGCCCATCGCAGTCGTCGTCGACGCCGTTCGCGCAGCGCTCGGCGGCGCCGGGGTGCTGCGCGCCGTTGCCGTCGTTGCAGTCGCTCGTGCGCTTGCCGGGGCAGACGAGGCCGGGCTCCTTCGAGAAGGCGTAGCCGTCACCGTCGACGTCGCGGCAGGGGTCGAGCTCGCACCAGCCGGGAGCGCAGGGGCAGGTGAGGCAGGTGACTCCGGCGCGGCAGATGTGGCGGCGAGGGCACTGCGCATCGTCCCGGCAGCCCGGCACGCACACCGCGTCGTGGGGCCCGTTGCACCCTTCGCACACCATGCCGGCCGGGCAGGTCTCGTCCGAGGTGCAGGCGGCGGTGAGGGTCGTCTCGCCGTTGGAGGTGCCGCGCACCGGCAGCGTCTCGGCGCCGCAGGCGACGAACACCAGCACCGTCAGAAATCCACGAGGAGCCACCATGCGCCAGAGGCCCACAGCAGGGCCCGTGCCGGTCGCTGGCAGGCCAACTGCGCGTCACGAGGCGCGCCTCGAAGTTCAGCCTTCCTCAGATTCCCAGCGCGGGGGCTTCCAGGCGCCTTGCGGCGCTCCGAAGAACTCGTCGGCGCCCACCTTCAGCGGCTCGAACGGCGCGCGGGGAAACGTGATGCGGCCCAGCGCAGGCGGCTCGTTGGGGCGCGGCTCGACCGCCACCAGGTTCGTGTGCCCGCGGATGGCCAGCTTGCCGGTGGTGAGGTTGTCGACGCGGTAGTGGAAGTCGAGCGCGACGCGGCCGAGCTTCGTGAGCGCGACCCGAATCGACAGCTGGTCCTCGTAGCCGATGAAGCTGTCGTAGCGGACGTTGAGCTGGCGCATGGCGAGCCAGTGGCCCTTGCGCACGAGCTCGACGGCGGGCTCGTTGAAGCGCCGGAAGAAGGCTTCGCGGCCGCGCTCGAACCAGTGGGCGACGTTGCCGTGGTGCACGTAGCCCAGGCCGTCGGTCTCCGAGAACGTCACCCGGTGCTCCACGTGCGCCGTCACCGCGTCCCAGTTCGTCGTCATCGTGCGGCGCTTCATCGGCGGGGCGCGGCCGGGCGTCAACGGTGATGGGCGGACGCGTCGTGTCGAAGGCCTTCACCAGCGAAGAGACGGAGGACACGTCGGTGACGGCGCGGCCGGTGTCGCGCGCCGCTCGCGGGCAGGAGCGGCCCATCACGCCCGAGGGCTACAAGGCGCTGCAGTCGGAGCGTGCGCACCTCGAGGGCTCCGCGCGGGAACGGCTGGAGCGCCTCGCCGAGCCCGAGCGTGAGGTGGCGAAGAGACAGCTCGAGGCGCGCCTCGGGCAGGTGGTGGCCACGCTCGACAGCGTGCGCGTGGTGCACCCCGAGCCGAAGGCAGATGGTGTGGTGCGCTTCGGGAGCCGCGTGCTGCTGCGCTGGGCGAGCGGGAAGACCCAGTCGCTGCGGCTGGTCGGGCCGGACGAGGCGGACCTCCGCAAGGGCCTGGTGTCGGTCGACAGCCCCATCGCGCAGGCGCTGCTGGGTCAGGTCGAGGGCGCGTCGGTCGAGGTCGAGCGGCCCGCGGGCTCTGAAGAAGCGACGCTCGAGCAGGTGGAGTCGGCCTGACTGACGTCGCCCATCGTGACGAGAGTCGCCGGGCAGTTGTGACGGCCCTTGTCGAGTCGAGCGCGACGACATGTATTCTGGTGACGATGGAAGCCGACCGCGAGGACCCGTTGGTTGCGGTGGCGCACGCAATCCGCACGCTCTTTCCCGTCCCTCCCGAGCAGCTGCGAATCCATGGTTTGCCCGCCGACAGCGCTCGTGGCTGAGAGCCCTTCTGACATCGGCTACACGACGGCCCATGCCCGTGCACTGCACCATCGAAGACGCCGTCGCGCGCCTCACGCTCGACGAGCCTGGCCGCAAGAACGCGATGACGCCGGAGCTGGGCGATGCGCTGCAGGCGCGCGTCGCCCAGCTGAAGCAGAACCCGGCCGTGCGCGCGGTCGTGCTCCACGGGGCGGGCGGTACCTTCTCGGGCGGTGGTGACCTGTCGATGCTCGAGCGGCTCCGCAGCGTCACCCCCGACGAGTCCCGTGCCTTCATGCGCTCGTTCTACGCGCGCTATCTCTCGGTCCTCGACCTCGAGGTGCCCACCATCGCCGTCGTCGAGGGGGCGGCCATCGGCGCCGGCTTCTGTCTCTCACTCGCGTGCGACCAGCTCGTCGTCGAAGACACCGCGAAGCTCGCCCTCAACTTCGTGCAGCTCGGTCTCCACCCCGGCATGGGCGCGACGTACCTCGTCCCGTTCCGCACCAGCCCGCAGACGGCGGCGCGGCTGCTCCTCGGCGGAGAGCGCTTCGACGGGCGCGCGGCCCAGGCGTTCGGCTTCACCTCGCACGTGACGCCAGCCGGAGAGGCCCTTCCACGCGGCGTCGAGCTCGCGCGCAGCCTCGCCGCCCAGGCCCCGCTCGCCGTGCGCGCCTTGAAGCGCTCGCTTGGGCCCGACCGCGAGGCCCTCGAACGCTGCCTCGAGGAAGAAGCCCGTCAGCAGTCCATCAGCTACGCCAGCGCCGACATGGCCGAAGGGCTCGCGGCTGCGGCGGCCCGTCGCGCTCCGGTCTTCACCGGCCGCTGACCCCGGTTGACAAGTGCGGGTGCCCGCCGGTACGACCTCAGTCCGTGACGTCGCTCTCGCATCACCACGCGCATCATCACCATGCCTCCGACGGGCATGCGCGCGCGTGTGTGAGCTGAAGCGACCCTCACACGGCAGTTGAAGCGGCGCAGCAAGCCCGTCCCTCCCCCGAGACGGGCTTTTTCGTTTCCCGCCCCGGTTCCTCCCACCCGACGTTCACCGAGCCTCCCGATGCCCCGAATCGCACTCCCCAACAAAGGCCGCCTGCAGGAAGACGTGAAGGCGCTGCTCGACGACGCTGGCCTGCCCATTCGAGGCAAGTCCGAGCGGAGCCTCACCGCCTCGCTGGGCGGCGAGTTCGAGGCCATCTTCGTGCGCGCGCAAGACATTCCCGAGTTCGTCGCCGATGGCGCGGCCGACCTTGGCATCACCGGCGCGGACCTGGTGGCCGAGTCCGGGCGCGTGCTCACCGAGCTCATCGACCTCCAGTTCGGCAAGTGCCGCCTCGTCGTGGCCGTGCGTGACGAGAGCGGCGTGAAGTCCGTCGACGAGCTGAAGGGCCGCCCGCGCGTGGCTTCGGTCTTTCCTCGCCTCACCCGCGCGTACTTCGAGTCGAAGGGCATCGCCGTCGACGTGGTGCCGGTGAGCGGCGCCGCCGAGATTGCGCCCCACCTCGGCATCGCCGACATCGTCGTCGACCTCACCTCGACGGGCTCGACGCTCAAGGTGAACGGCCTGCGCGAAGTGGGCACCGTGATGGACTCGACGGCCCGCCTCATCGGCCGAGACGAGGTGGCGGGCCAGCCCTGGGCGCAGGAGCTCACCCTGGCCCTCTCGTCGGTGCTGCGCGCTCGCACCCAGCGCTACCTGATGGCGAACGTGCCGAAGGACCGGCTCGACGACGTGCGCGAGCGGCTCCCCGGCCTCAACGGGCCCACTTTGAGCGAGGTGCTCGGCGGAGGTCGCTTCGTCGCCATGCACGCGGTGGTGCCGGCGTCGAGCGTCTACAAGACGGTGGCCGCGCTCAAGTCGCTCGGCTGCGAAGGCATTCTCGTCACCCGCATCGAGAGGTTGATGCCATGAGCCTGGTTCGATTCCGGGGCGCCCTGGCCGCGCTGCCAGCCGCGTCGAAGGCGGCGCTGCTCGACCGCTCGTTCTCCACCGACCCGCGCGTGTCGGCCACCGTGTCGAAGCAGCTCACCGAGGTGAAGGCCGAAGGCGACACGGCGCTCCTGCGGTTCGCCCGTGAGTTCGACCGCGTCTCGCTCGAGACGCTCGAAGTCCCACGCGCCGAGCTGGAGCGGGCGCTCACCACGCTCGACCCCGTCGTTCGAAGGGGCCTCGAGCGCGCGGCGAAGAACCTCGAGCTCGTGGCGCGGGCCTCGCTGCCGCCGCCCAGCGAAGTCGAGGTCGAGCCCGGCCTCGTGGTGGGCCGAAGGGCCGACCCCTTCGAGCGCGTCGGCGTCTATGCGCCCGGTGGGAAGGCGGCGTACCCCTCGAGCGTCCTCATGGGCGTGGTGCCCGCGCGGGCGGCCGGCGTGAGGGACATCATCGTCTGCTCTCCGCCGGGGCCGACGGGGCTCCCGTCTGACGTCGTGCTGGCCGCGGCCGCGCTGGCGGGTGCGACGCGCGTCTTCGCCATCGGCGGCGCGGGCGCGATTGGGGCCATGGCCTTCGGCACGCTGTCGGTGCCGCGCGTCGACCGCATCGTGGGGCCAGGCAACGCGTGGGTGGCCGAGGCCAAGCGGCAGGTGTCGGGAGATGTCGGCATCGACTCGCCCGCCGGGCCCTCGGAGATCCTCGTCGTCGCCGACGGGCAGGCAGCCCCCGACGCCATCGCGCGCGAGCTGCTGGCCCAGGCCGAGCATGACGTCGACGCGTGCGTGGTGGCGCTCTGCCTCAAAGACGACCTCGCCGCGCGCGTGGTGGCCTCGCTCGAGTCGTCACTGGCGTCACAGCCGCGCCGGGCCACCATCGAGACGGCGCTGCGCACGCGAGGCGCGGTGTTGACGCTTCGTTCGCTCGACGAGGCCTGGCCCTTCGTCGAGGCCTTCGCGGCCGAGCACCTGCAGCTCAACCTCGAGAACGCCGAGGCCTTCCTGCCGAAGGTGCGCAACGCGGGCACGGTGTTCGTCGGGCCGAACGCGTCGGTGGCGTTTGGTGACTACCTCACGGGCGCCAACCACGTACTGCCCACGGCCGGAGCCGGCCGCCGCTTCAGCGGGCTCTCGGTGCTCGACTTCGTGCGCTGGCAGACGTGGCAAAAGGTGACGCCGCAGGCCGCCGCGGCGATGTCGGGAGACGTGGTGGCGCTGGCGACGAGCGAAGGCCTGCCCGCGCACGCGAACGCGGCCGCCGCCCTCGCGTCCGGGCAGGGTGTCGGCACGCCATCGTCACTCCGCACCCGCGCCACGCTGGCGCCCATCGAGCGCTACGTGCCCAAGCGGCCGCCGTGCGAGCTGGACCTCACCGACAACACCAACCTCTTCGGCGTCCCGCCGTCGGTGGCGCGCCTGCTCGAGCGCCCGCCCGCCGCGGCCATCACGCGCTATCCGTCTCCGTACGCCGATGCGCTCCGAGGGGCGCTCTCGTCGCGGTGTGGGGTGCGGGTGGACGAGGTGGTGACGGGCTGTGGCTCCGACGACGTGCTCGACGCGACGTTCCGCGCCTTCGGTGAACCGGGGGACGCCGTCGCCTTCTGTCCGCCGACGTTCGGCATCGTGACGTCCTTCGCGCGGGCGAACGCCCTGGTGCCGCGGCCGACGGCGCTCGACGTCGACGCGCTGGCCCGCAGCGGTGCTCGGCTCATCTATCTGTGTTCACCGAACAACCCGACCGGCGCGGTGCTGCCCGAAGGGTTCGTCGAGGCGCTGCTGGAGCGTACGGGTGCAGTGGTGGTGCTCGACGAGGCCTACGTCGAGTACGCGGCGCGCGCGTCGCTGGTGGCGAAGGCTCCGGCCCTCGAGCGCTTGCTCGTCGTGCGGACGCTGTCGAAGGCCTGGGGCCTCGCCGGCCTTCGGGTGGGCTACGCCGTCGGCCACGCGGCGCTCATCGAGCAGGTGGAGAAGACACGTGGACCCTACAAGGTGGGTGGCCTCGCCGAGGCCTGCGGACTCGCGGTGCTGACGAAGGACGTCGCGTGGGTGGACGAGGGCATCGCGACGGTGAAGGCGAGCCGCTCCGCGTTCGTTGGGGCGCTCACGGAGAAGGGGTTCTCGCCGCTCCCGACCGAGGCGAACTTCGTGCTCGTGCCGCTCCAGGGCGTGGGCGCCAATCGCTCCGCGGCCGACGTGGCTGACCGCATGCGCACCCACGCCGTCTCGGTGCGGGCCTTCCCCGGCCTCGCGGGAATCGGCGACGCGGTGCGCATCAGCATCGGCTCCGAGGCGATGATGCGCACGTGCCTCGAGGTGCTGGTGGAGGCGACGCGATGAGTGGCCTCAGCGTCATCGGCCTCTTCGTCGCGCGTGACTGGACGCGCTACGGGGCTCCCTCGACTCGCGGGTTCGTCGCGCGCAGCAGGTCCAGCACCACTGCGCGCCTCAGCTCCGATGCACGGGCCTCAGGACTGGCAGCCGCTCTGGAGCAGCCCGCCGGTAACGGGCCTGAAGGCGCCCACTGTGCGGCACGTCGCGCGCTGGGAGCCATCGGCGGCCCTCGAACGGTGAAGCTGCGTGTCGCGCGCTCAGGCGCTCTGACGGGGGCGAGGCGATGAAGGCGACGCTCTTCGACTACGGCGCCGGGAACCTGCACTCCCTCGGGCGCGCGCTCGCACGACTCGGCCTCACCGTCGACGTGTCGACGGACGCCACGGTGAAGACCGACCTCCTCGTGCTGCCCGGCGTCGGGGCCTTCGGGCTCGCGGCAGACCGGCTCGCTCCGGCTCGAGACGCCGTTCGTGCGTCGCTCTCGCGGGGACAGCCGCTCGTCGGCATCTGCCTCGGCATGCAGTTGCTGTTTGATGCGTCTGAAGAGGACGGGCTCGCGCCCGGCCGCGGGCTGTCGGTGCTCGAGGGCACGGTGACGCGGCTCAAGACGCGCCGGGTGCCGCACATCGGCTGGTCGCGCCTCGAGGGAGACGGTCGCGCGATGTACTTCGCGCACTCGTTCGCGTGCAGGCCTGCAGACTCCGCCGTCGTGACCGCCTGGGCCAGACACGACGACGAGCGCTTCCCCGCGGCGGTCCGGCAGGGCCGGGTCGCTGGCGTGCAATTCCACCCCGAGAAGTCATCCACTGACGGCCTGGTGCTGCTCGAGTCGCTCGTGCGGGAGGTGACGTCATGACCACACTCCGGCGGGGGGGCGTCCTGGGTGGTGATGCGCTTCCCCGGCGCTTCGACGGGCGGAGTACACCGGCTGACGCGCCCCTCTTGCTCGTCGGACCGGCCGCGCTCACGGCGCAGGTGGCGCGATGAAGGCGATTCCAGCCATCGACCTTCGAGAGGGCGCGTGCGTGCAGCTCGTCGGCGGCGCCTACGAGCAGGAGCGTGTGCGCCTGCCAGATCCCCTTGACGTGGCCCGGCAGTGGCGGGCCGCGGGCTTCACCTCGCTCCACGTCGTCGACCTCGACGCGGCGACGGGCCGCGGCGCCAACACCCCCATCATCGAGCAGCTCGTGCGCGGCGCGGACGTGCAGGTGGGCGGCGGCGTGCGCGACGAGGCCGCGGTGGAGCGCCTGCTCTCCCTCGGCGCCGCGCGCGTCGTCGTGGGCACCCGTGGGGTGGAAGACGCCCCCTGGCTCGAGGCCGTCACGAAGGCCTTCCCCGGCAAGGTGGTGCTCGCAGCCGACGTGAAGGGGCGCGCCGTCGTCACCCGGGGCTGGGCGGCCACCACCTCCCTCGACGTCGTGTCGCTGCTCGACCGGGTCCGCGCGTTGCCGCTGGCCGGCGTGCTCGTGACGGCCGTTCACCTCGAAGGGCAGCTCCAGGGCACCGACGTCGGGTTGTTCCGCGACGTCGTCGCCGCCTCGCCGTTCCCCATCATCGCCTCGGGCGGCGTCACCACCGCCGACGACCTGCGGGCGCTTCAGACCACCGGGTGCCACGCCGCCGTCATCGGCATGGCCCTCTACACCGGGCGCCACGACGCGCCCGCCATCGCACGGGAGTTCTCGTCATGAAGTCCGTCACGCGGGAAACGAAAGAAACCACCGTTCGTGCGTCGCTCGAAGACGCCGTGCGCATCGACACCGGGCTGCCCTTCTTCAACCACATGCTCCACACCTTCGGCACGTACGCGGGCCTGCCGCTCGTGCTGCACGCGCGCGGCGACTTGCGGCACCACCTCATGGAGGACGTCGCGCTCGCCGTCGGCCGGCTGGTTCGAGTGGCCACGCCTGCGACGGCGCGGCGGTACGGAGAGAAGACGCTCCCGATGGACGACGCGCTGGTGCAGGCCGTCATCGACACGGGCGGCCGGCCCTACTTCGTCGGCAAGCTGCCTTCGAAGCTGTACACCCACTGGTTCCGCAGCTTCGCCACCACCGCCGAGGCGACGCTGCACCTGCGACGCCTGCGTGGCACCGACCGGCACCACCTCATCGAGGCTGCCTTCAAGGCGACCGGCCTGGCCCTGCGCGAGGCGCTGCGAGACGACGGCGTCGTCTTCAGCACCAAGGGCAGCGTCGACTGGAAGGTGACGACGTGACGACGAAGCGCATCGTGGTGTGCCTCGACATGAAGGGCGGCCGCGTCGTGAAGGGCGTGTCGTTCGAGGGCCTGCGCGACGTCGGAGACCCGGTCGAGCTCGCCCGCCGCTACGAGGCCGAGGGCGCCGACGAGCTCGTCTTCCTCGACGTCTCGGCCAGCGCCGAAGAGCGCGCGCCCCTGTGGGAGGTGGCCCGCCGCACTGCCGAGCAGGTGTTCATTCCCCTCACCATCGGCGGCGGCATCGGGTCGGTCGACGACGTGACACGCGCGCTGCGGGCCGGCGCCGACAAGGTGTCGCTCAACTCCGCCGCGGTGAGGGACCCGTCGGTCATCACCGCCTGCGCCCGGGCCGTGGGCGCCCAGTGCGTCGTGGTGAGCATCGACGCCAGACGCAGCGCAGACGGGTGGCGCGTGTACACGCACGGCGGCAAGCGCGAGACGCCGCTCGAGGCAGTCGCCTGGGCGAAAGAGGTCGTCGGCCGCGGCGCCGGTGAGCTGCTCGTCACCAGCATCGACCGCGACGGCCAGCGCAGCGGGTACGACCTCGAGCTGACACGGGCCATCGCGCGCGCTGTCGACGTGCCGGTGATTGCGTCGGGTGGAGCGGGCTCCGCGCAGCACCTCGCCGAGGCCTTCACCGAGGGCGAGGCCGAGGCCGCGCTGCTGGCAGGCATCCTCCACGACGGCACCACCACGGTCCGTGCGCTCAAGCACGAGCTGGCCGAACGCGGGCTCGACGTGCGCGAGGTGCGCGCATGAGGTGGCTCGAGGCCGTGACCGAGGTGGCGCGCGTCGCCGGTGGCAAGGCGCTGTCGTACTTCCGTCGCGGCGTGACGGTGGAGACGAAGGCCGACGGAACGCCGGTGACGGTGGCCGACCGCGAGGCCGAGTTCGCCGCCCGCGCGTGGATCGCGGCTCACTTCCCCGAAGACGGCATCGTCGGAGAAGAAGGGGACTCCGTGCGGCCAGACGCCCGGCGCCGCTGGTACGTCGACCCCATCGACGGCACGAAGGCCTTCGTCCGCGGAGTTCCGCTGTGGGGCACGCTGGTGGCCGTGGCGGAAGGAGACGAGGTGCTGGCAGGCGCCTTGTTCTGTCCTGCGCTTGACGAGCTGGTCGCCGCCGAGCGGGGGCGTGGCTGCTTCTTCAACGGCGCGCCGACGCGCGTGTCGGCCGTCGCCTCGCTCGACGCAGCCACGGTGCTCACCACCGACGCAGGTCGCCTCGCACGCCCGCTCCGCCCGTTGCTCGACGCCGCGCCTGTCAGCCGCACCTGGGGCGACTGCTACGGCTACCTGCTGCTGGCGACGGGCCGCGCCGAGGTGATGGTCGACCCCGTGCTGAACGACTGGGACTCGGCGGCCCTGTGGCCCATCATCGAAGAGGCTGGCGGCGTCTTCACCGCGCTCGACGGCACCCGCACCGGCTTCGGCAAGAGCGCCATCGCCACCAACGCCCCGCTCGCGAGCGTCGTGCGCGAGCTCGTCACGCCGAAGGCCCAGCCGCAACCGGCGTTCGACGTCGGGCGTGTCGACTTCTCAAAGGGCCTGGTGCCCGTGGTGACGCAAGACGCGCTCACCGGCGCGGTGCTGATGGTGGCGTACGCCGACGCTGAAGCGCTCACGAAGACGGTCGAGACGGGCTTCATGCACTACCGCTCGCGCACCCGCGGCCTGTGGAAGAAGGGAGACACCAGCGGCCACGTGCAGCGCGTGGTGTCGCTCGCGCTCGACTGCGACGCCGACACGGTGCTGGCGCGCGTCGAGCAGACGGGCCCGGCCTGCCACACGAACGCCATCACCTGCTTCGGAGCGCCGACGGGAGACGAGCTGTCCACCCTGGCCGCCACCATCGCCGCGCGCGCGAAGGCCGGGAGCGACGCGAGCTACACCGCGAAGCTGCTCGGCAACCGAAACCTGCGCCTCAAGAAGCTGGGAGAAGAAGCCGCCGAGCTGGTGCTGGCGCTCGCCGACGGTGACGACGCCCGCGCGGCTGAAGAAGGCGCTGATGTGCTGTACCACACGCTGGTGGCGCTCCAGGGCCGGGGCCTCACGCTCGACGACGTGCGCCAGGTGCTGCGCCAGCGCGCGCGGCGCTGACGTTCTCACCGCCCGGCGCCGGACAAGTCGATTCGCAGCGCGTCGCTGGCGAACTTCCCCATGCGCGCCACCAGCTTCTCCATCGCGGGCCGCACGCTGCCGCCGGTGCGGTTGGCGGCCTCTTCGAGCTTGTCGCGACAGCTCAAGTCCTCACAGATGATGGCGCCGACGCGCTTGCTGCCGTTGAGCGTGGCGGTCAACAGGCCGATGCCGGTGCCCGGCGCCGTGCAGTGACACCACGAGCACATCGCTGGAACGGCCGCCGAGCCACCGCCGTTCGAGTCGAAGGCGATGCCGGTGGGGACGCCTCCGGGCACCGCGAAGACGAGGAACACCCGGCCACCAGCCGGGTGCTTCCACGCGACGTAGTCCTTCACCACCAGGGGGAAGGTGAAGTCGGGCGAGAGCTCGACCGACCGCCGGTCCTTCGGGCGGAACGTGTCGAGCAGGTGCGCGGCGGAGTCGAGCTTGAACATGACTGCCGCCATTCTGGCCGAGCGGCAGCCCCCGAGGGAACCCGCCCGTCAGAGGGAGCGCACGAAAGCTACCAGGTCGTCGACCTCCTGGTCCGACAGCTGCGAGGTGAGGCCGTGCTCGTTGCGCTCCTTACCCATGAGGATGCGGGCCTTCAGCGTCGGCGCGCTGCCGTCGTGGAGGAACGGCGCGCTGCGCGCGATGCCGAGCAGCGACGGCGTGTTGAGCCCGCCGTGGAAGAGGAACTCGCGGCGGTCGATGACGGGGCCCGTCTTCACCAGCGTGCCGACGTCGTAGAAGCGGTCGTCGGTGAGCGCCTCGCCCCGGTGGCAGGTGCCGCACGCGGCCTTGTCCCACGCCGCCTTGCCGCGCGCCTTCACGTCGGCCGGCGTCTCGGTGGTGAACGGGTTGTCGGGCGCCTGCACCGACATGATGAAGGCCATCAGCTGCTGCTCCATCACGCCCGACGGCCCGCGGCCTCCCATGCGGTCCTTCGTGGTGTGCGACATGAACTGCGAGACGGTGTTGAACTCACCGTTCCAGTGGAAGGGCGCCGTCTTCGCGAGCAGCTTGCCGGTGAGCGCCGGCGTGTTGCGCGGGCCCTCGGTGGTGTTCCACACGTGCCCGTCTTCGCGCGCCTCGACGTGACAGGTGGCGCAGCTGATGCCGAGGTTCGGGTCGTTCATGTCGGGGCTGACGGCGCTGAAGAAGAGCCTGCGGCCCGCCACCACGTCCGCCGGCAGCACGTCAGTGGCCAGCCGCTTCACCTCGCGCTGCCGCACGATGCCGCCCTCGGACGAGAGCTTCGACACCGTGTGGTCGAAGGCGTTGAAGACCCAGGCCGTGGTGCCGTCGCGCGACACCGCGATGCCGGTGGGGCCCGCGCCGACGTTGACGACCTGCTGGCCAGAGGTCTGCGGCCCGAGGACGCCCGGCTTGAGCATCGTGTTCGCCGTCGTGACGGTGGGCACGATGGAGACGTTGTTCGACTCGCGGTTGGCCACGAAGACGAAGCCGCCGCTCGAGTCGACCGCGATGGCCGAGGGGCCCTGCACCGGAATGCCGGGCGCGTTCGAGGTGAGGAAGAGGGGCGGGCGCTCGGTGCGGGAGGGCTCGGGGAAGCCGCGGCACAGGTCATCGGCGCTCGAGTCGTCGACGTTGGCGTTGCCTTCGGGGTCGAAGGTGAGGAGCGACGCCGCCGCGACGGGGCGAACCAGCCCGCAGCCGCCAGAGGAGCCGTAGCCGGAGCTGGAGCGCCCCGAGGGACCGCCACCGAAGCCGCCGCCCGGCACCGCCGAGCCACCGCCGTTGGCGAGCGGGTCGTTCGGCCGCGTGTTCAGCACCGAGTCCGTCGAGAGGAGCGCCGCGACGTAGACCTGCTTGCCATCGGGGCTGGCCGTCACCGCCTCGAGGGCGCGGGCACGGCGGGTGCGGGGGCCGCTCACTCCGGACGGGTCGCGGGGGATGTCATTCGTCGTGAGGCCCAGGGCCGAGCGGTTCAACTGGCGGAAGAGGTCAGAGCCCGACTTCGTCACCACGCCCTTCGTCACGTCGAGCATCACGACGTCGCCCGTCTTGTAGAGCGTCACCATCGCCTTGCCGCCCGGCAGCAGCGTGATGGCGCGGGGCTCGGGGCCGACGGCCGTTTCCCACTTGAGGGCGTGCGTCGTGGTGTCGAACGCCATCACCGAGCCCACCTCGAGGTCGGTGCGGCGGGTGCTGTTGACGACGTAGAGCGTGCGGCCATCCTCCGACACGGCCAGGCCCACGGGCTCGACGCCCACCTCGAGGGTGAGCGACGCTTCGCTGTCACCGCGGCGCACCACGCTGACGCTGCGGCCGTAGCGGTTGGCCACGTAGATGGTGTCGTCGGGCGCCACGAGCACCTTCTCGGGCATGCGGCCGACCTTGATGGCGCGAGGCTCGGCGCTGAGGTCCTTCGCGTTCACCACGAAGAGCATGTCGAGGTCGGCGTCGACGGCGTAGACGAGCGCGTCGTCGCGGCTCACGGCCACCGAGCCCGAGGCGCTGTTGCCGCCGCCCGTCGGGGCTTCGGGCGCGCACGCCAGAGCCGTGGTGAACGCCAGCGCCGCGGCGAGGAGTCGTGTCTTCATGGGGGCACCTTCAGTTTTTCGTGGGACGGCTGTCGGAAGTACGCGGGTCTGGCTGGGGCCCGCTCGACGTGACCGGCATCAATGCAGGGCCCGCGCCTGATCGCAAGGGCCCGGCCGGCACGCTGACGCGGGGTCAGCCCGCCGCGCTCAAGGGACGCTGCGGCCCGGCCCGCGCCGAACGCGTGTGCCGGCCCAGCGTGCGCACGAGGTCCTCCGGGCGCACGGGCTTCGCGAGGAAGTCGCTCATGCCGGCCTCGAGGCAGCGCTCCTTGTCGCCCTCCATGGTCCCGGCAGTGAGCGCGATGACGGGCAGCTCGGCGCCGTGGATGACGCGCAAGCGGCGGGTGGCCTCGAAGCCGTCGAGCACGGGCATCTGGCAGTCCATGAAGACCACGTCCCACGACTGGCGTCCGAGCGCGTCGAGCGCCTCCTGGCCGTTCTCGGCCACGTGCACCACGCACCCAAGCTTGCCGAGCAGCCCGCGAATGACGCGCTGGTTGATGAGGTTGTCTTCGGCCACCAGCACGCGCAGCCCGGGGAACGGAGCCGCTTCGGGAGCGCTGGGCTCGTTCCGCGCCGAGGGCAGCACGAGGGCGCGGCTCACCGCGTCGAGCACCTGCCGGCGCCGCACAGGGCGGGTGAGGCGGAAGCACCCGGGCGGGAACTCGGTCGACGGCGTGCGGGGCGACGTCAGCACCCCCACCTTGCGGTGCGGCGCCACCAACCGGGCCGCCATCGCGCGCGCCGCGGCGCCCTGCGCTTCGTCGTCGACGAGCACCACCTCGAAGCCCTCACACGTCGCCTTCGCGCTCAGCTCGCCGTCGGCCGTCTCGACGCGCGCGCCCGCCGTGGCCAGCAGCTGCTCGAGGCCCAGCCGCGACACCGACGGCGGTGAGACGACGAGCACGCGCCGGCCGGCCAGGAGGCGCAGCCCGCTCACCGACGGCGCCTCGTCGAACGCGAGGCTCACCGAAAAGGTGGTGCCAGAGTCGCCCGTCACCACGTCGATGACGCCGCCCATGAGGCCCACCAGCCGCTTGCAGATGGCGAGGCCCAGGCCGCTGCCACCGAAGCGCCGCGTGGTGCTCGAGTCCTCCTGGCTGAAGGAGGCGAAGAGGCGGGGCAGGGCGCCGGGCGCGATGCCGATGCCCGAGTCCTTCACCGCGAGCGTCACCACGCGCCGGCCCTGCTCGTCGGTGCGCTGCGTCGACGACAGCCGCACCTCCACGCCGCCGCGCTCGGTGAACTTGACCGCGTTCGACAGCAGGTTGAGCAGCACCTGCCGCAGCCGCGTCGGGTCGCCCACCACGCGGTCGGGCGCGGTGTCGTCGGCCAGCACCACGAGCGACAAGTCCTTCGCCTCGGCGGCCTCGGCTACGACCGAGACGGCCTCGTCCACGAGGTCGCGCAGCGACAGGGGAATCTGCTCGAGCGTCACCTTGCCGGCCTCGAGGCGCGAGAAGTCGAGGATGTCGTTGAGCAGCGCGAGCAGCCCCTCGCCGCACGCGCGCAGGCTGTCGACGTAGTCGCGCTGCTGCGGAGAGAGCGGCGTGTCGAGCAGCAGCCGGCTCATGCCGATGACGCCGTTCATCGGCGTGCGGATCTCGTGGGACATCACGGCGAGGAAGTCGCTCTTCGCCCGCGCGTACTCCATGGCCGAGTCGCGGGCCCGCTTGAGGCCCTCTTCGTACTGCACGCGCTCGGTGAGGTCGTGCCACTCGACGAGCAGCACGCGCTGCGCCCCGAACGTCTGCGGCGTGAGCGTCACCTCGACGGGCACCTGCGTGCCCGAGGCCGTCTTGTGCACCCAGTCGTAGCGGTGGCTGCCCTGCTCGAAGGCGAGCTGCTCCATCTCGGTGGCCTTCTCGTGGCTGCGCCGCCCGTCGGGCTGCAGCTCTGGAGACAGGTCTCGCGGGTGGAGCCGCAACAGGTCCGACTTCGAGCGATAGCCGAGCAGCGCCACCGCGGCGGGGTTGCAGTCGACGATGCCAGTGGCATCGAGCAGCAGGTGCGGCGTCGACGACTGCTCGAACAAGAGGCGGAAGCGCTCCTGCGAGGCCACGCGCTCGGTGATGTCGGTGAGCATCCACAGCTCGCCTTCACCCACCGAGGTGGCGTGGAACTGCACCAGGCGCTCCCAGCCGTCCTTGCGGGTGATGGGCACGGTGCGCGCGTCAAGGAAGCCGGTGGAGCGGTCGGCCTCGTAGAGCTCACGCACCATGGGCGCGTCGTCCCGGAAGAGGGCGTTGAACCAGGCGTCGAGCGTCGGCAGCTCGTCGCCCGTGTACCCGGTGACGGCCGCGGCGTGCGCGTTGAGCTTCAGCCGCTCGCCCACCACCGCCACCGCGGGCGTCGGCAGCGACATCACCAGCAGGAAGAGCTCGTGCTCGGTCGCGCTCGGCGAGAGCAGCTCGCCCACCACCGCGCCGGCCTGCATGAGGAGCTTGAGCTTCAGCTCGTCGAAGGCGTCGACGGCGGGCGAGAGCGCCCACAGGGTGCCGACGACGGGGCGGTGCGGGCCCGCCTGCACCGGCACTCCCACCACCGAGCGGGCGCCGAGCTTCGTGATGACGGCGTGGCCCGAGAACTGGCCGTCGGCGCGGGCGTCACGAACGAGGAGCGGCGTCTTCACCACGGGCAGGTGCGCGCCCGGGTCGTCACAGCCCCAGCGGGTCTGCGAAGAACCGGTTTCGAGCACCAGCCAGCCGGCGCCAGACGACGCCGCGACGAGGGCAAGCGCCTGATCAATCGGCCCCTCGCTGTTGGCTCCCTCCCGCCTGGCTTCCATGGTCGATGTCCCGTCGACGACGTGGTGCAAGGTGCGATCCCCCTTCGGCCGGGTGGGGCGGTGTCGGTGCGCGCATGACTTCGTGCAGGGCTTTGGCTACGGACCCGGCGCATGACGACGCGTGTGCTGGTGGCTGCGGTGGCGCTCGCCCTGGGGGCGGGGTGCTCGGTGGTGAAGAAGTACACGGTGCGCGACGACTGGGCGACGGTCGACCGCGCGAAGGTGAAGCGGCTGGTGGTGGTGGTGCAGCCGCTCCCCGACGGGCAGGAGAAGGCGGCCGAGCTCTTCGCGCGCATCGCCCGGCGCTACGTGAACATGAAGCGCGACTTCCTCGTGAAGCAGGAGAAGTTCGCTCAGGCGATGCCCGAGCTGGCGGGCCTGTGCGGCGGCGACGACGCCATCGAAGGGGTGCTGCGCCTGTCTCCGACGATGACGAAGCAGGGCACGGGCTTCGAGGTCGAGCTGAAGGGCGCGCTCTTGCGGTGCGGCGACGGGCGCGAGGCGTGGGCGGCCGAGGCCGCGGGCAGCTTTCCGTCGAAGGACGAGCGGCTCGTCGAGGTGACCAGGACGTACGTGGGTGAGCTGGGCGCCGAGGTCGAGCCGTACGTCGCGCCCGCGATGAACGTGCTGCGGCCGGTGCTCGACACGCTGCCGCAGCCGCTGCTGAGTGAGCAGGACCAGGACGAGAAGATCGGCCTCGTGGACTGAGCCGTACGCCGACCGCTACGGTGCCGCCACCGTGCGCGCCGAAGACTCCCTCGACCTGTCGACTCCCGCCCCGGTCTCCGCTCCACGGGCCCTCGGCGCCGGGCGCCTCCTCACCACCTCGGGCTGGGAAGTCCCCACGCTGAAGGACCCGCGCCTGCCCTTCGGCGCGCTGCTCTTCTCGTACGCCGTCGCCGGCTTCACCTTCATGGGCTTCAACCGCCAGTGGTGGCAGATGGCCATCATCATGGCGAGCGCCATGGCCCTCGAGGTGGCGCTCTCGTGGTGGCTCCATCGCCGCAAGCTCGTGCCGGTCTCGGCCTTCATCACCAGCTGCTCGCTGGCCATCCTCCTGAACTACTCGCACCACTCGTGGGTGTTGCTGTTCCCCGTCTTCCTCGCCATCGGCTCGAAGTACGTGCTCACCGTCGACGGCAAGCACGTCTTCAACCCCGCCATGTTCGGCGTCGCCGTCTCGTTGCTCGTCTCGCGCGAGTGGATCACAGCGGCGCCCGCCTACCAGTGGGCCGGCGGAGACGTGACCATCAGCCTCTTCATCGCCACCGCCGCGCTCATGCTCTTCGTCTTCCGCGTCGGCAAGGGCTGGCTCGTGGTGAGCTTCCTCGTCTTCTACGCGCTGCAGACGGCCGTGCGGGCCTGGGTGATGCGCCACCACCTGCCGTGGCAGACGCTCTTCTTCGGCACGCTCGAGTCGCCGCCGTTCTACCTCTTCACATTTTACATGATCACCGACCCCGCCACGTCGCCGAAGACGCCGCGCGGCCAGGTGCTCCTCGCGCTCGCCCTGGTGCTCATCGACGCGGTGCTGCACTTCAAGGAGAGCGTCTACACGTTCTTCTATGCGGCTCTCACGGTGGGCACGGCGCGCTTCCTCTGGGCGCACGGCGAGAAGCTGGTGCGCGGCGGTGTGGCGCGCCTCAAGGCGCTGCTCGACCTCGACTCGCTCCGCCGGGTGGGCACGGTGGGGACGCTGGGCGTCTTCATGGTGGGCGGGTGGAACCAGTTCCTCGCGCCCCTCGCCGCGCCGACCGACGTCGGCTTCCACTTCGAGCGCATCGACGTGACGCGGGCGGGTCTCCACTCCGAGATGGGCACGACGCTCACCGAGGTCGACCCGCGGCTCCACCACGTCGCCAAGTGGGTGCTCTCGGTCGGAGACGCCATCGTCGCCGGAGACGTGGACCTGGACGGCCACCTCGACCTGCTCCTCACCCACCCGCTCGCCACCGCGAAGGACCGCATCGGGCTGTACCGCAACCGGGGCGACTTCACCTTCGAGCGGCTGCCGCTCCCACCCGCGCTCGAGGCGCTGGCGAACGACCCGAAGACGCACGGGCTCGCCAGCGGCGGCGTCTTCGTCGACGACGACTCCGACGGAGACCTGGACCTGCTCCTCACCGTCGCCTTCGGCAAGACGCGCCTGTTGCGCAACCGCCTCGTCGAGACCGGGCGCCTCGGCTTCGACGACGTCTCGCAGGCCGCCGGCCTCGACGCGCACACCGTCTCGCTCGGGGCCACCTTCCTCGACGTCGACGCCGACGGCGTGCTCGACCTCTGGGTGACGAACGCGCTCACCACCCACCTGCCCGACTACGAGACGCCCACGCCGCTGAACGTCTTCGCGCTCCCGCCGCCGGCCTTCGAGGGCGACCGCCGCATGTTCCGCTTCATGCACAACGGGTGGCACGACGCCGACAACGGGGGCGTCACCCACCTCTACCGGGGCCGCGGCGACGGCACCTACGAGCGCCTCGACGAGAGGGCGTGGGGCCTGCCCGAGACGCACTGGTCGCTCGCCATCGGCACCCAGGACTTCAACCACGACGGCTTCACCGACGTGTACGTCGCCAGCGACTTCGGGCCCGACGACCTCTACTTGAACGAGGGTGGGAAGCGCTTTCGCCGTGTCCAGGGCCCGCGCTTCGGCGACGTCGGCAAGGACACCTACAAGGGCATGAACGTGTCCATCGCCGACTTCGACCGCGACGGCTTCGCCGACGTCTCGGTGTCGAACGTGCACCACGCGCTCCAGTCCGAGGGCTCGCTCTTGTGGATGGTGAGGCCCTCGAAGGCCGACCCCTTCGTGCCCCACTTCACCGACGAGGCCACCCAGCGCGGCATGCTCAATGAGCGGCGCTTCGGCTGGGGCGCCGCCGCGGGAGACCTCGACCTCGACGGCTGGGACGACCTCGTGCAGGCCAACGGCATGGTCGACGCGCGGCTCGACCCCGAGCTCGTCACGCCTTCACGCAGCGGCTTCGAGTGGCCGTGGAACAAGGGCCGCACCGACTACTGGTACGTGAACCAGAAGCTCATGCAGTCGGGGCCCGAGATTCACACCTACGCCGACCGCTGGGGCGACGTGCGCGGCCGCCACATCTACGCGAACGAGGCGCGCCGCGCGTACCTGAACCTCGGGCCGAAGCAGCCGGGCGTCTTCGTCGACGCCGCCAGCGCGCTCGGCCTCGACGACCCCGACAACTCGCGCGGCGTGCTGCTGCAGGACCTCGACGGCGATGGTGACCTCGATGCCGTCATCTCGAACCAGCACGGGGCGGTCTCGGTCTACCGGAGCGGGCGGCGCACCTCGTCAGGGCCCCACTTCATCGCGCTGGAGCTGCGCGGCCCGCGCGGGAACGCCGAGGCCATCGGCGCGGTGGTGACGGTGGCTGCGAGCGTCGGCGGCCAGCCGCTCACGCAGCGCCGCGAGGTGCAGCTGATGGGCGGCTTCTCGGCACAGGCGGGCCGCCGCCTCACGTTCGGCCTCGGAGACGGGGTGACGCCCGAGGTCGACGTGACGGTGCGCTGGCCGGGAGGGACCACCACGACGCAGCGGCTCGCGGTCGATCGACTCCATCGCCTCGCCGCCGGCTCGCGGGAGTCCCCCTGACACGTGGCCCCCTGACGTGCAGCACCCAGCGTCGCGGCTGGCTCGAGGGCCCTCCGGCGCGCTCCTGAAGTGCGCCACCAACGTCGCGCCCGCTTCAGGAGAGCGGCGACGCACGCTGCGGTGTTCCGGCGACGCGCGGCTGGCGCGTCGAAGGAGACGATGGACGTCGCGGTCGGCTCGAGTGGGGTTGCTTCAACGTCTCGGTGACGCGCCCACGCGAGCCGAAAGGGTCGAAGCGGCCTTCAGGTGCCGATGCGGTCGATGCGGCGCACGAGGTCGCGGAGGAACTCCCGGACTGCGGCGGCCCGCGCGTCGGGCGTCTCTTCGAGAATCGCCTCGAGCGCTCCCTCGATGCTGGCCCCTTCGCGGCGGTCGAGCGCCTTGCCCCCGGGGAGCAGCTCGATGATGGAGCGCCGGGCGTCCTTCGTGTCGCGCCGCCGCCGCAGCATCTTGCGCTTCTCGAGCCGCTTGAGCGACGTTGAGACCGTCGAGGCGTCGACGCACAGGAGCGTCGCCAGCTGTCCGGCGGTGATGCCCGGGTGCCGGCCCACCAGCCGGATGAGGAGCCGCTGCTGCGCGGTGACGCCGAGCCGGGCCTCCATGCGCACCGAGGCCCGCTCGATGGCGTGGTTGAGGGCCCAGACCTCGCTCAAGAGGTCGAGCGCATCACCGCGGGACAGCTCGGTCTGTTTCTCTGCGGCGGCCATGGCAGTCCCCTCGGCGCCCGTGCTGCTAGCCGCACGGAGCCGTCGGTGTCCAGCGACCGGGGCGGGCGTTCGTCAGTTACGGGGCTCCCATGTCGCGGGTCGAGGGCCGCAGCCGTGGCGGCCGGGTGCTGCGTGAGCCGATGGCTGGCGTCACCCGCTACATGGCGGCGTCGACCGAGGCCGAGCTCCGCGCGATGTGGGCGTATCTCTGCTCGGTGAAGTGAGAGGCCTCGCTGCGCGAAAGCGCCCGGGCCATTCCGAAACAACGGGAGACCTGCTCCACCCGGGCACGGCTGTCGGTCGAGTCGTGGTGGAGCAGGTCGCCTCGGCCGCAGTCCTAAAGGGCGCCACGCGCGCGTGCCACGCTGTCTTCGGTGACGTTCGTGCGTCAGCCCAGGGCCAGCTCTCGGCGCTGACGGGCGAGCGTCAACACATGCACGTGCGTGACGCCGGCCGCCAGCAACGCGCGGGTCGCCTCGGAGGCCGTCGAGCCCGTCGTGTAGACGTCGTCGACGAGGAGCACCTCGTGGCCGCGCGCCGCCGTCGCCGCGGCGAAGGCCCCGCGCACGTTGGCATCGCGTGCCTCTTCTGACAGCCCAACCTGCCGGGTGGTGGCGCGGCCACGGCTCAACCAGTCGTCGTGGACGGCGCGCTTGAGCACCGCGCCCAGCTCGACCGCCAGCAGCGTGGCCTGGTCGTACCCGCGCTCGCGGTAGCGGCCCACGTGGAGCGGCAGCGGCACCACCGGCCCCGTCGCGCGCAGGAGGAAGTCGCTCGCGGCGTTCGCCAGGAGTGACGCCAACGGCCGCGCGAGGTCGGGCCGCTGCTCGTACTTGAAGCGGTGAATGGCCCGGGCCACCGCGCCATCGTGCTCGAAGGGCGCGTGCGCCCGTGCGAATGGAGGCGGCTTCGTCTCGCAGCGGGGGCACCGCCCCGACGAGAACCGGCCAGGCTCGCTGCAGCGGCGGCAGTGCGGCGAGGGCGTCTCGAGTACGAGGGCCTCGCAGGCCTCGCAGAAGAAGCCGGCGCCCGGCAGCACCTCGTCGCAGGCCACGCAGGCCGGGGGGTAGACGAGCTCGAGGAGTCCCTCCATCGCGGCGCCAGACGTTAGCAGCCGCGCGGGCGCCGCAGTCAGCGCTCGTCTTCGCTCAACAGCTCCACCTTGTTCGTCACCTGGTCGTCGCCCAGCTTCCGGGCGAGCGCCTGCACCTGCTCGAACTCGGTGGGGGTCAGCGCCCAGCCCCACAGCTCGACGGTGCCATGGCGCACGCAGGCGGTGACGGCCTTGAAGGGCTTGAGCTCGCCCTGCACCTTCTGACGCCGCTTGACGAGGGCCTGGGTGCGCGTGTCGTCCTCGGCGCAGGCCATCACGTGCACCCGCGAGCCGTCCTTGCGCCACGCCAGGGTGGTGCGCACGCCGCCGCACGAGGCCTCGAGCCAGAACGTCTGGGGCTCGTCGACGTCCATGCCCTCTTCCACGCAGCGGCCCGACGCCGCCGTCACCTTCTCGATGTGCTCGACGCGGAAGTGTTTGCGCTGGCCCGGCTCGAGCGTCACCGCGCGGAAGCGGGCGCTCCCGAGCGGCTCGGCCGCGGCGAGGGTGAGCAGCAGCAGCGCCGCGCGGCTCACGGGAACGCGCACATGCCGTTGTTGCACTGCTGGTTGCCCGGGCACACCGTGCCGCACGCTCCGCAGTTGTTCTCGTCGAAGCGCGTGTCGATGCAGGTGTTGTTGCAGCGCGTGAGGCCGGTCGCGCACTGGCAGGTGCCGCCGATGCAGGCGTTGAGGGCGCCGGTGCCGCACGAGTTGCCGCAGGCCCCGCAGTTCTGCACGCTCGTCTGCAGGTTGACGCACTGGTTGTTGCAGAGCGTCGTGCCGAAGGGGCACTGGCACACGCCGGCCGCGCACACCCGGCCGAAGGGGCAGACGTTGCCGCAGGCGCCGCAGTTCTGCTGGTTGGCCTGCACGTCGATGCAGACGCCGTTGCACACCGCGCGGCCCGCCGTGCAGTAGCAGATGCCGCCGATGCACTGCTCTCCGGTGGCGCACGCCCGCCCGCAGGCGCCGCAGCTCGAGGCGCTCGTCTGCAGGTTGACGCAGGTGTTGGGGGTGCCGCCGGGCGTCGACGGGCAGGCCGTCTCTCCGCCCGGGCACATGGTGGTGCACACCCCGTTGCTGCACGCCTGGGTCGGCCCGCAGACGTTGCCGCAGGCGCCGCAGTTGGCTCCGTCGGTGGCGGTGCGCACGCAGCGGTTGCCGCAGCGCACGAAGCCCTGCGCGGCGTTGCAGAGGCACTGGCCCTGGCTGCAGCCCTGCGCGCCGGTGCCGCACGCGTTGCCACAGGCGCCGCAGTTGTTCACGTCGAAGCCCGTGTTGGTGCACACGCCGGAGCAGTTGGTGAGGAAGCCGGAGCACATCGTCACGCAGTTGCCGAACTGGCACGCCTGGTTCATGCCGCACGAGCGGCCGCAGGCGCCGCAGTTGGCGTTGTCCTGCTGGAGGCGCACGCACTGGTTGCCGCAGCGGGTGAAGCCCGGCGCGCAGGTGCAGGCCCCGTTGACGCACTGGCCGCCGCCACACGAGGTGCCGCAGGTGCCGCAGTTGCCCGGGTCGGTCTGCGGGTTGACGCAGATGGTGCCGCAGCGCACGAAGCCCATCGGACACGAGGACTGGCAGGCGCCGTTCGAGCAGATGCCGGTGGCGCCGCACGAGGTGCCGCAGGCGCCGCAGTTGGCCGGGTCGGTGCCGAGGCTGACGCAGGTGCCGTTGCACAACGTGAGGCCCGGCGCGCAGGTGCAGGCGCCGTTGACGCACGAGCCGAGCCCGCACGAGGTGCCGCAGGCGCCGCAGTTGGCCGAGTCACTCTGGGTGTTGACGCAGCGGCCGTTGCACACCGTGCTGCCCATGGGGCACTGGCACGTGCCGCCGGTGCACGACGCGCCGGCCGCGCAGCCCACGCCGCACATGCCGCAGTTGGTGACGTCGGTCTGCGTGTTGACGCACTGGTTGCCGCAGCGGGTGGTGCCAGCAGGGCACTGGCAGACGCCGGCCTGACAGGTGGCGCCGCCCCCGCAGGCGTTGCCGCAGGTGCCGCAGTTGAGCGGGTCGGTCTGGGTGGCCACGCAGCGGCCGTTGCACAGCGTCTGGCCCACCGGGCAGCCGCACACGCCGCCGGAGCAGCTCGTGCCCGGCCCGCACACGTTGCCGCAGCTGCCGCAGTTGTTGTTGTCGGCCTGGGTGTTGACGCACGCGAGCCCGACGGGGCTCATGCAGGCCGTCAGCCCGCCCGTGCAGCTGCATCGGCCCATGGTGCAGCTCTGGCCGACGCCGCACGCGTTGTTGCAGAAGCCGCAGTTGAGCGAGTCGGCCAGCGGGTTGACGCAGACGCCGTTGCACCGAATCTGACCTGGCGTGGGGCAGGGGGTGGGCGTGCAGAGGCCTCCGGTGCACTGCGTGCCGGCCTGGCAGGTGATGCCGCAGCCGCCGCAGTTCGATGGGTCGTTGAAGCGGTCGACGCAGACGCCGTTGCAGCGAATCTGACCCGCCGGGCAGCCGGGGGTGACGCAGGCGCCGGCCGAGCACGTCTGGCCCATGCCGCAGCGCACGTTGCAGGCGCCGCAGTTCGTCGGGTCGTTGAAGCGGTCGACGCAGGTGCCGTTGCAGTTGATCTGCCCGGGGATGGGGCAGTTGGGCGTGGTGCACGTCGCCATCACGCACTGCTGGCCGCGGGCGCAGGGGTTGTTGCAGGCGCCGCAGTTGAGGTTGTCGGTGGTGGTGTCGGTGCACAGGCCGTTGCAGTTCACCTGGCCGGGGATGGGGCAGGGCACCGCCTGGCAGACGCCCGCGCGGCACTGCTGGCCCGGCGCGCAGCGCACGTTGCAGGCGCCGCAGTTGAGGTTGTCGGCCGACGGATCGACGCACAGGCCGTTGCAGAGCTGCCGCGGCGCCGCGCAGCCCATGGTGCAGGCGCCGTTCACGCAGGCCGCGCCGCCGGGGCACGTCACGTTGCAGCCGCCACAGTTCCGCGGGTCGGTGCCGAGCGAGACGCAGGTGCCGTTGCACGACGTCTGGCCGGGGCCGCACGCGGTCGAGCACCGGCCTGCCACGCAGACGCCCGCCGCGCCGCAGTTATTGCCGCAGGAGCCGCAGTTCGACGGGTCGGTCTGCACGTCGACGCACGACGGCCCGCAGAGGATGAGCGGGCGGCCACAGCTCCCGGGCACGCAGCGGCCGGCGGTGCACAGCTCGTTGGGGCCGCAGGCGTTGCCGCACAGGCCACAGTTGCGGGCGTCGACGCGGGTGTCGGTGCACTGGCCGTTGCACACCTGCTGGTTCGGCAGACAGGCGATGGTGCAGCTGCCCATGACGCAGGTCCCGCTCGGCCCGCAGTCGCGGCCGCAGGCACCGCAGTTGCGCGGGTCGTCGAGCACCTTCGTGCACGTTCCGTTGCAGAGCGCCTCACCGGGCCCGCAGGCGCCGGTGCACCGGCCCATCGAGCACGTCTCGTTCGAGGAGCAGCGGTTGCCGCAGGCGCCGCAGTTCAGCTCATCGGTCGCGACGTCGACGCAGGCGGTGCCGCACTGGGCGAGGCCCGGCATGCAGGTGGCCACGCAGCGCCCGGCCTGGCACAGCTGCCCGGCTCCGCAGGCCCTCCCGCAGGCGCCGCAGTTGGCCGCGTCGCTCTGCGTGTTGACGCAGGCGCCGTTCGCGCACTGGGTGAGCGGCGCGCTGCACTGACAGCGGCCCTGCGAGCAGTCCTCGAGGCCGTTGCAGGTGGTGCCGCAGGCGCCGCAGTTCGCGCGGTCGGCCTGGGTGTCGACGCAGGTGCCGTTGCAGTTCGTCTGGCCGTTGATGCACCCCTGGCGGCAGACGCCCAGCTGGCAGGCCTGGCCCATGGGGCACACCGTGCCGCAGGCGCCGCAGTTCGTGCGGTCGCTCTGCAGGGTGACACACTGGCCGTTGCACCGCGTGGTGCCCATCGGGCACGGCTGCGGGTTGGGGTCGACGACGCAGCGGTTGGCCACGCACGAGAACCCGGTGGGACACGGTGGGTCGTCGGGCGTGCCGCAGAAGTAGACGGTCGTGCGCGAGCAGCCGGCGAGCGAGAGCCCGAGCGTGGCGCAGGCGAGCGCGAGGAGTCGGAAGGTGGACGTCATGGAGGGGGTGTCCAGTGGGTGAGTCGGCCCTGAATCGTCGAACAGTGTAGGGTGATCTGGCCACGAAACGACAGAACGTCAGCGTCTTTTCGCGGGCCGGCCGACAACAGCCAGGGAGATGGCGTGGAACAGCAGCGGTGGAGGGCGGTCGCGGTGGTGTGGGTGGTGGGCCTTGTGGGGTGTGGTGCGCCGAAGCCGGTGGCCGACGCCGGGTCGGAAGACGCGTCGACCGCCGTCGAGTCAGACGCTGGCTCCACTGACGCGGGCGCGGCGGGCGGTGGTGCACCAGACGCCGGCGGCCCCGAGGTCGAGCCCGATGGTGGGCCCCGGGAGCCGACGGGCGCGGCGACGCAGGTCCTCTTCCAGGACGACTTCGAGCGCTGGGCGAACACGGCGGCCATCAAGGGCAGCTACGGGGACCAGCGCGAGCAGAACGCGTCGTTCTCACTCGACGGCACCGTGGCGGCGGGGGGCTCGCGCTCGCTGCGCATCGACTACCCCCAGAACGCCGCCTGCCAGGACGCCGACGTCTTCATCGGCAAGGTGCTGGCCAACACGAGCCCGCTGACGGCGGTGCTGACGTACCGGTTCCGGTTCAGCCGGGACTTCCGGTTTCAGCAGCCAGCGACGTGGTGTCAGGGCCGTGGCCTCAGCTCGACCGAGGCGGTGGTGGGCCGCGAGGGCATGGCCCGGGGCGCGCTCGTACTCGCCGCCGCTGCCGAGCCCGACGGCGGGGTGGGCCTGCGCTGGCAAGTGACGGTGCGCGACGTGCGGGCGCAGGTGACGCCGGCCCAGCCGAACTCGGTGTATCGGCAGCACCTGCGCGTCACGCGGCTCGGTCCAGCGGCCGTGGCCGACGACGCGTGGCACCGCCTGACGATGCTGGTGCAGCGCGAGACGTCGCTGGGCGCGGGGAACGGAGTGCTGCGGGTGTGGATCGATGGCGACGCGGTGCTGGACTTTGACGGAGAAGGCAACGGCCCCGCGCGCGGGCAGGTCTTCACGGGTACTGCCCCGTTCGGCTCCATCGCGTTCCCCACGACGCTGGTGACGGGCGCGTCGCAGGCCCAGTCGCGCTGGTTCGACGAGGTGGTGTTGTTCGAGCCGTGAGCAGGAGCCGGACTGGCTCCAGGGCGAGGCCGGTGCGAGGGGGGCGCTCCGAAGCCTCGAGTGGCTGCAGGGGGCGCCAGAATGTGAGGCGCCCGCGCCCGTGGTGCCCGCCGCAGCGAAGCTGGGTTCATCTCGTCGAGCACCGGGAGGCGCTCGTCTTGCGCCTGCCACGCCAGCGGGACGAAGGAAGCGGGCTCAAGCAGCAGCTCAGGTCGAGCGACCTCGAGCGTCGTGACCCACCATCCCGCTGTCACCAGAGGAAGCGCTGCTCTCGCGCGAGGTGGACGGCATCGTCACGCTCGACCCACAGGCCCTCGGCGGCTTCGACCGACCGCCAGTGCCCGTCGAGCTTCCGTTGCGGCGACGGCGCTCCACGTGGAGACGAGGTCGCATCACAGCGATGGCTCGAGCCCCGACGCCCCGAGGTCGGCCGCGCCTCCAGGGGGGT
>JANRKQ010000057.1:0-61102 GCA_033763395.1 Myxococcaceae bacterium
CGCTCCACCAGCGTCGTCGGCGCGGAGTACGTCGTCGTCCACAACAGCCCGTCCGTCAGGTACTCGTACGTCGCCGTCCCCATCGGCGTCGTCGCTGTCTTCAACCTGTCGTTGCTGTCGTACGTGTACCTCGTCTCCACCAGCGTCCGTCCCGCACCAACGTCCGGTTCTCCTTCGTGTCGTACTCGAAGGTGGTGACGTACCCGTCGTAACGCACCGTCTCACGTCTCCGCTCGAGGCTGTCGTAGAAGTGCCGCGTCACCTCCACCACTTGCCCTGACGCCGTCGCCTTCGCCTCGTCGCAGCGCTCCAACTCCCCTCGCCGCGGTACGTGTACGTCACGCTGTCCATCGACGGCAGCGCCCGCGGCGCGACGTGCCCGCTGTAGACGACGCGCTCCAGCCGCTTCAGCACCCCGTACTCGTGGTGCGTCAGCTGGTGCGTCGTTCCGCGCGCGTTCTTGCTACCGTCATTTCGTCGCTATGGACCGTACCGAACGCCTGCTCGACCTCGTGGCCCTCCTGCTCGCCGAGAAGCGCCCGGTCTCATGGCAACGGCTCCGCGCGCTCTTCAAGGCCGACTACGGCGAGGGCTCGGTCGAGGCGTGTGAGCGCAAGTTCGAGCGCGACAAGGCCGAGCTGCTCGAGCTGGGTATTCCCCTGGCGTTCGTCCCCCGCACCGACGAAGAGGAAGGCGGGTACCGCGTCGACCCCGACGCCTATTACCTGCCGGAGCCCGGCCTCACCGCCGAGGAGCTCGCCGTGCTGTATGCCGCCGGCGCCGCCGCGTTGTCGTCGGGCGCGTTCCCCGGCAGCCAGGACCTCGCCCACGCGCTGCGCAAGGTGGCCTTCTTCGCCGAGGGCCCGCTCGCGCCCCCGAAGGTGCGCCTCGAGCCGGGCGTTTCGGTCGACACCGCGGCCCTGCCGGCCCGCCTCGACACGCTCTGGGCGGCCATCGCGGCGCGCAAGTCCGTCACGCTCGAGTACTTCTCGCCGCGCTCGGGTGAGGTGACGCATCGGAAGGTCGACCCCTATGGCCTCGCGCTGCGCCGGGGCGTGTGGGCGCTGGCGGGGCACTGCCACCTCCGCGGAGCGCTGCGCACCTTCGTCGTGCACCGCATGCGCTGGCTCGAGGTGAACCCGGCGCGGCCGAAGTCGCCCGACTTCGAGGTGCCTTCGGACTTCCGCCTCGACGACGTCATTCCCGTCTGGCCGTGGCACGCGCGCTTCCACGCGCCCATCGACGTCGAGGTGGCGCTGTCGACCGACCTGGTTCCCGTGGCGCGCGCCCTCTTCGGCGTCGACCCGGTGGGCGCCCGCGTCACCCTGCGGGCGACGGACCTCGACGCGCTGGTGACGACGGTGCTCTCGCTGGCGCCGGGTGCGAAGGTGGTGGGGCCGCCCGAGGCCGTCGCGCGCGCGCGGTCGGTCGCCCAGACGGTGCTCGACGCGCATGAAGGCGCGGGCGCATGAGCACCGAGCACCATGAGCGGCTGCGCCGGCTCCTCTTCCTCGTGCCGTGGGTGTCGCGGCACCCCGGCCGGCCCGTCGACGAAGTGGCCCAGGCGCTCGGCGTCACCCGCGCGGAGCTCCTCGAGGCGCTCGAGCAGCTCACCCTCGTGGGCCGCCCGCCCTTCCAGCCAGACGACTTCGTCGACATCTTCGTCGAGGACGACCGGGTGTTCGTCGAGCTCGACCAGCGCCTCTCGGTGCCGCCGAGGTTGACGGCCGCGGAGGGCGTGGCGCTGGCGGCCGCGGCCCGGGTGCTGGGGCCCGCCTCGTCCGACGCGCTCGGGTCGGCGCTCCAGAAGCTCGAGCGCGTGCTGCCAGCGCAGGCGGTGGCGCGCTTTCGTGAGCTGGGTCACCGGCTCGACGCCGCGAGTGAGGGGCCCGCGGGCCTCGGCGCGCTCTCGTGGGCCATCTCGGAGCGCCGCGAGGTGCGCTTCGACTACTTCGCGCAGGTGCGCGGGCAGACCGAGCGGCGCCAGGTTCGACCCGCCGAGCTCTTCACCCACCACGGCCAGTGGTACCTCGCGGGACACGACGTGGGGCGGGGCGCCGAGCGGCTCTTCCGCGTCGACCGCATGGGTCCCCTCGAGGTGACGGACGTGACGTTCGAGCCCCCAGCGTCGCCAGGAAAACCGCGCGTGCCCGGGGCGGGAGCGAGCGCCGAGCCGGTGACGGTGCTGTTCTCGAGGGCGCGCGCGGCGTGGGTGCGTGAGCGCTTCTCTGACGCTCGCCCGCGGGCCGACGGGGCCGTGGAGGTGTCGGTACCCGGCGACAATGTGCGCTGGCTCACCGGCTGGGTGCTGTCATTCGGCGGTGACGCCAGGGTCGTCTCGCCCCCATGGGCGATTCGGAGCGTTGCCGAGGCCGCACGGGCCTCACTAGAGTAACCACCTCGCTCGATGGCATTCCAACTCGTCATTGCCGAAGGCAAAGAGGCCGGCCGGGAGTTCGTCTTCGACCAGGAGTCGGTCGTCATCGGCCGAACGCCCGAGTGCGACGTCATTCTCTACGACGCGGGCGTCTCGCGGCGGCACGCGCGCATCTTCGGCGAGGGGGCCGGCTTCCTCATCGAGGACCTCGGCTCGTCGAACGGCACCGTCGTCAACGGCAGCAAGGTGGCGAAGCAGCCGCTGAAGGACGGGGACTCCATCGTGCTGGGGCCGGTGAAGTTCACCTTCGCCGCCATGGCTCAAGAGGCGCTGCCGGAAGAGCCCGGCACCGAGGTGCCGCAGGAGGCGGGGCAGCACACCCGCGTGGTGAACGCCGCCGAGCTCAAGCGCTCGCGCAACAAGGGCGTCGCCATGCTGCCCAAGAACGTCAACACCGGCGAGCGCGAGAAGATCGAACGTCGCTCGACGCAGATGATGCCCGTCATCAGCGGGCCGCGGCCGAGCGCTCCGAAGCCGCCCCGGGCCAGCCGCCCCAGCGGGCCGTCGCCGTTGATGCGGCCCGACCCCAACGCGCTGGCCGCCGCCGAAGACAGCAACACCGACTTGAAGCAGGTCGAGGTGGGCGGCGCCGCGCGGGAGCAGCGCCTCTCGGCCGCCGAGCGCGCGCGCCTCAAACGGCAGGGCGCCAGCGGCGCGGCCATCGTGTTCTGGAAAGAGGCCTCGCGTGGCAAGCGCCTCGCGGTGGCTGGCGGGGGCGGCCTGTTCCTGTTGCTGGTGCTCGGGCTCTTCCTCCAGGCCGTGCTCCCGGAGGAGACGAAGCGCAAGGCGCCCGAGGCCAACGAGCTCACCGAGCAGCCCGTCGAGCAGGTGTTCGGCGTGGGCCCCGGCGTCGGCTACGAGCGGGTCGACCAGAAGGTGTTCGAGTTCGAGCTCAAGTCGCCCGTCGAGGTGATGGTGGTGCTGCACTACCAGTGCAAGGACCTCTCGGACAACGAGCTGTCCATCAACGTCAACGGCGTCGACATGGGCTTCGCGCCGCCCGACACGCTGGCCGCCAATGAAATCGACCACGAGCTGCTGATTCCAGCCCGGCACCTCAAGCGCAACGCCACCAACACCGTCACCTTCGACAACACGAAGAACCCGCCCGAGACCGACCCCTGGAGCCTGTGGAACATCTGGGTCGAGGTGACGGTGCTGCCCGAGAAGGACGAAGACGGCCTCAAGGCCGACGCGGCGGAGCGCTACAAGCGCGCCGAGGGCAAGTGGGAGCAGCGCGACATCGGCGCGTCGAACCGCTGGGAAGCGTACAAGGGCTTCCGCGAGGCGTGGCTCTTCTACGAGGCGATGCCGCCCGACAAGCGCGGGCCCCAGTACCAGCTGGCCCACGACAAGATGATGGAGTCACGTCGCGACCTCGACAACCAGTGCAACAAGCTGCTGATGCAGGCGCGCGCCGAGTTCCAGCAGAAGAAGTACGACGCCGCCTCGTCGACGCTCGACTGGGTCGAGAAGTTCTTCCCCACCAAGGCGCACCCGTGTCAGTACCGCGCCATCATCGAGCGCGACGAGCTGGCGGCCACGCTCGAGTAGGCCCAAAGCCGTCAGCGGTACACCACCAGCCAGCTGCTCATGACGACGTTGCCGAGGTGCTCGGTGATGGGCTGGCTGCGGAAGCGGGCCTGGTAGGTGAGCGTGTTGAGCTGGCCCTTGCGCACGTCGCTGGTGACGTCGAAGGCGACCGGCGCCACGTCATGGCCCGGGCACCAGCCGCCGCGGCCGAAGTACCAGGTGCCGTGTTGGTTCGGCACCACGCCCTCGTCGACCCGCTCGAGGCAGCCGTTGGTCGACTGCGCCTCGGGGAAGGCCTGGCGCTTCGTCACGCCGTTCACCGAGAAGAGGTGCTCGTGGTTGCAGAACTCGGCGCAGTTGGTGGGCATGACGCCGCCGTGGCCGGTGATGAGCGTCACCAGCTCGACCTTCGCCGCGTCGGCCGGAACCATGACGTCCCGGGGCGCCTTCTGGCCGTCGTAGGCCATGTCGAGCCGACCGCCGGTCCACAGCGGGGTGGCCTGCACCGGCTTCAGGGTCTTCCCGCGGGTCGAGAAGCGCAGGGCCAGCGTGGTGATGTACTCGGTGCGGCGCGGGTCGAACTGACCGCTCGCGGTCCACCGCAGGTGCACCGGGCCTCCGGGCTTGAGCGCGGCCAGCTGGTACGAGATGTCCGTCACCCAGCGGCCCTCGCGCCAGTACGTCGTAATCCACCTGGCGACTTCGCGGTCGCACTGCCAGTCGGCGCCCCCGTCGGCGCCCGTCGCCGGCGTGCACTGGTACAGGTGGCTCAGGTAGTCCCAGGCGCCGCAGGTGGCGTTGAGGTGGTCGGGGCAGTCCATGGTGAGGTCGACCTCGAGGGTGTCGTAGGCGTCGAGCTCGGCGCCCTGGGGCAGCATCACGTCGGCGTCGATGCGGTCGTACGCCGTCTGCCGGGTGGCTACCTGCACCACCCGCACGTTGGCCTCGGCGGCGAGGCGCTGGTCGCGCTGGAACTCGAAGTTGAAGGCCTCGGCCTCTTTCGCGAGGAGCCGCAGGTCCGCCGCCACGCCACCAGAGCCCAGGCGCCCCAGCATGCCCACCTCGCGAATGCGCTGGGCGCGGTCGATGCCGAAGGCCGTCAGCCCGTTGCCGAGGTAGCGGGGCGGCATCGCGCGCCGCGCCCGCATCATGTCGCCCACCCAGCCCTCGAGCACGTCGACGGGCGCGAGGAGGAAGTGCACCCGCGGCAGCCAGTGGCGGCGGTCGGCGTCGGGCAGCTGCGAGAGCTCCGTCGTCCACCGGCGCCGGGTCGCCTCGAAGGCCGCCGCGTCGTCGAGCGGCCCGAAGACGTAGTGCACGTTGCGGGGCGAGGCGTCGAGGAGCGGCTTGAGCAGGCCGTTGAAGAGGCTGGCGGTCGAGCCCGCGCGGAAGAGGAACAGCACGCTGTCGTCGCCGGTGAACTGCGCCTCGAGGCGGAAGGTGCCGTCGACGGTTGGGAGTGACACGGGCCCGGCGAGGTCCTTCACGCCGGTGCCGTACGGGCCGGGGCTGAACGGCCGACTCGGCGGAGCGCGCACGCACACCGCGGCCTCGAGACAGTCTTCACGGTGCTGCGCGAGGCACCCGCGGGTCGTCTCGGCGATGGCGTCGGCGCAGGCGAGCGCGCAGCGGTCTTCCACCAGGTCGCCGCAGTCGGAGCGCGCGACGGTGCAGCGCTGGAGGCAGGTGGGCCCCATGGGCGCGGCCAGCGTGACGGGCGCCAGCTCGACCGAGAGCTGAGGAGCGGATGGGCTACAGGCCGACAGCGCGAGGAGGCCGGGGACGAAGGCAGAACGCATTCGCACACTGAACCAGAGCCGCTCCGCTGCTGCCATGTAAGTCGCTGAGCGACACGCGGGCCTTCCGGGTCACTGACGACGCATGGGAGCCGCTCCTGCGGCGGCTGCGTGGCCCTCGCGGTCCGTCGTGACGGGCAGCCCGGTCATCGCGCCCCACTCTGACTCGTTCGGCTTCCACACCGTCACCCCGGCGAACGCCGCGAGCGCGAAGCGGGAGTCGACGCAGACGCGCACACCTGTCGGCGAGGAGGGCGAAACCAACCGCCGCGGCACCCACCTCACCCACCACGACAGCACCACCAGCCTTTTCACCTGCGCCGAGCCGGTCACCGGGCCAGGCGGTGGACCTTCGTCATGCCGCCCACGCCCTTGAGGCTCACCTCGCGAAGCTCTGCGCGCCACCCCGCCTGCGCCAGCACGGGCGCGACGCCGGGCGCGTCCATCACGCTGGGGGTCGCCCAGATTTCTCCCGCCTGCGCGAGCGCCTGCACGCGCGCAGCCACGTTCACGGTCTGGCCGAAGTAGTCGAGCCGCTCCTCGGCGGTGACGGCGAGCGCAGGCCCCTCGTGCAGCCCCACCTTGAGGCCCGTCTGGTGCCCCTCGGCCTCGAGCCGGGCCTCGAGGGCGCGCATGCCGTCCATCATCTCGAGCGCGGCCTGCGCGGCGTCGGTGGGCTCGTTGAACGAGGCCATGATGGCGTCGCCCATCGTCTTGATGATGGCGCCCCGGTGTCGGCGGACCGCATCGGACAGCACGCGGAAGTGCTCCCGGACGAACTGCCACGCGTGCAGGTCGCCCGTGCGGTCGTAGAGCTCGGTGCTGCCCTTGAGGTCGGTGAAGAGGAGCGTGAGCGAGCGCACGCGCAGGCGCATGTCGGCGTCGAGTTGCTGCGCGCGGAAGAGGTCGCGGAACGTCTGGGTGTTGAGCAGCATCTTGGCGGTGAGGAACGCGCGCAGCTCATTGGGCGCGCGGGCCAGCACGGCGCCGAGCCCGTCCCAGTCGACGTGGACCGCCATCGCGCCGACGGGCTCGAGGCCGCGGTTCACCAGGCGCACCGTCACCGGCCCAGGCCGCACGGGCACGCTCGCTGGCGCCAGGCCGGTGCGCGCGCACGAGACCTCGACCTCGGCGGCGCCCGACGGCGCGGTGGGCATCATCGCCTGGCTGTGGGCGTCGAGGGACAGCACGCGGAAGGTGCGGCCTTCGCAGGCCTCGAAGGTGAAGGTGACGTCTTCCCCCGGAGCGACGAGAAAGAGGTCGACCATGAGCTGCTTGAGGAAGGCCGTCAGCTCGGGGCTGCGCACGAAGTTCGCGCTGTAGAAGAACCGCCAGTAGCGGTCGACGTCGGTGAAGGGCGCCAGGTCGAGGGCGCGCACCCCCACCTCAGGCGTGAAGGACACCTCGACGCGGTCGTCGAGGTCGGCCACCACGTCGCGGTCGCAGACGATGCAGTGCCAGTCCTTCGAGGGCACCGCGTCCATCCGGCCGACCTGGTACTCGACCGCGCCGCACCCCGGGCACACGAGGTTGAAGCGCAGCTCGAGCACGCCGTGTCGCGCCGCGTGGAGAAAGACGTCGAGCACATCGTGCGCCGCCCGCCCGTGGGCCTGCGCGAACGACACGGGGTTCAACCGGAAGCAGGCCCAGTCGTCGGGGTCGCGCAGCGTGGCCGCGAGCGCGTCGAGGGTGGCTGCGTCGAGGCCCGGGACGGCCCGAAGCGCAGCGAAGCGTTGCTCGAAGAGGGGGCGGTTGAGCGGCATGTGGGGTGGCTCCGGTGGCGGCGAGCGTAGCGCCCCGTCGGGCCCGGTCACGTGGAGAGGCGCGAGAACAAGCGGGCCCGCGCGTTCGATGCTGAAATGGCACCACATGCGGTGGTTTGCCTTCTCCCTCGTGCTCGCCGTTCCTGCCCTGGCGCAGTCCTTCGACGGCGGCGTCACCAGCGAAGGCGTCGTGCCTGCGCCGGTCGTCAAGCCCGTCACCCCGAAGCAGCGCGCGTTTCCCCTCGAGCGGAAGGTGGACGAGGCGCGGGTGTCGCGGGTGCTCGACTCGCTCGACATCCGTGGCCGCGCGGCGCAGGTGCTGCTCGCGTACCCGCAGGTGGACAAAACGGGCCCGGTGCAGGTGGGTGGTGTGCTCTTCCTCGGCACCATGCTGCGGCAGACGGTCAAGGCGAAGGAGCGCATCGACCAGGCCCGCGCGCGCGCGCCGATTCCGCCGTTCTTCGCGGTCGACATGGAGGGCGGCCGCTCGAACCGGCTCGCCTCGGTGAAGGCGCTCAAAGACATGCCGTCGGCGCGCGACATGGCGCAGCTGCCCGACGACGAGGTCGAGGCGTGGGGCCGCTCGGTGGGGCAGACGATGCGCTGGCTCGGCCTCAACCTGAACCTCGCGCCCGTGCTCGACGTCGCTCCCTCGGGCCACATGGAGCGCAACCAGCGCTCGTACTCGGGCGACCCGGCCGTCGTGGTGGCGAAGGCCCGCGCGTACTCGAAGGGGTTGCTGTCGGCGGGCGTGGTGCCCATCGGCAAACACTTTCCGGGCTACGGCGACATCGACGGCGACTCGGACCACCACCTCGTCACCTGCGACTGGCCGAAGGCGCGCGTGCTGGCCGAGGTGAAGGCCTTCGTCGAGGCCGCGCCGGTGCTGGGCGGGGTGATGCTGGCCAACGTCGGCTACGCCGCGTTCGACGAGGGCCGGCCGGCCATTCTGTCGCCGTCGCTGGTGGCGCTGGTGCACGAGCACGACTGGCTGGCGGTGACGGACGACATCGCGATTCAGGTGTTGGCCGACGCCATCGGAGGCACCGCCGAAGACGTGCTGACGCAGGCCTTCCTCGCGGGGAACGACCTCATCCTCACCACGGCGCCGCCCGACTGGGACAAGGGCATCGACCCCATCGGCGTGCTGACGCGGCTCGCGGAGTCGGACCCGAAGGCGCGCGCGCGGCTCGACGACGCAGCACGGCGCGTCTTGCGCCTGAAGGACCGCATGGGCCTGCTCGACGGGCTGTGAGGCTGCGTTTCAGCGGTACGTGTTGCACGTCTTGAGCGGGCAGGCTCCGTCGGCCCACCCGGCGATGGCGAACTGTTGCAGCGTGCCGTCGGTGCGCCACGTGCCCTCGCGCCGCTGGTGACAGAGGAGCGTGCGCTAGCCGTCGGTGTCCGGCGTGCCTTCGGTCTCGCGGCAGGTGATGCGTTGGTCGCCGAGGGTGACGGTGTTGCCGCTCCACGTGTCGCGCACGAGGCGGGGGGGGCGTCCCGAGGCTCAGCGCCGGGCGATGCGGGCGAAGTGGTGCGCCAGTCGCTCGATGACGGCGCGGTTCTCGGCCTCGGCGGCCCGCAGCTTTCCGAGCGAGGCCTTCAGCTCGTCGACGTCCTTCCCTGCGGCGGCGAGCTCGTCGCGCGCCCCGTCGAGCCATGTCCCCAGCGCGTCTCCGGTGAGCTCGAGGTGGAACTGAAACGCGAACGAGTCTCCGAGGCGGAACGCCTGCTGGGTGTAACGGTCGGTCGAGGCCAGCAGCGTGGCTCCCTCGACGGGCGCCCAGGTGTCTTCATGCCAGTGCGCGACGGTGGACTTCGGCTTGAGCCCCCGCAGCACGTCGTCGGCGAGCGCCTGCGTCGTCCATCGCACCGGGCCGACACCCACCTCGAAGCCGTTCTTCCCGCGGGTGACGGTGCTGCCCGCGGCGGTAGCGAGCAGCTGCGCCCCGAGGCAGATGCCAAGCGTGGGGCGGCCCAGCGCGAGGCGCTCGATGAGGAGGGCCACTTCGTCGTTGAGGAACGGGTGCGCCGAGGTGTCGGTGACGCTCATCGAGCCTCCCATGACGACCAGGAGCTCGGCGTCGAGGTCCTTGTGCTCGACGCCGCGGAACCGCTTCACGAACGAGAAGCCCTCGGCCGCCAGCGCCGGCTCGAAGAGGCCAGGACCTTCATGGGGCTCGTGTTGAAAGACGACGCAGCGCATGGGGGCACTCGACCCGTGCTGGTCTGCGTCGTCAATCATCCCGTTCAGCCGAGGCGCTCGCCACGAGTCAAGGGGTTGGGTCGTTCGTGGGGCCCACCTTTCCAGGTCGAGAAGCACAGGAGACCGAAACCTTCGGCTTCTTGTTCCTCTCGATTGCAGGCGGTCCGTTTTGTCGACGCCGATTGAGGCGCCAGCGCCACTGCGCTAGCCCGCTGCGCCCATGACGTGGCTCGTGCGTTCCGCGATGTGTGCGCTGTACCCGCGGACGGAGGGCCTCCCCGGCCTCGAGGACTGCGACGTCGACGGCTTCCTCGAGCGCTTCCAGCGGGAGTGTCCGCTCCTCATGTGGGTGGGCGTGCTCGCGGGCGCGCTCGTGTTCCATCTGAGTCCGCTCTTCACCGTCTTCGTGCCGCTGCCGGCCTTCCTGCTCCCCGCGTCACTGCTCGACCGCCACGCCAGCCGCATCGCGGGCAGCGACTGGTACCTCGTTCGGCAGGCCATCTTTCTCGTGAAGTTCCCCTGCGGCCTGTGCTGGGGCGCGCACCCCGACGTCCGGCGGCGCTTCGCCCTGTCGGCGCTCCCCGACGACCCGGGTACGTGGAGGGCCGACTGATGCCGCACGTCTCCTTCGGCGAGCGGCGCTTCGAGGCCGACGTCGACTACGTGGTGGTGGGCAGCGGCGCGGGTGGCGCGGCGGCGGCGGTGGTGCTGGCGCGCGCGGGGGCGAAGGTGGCCCTCGTCGAAGCCGGCGCGTGGCGGGAGCCCGAGCAGTACCCGTCGAGCGCGTACGGCGCGATGCGCGACCTGATGGACGACTGGGGCGCCACCGTCACCATGGGGCGCGCGCTGTGGCCGGTGGTGCAGGCGCGCACGATGGGCGGCACCACGGTGGTGAACTCGGCCATCGCCATTCGTACGCCGGCCGACATCTTCACGCAGTGGGAGCGCGAGCACGGCGTGGGCGGCGAAGGGCTCCGCGAACAGGTGTGGGCCGAGCAGGCGGTGCTCGAGCGCGAGCTGTGCGTCGAAGAGGTGCCGGTGGGCTCGCGCGGGCGCTCGAACGAGCTGGCGATGAAGGGCGCCGAGGCCATGGGCTTCGAGAGCCACTGGATTCGCCGGTACGCGAAGGGCTGCGAGGGCACCGGGCAGTGCCTCCAGGGCTGCAGGAAACGGAAGAAGCAGAGCACCAACGTGGTGTGGGTGCCCGAGGTGATGGAGCGCGGCGGCCTGGTGCTGTCGTGCGCGCCGGTGTCACGGGTCGTGCTCGAGGGGCGTCGCGCGGTGGGGGTCGAGGGCCGGTTCCAGCACCCGGCGACGCGCGAGCTCGGAGCGTCGTTCCTGGTGCGCGCCGCCAGGGGCGTGGTGGTGGCGGCCTCGGTCACGCACTCGCCGGTGCTGTTGATGCGCTCCGGGGTGAAGAGCCGCGCGCTGGGGCAGTTCTTCCGCGCGCACCCGGGGACGGGCGTCTTCGGCGTCTACGACGAGCCGGTCGACCAGAACGTGGGCGCGACGCAGGGCTGGGCCTCGACGCACTACCGCGAGACGCCGGGGCTCAAGCTCGAGACGTTGTCGATTCCCCTCGAGCTGGTGGCCTCGCGCTTCTCGGGCGGCGGCGTGGAGTTGATGAAGCGACTGGGGCAGTACCGCCACGTCGCGATGTGGTGCCACGCGGTGCGGGCCGACTCGACCGGCACCATCAGCCACGGCCCGTTCAGCAGCAAGCCCATCGTCCGCTACACGCTGAACGCCGACGACATGGAGCGCTTTCGCCAGGGCATGTACCTGTTGGGCCAGATGCACTTCGCGGCCGGAGCGCGCGCCATCATCCCCGGCATCGCGGGCCTGCCCTTCGAGCTCGAAGCGAAGGACGTCGAGGCGCTCCGGAGCGGGCCGACCGACCCGCGGAGGTACATCGCGATTCTGTCGCACCTCTTCGGCGGCTGCGTGATGGGCGCCGACCCGACCCGCTCGGTGGTGGACGGAGACGGGCGCGTGCACGGCTACGAGGGGCTCGTGGTGGCCGACGCGTCGGTGATTCCCACGAACCTTGGCGTCAACCCGCAGCACACCATCATGGCGCTCGCGCGGCTGTTCGCGAACGCGATGCTGGCGCGCGCGTGACGGCGTCGACACCGGGCGTCGACACCGGGAGAGGCGGCGCGTTCGGGAGCGTCCTTTCGCGCGGTGGAGACGAGTCCGCTGCGCGCATGGAGCGAAGGTCGCCAGTTCACTCGCAGCGCAGGAATCGACCGCCCCCACAGATACAGTCGATTCGGGGGTTGCACTCTGATGGGCACCAGCACCGTTCAGTGACCATCTTGCAGTCGACTCGCTCAAAACACTCGCAGGCGCGGGAGAGTGACGCGCAGGGCGGTGGGCCGCACGCCGACCACACGAGGCTGAGCGACATCAAACCAAGAACCCGAATCATCGAAGGACCCTCACTCGTGGCCTCCACCGCCATCACCCTTGCGTTCACTCAGTCGGAGTCGACGCGGGCTCGCGCGCCCGCAAGCTGACACACAGGTCCAACAGCTCCGAGGCTTCCCGAAGCCGTTGAGAGATGCCGCTCGGCGAGAGGTCGAGCTTTCCGTCGAGCCGCCGGTCGGCGCTCAGGTCCGAGGCTTCACTCGCTTCGCTGAGGCGCCGAGTGATGTCGGCGGGCTTCATCGACACGCTCATCGGTCGAGGGCCCTCAGTCGTTCGAGGTGGGAGAGATCTTGTGGGCGCGCGGCGCACCCCACACGGCGACGGCGAGGCCACCCACGAGCGCGTAGTCGAGGTGTGCCTGCTCGAGCGCGGCGATGAGCCCGTCGAACTCGTGTGAGAGAGACAGCGCCATGGACGGGGAAGACTCTCGGCGGTGACGCGGGTTCGGTCAATGCCGCGACCGCCAGACGCAGGCGCCTACCGGTCGCGCGTCACCAGCTTCTGCTGCCTCTTCCACGCATCGCTCCGGTGCCGGGCCAGGTGGAGCGGCGTCCACGCGTGGGGGAGGCGGTGCACGAAATGGTACCGCGCCACGTGGTAGCTCGGGTCGAAGCCGTAGAAGTTGAGGTGCATGCGTTTCAGCTCGGCCTCGCGGTAGCTCGCGAGCGGCTTCTTCGCCTCGTCGTCTGCCCGGCGCGCGCGTTTGAGCTCGAGCCGCGTCGCGAAGTCTGGAGACTCCGCCAGTTCGCGGGCGTGCTCGGTCACGCGGGCGACGAACTCGGCGGGTGTTCCGTCGAACGTCACGTCGACCAGGCGGCGTCGCTGGGCCTCGTCGGCCCCGAGCGGCAGTCGTCCCTGCGTCAGCGCCTTCGCCTCGGCCTCGCCGACCCGCTTCGGCAACAGGTACGTCCAGTACTCCGAGCCATAGAGGTTCCCCATGTTCTTGTAGTGGGGGTTCAACATGACGCTCTTCCGGGCCACCACCTCGTCGGCGGCGAGCGCGAGGAAACAACCTCCGGCGCCGGCGTTTCCCTGCATCGCGGCGATGGTGAGGTGCGAGGTGCACTCGATGACCGCGCGGCACAGCTCGTCCATCGCCTCGATGTTCCGCATCGACTCGTCGGCCGGGCTCGAAGCCGCCTCGATGGCGTTCAAGTGAATGCCGTTCGACCAGAAGTCTTCTCCGCCCAGGAGCACGATGACGCGTGAAGGGCGGCGGGTGGCCTCGATGAACGCGTCACGCAGCTTCAGGCAGTCGGCCGTCGACATCGCCCCGTTGGAGAAGTCGAACCGCAGCAGCGTCACTTCGCCCACGTCGGTCGCGCTGACGTCCGTACGGGTGGCGTCCTCAACGAGCGGCACCTCGGCCTTCACCACCTCGGCGGCGGGGCGCTTGAACGGACGGGCCCCGGGAGCGTCGACCGGCGCCTTCGTCGGCTGCGCGTGCGTCAACCACAGGGCGCCGTCGCGGGTCTTCCGCAGCAGCGCGCCGCCCTCGTCACGACCGAGCAGGCCCCCTGGAGCGCCCGCGCCGTCGACCCCGGCCCGGAAGCCGCGGAACCAGTGCACGTCGTGCGCCTCGTCGAGCACGCCGGGGTTCGAGTCTGACGCCCGCAGCTTGCGTAGCACCGTCTCGGTGTCGTCGCGTTCCCAGTCGATGCGTCGCTGGGCCTGTCGCATCACTGGCCGGGCGCGCGCGAGCGCCTCGTCCTGCACGAGCGGACGCTCCTTCGCTTCGAGCTTCGCGAGCGCCTCCTGCACGGCGACGGCCGCTCCTTCGGTCACCTCGTTCCGGTACAGGCTGCTCTTCGTCGCCTCGCGCATCGGGAACGTCCTCGACGCCCAGAGCGGCCCGCCGTCCATCACCTCGTTCGCCTGGAGCACCGTGACGCCCCACTCGCGCGCGCCCTCGAGAATGGCCCAGTCGAGCGACGAGGGGCCTCGGTCGCCAGGTGGCCCGGGGTGCACCACGAGGCACGGCACGCGGCGCCACACCACCTCGGGAATGGCGCGCTTCAAGAACGACGCGACGACGACGTGCGGCTCGAACAGCGCGACCGCCTCGAGGGTCACCGCATCGGCGATGTCGAGCTCGAGAGAGACCTCGTGGCCCTGCGCGGTGAGGTCGACCCAGAGCCGCTGGGTGAGGCTGTTGAACGCGTGCGCCAGCAGCAGAACGCGCATGTCAGCAGATCCGCGGCAGCTGCTCTCCCGCCAGCCAGTCGACGATGCGCTTGCCGCCGAAGGTCGTCTCCATCTGCACGAAGTGGTTCGGGTCTTCGTGGACGGTCCCGATGATGGAGGCCTGACGGCCGAGCGGGTGCTCCTTCATCGCCGTGAGCAGCGCCTGCGCGTCGCCCGGCGCGCAGATGGCGAGCAGCTTGCCCTCGTTCGCCACGTTGAGCGGGTCGAGCCCGAGGAACTCACAGGCTGCCTTCACCTCGGGCTTCACGGCGAGGTCGTCTTCCCGAATCAGCATGCCCACCTTCGACTGCCGGGCGATCTCGTTCAGCGTCGCCGCCACGCCGCCGCGGGTCGGGTCTCTCAGTACGTGCACGTCGGGCACCGCGCGGACCATCAGCTCGACCAGCGTGTGCAGCGCCGCCGTGTCCGACTCGAGCGCCGTGGTGAAGCCCAGGCTCTCGCGCTGCGCCATGATGGCCACGCCGTGGTCGCCGATGGTCCCGGAGCAGAGAATGCGGTCACCCGGTCGCGCGCGGTCTCCAGACGGGCTCACGCCCTCGGGCACCACGCCGACGCCAGTGGTGGTGATGAAGACGCCGTCGCCCTTGCCCTGCTCGACCACCTTGGTGTCGCCGGTGACGATGGGCACGCCGGCCTCCATCGAGGCCTTCGCCATCGAGCGCACGATGCGGCGCAAGTCGGCCAGCGGAAAGCCCTCCTCCAGGACGAAGCTCGCCGCGAGGTAGAGGGGCCTCGCGCCGGCGGTCGCCACGTCGTTGATGGTGCCGTGCACCGAGAGACAGCCGATGTCTCCGCCGGGGAAGAAGAGCGGCGAGACGACATGCGCGTCGGTGGCCATCACGAGGCGGCCCTTCGGCACCTCGAAGACGGCCTGGTCGTTCTGCTGCCTCAGGTACGCGTTGTCGAAGTTGGCGAGGAAGAGCTCTTCGATGAGCTGGGCCATCGAGCGCCCACCCGAGCCGTGCGTCAGGTCGACGCGCCCAGAGGTGAAGTCGATGGGGCGCACGTAGCCGGGACGAATCGCCTTCATGGAGCCGCCTCCACCTGCGCGTCACGGAAGCGGCCGTAGGTGTAGTGGGCCGCGCACGCGCCCTCGGACGACACCATGCACGAGCCCATCGGGTTCTCGGGCGTGCACACCGTCGCGAACAGCTTGCAGTCCTGGGGGCGCTTGAGGCCGCGCAGAATCGCGCCGCACTCGCACGCCTTGTTGTCGGCCACCGACTTCGTCTCGACCTGAAAGCGCACCTCGGCGTCGAAGTCGCGGAAGCCGTCCTTGATGCGGAGCGCGCTGTACGGCACCGAGCGCAGCCCCCGCCACTCGAAGGCCTTGCGCAGCTCGAACACCCGGGCGACCAGCGCCTGCGCCTTCAGGTTGCCCTCGGGCGTCACCGCGCGCGTGAACTCGTTCTCGACCTCGGCGCGGCCCTCGTTGAGCTGGCGCACCAGCATCAGCACCGCCTGCATCACGTCGAGCGGCTCAAACCCGGCGATGACGACGGGCTTGCCGTACTCGCTCGCGAAGTGCTCGTAGGGCTGGCTGCCGATGATGACCGAGACGTGCGCGGGCCCGATGAAGGCGTCGAGCGGCACCGTGCCGTGCTCGCGCACCTCGGGGCTCTCGAGGATGTGGGCGATGGCCGCCGGCGTCAGCACGTGGTTGCAGAAGACCGAGAAGTTCGTGAGGCCCAGCCGCTGCGCCTCGAGAATCGCCACCGCCGTCGGAGGCGTCGTCGTCTCGAAGCCGATGGCGAAGAAGACGACCTGCTTGCCCGGGTTGTCGACGGCCAGTTTCACCGCGTCGGCGCTCGAGTACACCATGCGCACGTCGGCGCCACGGGCCTTCGCCTTCATGAGCGACAGGCCCTTCGACGCGGGCACGCGCAGACAGTCGGCGTAGGTGGCGAGGATGACGCGGTGGTTCAGCGCCAGCGCGATGGCGTCGTCGACCCGGCCGATGGGCAGTACGCACACCGGGCACCCGGGCCCGTGAACGAGGCGGATGTTCTTCGGCAGCAGGTCGGCGATGCCGTAGCGCGAGATGGCGTGGGTGTGGCCGCCGCAGAACTCCATCAGGTGGTAGCGGCGCGACGGGTCGACCTCGCGCGCGATGGTGGCCGCGATGGCGCGAGCGGCCTGCCCGTCTCGAAACTCGTCGATGTATTTCATGAGGCGAGCGCTCCCGAGGCAGCGATGGCGTCGAGCGTCTTCTGGGCCTCGTCGCGGTCGAGTTTCTGCAGCGCGTAGCCGACGTGGAGGATGACGTAGTCACCCACCTCGACGCCCTCGACGAGCGCGAGCGAGATGTCCTTCCGCACGCCGCCCATGTCGACCGTCGCCTGGTCGCCCGGGTGCAGCGCGACCACCTGAACGGGAATGGCAAGACACATCGAAGGGCTCCTCGAAGCGCGGGGTTCGAGGAGGGCAAGCACGCCACAGGCCAGCGTGGATCATCGCGTGGGTTGACGGGGCGCAAGGCGCAAACACTGCGTCTGCGCGGCCCCGTGGTGGATGGTGCGCATGGTTTGCGCCGCGGGCTCAGCGTGACCGAGCCGGTTCAGTGCCATCGAATTCCGCGCCCGCCTCCGGAGCCTGCGCTAGGGAAGCGGGCGAACCGTGGGTGTCGACCAGCGAGTCATCTTCGTCGCGCAGGCCGAGGGGCTCCTTCGTGGGCTCGGCGCCGACGTCACCGGGCGCCTCAAGGAGCGGCTCAAGGCCGCCGAGCTCGACCCCGACAAGCCGCTGCCGCCGGGGTGGCCCGCCGCCCGCCTGAAGGACTGGCTCGACATCGCCAGCGACGAGCTCTACCCGGGCCAGCCGCGCGCCGAGGCCCACCGACTTCTCGGCCGGCGCTTCATCGAGGGCTGGCAGGGCACCCTCATCGGCTCGGCCTCGGCCCAGTTTCTCAAGCTCCTCGGCACCCGCCGCGCGCTCGAGCGCCTCACCCGCGCGTTCCGCACCGGTGACAACTACAGCGAGACGTCGGTGGCGTTTCCTTCGGCGAACGTGGCCCTCGTGACCGTGAAGTCCGAGCCGCTCGAGCACTACACCGCGGGCATTCTCGACGCGGGGCTGGCGATGATGAAGGTGCGCGGGCGCGTGGAGATCGAGCGCGCCGTCGGTGGCGTCATGGTGTTCCGTGTCGAGTGGGAGGGTGGATGAAGCTCAGGCTCGTGTGGGTCGTCGTCGCGCTCGTCGGTTGTGCCACCCCGAAGGCAGCGTCGTCTGGCGTGGCGTTCCAGAAGGTCGACCTCGACGCCGAGCTCGACGCGCGCATCATCGCCGAGGACCGCGGTGACGTGGCCGCCGCCGCGGCGACGGACGAGGCGCTCAAGGGCCGCATGGCGCGCTGGTCGGTCTTCATCTCTGACATGAGCGGCTTCTCGAAGCTCACCCGCGAGAAGGGCATCGCGTGGTTCCTCTCGCAGATTCGCCGCATGGAGCGCGCGGCCCTGCCGCTCCTCGAGAAGCACCAGGTCGAGCTCGTCAAGCAGTACGGCGACGACCTCTTCATCGTCTCGAAGGACCCGGTGCGGCTGGTGGCCTTCGCGCGCGACTTCCTCGCGGCCCTCGAGGTCGAGAAGCTCAAGGGGCACGCCCTGCGGGTCTCCATCGGCATCGCGACGGGAGAGCTTCTGCGCGTGGGGAACGACCTCTTCGGTGACCCGGTCAACCGCGCCTCGAAGCTCGGTGAAGACCTGGGCGAGGCCGAGGAGTTGCTGCTCGGCGTCGAGGTGTTCGAGGCCCTGCCCGAGCCGTTGAGGGCCGGGTGCGCGCTCCAGCCCGAAGGCACGCGGGCGTCGAAGTTCCCCTTCGTGCTGTGCGCCACGGGGGCCACGAAGTGACGGCGCCAGAGCGGTCGTTCACCCTGGGGCGTGACGGCGTCGACCTCGAGGGGTTCGAGCGGGAGCTCCGCGCGCTTCGTTCGGAGGCGGTGTCGGCCCTGGGCCCCGACGACGTCGCGCACCTGAAGAAGCTCGAGCGCTGGGGCCTCTGGTGCACCGCCGCCGGCTACGCCACCGCGTGGGTGTTCCCCAACCCGCTCAGCATGGCGCTGCTCTCGCTCGGCTCGACGTCGCGGTGGACCATCGTCGCCCACCACGTGCTGCACAAGGGCCTCGACCGCATCGAGGCGGCACCCGCGCGGCTCACCTCGAAGGGCTTCGCGAAGGGCTGGCGGCGCCTGCTCGACTGGCCGGAGTGGATGGAGCCCGAGGCCTGGTGTCACGAGCACAACGTGCTGCACCACGCGTACACGAACGAGGTGGCCGACCCAGACCTCGTCGAGCACAACCTCGAGGCGCTGCGCACGTCGAAGCTGCCGGGGGCCGTGAAGCGGGCGCTCCTCGCGCTGTCGGCGGCGACGTGGAAGCTGACGTACTACGCGCCCAACACGCTCCAGGTGCTGCAGCGGCGGCGCCGTCGCTCGAGCGGTGATGGCCGGAGCCAGCGCGACGACGGCCGCGGGCCCGAGACGATGCTCGAGGCGTTCGACGCGCGCACTGCCGACGGCCGCGAAGTCTGGGGCGCGTTGCTCCCCTATGTGGCGCTGAGGTTCCTGGGCCTGCCAGCGCTCTTCCTGCCGCTGGGGCCGCTCGCGTCACTGTCGGTCGCGCTCAACTCGCTGGGCGCCGAGGTGCTGTCCAATCTGCACTGCTTCGTCATCATCGTGCCCAACCACGCGGGCGACGACCTCGAGCGCTTCGACGGCCCGCCGGCCTCGCGCGCCGAGTGGTTCGTCCGCCAGGTGCGCGGCTCGGTGAACTTCCGCACCGGCGGCGACCTCAACGACTTCCTGCACGGGTTCCTCAACTACCAGATCGAGCACCACCTCTTCCCCGACCTGCCGCCGCGCGCCTACCAGCAGCTCCAGCCGAAGGTGAAGGCGCTCTGCGAGAGGTACGGCGTGCCGTACCGGCAGGAGTCGGTGTGGAAGCGGCTCGAGCAGCTCGTGCGCATCGCGACGGGTGAGGCGTCGATGCAGCGGCGCGGGCTGGCATCGCGATAGGCCCAGCTCAACGCGGAGGTGCTGCCAGGGGCTTCCCGATGATGGCGCGCAGCACGGGCTCGATGCGCAACGGGTCGAGGCCCTTCGCCGTCGCGCGCTCGAGGAGGCGGCGCAGCACCGCTTCTTCTCGGCCCGCGTCGGTCCGGTCGAGGCCCTCTTGCGCCTTCCACGCCCACAGCGCGGCCACCACTTCGGCGCGCTGTGCCAGCAGGTCGACGAGCGCGTCGTCGAGGTTGTCGAGCAGGCGCCGCGTCGTCTCGAGGTATTCGTGGTGTCGAGGCGTCATGGGGTTCCGTCGTTCTGCAGCAGCGCGAGGAAGCGTGGGTGGCCGCGCAGGGGCGCGAGGCCCGTCTCGCGCGTGGCTTCGGCCCGCATCGAGTCGTTCTTGAGCACCGCGCTGAGCTGGTCCAGGGCCTCGTCGTGGCGCCCGAGTCGGCAGAGCGACACGGCGAGGTAGTACCGATTCTCGACGCTCGAGAGGCCGTCTCCGATGAGGCTCCGACGCACCGAGACACTCCGCTCCAGGTCCACGGAAGCATCTTCTCCCAGGGCGAGGTGCAGCGACGCGGCGAGGTGATGGAGGTCCGCAAGGCCCATGGTCGTGGCCTCGCCGTTCGCGGCGATGCCCCGGCGTGCGATCTCGAGCGCCGCGCGTGCCTGCGCCGGGTCGACGGGGCGCGACGCCCGCAGGAGGTCCTCGACCGGGCACAGGGTCAGCACGTGGTTGCGCCACGCAGAGAGCGTCAGCCCCTGGTGCGGAAGCGGCGCGCGGTGCATGGCCTCGTAGAGGGGGAACACCGAGGGGTCATCGTCGAGCACCAGCGAGAGGCTGAACAAGGCGTTGAGTCGCTGGGCCTGCGCCCCCGTCCTGACGGCTCGTTCAAGAAGCGGCACGGCCTCGCGCAAGCGTCCGGCGCTCTTGAGCGCCAGGCCGAAGTCGCTCGTCTCCGTGCCGGCCAACACCTCGGGGTGCAGTACGTCGGAGACGACGCCCGCGCCCACGAGGCCACGCAGGAATCGCCCGCGGCGGTAGGCGTCGACGAGGGCGCCGAGCGTGACGTCGTCAGCCGTGCTCAGCGCGAAGCCGCGAACGTTCGCGCCCACGTCACCTTCGAGCAGCGGCGCGAGGGCGCGCCCATCGGCGTCGACGTCGGTGACGAGCACGAGATCTTCGAGCCGGGGAAAGCTGCGCAGCACGCCCGCGAGGAGCGCTGGCGAGAGCTGCCCCAGACGAACGCACAGGCTGCGAACCGTCGGGTGGTGCAGGTCCGCAGGCCAGTCGGGGGCCTCGACCTGGCGACCGACGCGAGCGCCCAGCCGGGTGAGGCGTGGGAGCCGCCGAATCCAGTCGAAGCGCTCCGTGGGGCCCGCCTCGCCGAGGTCGAGCACCTCCAGCCGGGCCAGGCGCTCGGGGCGCTCGTTCCACCCGGGGGGCAGGTGCGTGGTCGTGAGCAGGACGCGCAGCGCTGCAAGTGGGCGCCGCTCGAGGAGCGTCGGCTCGACCCAGCGCGCCCCGGCGTGGAAGTCGAGGGTGTCGACGAAACCGCCGCGCCACAGCACGTCGAGGTCGGCGCGCTCGTTCGTCTCGAACCAGGCCGAGAGGGGGCCGCCTGCGAGCCCGTGCAGCACCCGAACCTTCGCGCGGCTCTGCTTCGCGCGAACCGGGCCGAGGACGCGCGGGTCATCGAGCAGTGTCGTCGCCACGTCGCCGCGGGCCTGGGCGCTCATCACCTCGCCCCAGGGGTCTCCGGCCGCCAGCAGGCTGTCCGCGAGCACGGCCAGCGCCTCGTCGCTCACGCGGCCGGTCGTGCCGAAGATGGCTCCGAGGTCGATGGGCGTCGCAGCCGGTGCAGGTGTTTCAGCGCGACGTTTGCGGGTGGCGGCCATGTGGCTCCCTTGGGCCCGGTGTCAGTCGCCGTACAAGCAGGCATTGAAGCGGTCGCACCCGCCGTCGCTCTGAACGTCGACGGTCGCGGCGCATGACCTGGCGACGCGAGGACAATTCCGCTCGAGGTCGTCGCGTACGCGCGGAGGCATCGTGGCCGCGCTCGGGTCGCAGCGGTCCAGGGCGCGCAGAAAGGGCACGCAGGCGGGGTCCTCCGCGCCCGACGGTGGACACGCAGAGAGGGAGCCGGCCATCAGCAGAAGGTGCGCGTGCCGCTGCAAAGACCCCATGACCGCCCGCACCGTAGCGCAGGAGGGTCGCCGAAGGCCTTCGTTGCCTCTGGCCGGGGGTGGGCTACGGATGTGGCCGCGATGGTCCTTCTACGTGTCGTTTTCCTGGCCGGGAGCCTCGGCCTCGTCTCGGGTTGCGGCACCTGGGTGTGCGACCGCAACTCGTGCCCGACTGGCTGCTGCGACTCCGTCGGCACCTGCGTGCTGAACGGCGGCTCGGGCGCGTGTGGAACGTTGGGCGCGGCCTGCAGCTCGTGCGCAGGCGGTCAGTGCAACGCCGGGGTGTGCACGTGCCCCGCGGGCCTCGAGCTGTCGGCGGGCCGCTGCCTGTGCACGGCCAATTCCTGCAACGGGTGCTGCGACAACGTGAACATTCCGTCGGTCTGCCGGGGCACCGCGAACAACCCGGTGTCGTCTCAGTTCTGCGGCGCGCGCGGCGCGGCGTGCGTGGCCTGCTCGGCGGGCTCGTCGTGCATCAGCGGGCAGTGCTGCATCACGCGTGGCTCGCGCTGCTCGAACATCGCGGGCTCGGCGCCGTGCTGCAGCCAGACGAACTGCGCCTTCAGCACCTCGGCCGGAGAGTTCCGATGCCAGTGACCGCGCTCATGGGCCTCCTGGTGGCCATGCTGCCCAGCTGGGACGTCACCTTCACGCCCAGCGCCACCGCGTCGTACCTCGACCGGCCGAACCTCGCCGTCCTCGTCGTGGCGGCCGGGCCGGTGAGCCCCTCGACGCAGGCCGCGGCGGCCGCCGTCGCCCAGGCGCTGCGCACGAGCCAGCGCACCCGCTTCGTCATGACGGGGGAGGGCCTCGCCGTTCAGCCCACCGACCCCGACGTGCGCATCGTGCAGCTCAGCGCCGCGCTGCCCGTCGACCTCGTGCTCGTCGTGAGAACGTTTCCAGGGCCCGCCGAGACCGCCGTCGTCATGCTGTACACGAAGGAAGGCACGGCGCTCACCTCGATGGCCGGCACCCTGGGGCAGGTGCTCGCCTCGCGCGCGGGCGCCGCGTCACCTCCCGTCGCGTCACCGCCGCCTGTCGTCGCGCCAGCGCCTCCACCGCCTCCGCTCGTCTCCCCGGCGCCCGCGCCACCGGCCGTCGCCCCCGAGCCGGCGCGAGCAGCGGCCTTCGCGCCCATCGACCTGCGCATCACCCCGTCGCGTCGAGACCCCGACGTCCTCATTCAGCGCGGCAAGCCGCTCGAAGGCAGCGACCTGTACGACGCCGTCGGCCGCGCCGACTTGAAGAGCCAGTATGGAAGCCGGGTGGTGGGGAAGGTGCTGGCGCTCGTCGGAGGCGGCGCGCTGCTGGCAGCCGGCACCGTCACCTTCCTCATCGGCGTCAACCAGCGCTGCGCCATCTTCGATGCCAGCACCCGCGTCTGTCTGCAGGGGCAGGCCATCGCGCAGCCCAATATCCTCGCGGCGGCGCTCGGCGTGGCCGGGGTGGCCGGCATCGTCTTCGGCATCGCCTTTCCGGCCCACCCGCTCAACCGCGACGAGCGGCGGCAGCTCGTCGACGACTTCAACAAGAAGCAGGACGCGGGGCCAAAGAGCGAGGCGCCCTCGGTGCGGCTGCGCGTCGCGATGGGCCTGCTGCCCGGCGGCGCGGCCGGCCTGCTTCACGTCGAATTCTGAAGTCCGCAGGAGCGGGTGCACCTCACCGCCAGGCGACTCGCTCGCGCGCCTGGCCTGCGCGACGGTGGAGTGACCGCTCTGCCCGCCGCATGAAGTCGGCTCAACGCCGCTCGGCCTGCGGCTCTCAAGAGGCCTCGAGCGGCGTGAGCACGCGCATCGTGCCGGCCGTGACCCCGAACTGCTCGTGGACCTCGAGCCGCTTCACCACTTCGGCCGGAGCCATCTCGCCGGTGACGAGCGCGCGCCACGCCTCGAGCACCGACGCCGTGGTGGCCTGGTCTTCCCAGACGAACTCGAGCCGGAACCGTCGCACGCCCGCCGCCACGAGCTTTGGCACCGCACGCGCGGCCGTCTGCGCCTTCGCGTTGAACACGGTGTTGCGGCAGCCGACGTCGACGACGACCGGGTGCTCCTGCCCCTCGCGGTCCTTCAGCGCCACCTGGTGCCGCTCGCAGGGGCGCCCGCAGGTGCGGAAGTCGCGGCCGTTCGAGAGCGTGTGGGAATACACGCAGTGCTCGGTGTGGAAGGTGGCGATGTGGTGGTGCCCGACGATGGTGACGCGCTCGGCCGGCACGTGGCGGAGCAGCTCGTGCAGCTGCGTCTCGTCGAGGTCGTGCGCCGCGGTGACCGAGTCGCAGCCCATCGCGAGCAGCTCGTGGGCGGTGACGGAGTTGGTGACGTTGAGCGAGAAGTCGCCGTGCACGACGGGGCGCTCGCTCAGCGTGGAGAAGTGCACCAGGCCGCCCCAGTGCCGCACCAGCATCGCGTCAGGCTCGAGCCTGGCGAGCCGGGAGTCGATGCCTTCTTCGCCCGGCTTCTGGACGCGGGTGGTGGCGATGGTGACGAAGAGGCCGGCTTCGCGTGCGCGGCGAACGGCCTTCTCGAGGCCGACGAGCTCCATCCAGTCGAGCTCGACCTCGGCGAAGCTCGCCGCGATGACGGCCTCGAGCTGCTCCGGCCGGCGCACGAGCGGTACCACGGTGGGCATGCTGGGCGGCGCCCACCGCTGCGCTGGTTGACGGCGAGTCGCGTCGGCCTTGACCGCCTGGGTCACGGGCGCTTCCGCGACGGGGTGGCGGGCGCGGGCGAGCATCTTCTCTTCGAGCGCGGTGGTGAGGCTGCGGCGGAGCGCCTTGAGCGCCGACACCGGCACGTGGAGCCCGGCGCCGAAGCCCTCGAGGTCGATGGAGGCGAGCCGAAAGGGCGTGCCGCCGAGCCCGCCGAGCTTGTCCGACAGCACCTCGACGCCGAGGCCCGCGCCGGTGGCGACGGACAGCGCCTCGCTCGTCTCACCGCGTACCGAGACGTTCCGTCCCACGGCGCCCGTGGCGGTGAAGGTCGCCTGCAGGGGCGCTCCGGCCTGCCCGGTCACGACGAGGGCGACGGGAATGCGGCCACCGACGCCCTTCGCGCCCGCCTCGACGGCGGCCTTCGCGTCGGCCGTGAGGCGTGGGTCGGACGAGAGGAACACCTGCTGGCCAGGCTTCACGCGGGACAGGTCGGGCCCCGGCTTGCCGAAGCGCAGCCACCAGCCCTTCGGTGCCGGCTCGACGCCGAAGAGCGGGCCACCCGGTTCGTCCTCCTGCGGCCGGCCGGTGTCGAAGCCCACGCCGCAGCCGGGAATCGGCTCGGGCACGTCGAGCGGCACGCCGCGCGCGTCCTCCGATGAGGCGCCTCCGATGACGGGCAGCGCCACCTTCGTCGCGCCCGCCGGAGCGGGCGGAGTGCCAAGCCCCACGCCACCCGAAGGCCGCCGGTCGGCGCGCTCGACGCGAACGGCGCCGGGCTTCACCTCGGCCACGACCCCGAGCAGCGCACCGCGGTGTTTGGGGAAGCGGCCCTCGACGAGGGTCTGGTGGTCGGAGCCGGCGAAGAAGCCATCGGAGAAGCCGCGCGAGTACGCCACCGCCATGCGGCCGAGGTCTCGCTGGAGCTGTGCCTGCGCCGTCGCCGAGGTCTGCTGCTTCGACAGCACCGCCTCACGCCAGCGCTTGTAACCCTCGACCGCGCTCATCACGTACGCCGGGCCCTTGAGGCGGCCTTCGATTTTCAGGCTCGCGACGCCGACGTCGGCGAGCGCCTCGAACGCGCGAGCGCCGGCGAGGTCGAGCGGGCTCAACAGGTACGCGACGTCTCCGAGGGGACGCACGGCGCCGTCGACGACGAGCTCGTAGGGCAGGCGGCACGACTGGGCGCACTGGCCGCGGTTGGCAGAGCGCCCGCCCCAGGCCTCGCTGGTGAGGCACTGGCCGCTCCACGACATGCAGAGCGCGCCGTGAATGAAGACCTCGAGCTCGAGCGGCGTGCCCTTCGCGAAGGTGCGAATCTCGTCGACGGACAGCTCGCGCGGTACGACGACGCGGGTGACGCCGAGGGCCTGGGCGAAGCGCGCGGCCTCGGGGCTCGACACCGTCATCTGCGTCGAGGCGTGCACCTCGAGCGTGGGGGCGACGGCGCGGGCGAGCAGGGCGACCGCCGGGTCCTGCACGATGAGGCCGTCGACGCCAGCCCTCGCGCAGGCGCGCACGAGCGTCTCGACGGCGGGCAGCTCGTTCTCGAAGACGAGCGTGTTGAGGGTGACGTAGGCCCGGGCCCCCGCGCGGTGGATGTGGTCGATGGTGCCTGGCAGCGAGGCCACCGAGAAGTTGGTGGCGCGGGCCCGCGCGTTGAGGCCTTCGTCGAGGCCGAAGTAGACGGCGTCGGCGCCGGCGGCGAGGGCGGCGTCGAGGCTCTCGGCGTCTCCGGCCGGGGCGAGGATTTCGGGGGTCGTGGCCACGGGAGTGTCGTAAGTCAGACTTTAACTGCGCTTAGCTAGACAGAGTTGGCAAAGCCAACTGCATCAGTCCTGCTGCCAGGCTCCCGAAAGCAGGTCGTCGAGCCCGTCCAGGATCATTGCCGTCAAGCCTGCGGCTTTGGCCAGTCTCTCTTGGGCGCCTGACTGAGTGTACTTGGAACGGACGTAAAGAAAAGCCTCAGTCGTGATTTCTCTCGTGTGTTGCGAGTGATCGATCTTCACCAGGTCTTCCTGAGTAGGCTTCGCCTTCCTGCAGAGAAGCGCTGAAGCAACTGTCGCGACGTGAAGTTTGAGGACCTTCTTTATTGAGGTCTCGGCGTTCTCGAATTTTCTCAAATGCGCTTCGGACTGCCGCACGATCCTTATGCACGAGGAGTAGAGAGGCAGGGGGGATGTCGTCGAAAAAATCGCCTCGTAGAAATGGTCCGCATTGATGAGGGCAGAAGGGTTGTTTCGGGCCTCGTGCGGCTTTTGGAGGGAGATCGAACAGACCGCTTGAGCCATCTGTTTGATTGATACGATCTGGTGTAGCTGTTTTCCTTGGTTCTTGTAGTGGTTCTTGCGTCGGTCGTAGAAAAGTCCTTGGCTTCGAAGATGCTCCTCGATGTCCCGCTGTACCTTCTCTGTCGCGCGCAGCGCACCGGCCGGAATCTTGGTTTGGCTGTTGGTTGCCTTGATGATCTCATCTATTGCGTCTTGGCTCTTCGGAACGACAACCCGGACCAGGATGCTTCTATCGTTTGGGTCCAGACCTCCTTCAGAAAAATAGTTGAAGAGTTCATATGATGTCTGAAGGCCGTTCACAATCTGCGGACCCATGATGGTGAGGCGCTTGCTGGCTAAGTTCGCTTTATCGGCCACCACCGTGACGCCATTGTTGAGCCACCAAAAGTCTTGAGTGCCGCTTTTGAGCGTCTCTCCAATTTGCTGGTTGACATCCTTCTGGCCGTAGTGGTCCCTGATGTTAGACTCAAACAGTTCGCCCCGGATGCGCCCCGTGTCGCTCCTGAGAAAGTCAAAATAGTCCCTCAGTTTAACAAGGCAGACGAAGCTGTCGTCTGCTTCGCTGAGTGTTGCGCTTGTTTTGAGTGTTCGAGTTTGTTGATTGGCTCTCCGAGTGAGTTCAATGAGTTCGCGAGCGCCAAGGAGGTCGACGGTTGCCTCAGCACCGGTGAATAGGAGCTCAAGCTCGCGAATGAGACTGTTCGCCTTGTTCCTCACTGCAGGATGAATTTCGGTTGCCTTCGCTGCGAGAACAACCCTGATTCGCAGTCTCGGTAGATGTGGTCCTGCTTTTTGATAGCAGTCCTTGAAGACCCGGAACTGCTCGATGATCGAGCTGTTGAGATTGTGTTTTGTTTGAAGTTCGCTGTCTGGGACTTCCAATCTGAGTAGCGAGGAGAGTGCTATTCGGATCTTGTCAACTGCGGTTTCCCCGATTCCCTTCGATGTCTTTGCTTGAATTATGATGAGGTCGAGTTCAACACCCTTCCTGATGTCTGGTGGGCTCGCATCCCTTTCCAATAGAATTCCATTGAGAAACGAGTACACGGCATCGATTCCTCCATCTCCGCCGCCATCTACAAGTCCGTCTTGAACGTCATCCCAACTTGGTGCGTACTCGGTGAGGTACGCCTCGGCGACGAATAGTTCCATGAAGTCCGAAGCGCCTAGCTCAGGAGCCTTCTCGAAGTTTCGAGTCTTGAGAATGCTCTCAAGTAGAATTAGGTCGTTGTCACTCATTGGGCCTCATCCGGCAAGTCTCGCGTGTCGACGGTGCGGGAGTTTGCTTGTGGCGGCTGGCGGAGGTCAAGGAGACGTGAAGAGCCGAGCATGAGCCAGCTTTTGGGATCGCTGTACGTTCTCGAAGACCGAGGTGACGAGGCGTGGGTCGCTGCGCTGAACCCGCGCCGGGGCGAGAAGCTGCGAGCCACCTTCGCGCGAATCGAGTGGTGACGCGTCGGCCCCCGAGAAGATCAACGGTGCTCGTGGTCGGTGGGCTTCTCGGCTGGAGGTGACGACGTCGGGCTGACGACCAGCCACAGCCCGATGAGCGCGCCCACGCCCGCGCCGGCTGCCCAGAGGAACTCGTCGGGAGCCTGGTTCGCCTGGGCCCGGGAGCCGCCTGCGAGGAACAGCGCCGAGAGCAGCTTGAGCGGCGCGACGATGCTCCCCACGAGCAGAAGAACGGCGCCGAGTGCACGAGCCACGCAGCCTCCGTAGCACCGGGCCAAGGCAGGGCCCACCACGACGCCCGGCGGTGTCACCGGAGCGGGCGGAACACGAGCACCCGCTGCTCCGACGGTACGCCCACGAACAACACCGCGCCGTCGTCGGTGAACGCGGCGCTGGCGGCCAACCCGGCATCGAGGGGGAGCTCTCCCGCTGGGAGCACGAAGTCTGGCTCGAGCGCCGCGCGAGCCTCTGGCGTGAGGGTGATGGCGACTTCTTGCGAGGCGCTCAAGGTGACGACGACCTCGAGCCGGGTGGTGACGAAGCCCGGCGCCGACACCTCGAGCGCACGCGCACCGGGCGGCAACTCGAAGGTCGCGCCATCGCCAGCCGCTTCGCCCCCGTCGACGCTCGCTCTGGCGGTGGGGGTGAGGAGAAAGACGGTCAGCGCCTGGACGCCCCGCCCGGTGAGGCGTTTCTCGAGCGCTCCAATCGATGCCTCGACCTGTTTGCGGTCGGTCGCCCGGGGCTCGAGCCGCAGGTAGCGCCGGTACCAGCCAATCGCCCGGGCGTGGTGGCCAGCGCCCTCGGCGCAGCGCGCGAGGTTCCACGCCGTGGCGCCCAGCGGCAGCAGCGCGTAGCTCTGGGTGAATGCGCGCTCGGCTCCAGAGAGGTCGCCTGCGCGGAAGAGGGCATCACCCCGGGTGAAGAGCTGCTCGGCCTGGTCGCGGACGACGGGAGCAGGGGCCTGTGCAAGGAGCGCCGCGACGAGAAGCCACATCGACCAGGAGCCTATTTCAGGTCCTCGAAATCGGCGCTCCAACACGTTCGTGGTGCACCGCTGCACGGACCGTGACGCCGGCTCAACCCCGGGCGCGGTGACGAGCTAAGACGCCTCCATGGCCGACGACACGACGCCGACGTTCGAGCTCTTCCACTCCATCGCCGACCCGGGCAGCGCGAAGGTGCGCCGCTGGGTGGTCGACCACGACTTCAACGAGCACGTTCGCTTCCGCAACGTGACGTACCCCGAGGTGCAGGCCGACCTCACCGCGCGCGGCGGAGGTGATGCTCCAGCGCTGTGGGACGGGAAGGCGCTCCTGTCGGGCGCCGACGCCATCATCGCTCGCCTCGCCGCCCACGCCGACGTCGGGAGGCGCGGGTGACGACGTGCCCCGACTGCCGGCGCCGCATGCAGGCGTTCTACGTCGCGGCGCGCGCTGGCGAAGGTGAGGTCGAGCTCGACCGCTGCGCGCAGTGCGGCGCGCTCTGGTTCAACGCCGGAGAAGTCGAGCAGGCGCTGGGGCGCACGGTGCGGCGGCGCCAGGGAACCTCGAGCCGCAGCTGTCCCACCTGCCGCGTGAAGCTCGAGGCCGCGGTGCTCGAAGGCCGCATCGAGGTCGAGCGGTGCGGCACGTGCCAGGGCGTCTTTCTCGACGGGCACGACGTGGCTGGGTTGGGCTCCGCCCGGGCCTCGTACCGCACCGAGGGTGGAAGCGGGTTCGAGTGCGAGGCCTGTCACGAGCGGCGCCCCTTCGGCGAGGCCACCACCACCGTCACGGGCCTCGTCTGCGCCACGTGCGCCGCGAAGACGTCGAGCCCCGAGTCCGAGGCGCAGGAGACGTCGCGGTCGGCGCTGGGGCGGCTGCTCGGCTGGTTCCGTGGCGAATGAGGAGGCTCCAGGTGGCTCGCGCTCCAGCTCTCTCCACCAGACGCCAGACGGGGTGGCGCCGCGCGGCGCGGGCGTCGACGTGGGCCTGGCTCCGGTCGTCGCGCCCCTCCCGGTGGGGCCGACGCTGCACGGGGGCAGTGAGCTCTTCGTCGGGCTGCGCATCATCGACCGGCTCACGCTGTCGATGCGCGGCCAGTGGAACTGGCCGCTCGTACCGGGCTCCGTGATGGAATGCCCCGGCGGCTCGGGGCTGTGTCAGGCGCTCGGCGCACAAGGCCCCTTCCTCCGGGCCGGTGGCTTCGCGACGCTCGAGGACGCGGCGCTTGCGTCAGGCGCTGTCGAAGGGGCTCGAGCTCGAGCTGCTCGCGGTCGCCGGCGTAGGCGTCTTCTCCTCCGAGGTCGTTCTCCGGCCAGCGACGCAACGCGCCGATGGCACGCCGTTGCCCGCGTCGACGGCGCCGGTCGAAGTCAGGCCAGGCTTCGTCGGAGGCCTCGTCGTTCGCCTCGTCGCGCGACACTTCTTCGCGGGCGACCCGCCCGTCGTGGCGCGACGTTCGTCGTCCTCCACGCCCCCCGACCGCCGTCGAATTGCCTTTGCAGCCGGCTCGAAGCGGGTTGAAGGGCGGCCGCATGACCCCTCGTCTGGCTGGCCTGACTGCCTTCGTCGCTGCGGCGCTGTTGTCGTTCTTCGCGAGCTGCGGCCCTACCTCCACCTGCGCCACCACGTGCATGGGGTGCTGTGACGCGATGGGGCAGTGCGTGACGGCCACCAGCACCGCGGCCTGCGGTGCGAGCGGCGCCATGTGTACGGCGTGCACCCGGAGCGAGATGTGCTCGAACGGCGCCTGCGTGGCCGCCGACGCCGGCTCGATGGGTGGCATGGACGCCGGCGCGTGCGCGAACTGCCGCGGCTGCTGTCAGAACGGCATGTGCCGCACCGGCAACCTCGTCAACGCCTGCGGCTCCGATGGCGGCACCTGCGAGGACTGCACCGTCGGCAACCGCGCCTGCGTCGCCAACGCCTGCCGCGCGCCGTGTGGCCCGTCGAACTGCCAGGGCTGCTGCCGCAACGACGTGTGCATCGCCACCACCACGGTGCAGGCCTGCGGCTCGGGCGGGCAGGCGTGTGTCTTCTGCGGCGCGGGCCAGGTGTGCCAGGCCGGGCTCTGCACCACGCCAGACGGAGGCGCAGGCCTCGACGGTGGTGATTCGTGCGCCGCCACCTGCAACGGCTGCTGTGACACGACCGACATGTGCCAGCCCGGCCTGAACAACCTCGCCTGCGGCAACCTCGGTGCGCGCTGCGTGGTGTGCAGCGGCACCACCTGCCGGGACTCGCCGGCCACCGGTGGCGGTCGCTGCTTCTGACGCAGCCGCACGCGGAAGACGGTGCGTTGACGATTTCGAGGGCGCGCCGGCTCTGCTAGGCGCAGGCCTCATGAACCCTCACATCTTCCGCGAGTACGACGTGCGCGGGCTCGTCGACAAGGACCTCACCGACGAGGTCGTCGAGCACCTCGGCCGCGGGCTCGCCACCATGGTGAAGCGCGCCCACGGCAGCACCCTCGTCGTCGGCCGCGACGCCCGCGAGTCGGGCCCGCGCTTCCAGGCCGCGTTCATCAAGGGCGCCACGTCGACCGGCGTGCACGTCATCGACGTCGGCGTGGTGCCGACGCCCGTCGTGTACTTCGCCGCCAACACGCTCCCCGTCGACGGCCTCGCCGTCATCACCGGCAGCCACAACCCGCCCGAGTACAACGGCTTCAAGATGGGCGTCGGCAAGACGACCTTCTACGGCGAGACGATTCAGCAGCTGCGCGCGCTCATCGAGAAGAAGGACTTCGAGTCGGGCCCCACCGGCACGGTGACGACGTTCGACGCGGTGACGCCGTACCTGCACTTCGTGAACTCCACCGTCACGCGGGGCCCACGAAAGCTGAAGGTCGTCGTCGACGCGGGCAACGGCGTGGGCGGCATCGTCTCGGTGCCGATGCTCGAGAAGCTGGGGTACGACGTGGTGCCGCTGTACTGCGAGCCTGACGGCCGCTTCCCCAACCACCACGCCGACCCGACGGTGGCGAAGAACCTCGAGCTGCTCATCGCAGCGGTGCGCAAGGAGAAGGCCGACCTCGGCATCGCCTACGACGGAGACGCCGACCGCATCGGCGTCGTCGACGAGCGCGGCGACATCATCTGGGGCGACAAGCTGATGATTCTGCTCTCGCGCGCCGTGCTGAAGGCGGTGCCGGGCGCCTCCATCGTCGGCGAGGTGAAGTGCAGCTTCACCATGTACGACGACATCGCGAAGCACGGCGGCCAGCCCATCATGTGGAAGACGGGGCATTCGCTCATCAAGGCGAAGATGAAGGAGACGCACGCCCAGCTCGCCGGCGAGATGAGCGGCCACATCTTCTACAAGCACCGCTTCTTCGGCTTCGACGACGCGCCGTACACCGCGGCGCGGTTGCTCGAGATTCTGTCGAACGAGCAGGCCACCATCTCGCAGCTGCTCGCCGACGTGCCGGTGACGTACTCGAGCCCCGAGCTGCGGTTCGACACGGTTGAAGAGAAGAAGGTGGCGCTGGTGAAGCGCTGCACCGAGAAGCTGCGCGCGAAGGGCCTCACCCTCATCGAGGTCGACGGCGTGCGCGCCACGTGGCCCGACGGGTGGGGGCTCATTCGCTCGTCGAACACCACGCCCATTCTGGTGGTGCGCTACGAGGCGAAGACGAAGGAGCGCCTGGAAGAGATTCGTGCGCTCATCGACGGCACCATCGCCGAGGCCAAGCAGGAGCTCGGCGGATGAAGGTGCTCGCTTTCTCCGGCAGCCTGCGGACCGGCTCGTGGAACGAGCAGCTGCTCGCCATCGCCGTGAAGGGCCTCGTCGCGCGCGGCGTCGAGGTCGACGCGTGGAGCTTCAAGGCGGCGAACGTGCCCGTGTACGACCCCGACACCTCCGACGCGAACCCGGCGCCGGGCGTGGTGGACTTCAAGGCGCGCGCGCGGGCAGCGACGGGGCTCCTCATCGCGTGCCCCGAGTACAACTACAGCTACCCCGGCGCGCTGAAGAACCTCTTCGACGCGGCCTCGCGGCCTCCGAAAGAGAACCCATTTCGCGGCAAGGTGACCGCGCAGCTCGGCGCGACGAACGGCCCCGGCGGCACGCTGCAGGCCCAGGTGATGCTGCGCCACGTGCTGTCGGGCCTCGGCTGTCACACCCTGCCGGGCGCCTTCACCGTGTCGCGCTTCACCGAGGCGGTCGACGCCCAGGGCTTGAAGGACGAGACGCAGCGCAAGAACCTCGATGGCTTCCTCGACCGCTTCGTCGACGAGCTGAAGCTCAGGAGCCGCTGACATGCTCGCCCTCGGCGTCGACATCGGCGGCACCAACGCGCGGGCGGCCGTGGTGGACCAGTCGACCGGTCAGCTCGTCGTCGCGGTGAAGGAGGCCCTCGTCGACCGCTCGCCCGCGGGCGTCGCGTCGGTCGTCACCTCGCTCGTCGAGCGCGTGGGGCGCGGGCACCCGGTGGTGGGCGCGCCCGTCGGCGTGGGCTTCGCGGGCATGCTGCGCGGCGACGTGGTGGTGAACGCGCCGAACCTCGGCTGGCGTGACGTCGACTTCGGCGGCCCGCTCGCGCAGAAGCTGGGTCGGCCGGTGCGGCTGGTGAACGACCTGTCGGCCGCGGCCTGGGGTGAGCTGAAGGGCGGGGCGGCGCGCGGCGCGACCGACTCGTTCACCTGCTTCGTCGGCACTGGCGTCGGCAGCGCCATCATCGCGGGCGGGCGGCTCCTCTCGGGCGCCACGGGTGTCGCTGGAGAGTTTGGCCACGTGAAGCTCGTCGCCGAGGGCGGCCGCGCGTGTGGGTGCGGCCAGCGCGGCTGCCTCGAGGCGTACATGGGCGGCGCGAAGCTGACGGAGTGGATGGCGGAGTCCGGCCTGTCGGGCACGCCGTCGGACCTCGAGCGGCTCGCGCTGGAAGGGGAGGCGGTGGCGAAGGGCCTCTACGACTTCGCCGTCGGCCACCTCGCGCTCGCCATCGCCAACCAGGTGACGGTGCTCAACCCCGACGTGCTGGTGCTGGGCGGCGGGGTGCTCATGCGCTGCCCGGGCATGGTGCGCCGCATCACCGACGTGGTGATGGAGCGCACGTCGGTCGCCGCGAGGCAACACCTGCGCATTCGTCTCGCGGAGTTGGGTGATGACAGCGGCCTCGTCGGGGCCGCGTTGCTGGCCGTCGGGTAGGGCCCTCGCCTTCGATGTCAGCCCTGCGTGATACTGGAGCTGCATGACCGACAGCGACCTCACCATCTCAATTCTGCAGGGCATCCGGAGCGACTTGCAGCAGTCCAACCGGGAGAACGCCGAACGATTCGCATCGCTTCAGTCGCAGATGGACCGCGGCTTCGAGCAGGTCAATCTGCGCTTCGAGCAGGCCAACCAGCGCTTCGAGGTGATTGAGACGGCGCTCCGTGATGTCGCCGAGCAGCTCGTCATGCAGTCGCGTGCACTCAAGGCCTTCATCGACTCGCGGGCCGTGGTCGAAGAGCGGCTCGACGACCATGAAGCGCGCCTCGTGGCGCTGGAGCAGCGTCGCTCGTCGTGACTCAGCGGGTGGCCAAGCCGCCCCTGCTTGCGAGCACCGCCACGTCCTGTGCCTGCCCCTGCCCCGTGAGGTCGAGCTTCACCGTCGCCTGCACCGGCGGAACGAACTCGTCTCGAATGAACGACGGCGCCGGCCTGGGTGGCGGAGGCGGCGCGATGGCCTCGTCGAGCTCGTCCTGCGTCGGGAGCGAGCGCAGCTCGGAAGGTCGGAGCGAATCGAGACGTCGAACGAGGCGAAGTTCGGACATGAGATCTCCAGCTGAGAGCCACACCCGTTCTCGGAACGACACCGAGTACCGTCCGCTTCCTTGTTGGCAGCTCGACCTTCGGTTTCGCCTCATCCTTCGAGGGAACGCACTGCTGCCTTCGGCTGGGCCGCGCTAGACGCAGGGCATGACGTCTCCGCTCAAGACCCTCTCGGCCGTCCTCTCCCCCTCGCAGCTCGTGCCGCTGTGGAACGTGCTCAAGCTGCTCCCCGGCGGCGGGCGACTGCTCGGCCGGCTCGCGGGCCAGATGGCGCCCTACACCGACACCATTCGACCCGAGGTGCTCTCCCTCGAGCCCGGCGCTGTGCGCGTGCGCATGCGCGACCGCCGCCGGGTGCGCAACCACCTCAACTCGGTGCACGCCATCGTGCTCATGAACCTGGGCGAAGTGGCGACGGGCATGGCCGTCATCTCGGCGCTCCCGCCCGGCGCGCGCGGCATCATCAGCCACCTCGCGATGGACTACCTGAAGAAGGCGCGGGGCCCCATCACGGCGAGCTGCACCTGTGCACCCATCACGTCCACCGAGAAGCAGGACCTCGAGGTGCACGCCGAGCTCTCCAACGAGGCCGGCGAGGTGGTGGCCCGGGCGCATGCCCGCTGGCGCGTCGGAGCCTGAGCGCTCCTTTTCCCCGCCGCGGGAGCAGCAACCCGACGGAGTTCAGAAGGCGTCCAACCCGCCTCGTTCACCTCACGGCCCGCGAACGTTCGCCCAGCCCGGCGCGCCGGTGACGAACTGGCCCACCCAGCTCGACAGCGACACGCCCATCACCGAGCGCGTCGTCAGCGACGTCAGCATCACGTGCGCCGGCATCGGCGGGTCCACCACGTATGACTTCAGGTTCGCGCGCGTCTGGTACTCGCCCATGAGCAGCTGCGTCGTCGCCATCTCGAAGGCCGCCTGGTCGAGGCTGAAGAAGGGCGCGAGCACGCTGTCGCGGCTGAAGGCGAGCAGCGCGAAGCGGCGGTTGGGCCACGTCGAGGCGAGCCACCCCGGCACGCGGGTGAAGTCCTGCAGGCAGTCCATGCAGCCCGGAGGCGCCTGGGTGCCCCACGCCGAGATGAACTCGGCCAGCCGGCCACCGCCGGGGTTGATGAGCTGCGCCGAGTCGGCGAGCGCGTGCACCTCGGCCTGGGGGAAGGCCTCGGCGAAGCGGAAGTAGTTGAACTGCACCCCGAAGCCGCCGGCGCTCACGCCCACCACGAAGATGCGGCGCGGGCCGGGGAACGTCTCTTTGAGGCGCTCGAGGTAGGCGCGCACGTTCGCGGCGCCCCGGTGGTGAACGCCGTACGGCGCCAGGCGGTCGCCCGAGTGCACGTCGCCCGTGCAGTACGGAACGAAGACGAAGCTCGCGTCGCGGAACGGGTTGGTGCTGAGCGCGCGGTTGAAGGCGCCCTGGGTCCGAATGCCGTCGGTCGAGAACTGCGCCGCGTCGTACCCGTCGAGGTCGGTCGCCAGGCCCAGGCTGCACGTCGTCTGGTTCCAGCACGCGCCGCCGCCCTGCAGATAGATGATGACGTCGGTGGACCTGGTGGTGAGGTTGACGCCGAGCCCCGTCGCCGAGCCGTTGCCGCACGCCGTGGTGGGGAAGTCGACCCACGTCCACTGCTCGTTGGGCGCGGTGATGGGGCCGGTCGTGGGGGAGCCCGCGTCGGGCTGGCCGGCATCGACCTCCTTCGGGCCCGCGTCCATCACCATCGTGACCGGCGCTTCACAGCGCCCCGAGACGCCACAGACCTGGGCGCCCACGCAGGTGTCGCAGAGCGAGCCGCCCGCGCCGCATGACGCCGTGCTCGTACCAGCCAGGCACCGGTCATCGAGGGTGCAGCAGCCGCTGCACGTGTCGGGGCGGCAGGTCGCGCGGGTGCCACCACAGGCGCTCACGAGCACGACGGACAGAAGAAAGAGGACGAGCGTGACGCGCACGGGCTTTGGACCTCCAGCGGGGGTGCCGCTGTGTAACGCGCTCGTGGCAGCCGCGAAAGGCCGCTACCGCACGTCGAGGAGTTCGACCTCGAACACCAGCGTCGAGTTGGCCGGAATCTTCGGCTTCGCCTCGAGCCCGTAGCCGAGCGCCGGGGGAATGGTGATGCGCCGCAGCTCACCCTCGCGCATGCCGAGGAGCCCCTGGTCGAGCCCCGGCACCACCTGGCCCTCACCGACCCAGAAGCTGAAGGGCTGGCCCCTCGCGCGCGAGCTGTCGAAGACGCCGCCGTCGAGCAGGGTGCCGACGAAGTGCAGGGCAATCTTGTCGCCCTTCTTCGCCGTGTCGCCGTCGCCTGGCGCCAGCACCTGGGTGGTGAGCCCGTCGTCACGCACCACGGGCGCCTGGGGCTCGGCCGGAGGGCGCGGCGGCTTCTTGCACGACGAGCCAGCGAGGCAGAGGCTCATACCCAGCACGGAGATGATGCACTTCATGTCGATAATGCCTCGTGAGTGATGGCCAGACCCCAAGTTCAGGAACGGCGCGCGCCGCCGCGGCATCATGGCTCACGTCACCCGAAACCCAAGGGAGCACGTCATGGCCAACCTGCCGCAGTCCTCGATTCCCCACTCCAGCGCCTGGGTCGCCCAGACGTGGATCTCGTTCGTCCTCGCCGTCGGCGTCACCGCCATGGGCATCTGGTTCCTGCCCGTCGACGTCTGGGTGAAGGCCTTCATGGCGATGGGCCTGCTCTTCTCGGTGGGCTCGACCTTCTCGCTCGCCAAGACGGTGCGTGACCAGCACGAGGCCACCAGCCTCAAGCAGCGCATCGACGACGCGCGCGTGAGCCGCCTTATCGCCGAGCACGACCCGCTCAAGCCGCAGCTGTGAGGCTCCCGTCAGGTCGGCTCGTCGGCCGGGTAGTGCTTCTCGAGGCAGTCCTGGCAGAGCGCGTGGCTGAACTTCGCGTCGCTGCGCTGCTCGATGTACGTCTCGACGCGCTCCCAGATCTGCTCCTGGCTGCGAATGCGTTTGCAGTGCATGCAGATGGGGATCATCCCCTGGAGCTCCTGGACGTGGGCCTTCTCTTCCTGGAGCTTGTGGATCTGCTCGGCCAGCGACTGCTCGAGCTTGAGGACGCGCTCGCCGACCCGCAGCCGCGCGCGAATCTCTTCGGGGTCGACCGGCTTCGAGATGAAGTCGTCAGCGCCCGCCGAGAGCCCCGCCACCACGTCGGACTTCGACGAGCGGGCGGTCACCAGGAGCACGTAGGTGTACGAGGCCGCGCTGCGCGCCCGAATGCGCTCGCAGATCTCAGGCCCGTCGAGGCCAGGCATGCTCCAGTCGAGCACGGCCAGCGCCGGCGCCCGCGGTCCCTGGAGGACCTCCCAGGCTCGCTCACCGTCCTCCACCGCCACCACGTCGTAGCCGAAGCGCGTCAGCGTCGAGGTGAGCAACAGGCGCGTGACGGCCTCATCCTCGGCCACGAGGACCCGCGGGCGGTTGGCGACGACGACGGGTGCGGCGCTCACGGCTGAAGAGCCTTGCATTGAACGATCCAGTAACGAACCGCACTCCAACTTGCCCTCGTTGCGCAAGGGGCTGCGCACAACGGGTGGTGGATCATCGCGGTTCAGGTGGTTGTGGGTGGCACCTCACGTGGAACCGAAAGAAACCCCATGCACTGTCCGTCGTGCAGTCGCCAACGCCCTCCGACCTCTCGCTTCTGCGTGGTGTGTGGCACGCGGTTGGTGCGACGGGTCGACGCCGAGATTCAGCAGGAGTTGTCTCGGGTTGACTGGCTGATCGGCGAGAGCGCCCGGTGGGACGTGACGCTCGTGTCGCGCGCCGACGCGCGCAGGCTGTCTCAGTTCTACAGCCAGCAGGCCGACTGGCTTCGCGCCGAGCTCGCTGGGGTGCCGACGACTCGGGTGGCGCCTCCGTCACCCGTCAGGTCGATGACGCCAGTCGTGGGCGTGACCCCCCAGCAGGTGGAGGAGGCGGTTCCACAGGCGATGCTTCCCCACACGGCCTCCATCGTGCCGAGCGCTGCGACAGCGGCCGCGCAGGTTGGGGCAGGACGCGAGCTCTTCGTCGAGCCCGCGCACGCCGCCGCTTCCGTCGACCCCACGCCCTCCGACGAACCACGGGTCGGGCCCGTCGACGCCTGGGGTGATGTGGCAGCCGCGACGCGCGCGTCAGTCCATGACGAGGCCAGCGGCGCGCCGAACCGAGACGCCGCGGCTCCCGCGCACCTGGTTCACGGCAACGGGCATGAGCAGGTCGCCCAACACGCTCGCTCGCAGAGGCCAGCGCGACGCGAAGGCTCCGGGGAGGCGCGGAGCGAAGTCGTTCACCCCCTCGAGGCGCGCGAGGCTCCGGGCGCCGAGGCGCGGCTCGTCGAAGAAGCCTCATCGTGGAGCCGCGTGTGGAAGCCCTTCCTCACCGACAGCGTGGGCTGGTTCGTCGGCGGCTTCCTCATCCTCGCCGGCACCTTCTGGTTCGTCGCCGACGCGTGGGCCGGCATGACGTCGACGGTGCGGGCCGTGACGGTGTTCGGCCTCGCCGCCGGGTGGACGCTCGCCTTCGCCGCGTGGGCGCGCTTCCTCTTCCGCCGCGAGGCCACCACGCCCGCCGCGCGCATGCTCGAGCGGCTCGCCGCGGCCATGGCCCCGCTCGCGCCGGTGGCGATGGGGCCCGCGCACGACAGCCCGTTTCTGTTCTGGCCGTTGGTGCTCGGGTGGAGCGCCGTCACCGCCTTCCTCACCCGCGCGCCGGCTCGCCGGGTCGATGAACGGGGCGCGGGGCCGCTGGCGCTCGCGGCTGGCCTCACTGCCCTGGTGATGGGCGCCGCGCCGTTCGTCGCAGGGGCCGGCGTTCATGCGACGTGGCTGGTCGCCGTGCCCGTGGCGTTGGCTGCGTGGGCCTTCGCCGCGGGACCCCGCACGGCCGAGGGCGCGACCCGCTTTCTCCTCTCGGCCTTCGCCTGGGTGCTGGTGCTCTTCGCGGTGCGCATCGAGGTGGCCCTCTCGCAGGCGGGCGTCACGCCCAACCTGGCGCTCCTGGCGCCCCTGTTCGCGGCGGCGGTCACCAGCGCGCGGTGGCTCGCCAGGCCTCCGACGCGGGCCGCTGACGCGCTCTCGGTGCTGGTGGTGACGGTGCAGGTCGCGATGCTGGTGCTGTCGGCCGACGTCTTCTCACCGGCGCCGGCCTTCGTGGTGACGGCGCTCCTCGGCGCGTGGACGGCGTGGTCGCTCGCGATGGAGCGCGTCTCTCTCTCTTCGGCCCGCTGGCTCCCCGTCGCGTACGGCTTCGCGTACCTCGCGTACCAGCGCATCGACCAGGTGGTGCCCCAGGTCGTCCGCGACTGGTACGTGCAGCTCAAGGCGGGCCTCGGCTACTCGAGCTCGCCCCTGCCGCCCAGCTACGGCTCCGTCTACGCCGCGCTCTTCGTGGTGGGGGTGGGGCTCTGGGCCGCGCGTCGCTCACGCCGGGGCGATGCGATGCGCCGCCGCGAAGGCACCGTGCTGCTCGACACCACCGCGGTGGCCTCGGGCCTGTCGTCGGTCCTGGCGCTCCTGTCCTTGAGCTCCGATGCGCGGCCCGCCCTGCTGGCGACGCCCGTGTTGGCGGTCGTGACGCTGGGCCTCGCCCTCAGCACGGGCCGGTTCTCGCTCACCGTCGGAGGCGTGGTGGGGGCAATGAGCGCCGCGGTGGCGTTGGCCATCGGGCTCGAGGCCTCGAGCTGGTGGGGGCTCATGGCGTTGGCGCTGGCGGTGGGCTCAGTGCCGGCGCTGCGTCCGCACCGCGCGGTGATGTCGGTGGGCGCGCTGCTCCTCGCCGGCGTCGGCCTCCTGGTGTCGGTACTGGCGGGCCCCTCGGCCTCGGCGGCGTCGACGGCGGCGCTCTCGGCAGCGGCGGTGATGCTCGTCGTACGCAACCTCGACGACGCGGAGGGGCTGGCGGTGGCGTGGGCTGCGCCTCTCGTCGCGGTCGCGGTGGTGTCGCGGTGGGCGCTTCCCGGCCTCGAGCCGGTGGTGCTCGGCCTCGCCGCGGTGCTCGCGGGCACGCTGCAGCTGCGCGGAGGTCGCTGGGCGTCGCTCAAGCCCATGACGGTGCTGTCGGCGTTGAGCGCGGTGGCGTGGCACGCGCTGCTGGTCGTCCCGGGCACGTGGCTGGGCGTGACGATGCTGTTGGCGGCCGGCGCCGTGGCCCTCGCGTCTCGCACCACCTCGGGCGCTGGGAAGCACGTGCTCGAGGGGGTCGGCTTCGCGCTCGCGGTGGCGACCCTGCTGCCCACCGGGTTCTTCCCGTGGCCCTCGCCGCTCGTGCCCCAGATTCTCGCGGGTGGGCTCGTCGCGCTCGCGTCGGGCTCGAGCCTCTGGCAGGGGCGCTCGGTGCGCTGGGCGACCCTGGCCACAATGGCGTTGGGAGTGACCATCGCCGGCGCGCTGGGTGTGACGCCCGACCGGGTGCTCTTCGCCGTCATCGTCACGCTCGTCGCGACACCAGCGCTGGTCCCGGCCGTCACGGTGCCGGTGGCCGGGCTTCTGTCGAGCCTCTTCATCGTGGCGGCGCTCCCTGATGCGCAGCGTGGAACGGCCTTCTCGGTGGTGGCGCTCGCGGCCGCGCTCGTGGGGCTCGTCGACCGGGTGCCGTCCGCCCGGCGGGTCTGCTTCAACGGCTCGTCGGCCGCGTGGTGGGCGGTGGTGACGAGCGCGGTGCTGACGGTGCCGGCGCTCGCGCTCGACCCGCTGGTGCCGTGGGTGCCGCTGGCCCTCGGCGCGCTCCTGCCGCAGCTGTGGGGCCTCGCGTCGACGCGACGGTGGCTCCACGCGCTCTCGCTGCCGCTGTCGGTGTGGGGGGCCATCTGGGGCGTGGAGCTGGGCCTGCCGGTCCTCCTCGTCGCGCCGCCGGCGCTGGCGCTGGGGTTGACGTTCCTGGCCCGCCCGTCGACGTCTGCGCCGCGCGACCTCGCGTTCGACCGACTCACCCTCGTCGGAGCGCTGGTCTCGGCCGCCGGCACCGTCGGGCTCGCGAACGTCGAGGCCCTCTCGTCGTGGCTCGTCCTGCCCTGGGTGGTGGCGCTCCTCGCGCTGCCGGTCGGTGCGCTGGCCATTCGACTCGTCGCGGTGGCCGCGGTGATGGTGGCCTTGCCGGACGCCAGCTTCGCGGTGCCGGTGGTGGGGCTGCTGCTCGTCGTCGGAGCCCTGCTGCGCCACGTGCCGGCGTCCGCGGCGAGGGCGTTGGGCGCCCGCTCCATCGAGTGGTCCGAGTGGGCCGCGCTCGCGAGCGCCATGGGCCTCGCGGCCGTGGTGGCGACGCGCGCGCCGTCGTCACTCTCTCACGGCGTGTTGGTGGCGACGCTGGCCGCCTCAGGCGTGCTGCTGGGCGCGCTCCCGCTGGTGACGGTGGCGCTCGTGGTGGCCGGCGTCGCCCTGCCGGGCTTCGTCGAGACGGGCACGCTCGCGCTGGCGCCGTGGGCGTGGCCGCTGGCCCTCCTCGTGGCCGTGGGCGGGGCGGCGCTCCGCTGGCCGGGCGTGGGGGCCGCGGTCGAGGCGGGGTTGGGCCGCGTGGGACGTTCGGCGTCCGACGTCGCCTCGTGGGTGTGGCTGGGGGGCGTCGGCCTGGTGGTGCTCGCGCTGCCGCAGGGGCAGCTCCTCTGGGCGGCGCCGGCCCTGCTGCTGCTGTCGACGCCACGTCCAGCCGAGTCGGTGGCTGCGGCGCTGCTGTTGGCCGCTTCGGTGGCCGTCGCGTTGCCGTTGCCCGTCGCAGGCGCGCTCATCGGGGCCCTCGGCGCGGGGCTCGCGTGGCTGGGCGCGCTCCGCCGGGACGACGAGCCGTCGCGCGCGTGGCTTCACACCGGCTGGGTGCTGGGCGTGCTCTCGCTCGCCCTGTCGGCCGACCTCCACGCGTGGGGCCTGCCGGTGTCGTGGGGGCTGGCGGCGGTCACCGCGTGGGCGGTGCATCGCGTGTTCCCGGCGGCGCGGTGGCTTGCGTGGAGCCTCGTCTGGGCCGCCTCGCACGCGGTGTTGGCCTGGGCGGGGCTGGCGCTGTCGACGGGCGCGCCGGTGGCGCTCATCCTCCCCTGGTTCGCGCTCGCCTCGACGCTGGTGGCCGTCGTCCCGTCGCTGCGCCCCTGGGTGCCGCAGCACGCGGGGCTGGGGGTGGCGCTGCGCGCGGTGAGTGTGCTCGAGCTCGCCCTGGCGATGCTCGCCGCGCCCGGCGGGTTCGAGCGCGAAGCCGTGGCGGCCCTGGCGGCGGTGGGCGTGGGGCTGTGGCTCGCGGTGCGTGACGCGAAGGAGGACGAGCCCGCGGGCGTCTGGCTGGGCACGCTCGCCCTGACGTGCGGCTTCGTCGCGGCGCGCGTGCTGTGGGGGGCGTCGGTCGGCTTGCCTGAGTCGGTCGCGGCGCTCGTGCTGGCCTTCGTCGCTGGCGTGGTGTCGGGCCGCGTGGCCGAGCCGCTCGGGGCCGTCTCGACGGCGCTGGCGCAGGTGGCGCGGTGGTGGCCGCTCCTGGGGCTCCTCACGGCGCCGTGGGGCTCGTCGACGTCGCTCTCGGTACTGCTGGTGGCGATGGCCGTGCACTACGTCGTGCTGGCCCAGGCCGAGGCCTCGAAGGGCTTCGCGTCGGTGCTGGCGGCGGTCACCTTCAACGCGGCGGTGGTGGTGCAGTGGGTGGGCCTCGGGTGGGGAGAGCCGCAGTACCTCCTGATTCCCGCGGGCCTGTCGGGCCTCGTCCTGGTGCACGTCTTCGCCGACGAGCTGGGAGAGGTCTGGGCGGCCCGGCTTCGCGCGGTGGCCATCGGGCTCGTCTATGCGGCCGCGGCGTTCCGTCCGCTCGCGCTCGATGCGCCGTGGGCCTTCTTCCTCTGCGTGGCGCTGTGTGTCGCGGGCGTGGGAGCGGGCGTCGCCCTGCGCCTTCGCAGCTTCGTCACGCTCGGCAGCGTCTTCCTCGTGACGACGGTGGTGGCGACGCTGGTGCGCTGGGGCGTGCGCGAGCCCCGCCTCGGCGCGCTCTTCCTCTCGGGCCTGGGCCTGGCGGTGGTGGCCTTCATGGTGGTGGTGACGACGAAGAAGGCCGAGCTGCTCGAGCGGTACAAGCGGGTGCGTGGCGCGCTCGAGCGCTGGGAGGGGTGAGGCGATGCGTGACTTGCAGCGCGAGGACACGGCAGACGTCAGGGCAGGGGGCGAGTGGCCGAGGTCAGCGCGCAGAGCCCCCCCTTCTCGTTCTTGAGGTGTCGGCTTGCATCGAAGGCTGGTGATGTCGCCCTGCACGCGTGGCTCATCGATGAGGCCAACCGACGTGGGGACCACGGCGCGTTCAACCGCGAAGTCTCCACGGGTGTGCCCACGGACGGCATCACGGACGAAGAGGTGCTCGTTGCGCTGCTGATGCCCCAGGCCGAGGCCGATGCCCGCACCTGGAAGCTCGTCGTCCGCATGCTGCAGTCAGGCCGGTTGGACCCGCTTCGCCTCGCGTCACTGGCCCGACGCGAGCGGGGCGACGTCATGCTCGCCTGGCTCCTCGCGCGCGTTCCTCGGACCGAGTGGGGCCCCGCCCTCGAAGCCGTGACGCAGGCGCTCCGCCCGCCAGGGCACCTGGGCCCGGTCACCGTGGTGTGGGATGCGTCGCGGCTCGTTCGCCGCCCCCTGACGAAGGGAACCTCATGGCGTCGAACGCCGAGCTGATTCTCCGAACGCTCGACCACTCCCTGACCGGGCCGGGGCGGATCCGCCTCCTGGGTGGGGCCGCGCTCATACTCGTCTACGGCCGAGAGCGGAGCACCGACGATGCCGCTCTCGTGATGGATGGCGCCGAGGTGCAGGCGCTCGTGGACATGAGTGGCTTCTCGGAGGCCGTCGAGGCAACCAACGCCGAGCTCGAGCCGAGAGGGCTCTCCCTCACCCACATCTGGGCCCGGAGCATCCTGACTCCTTCCTGGCGCTCCGCGTGCCGCGTCCTCCAGCTCGAGCCTCCCTTCGCCCCGCTCAGCGTCGAGGTGCCTGGTCCTGCCGATCTCATCACCTCGAAGCTGGCCCGAGGGGACGACGGCGACCTCGACGACGTCATGCACCTCATGCGCGTCGAGCACCTCTCTGCTGAAGTCGTGAGTCAAGTCATCGACACCGCGGTGGTTCCGGAGCTCCTCCGCGAAGGGTTCAGCACCGCCCGGTCGCGGCTCGAAGCCAGGCTCGCACGCAGCTCGTGAGGACCGCCGTGAGGCGTCTTCATCTCGGCGCCTGGTGAAGCCCGATGGTCGACGGCCCTTCAGCGGGGCGACAGGGCGTCAGCCCACGCCCGCACGAGCGCCCCGTGGCCCGGCTGCGACGGCCGTGTGAAGGCCCACGCACCGGCGAGCTGCGTCGGCTTCAGCCCCGCGGCCTTCCACGCGCGCGCGATGTCGCCGTCCTGGCAGATGACGGCGGCCGAGTCGCTCAGCCTCCACCGCCGCGCCGGGCCCGGTGGCATCGCCGGGTCGAGCACCTCGACGTCGTCGCTCCCGTCGGTCCACGCCGGGTGCACCACCACGTAGTGCGAGGCGACGGTGTCGTCCCACGTACCGGTCTTGAGCATGAGGAGCACGTCGCGGCGCGCCGCCGCCGTCAGGCCACGGTACGCGCGCACCAGCGGTGCACGGCTCGCGAACGTCGCCGGTCGACCATCCTCTCCGGGCAGGTAGTCTTCTTTCGCGCTCAGCTGCACCTCGCCCGCCGTCAGGTCGCACACCACGTCGACCACCAGCGTCGAGAGCGACAGCCCCGACGGCGTCAACACGTGAGCGGCCTCGAGCTCGCTTCGCAGGCGCGACGGCGTCCACTTCGGCGTCGCGGCCGGCTGGAACAGGCGCAGCACCATCGCCAGACACGTCAACAGGCACCCTTCGTTCGCCACGGTGTTGCCGTCGTCGAAGGCGCGCAGCAGCGTCGGGCCGTGGGACGCCGGGTGGCCGTTGAGCTCGGCGTCCGCGCGCAGCACGCGCTCGCGCGCCCAGAGCACCTCGTGGCCCCACGCCGGGTCGGCCTGCCGGAAGGGCAGATCGATCAGGTCGAACCCCGCGCCGCCCCCCTTCGGCCCTGCCGTGGCCCGCATCGACACCGACGCCGAGAGGCCCACGGCCAGCACGTCACGCCGGCTGACCCGGGTCGCCATCGTCAGACGTCGAGGTCGGGGCGGCTGCCGATGATCTGCCGCCAGTGCTCGACCGCCGCGAGCCGCTCCGCCGGTGGCCCGTCGGCGAAGTAGCCGGAGTTGTCTCCGAAGGTGCGGGACAGCTCCTCGATGGCCGACAGGCGCAGGTCGAAGTCGTCGCTCGCCAGCGCCTCGAGCAGCCACTCGATGCGTCGCTGCGAGCGCGCGCGCGCGTACCACGCCGTCCACGCCCGGGGCTGCGGGCCGAAGTTCGCGCGGGTGATTTCTTTGAGGGCATCAGCCGCGGCGGTGGCCACCAGCTCGTCGTCGCTGCCGGTGAGGTTGATGAGCCCGTCGATGGCCTCGCGGTCGTGCAGCACGCCGAGGGCGCGCGCGGCCAGCGAGCGTCGCAGCGGGTCGGTCGCCGCCAGCTCGCGGCGCAGCTCGAAGAGCCGCCCCTGGAACGTGGGCAGGAATCGGAGCGAGGTCGCCGCCGCCCGCGCCGCCGACGAGATGTCGGGCTCGAGGTCGAACAGCCCGCGCAACACGCCGTCGATGACCTCGGGGTAGCGCAGGCTCCCGGCGGTGAGGAGCGCGAGGTAGCGCGCGTCCGAGTCACTCGAGTCGAGCAGCGGGGCCAGCGCCACCGCGGCGGGGTGCCCGAGCCGCGCGAGCGCACCAGGCAGCGGACCCAGCTCGTCGGGCTCCGGCAGCTCCACCACGGGCAGGCGCGACCACCCCGTCGGCCCGGGGAAGGCGTGCGCCAGCGCCGCCGCCGAGGCCTCGGGCGTCTTCATCAGCTCGAGCATCGCCATCGAGCGCTCCGAGGGGTCGGGCCCGGTCAGCAGCGTGATGAGGCCCTGGAACCACTCGGCGTCGGCGGGCGCGTCGCTCGACGGCACCGGGGTGTCCGGGCCCGGCAGCGTCGGCGCCTCGACGGCGAAGGCCGGCGCCTTCGGGTTCTGTTTGCGAAAGACGATGAGGTCGTGAAACGCGCTCGGCAGGTCCTGGCAGAAGAGGATGAAGTCGGCCAGGCGCCGCTGCGACACGGGCCTCGAGCCGCAGTCGCCGTACAGCATGGCCACCAGCCGCGACTGCACCTCGACGGGCCACACGAAGACGGTGCGCGGGGCCCGGCCGAGGAGCGCAAGGTAGTGCTGCGTCAGCGCGTCCGGCGGGAGCGGCCCCACGTAGCTGCCCCGGGTGAGGGCCACCGTGCGAAACACGCTCGCGGCGTCGAGCGGAACGGCCAGCTGCCGCACGGCCTCGACGTCACCCTCGCCGCGCGCGTCCCAGCCCACGGCGGCGCCCCGCACCACGGCGAAGGCCGCCACGAAGTCGAACGCCCGACGCCCGTACTCGAGCACCACGTGCAGCAGCGCGTCGCGGTCGTGCGTGTATTCCTTCAGCGAGGCGCGCGCCTGGGCCAGCGTCCACTCCGTCGCGCTCGATGGCGCGAGGCCCGGAGGCGCCGGGTAGACGCTCTGGGCCGACGCCGCGGCGGCCGACGACGCAGGCCACGCGGGCGAAGCACCCGGGGGCGGCACCGTCCACTGCTCGTCGGCGGCCACCTCGGGCACCGGCCGGCTGGGCGCGACGGGCTCCACCTGGCTGTACGGCTCGAGCAGCGGCACCACACCGGGCCCCGCGGCGATGGGCGGAGCCGGCTTCGGCGGGGGCACCACGGTGGCGCCGCGGAACGACGGCGCTGGCTTCGACGGCTTCGGGAGCGCGGGCGGAGGCTCTGGCGGAACCACGGGCGCCGGCGTGCGCGGCACCTCGAGCACGTCGTTGACGTCCGAGAAGTCCGTCTCGTCGGCGGGCGGCGCCTCGGCGGTGGCCCCCAGCGGCGCGGGCTCTGGCGGCGTCGGCCGCGCTTCGGGCGCAGGCTCGAAGCGGGGCGGCGGGCGCTTGTCGACCGACGGCCGTGGCGCTGACGGCGGGCGAATCGTCTTCGAGCCCGCGGCGCCCGGCTTCGTGGTGTCTTGCGTCACGCGCTCGGGCGGCGGTCGCGGCGCCGAGGCCGGCTGCACCCACGCTGGCGCCACGGGAGGCATCGACGGCAGAGGCGCCGGCGGCGCCGAGGTGCGCGGCGGCAACACCCCGCCGGGGAACACCATGGCGCTGTTGCTGCTCTGCGAGAGCTGTCTGGCGAAGTTGGCGTAGCCGCGCGTGTCGACGACGCGGGTGGACTCGTGCTCGTCGAGCGGCACCGCCTGCACGCCCGAGTCGTCACCCCCGCGCGCGAAGCGGCCATAGGCCGTCGGGTCGATGACGGTGGTGTGGTGCTCTTCCCCTTCTCCGAGCGGCACCGCGTCGGCGGCAACCACCACGCTGGGCTCGTCCACTACCTCGATGGTCTTCTTCTTCTTCTTGGGGGTGGTGAGGAGCAGCGGCTCGTCGGCAGGCTTCGCCGCCGCGGCCTCGGTGGGAATCGACTCGGTCTCGGCGCCGATGAGGGGGTTGTCGTCGTCCTCCACCGGAGGCCCGGGCCGGGGCGCTGGCCGCGATGGGTCGAGCAGCGTGAGCACCTTCGCCGTGGTGGCGTCGAGCGGCTGCCCGTAGATGACGGCCTGCCAGTCGCGCACGCGGGCCTCGAGGGCGACCCACAGCTCGAGCTTGCGGCCCAGCAGAAAGCCCACGTCCTTCAGCTGCGAGGTGGGCACCGGGAACGCACAGGCGACGTGCAGCGTCTGCCCGTCGAGCGAGAGCGGCACCACCCCGAGCTGTTTCGACATCTTGAACGGCATCAACGGCCCGGCCTCGGCGTTGGGCTCGAAGTCGGCGAGGTTGACGAGCCGAATGCCCGAGACGTCGCTGATGGCCTGCAGCACCCCGGCTTCCGAGATGGCGCCCTGCAGCAGCAGCGCGGTGTCGAGGCCCACCTTCGCCTGCTCGGCGCGGCGCATCGCTTCGTCGACGAGCCGCGCCGACACGAGGCCGCGAGCCATCAGGTGCTGGGCCAGGCGCTGGGGCATGGACACGTGGGGTTGTAGCAGGTGCGCTTCAGACGGCGGGCTTCAAACGCACCACGAAGGTGGACGTCAGCTTGTCGTGCAGCGTCTGCCCTTTGCGGTCGAACAACGCCAGCCAGAAGCCAGAGAGGAACAGGCCGAAGCTGGCCAGCGACAGCGCCGCCCGCACCAGCGCCCGGCCCGCCCGTGGCGCGTGGCCCGAGGCATCCACCAGGTGAATGCCGAGCAGCCGGCGCCCGGGGGTGCGGCCCCGCCACAAGAAGGCGAACAGCGTGGTATAGACGAAGGCCACGAAGCCCACGACGCCCAGCGCGGGGAAGGCGACGGCGACCAGCAGCGACACGCTCGGCTTCCCGATGACGGCCAGCGCCGCGGCGAAGAAGCAGGACACCACCACGCCGATGAAGGAGAGGTCGACGAGCCAGGCGAAGACGCGGCGCCACAGCGCGGCGGGGGCCGCCATCACGTCGGCGTCGTCGGTCTCGACAGCCGGCGCCGGCACCGCCAGGACGCCCTCGTCCGGCGTGGCGTCATGGGCGTCGAGCACCCGCGTCGGGCCCTGCACCGGCAGCACGTCGGCCGACGAGGGCGTCGCCATGACGGGTGCGTCAGCCTTCTTGAAGGGGTTGGGAAACCCCGGTTGGGTCACCACCAGGTGGCTGGGCATCGAGTGAGGCAGCTCCTGGAAGGACGGGGCGGGTGGTGGCGCCGGGCGGGGCACGGCCGGCCGGTTCGGCGCCGTGTGAATCTCGTCGGACACCGAGCGGCTGGGCGCGGGCATGGCTGGTTGGTGCACCGGGGCGACCGAGACTGGCGCCTGCGCTCCCGACTGCACCGTGGCGCCCTGCATGTGTGAGGCGGCGGTCAGCTTCGGCGCGGCCGGTACCGGCATCGTGGGCAGCTCCGGCGCGTCGCCGGAAGGCGTCCGAGCAGCCCACGCGGTGGGAGAGGGCGGCGCCGCGCGCGACGGGGCGTTCGCGGGTGGCCGCGCCGCCTGGCCGTGCGCAGGTGGGGCGAGGTTTCGCGTGGCGTCCGACGCCGGGTTGGCTGGAGGCGCCACGGCCGGGCCGCGAGGGCTCTGCGCTGGAGGGAGCCGCATGGCCGCCGGCGAGGGGGAGCCGGCCATGGTCGGTGCATCAGGCGTGGCGCCGAGCGCCGGCGCGCCCGCGTCGCTCGCCGCTGGCCGCGGCTGCGGGACCGGGACTCGAGGCGGTTGTGGCGGAACGGGCTGCTGGGCTGGAACGGTACGCGCGGCTGCCTGCGCAGCGCTCTGGGGCACGACGCCCGGCGCACGAAAGGGAGCGGGGGAAGGGCCGGTCGAAGGCGCCTGCGGCCCTGGCGCGGCCCGCGGTGCGGCTCCCATCGGTGGGGCGCCCGGTGCGCGCATCGCTGGCGCTGGCGCGGCCGCGGTGGGTGGTGGCGCCGGCGTTCGCATCGCACCAGCTGGCGGGAGGGCGCTCATCGACGGCGCGGGGGCACGCGGTGCTCCTGGCGGCGGAGGCGGTGCGCGCGGGGCCAGCCCAGGCGGCACCGCGTTGACGGGCGCGCGTGTGGGCCCCTCGGTCGGAACGCCCGTCGCAGGCTGCGCCGTCACCTGCGGCCGCGGCACCGGGGCTCCGTGCCTGGGCGTCTGGGCCGTCGCCGCGAGCTCGAAGTGGATCGGCTGGCGCCCCGTCCCCGGCGCGATGGTGCCGGGCGCCGGCTGGGGCCGCGCGAAGGGCCCGGGAATGCCCGGCTGCGTCGTCGCCACGTCTGGCCGGCCCGGCGCCTGCAGCTCCTCGAAGGTGGGCACGCGACGGTTGCGTCGGTCGAGGTTCAGGTCCTTCGTCAGCAGGTCAGGCGTCTCGGCAGGCGTCGGGTCGAGCGGCTTCTTCGGGTCGTTGCTCACGGGTCGAATGAGACGCTGACTTCGGCGGTCGAGCAAGAAAACCTACAGCATCCCACATAGGCCCAACGGTCAGCCCAGCTGGCCATCGAGGTGGCGGATGACGGCGAGGGCGGCGAGTGCGGCGGTCTCGGTGCGGAGGACGAGCGGGCCGAGGGTGACGGCGCGGGCCCCACGGGCGGTGAGGGCGTCGACCTCGGCGCGGTCGAGGCCACCCTCGGGCCCGACGACGAGCGCCACCGCAGCCTCGGGGGCCACGGCCTCGAGCGCGAGGGACAACGGCAGGCTGCGCTCGGCCTCGTCCAGCACCAGCACTGTCGTGCCCGGGAGCGTCACGGCCTCGAGCGGCGCCGGCGGGAGCACCTCGGGCACGTCGGCGCGGCCACACTGCCGGGCCGCCTCTTCGACGATGCGACGCCAGCGCTCGAGCTTCTGCTCCACCTTGCCGTCGAGCCGAACGACGCTCCGTCTCGCCTGCGCGGGAAGGAAAGCGGCCGCGCCGAGCTCGGTGCCCTTTTGCAGCACCAGCTCGAGCTTGTCGGCCTTGGGCAGCCCCTGCACCACCACCACGCGTCGCGGAGCGGGCACGCGGCGAGGCTCCGAGAGCAGCAGCACGAGGTGGTCGACGCCGAGCTGCTCCACCGTCGCCGCGAACACCTGGCCTGCGCCGTCGAACACCTCGAGCGCTTCGCCCACCGTGACGCGCTGAACGACGGCGAGGTGGTGGAAGCGGGCCTCGGTCAGCTTCACCGGGCCACTCGCCGCGTTCGGCACCAGGACGCGCTTCATGCGCCCGGGCGCACCAGGTCGAGCCGAATCCACTCGCCCTCGACGACGTCGCCCGCGCTCACCAGGCCCTGCGCGACGTACGCCCGCCGCACCTCGTCCGCCTGCGGCACCAGCACGCCGGCCATCACCAGGCGGTGCTTCACCTTCGGCGCGATGAGCGGCGCCAGGGTGATGAGGGTGTTCGCGAGGATGTTCGCCAGCACGAAGTCGAACGTGCCCTCGACCTCGTCGAGCGTCTTCGTCGACAGCTCGACGCCCAACAGGCCGTTCTCGTCGGCGCACTCCTTCGCCAGCTCGATGGCCACCGGGTCGTTGTCGGTCCCCACCGTGCGGCCGCTGCCGAGCTTCTTCGCGGCAAACGCGAGCACGCCCGTGCCGGTGCCCACGTCGAGCACGGAGCAGCCCGGGTGCGCGGCGAGGTAGGTGTCGACCGCGGCGAGGCAGAGCGAGGTGGTGGGGTGGTCTCCGGTGCCGAAGGCCATCTTGGGCTCGATGAAGAGGCACACCTTGTCGGCCGGCGCGGTCGCTTTCTCCCACGGAGGGCCCACCCACAGCCGCCCGACCGTGACGGACTTGATGCGCTCTCGCCAGGCGACGCTCCAGTCCTGCTCGACGACACCCTCGATGGTGGCGCGCGCGCCCGGCACCTCGTCGCGCACCGTCAGCAGCGCTCCATCGGCGTCGGCGGCCTGCTCGAAGTACCCGATGACGATGGCCTCTCCACTCGCTGGCCGGCGCACGCCCGGCATCGGCGGGGTGGCGGCGTCACGCACCTCGAGCCCGGCCGCGCCCGCCTCGGTCAACAGCGTCTGCACCCACTCCGAGTCGGCCTCGGAGACGTCCACCGTCACGCTGACCCAGCTCATCGCACCTCGTCACATAGGCCTTCATCTGGGACTTGTCATGGCCAATGGCCGGGCTAGTCAGGGCCTCGCAGTCTTCAACCTTGAGGGGAGCAATTCACATGAAGCAGATCGTTGCGCTGGTTCTGGCAGTGACGTCGATGGGTCTCACCGGCTGTGCGACGGGCGCGCGCGCCTACGCCGACACGGCCATCGGCAACCGCGCCGAGGCGGCCTCGGTGTGGAACCGCCCGCAGGAAGTGGGCTTCGACTGGGGCTCTGACATCGAGGCCGAGGTGAGCCGGCAGTGCGTGTTCGGCTTCATCTGCTGGGGCTACGAGGACGGCGGCGGCTTCGACATCGGCGCCATCATCGGCGCCATCTTCGGCGGCGGCGGCGGCGCGAAGGAAGTGGCGGACCCGCTCGTGAAGGCGGCGGCGGCGGTCGCGGTGGCGAACGCGCAGAAGGCCGACGGCATCTTCGTCGTGTCGCACGAGACCGACTCGTTCGACATCCTCATCTTCAAGCGCCGCACGGCCCGCGTGAAGGGCAAGGCCTTCACCCTGCGCCCGATGGGCGAGGTCTCGCAGGACCGCGCTGACCGCGTGCGCAACCTGAGCGCCCTCGGCGGCCGCGCGATGGTGTCGCTGCCCGACATCACGCGCTGAAGTCCCGTCGTGTCCTTCAAGACCGGAGCCGGAGGGAGCCCGCGAGCACGCAGGCGCCTTCCGGCTCTCGTCGTTGTGGAGGGGTCAGTACGCGCTCTCGAAGCGCGCCTGCGCGCGGCTGCCATCGCTCGAGAGCGCACGGCCCAGCAGCTCGACGAACTCGGCCCGCTCGGGCCATTCACCCAGCGCCGTCTCGGCCAGCGCCCTGGCCTCGCGCAGGCTCACCCCGGCGGCGCCGTTGCCCCGCAGCACGTCGGCCGCCATCGCCACCGCCGTGGCGAAGCGGAAGTCGGGCGAGGCCTCGTTCACCGAGGCAGCCAGCACGTCGGCCGACATGCGGCGGCTCACCTCGAAGGGCGCGCGGGTGGTGGGCTCGAGGCCCCGCACCGACACCGTGCCGAGCGGGCCGCGCCCCGACAGCTCGAGCTCGTACAGCGCGGTGACGGTGTGGCCCGCGCCCAGCTCGCCCCCGTCGACGGCGTCGTTGCGGAAGTCGGCGTCGGCCACGTCGCGGTTCTCGTAGCCGAGCAGCCGGTAGCGCCGCACGACGGAGTCATCGAAGGCCACCTGCACCTTGACGTCCTTCGACAGCACCTGGAGCAGCCCGGGCAGGTTGCGCTGCGAGAAGACGCGCTCGGCCTCGGCGGGCCCGTCGAGGTACAGGCTCTGCCCGTTGCCGTGGTCGGCCAGCTGCTCGAGCTCGTGGTCGCGGTAGTTGCCCATGCCCACGCCGACGGTGGTGAGCATCACGCCCTCGGTCACCGCGTGCTTCACGCGGGCGAGAATGGCGGCGTGCCCCACCGGGCCGATGTTGGCGTCGCCGTCGGTGAACACCATCACCCGCGACGCCACGCCAGCGCGCGCGTGCGCGAGCGCCTCGCGGAAGGCCAGCTCCATGCCGCTGCCCATGGCCGTGCCGCCGCCCGACCCGAGGCCGTCGATGGCCCGGTGCAAGGCGCGCTTGTCGGCGCCACTCGTCGAGGGGAGCACCACGTCGGTCGAGCCCGCGTAGGTCACCAGCGCCACGCGGTCGCGCCCATCGAGCTGGTCGACGAGCTGGTGCATGGCGCGCTTGGCCAACGGGAGCCGGTCGTCGCCCGCCATGCTCCCCGAGACGTCCACCAGCAAGACGAGGTTGGCCGGCACCCGCGCCTCGCTCGACACGCGCCGGCCCTGGAGCGACACCTTGAGCAGCGTACGGCCCGCCGTGAAGGGTGAGGGCGCGCCCTCGACGTGAATGGCCCAGGGCTCGCTCGACGGGCCCTCGAGGTCGTAGCGGAAGGCGTTGACCCACTCCTCGACCCGCACCGTGCTCGGCTCGACGCGCAGGCCTGCTTTCAGTTGGCGACGCGCGTACGTGTAGGAGGCCGTGTCGACGTCGATGGCGAAGGTCGACTTCGCGTCCCGGTCGGCGGAAACGAAGCCGTTGGGCGCCAGCGCCGGCTGGGGCGCCGCGGGGCCCCCGTACGAGTCATACGACTCGGACGAAACGCCGAAGTGGGAGAGCGTCTTCTTCACGTCCGTCCCCGTGGCGGCGAACGTCTTTGTCCGGGGGGTGACTGAGTCCTGCCCAGCCAGCGAGTCGGCGCTCGACCCGAACAGGCGGCGAACGTCGTCACCAAAGAGCACGAGCCCCAGCAGCAGGGCCGTCACCGTGAAAAAACCGCCCAGCGCCCACTTCATCCACCGCGAGTTGGTCGTTGTCATGGACGGCATGGTGCGCCTTCGGGAGCCGCCCGTCTGTCGGGCAACGGGAGGTCCTCCCGATGACGGTCGGTCGTCTGACGGATACGGTGCGGCGCCAATGCGGCTCTTCCCGTGGGTGCTCTCAGCGTCGCTCGTCGCCTGTGTCGGCCCCGACGCGCCCGACGCCGCCGTCTGCCAGGACGTCGTCAAGCGCCTCTGCCTGGGGCCCATCTGCCAGAGCGTCACCACCCGCCTCTCGGTCGAGGCGATGACGTGCGAAGAGACGCTCTTGACGCGGACCGGGTGTGGCCGCGACTCGTTCTCCTTCACCGAGCCGAGCCGGGTGCAGTTCCTCGATTGCCGGGTGCCGCTCTTGCGACAGGGGGCCTCGCAGGCGGTGAAGCCGTCGTGCGCCGACGTCGACGAGCTGTTCCTCGACTGCCCCGACGTCGTGCGCTTCTTCGGAGGCACGCCATGACGCGGCTGACGCTCTGCCTCGCCCTCGCGGCGACGGGCTGCATGCCCATCGAGAACACCGTGCGCACCGAGCGCGGGCCGCTCTTGCGCACCTTCACCCGGCCCCAGCTGCTGCCGGGCGCGCTCCACGCGGAGCTGCGCGTGCGCTGGCCCGAGCTCGACGTGCAGCTCAGCGAGCGCGACGTCTGCCGCGAGACGACCATCGAGGAGTACGCCGAGGAGCGCATCACCGAGCGCTCGGCGCCCGCGGCCGGCCCCGCGCTCTCGACGGGGCTCGCGACGACGCTCGGCGCTGGCGTGCTGTTCGGCCTGTCGTTCGTGATGAGCCCGGCGCCCGACACCACCCTCATCGACACCGCCGGCCGCTACGGGCCGTCGCTGCGCCAGCAGTTTCAAGGCTACACCTTCTTGTCCCTGGGCATCGGCATTCCAGCGCTCATCGTGGGCGCCATCGCGTTCCTGCGTACGGGCGAAGACGTCGAGCAGCGCCGCGTCGAGCAGGAGACGAGCCAGAAAGAAGCGCCCTGCAACGCGCGGCCGGTGACGGGCACGGTGCAGGCGAAGGGCCCGAAGGGCGTGTCGGTGCCGCTGCCCGTGAAGGACGGCGTGGGGCTGTTGTCGGCGGTGACGCTCCCGGGCCCCGTCGACGAGCTCGTGCTGGGCGACCGGCCGGTCGAGCTCGACGAGGCTGGCCTCCTCACGCTCGGGGCCTTCTCGGCCTGCGTGTCGCTCGAGGTCGAGGGCGCGCGCGCGCCGGAGTCGCTCTCTGATGGCGCGCTCGTCTCGCGCGCCGAGCGGCTGTCCAACTGCAAGCAGGTGCGGGGCGACGCGGTGCTGGCGCCACTCGAGGCGGCCGAGGCCGAGCTGAAGAAGCGCCGTGAGTCCGGCGGGCCGGGGGCGTTCGCGCCGGGCGCGTCGGTGACGAGCTTCGAAGACGCCGTGTCGGCCTACGCGCCCAGGCTCGTCTTCAAGGCCGGCTCGGCCGACCTCTCGCGCCTCGACACACCAGAGCAGCTCGAAGGCCAGGCCGTCTTCATGCAGGGCGTCGTCTCGTATGGGCTGGCGCAGAACATCGGCGTGCTGCAGCTGGGCGGCCGCGAGGTGTTCGTCTTCATTCCCCAGAAGCGCGCGTGGGGCGGTGACTTCGCCAACGGCTCCCGCGTCGAGGCCGTGGCCGTCATGGCCGGCTGGCAGACGGTGGGCGAGAAGACGCTGCCGGTCGCGCGCCTGGTGTGGCTGCGGGCCGCGTACTGAGCGTCGTCATGCGGGCCGACTGGGAAGCGCAGGAGCGGGCCCGCGAGGCCTTCGAGAAGCAGCGGGAGCGCCGCACCTGGCTCATCGCCTTTGGCGTGGTGCCGGTGCTCGTCGTCGTCGGCCTGGTGGCGTCGGGCTTCTTGCGCCTCGACCGCTATGCGCGCCTCAACGAAGGCAAGCCCGTGCTCGAGGCCATCGCACAGGGCCAGCTCGAGCACCGGGCCCGCACAGGCCGCTGGGCGACGCACTTCTCCGACCTCGCCATCGAGCGCCCCGCCTGGTTCACCTGTCTGTTGTCGAGGGATGAGCGCGTGCTCCCCACGGCTGACGACGCCATCGCCGTCGACGCCGACGAGCTGCCACAGCTGGTGGATGAGCTCGAGCTCGGGGTGAGCTGCGACGAGGCGGGGCGCTGCGACTACCTGGCGGCCTGCGCGTCACGGTGGGAATGGAACGGGCTGATGACGGTCTTCTTCGTCACGTCGAAGGGCCTGGCCGACGGGAGCCGGCGCGCGAACGTCGTCTTCAGCCCCGGCGTGGTGCCGTAACCGACGGTGGTGCCGCCGGAGCCACGCCTTCAGTTGCCCAGCCGCGCGGCGCTCTGGGCCGAGCCCTCGCGCACCCGGCGAGCCGTCGCTTCGAGGTCTGCGAAGGCGACGGGAAACCCGACGTCGCTCCGCGCTGCCTGGCGACGCAGGCCCTGCATCGTCTTCCAGGGCGCCTGGCGCTGAAAGAACCGGACGAGGAACGGTGGCAGCTCACCCAGGGGGTCCACCGCCATCTCGAACACGACATGGGTGGTGCCGTTGTCGTTGGCGGTGAGCTCGTACCGACTGGCGATGATGCGCCCGCGGATGACGCCTGGCTTCACCGGCTCTGCCGCGTCTTCCACCGACGTCGAGTTGAGGATGATGGTCTTCGAGTCTGCGTTGAACGAGAGCTCGACCCGGCTCAGGAACTCGCGCTGCTGAACGAAGAAGGGCAGGAGCGGCTTGTTGTATTCGAGGTAGGCGTGGCCCTCACGACGAACGAGGCGCTCCTCTTCCAGCCCGTCCAGCCACTCTCGCGCGCGCGGTTGGTCGAGGAGAATGCCGAGCACCTTCTCGAGGGGCGCGTCGACGTCGCCCTCTCCACGCAGCGGAGGCAGGGGGCTGGTCGCCGCCTTCTGCGAGTACACGCTGAAGTCGTCGTGACGCTGCAGCAACTCCCACTGGGTGGGGTCGGTCGCCAACACGAAGAAGAGCAGGTGTGCCACGAGGCCTCCGGCTGTTGACGCGCAAGCGACCCTCACACGAGGCAGTGGCCGACGAGCGAAGCAGACGAAACGTCTTGGTCACGGACGAACGGCGCGGCCGGCGGCGCGCCTCGCGGCCTCACCGACTCGAACGCGGCCCCACAGCTTGCGTCTGCGCGGAGGTGGTCTCTTGCCTCAACCCTGATGACGCAGGGCCTCATCGGTCGCGGCGGCGGCGCCCCGCCACGCTGGCTGCTTCCTCGACAAGGTGCTCGCGGCGAAGTGAGGTGGCATCTCACCGACCGATGGACGACCGCGTCAAACGATTCGCGCGTGGCCAGCTCGTGGGAGACGAGCTCGAGGCCTTCGAGCGCGACCTCGACCGGAATCCGCAGCTGCGCCGCGCCGTCGCCGAGCAGGCCTCGACGGAAGAAGGGGTGACGCTGCTCGCGGCGAGCGAGGCCCCCGCCGAAGCGCCCGTCGTCGAGCGTGGCCTGTTGCTGCAGCGCGTCCTGGGGCGGGGCGGCATGGCGCGGGTGCTCCTCGCCCGGCAGCTCGACCTCGGCCGCGACGTGGCCGTCAAGGTAGTGAGGGAGCCCGGCAACACCTCCCTCACGCAGCGGCTCCTGAAGGAAGCCCGGCTCACCGGCGCGCTCGAGCACCCCGTCATCGTGCCCGTGCACTACCTCACCACCGACGAGGCCGGTGAGGTGCAGGTGGTGCTCAAGCGCGTCGAGGGCGAGCCCTGGTCGGCGCTGAAGGACGACGCCGAGGCCGTGCGGGCGCGCTTCGGGGCCGAGCTGTTCGATTGGAACGTGCGCGTCCTCATCGCGGTGTGTGGCGCGCTGGGCTTCGCGCACGAGCGCGGCGTCATTCACCGTGACGTGAAGACGGCCAACGTGATGGTGGGCCGGCACGGAGAGGTCTACCTGGTGGATTGGGGCCTCGGTGGCCTCCTCGCGCCAGACGAGACCGGCCTGCTCCCGTGGGTGGGCGAGGCCGTCGGCGCCGGCACCCTCGCCTTCATGGCGCCCGAGCAGTTCCCCGGAGCCAAGCACCCGCTCTCACCCGCCACCGACGTCTATCTGCTGGGCGGCGTCCTCTTCGAATTGCTGACGGGGACGCCGCCGTTCGCGGGCCGCTCGTCCGTCGCTGACGGTGGAGCGATGGAGCCTCCGCCTCCCCGACACGTCTCGGCGTCGCTCGAGCCCTTCCTCGCCATCGCCCGCCGCGCGCTCGAGCCGGAGCCGTCGCGCCGGTTCCCCACCGCCGCCGATTTCCGCCTCGCGCTCGAGCAGGGCCTCAGGCGGCGCGACGCCGAGCGGCTCGCCGATCGCGCCGAGCAGCTCCTCGAAACAGCCGACCAGGCGCGCGAGGGCGCCGAGGCCCGGCTCGAGGCGACGCGGGCTGCGACCGAAGCTGCGTTCACGCTCCGGCTCGCTCGCGAGTCTGGCGCCGACGGAGCGCGCGTCGACCGGCTCGAGGAGCGGCTCGTGCGCCGTCAGGTCGAAGTGGCGCTGGCCGATGGGCGGCCCGCCGTCGCCGCGCAGGTGTTGTCGTCGCATGGCCGGCCCGTGCCCGCGTTGGCCCTCAAGGTGAAAGCCGCGGCTGAGGAAGCCGCCCGGCGGGAGCAGCTGGGCCGCGAGCTCGACCCCGCCCTTGGCCGGCGCCGCCGGGTGTCGTTCGTCTTCACCTTCGCGCTGCAGTCGACCGTCTTCTACACGGCGCGCCTCGTCTTCCCGGAGCTCTACACGGGGCGCTGGGCGCTGCTCGTCTCGTCGGCGCTCTTCCTGGTGGCCTTTCTGGGCCTGATGCTCGTCTTCCGCGACGTCGTCGCGAGCTCCCGCCTCAACCGCCACATGGTCCAGCTCGTCATCGTCCTGACCGCCGGGCAGGTGGCCATACGCGCCGCGGCGGCGACGTTCGACCTGCCCCGCAACGTCGGCGCGGCGCTCGAGCTCCCGGTGCTGCTGACCACCCTCCTGGCCGGCGCCGTCACGCTGCACTGGAGCTACGGCGTCGGCGCCCTCGTGTGCGTCGTGGGTCTGGTCGCGGCCCTCGTCTGGCCAGGCTCGGCCCAACTCATCTTCTTCTTGTCGGCCCTGAGTGCCATCATCTCGGTCGGTCTCGTCTGGGCGGGCTGGCTGCGGCATCACGAGAGGAAACCGAACGGTGGCTGACGACGTGCTCGCATTCCGCCAGGCCCTCGGTGCCTACGCGCCGGACGCGCTCGAGTCGCGTCGCCTCCTCGATGCGGCCCGCCGTCGGTGGCCCACCATCACCGTCGACGCTGCCGGTTTCGGCGCGCTCATCGCCGGCCACCTCCCGCAGGCGGCCCAGGGGCTCGGCGCGGTGCACGTCGAAGACCTCGCGCTGGTGTGGGCGTGCCTCGAGGGGCAGAAGCAGGCCCACGACGTGTTCGTGACGGCGTTCGACGCGGCGGTGCGGCAGGTGGCCCTCCGCGGTGGCGTCGACGCCGATGAGCTGTCGAGCCGGGTCTTCCAGAAGCTGCTGGTGCGCGATGGAGAGAAGGCGCCCTCGCTGGGCCGCTACGCCGGCCTGGGGCCGCTCAAGTCCTTCGTGCTCGTCAGCGCGATGCGGCTGCTCGTCGACTTGCGGCGCAGCACCCGCCCGCAGGATGCCTCCATCGACGACGAGGCCTGGGTCGAGCTCGCCACCACCGTGGCCGTCGACGAGCAGGGCCCGTCGGCCCGCTGTGACTGGGCGCAGCTCAAGCCCCACCTCGCTGCCGCACTGGAAGAGGCCATCGCCGCGCTCCCGGTGCGCCAGCGCAACGTGCTGCGGCTCCATTACGTCGAAGACGTCTCGGCCGAGGCCATCGCCCGCATGTACGGGGTGCACCGCGCCACCACCACGCGCTGGCTCACCGATGCTCGAGAGCAGGTCTTCGCCCACGTGCAGCAGCGCCTGCGGCTCGAGCTCGCCGTCGGCACCCAGACCCTCGAGAGCGTCAACCGCGACCTGGCCAACGGCATCGAGCTGTCGCTCCCGGGCGCCTTCCGCGCGGCCGCCGCCGAGGAGTGAAGGACTGTGCACTCCGGTGCACACCTCCGCGCAGCTGTGGTGACGATGAAGGGAAGGGTATTTTCGCCCGAAGGCATTGGTGGCTGAACACCACTCGCCGGACACCAGCCTGCTGCCGTGGACGCAGCGGTCTCTGGTGTCGGCATCGGAGCCAGCCATGCAGCGATCGATCGGTCTGATCAGTGCCGTCGTGTGTCTCTTCACCGCCTCGACGGGGTTCGCGCAGCTGGCGAACGGCACCAACCCCGAGTGCCTCGACCCGTCGTGCGGAAGGCCGAAGGAGCAGGGCGGCGGCGGTGGCTGCGGGTGCGGCTGCGGCTGTGGCTGCTCGGTGTGGGTGGCCTACACCGATGACGGCAAGACGCTGTCGTACACCGACGACGCGGACGGCGACGGCAAGGCCGACGACGCCGACAACTGCCCCTTCTCGGCCAACCGCGACCAGCTGGACATCGACGGCGACGGCGTCGGCAACACCTGCGACAACTGCGGC
>JANRKQ010000058.1:0-16774 GCA_033763395.1 Myxococcaceae bacterium
CGGCCGGCGCGTCCCCGTCCGGTAGAAGTCGAGCAGGTAGGCGAGGTCGCACGCGGCGTAGTCGGCGAGCCACTGGTCGAGGTGGGTGACGCCCGCGTCGTGGAAGAGCTGCAGCGAGTACTCGCAGGCCTCGCGCTCGTACGCGATGAGCCGGGCCACCAGCGCCTCGTCGGGGTTCGGGTACAGCCGGTAGCCGAGCTCGCGCGCGTCGGCCGAGGTGTTCCACTGCACCGTGTGGCCGAAGAGGTGCGCGATGATGAAGACCGCGCTCTCGATGTCTTCGTCGTAGTCGACGTGAATCTCGGCGCCGTCGAGGTCTCCGGTGAAGGGGTTGGGCACGTCGCGCACCCGCACCGGAATGCCGTAGCGGTCCTCGATGTAGCGCTCCAGGCGGTTGAAGACGTCGTGGAGGTCGACGGGCGTCACGCCGGGCCTTCTGCCATCACTGCTTGAGCTCCACCACGTGGCCGCGTCCGGAACACGAGCACCAGCGGAAGGCCCACCGCCGGAATCGCGCCCAGCCACGCCAGCGCCGGCCGGCCCCGCACGCGCGCCTCCTCTCGCCCGAGCAGCGCGCCCGACAGCCAGCAGGCCACGAAGTCGAACGACATGACGAAGGGGAACTGCTGGGTGCGAAAGAGCGTCGCGAAGCCGTCAGTGTCTCCCGTGACGAAGAGGCCGACGAGCGCCAGCGCTGCCAGGAGCAGGCCCACGCCGTACCAGCGGCTCCCCAACGCCTTGAGCCACCAGCTCGTCGCTTCGCGGCGCGGCAGGTTCCAGCGGCGCAGCACCAGGTACGGGAGCAAGACGAACGCACCCAGCGCGAAGCTGCCAAGCACGAAGGGCCACTTCGGCACCTTCTGCTCCGCCGAGTCGAAGGCGAGCACCCCGAGGAAGGCCATGGGGAAGACGCCCATCAGGTTGAAAAGCGCGAAGAGGGGCCGGTTCACCCCCTCGAGCCGTCCGGTCATCATCTTGAGAATGACGTCGTTGGTGTCGATGCTGGCTGGCGGGGCCGCGACGAAGGCCACTGCCAGCAAAGCCACCCACAGCAGCAGCAACCCTGCGCGCTCGACCGACATGGAGCGTCTTTGCCCCTGAAACCAACGCCGCGCCACCGCTTCATCCAACCTTCTGGGTGCCTGCGGGTTGGTTTCGTCATGCGTGCTCGCGTCATGGCCCTCGTTCTCCTCGCGGCTTGCGCCCCACCCGACGGCGCCTTCGAGCCACCCTCGACGCGCTCTGATGGCGGCGCGCTGCCGACCGATGGAGGCTCGAGCGACGGAGGCGCAGGCGGCGCCGTGGACGCGGGCCTCGACGCCGGTTCGCCCCCGGTCACACTCGACCCACCTTGCGCGGTCGCCGGCCAGTTCACCCCGTGCAGCGTCATCGACTGGCCAGACCGGCCGGCCCTCGTCTTCCGCCCCAGCGCGCACGACGTCGCCCTGCCGACGCCGGTCGTCGTGCTGCTGCATGGCGGATATGGCAACGCCGAGTCCGGCATCGACGTGACGTGCCCCGACGGCGACCGGTCGAACCCGGCCTGCCTGCATCGGGTCGCCGAGGCTCGCGGCTTCGTCCTGGTGACGCCGAACGGCACCCGCCTCAACGCGACGAGCCCCCAGCGTCAATGGAATGCCGGCGGGGGCAGCGGCGGGTGGCATTGCGTCGGCGCACAGGCGTGCGTGACGGGCGTAGACGACGTGCGCTACCTCGACGCCGTGCTCGACGGGCTCGAGCGATGGATGCGGGTCGACCGGAACGCGGTCTTCCTCACCGGGCTGTCGAACGGCGCTGCGCTCGCTCACCGGCTCGCCTGTGAGCGCGCCGAGCGCTTCGCTGCCCTCGCTCCCGTCGGTGGCGCGAACCAGTACGCCACCACCAGGCCGTGCACGCCCAGCCGCCCCGTCGCCCTGTTGCAGGTTCATGGCACGGCCGACACCTGCTGGACGTTCGACACCTCGTCGACGACCTGTCTGGGCGGCGTCGTCGGCCGGAAGATTGGCGCCCTCGAGAGCACGAGCGCCTGGGCCGAACGAAACGGCTGCGGCTCCACCCCGACCGAGGTGGCCGAGCGCGACCTCGATGGCGACGGACGCGTCACCACCGCCGTCTCCTGGCCAGGCTGCAGCGCGCAGACGGTGCTGCTCCGCGTCGAAGGCGGAGGCCACACCTGGCCCAACGGCCGACAGTACTTTCCCGCTGCCGACATCGGCCCCGTGTCGAAGGACTTCGGCTCGGAGCGCCTGTGGGACTTCTTCGCGAGGAATCGGAGGTGAAGCTGCGCCTGCTGCTCGCCCTCGCGCTCGGCCCTGGCTGCGCGCCCGGCCCGGTGCCCGCCCTGGCCATCGGCGTTCACGGCGTGACGGCTCCAGACGCGGGCGCCTGCTCCAGTTCGGGCCCCATGCGGGTGCTGCGCACGCCGGACGAGCGCTTCACGAACCTTCCGGACTACCCCTTTCCACCGCACTACCTCACCGTCGACGACTTCGAGTGCGGCACCCTGCGGCTCCACTACCTCGATGAAGGGCCGCGCGACGGGCCCGTCCTCTTTCTGCTGCACGGGAACCCGACGTGGACGTACCTGTTCCGTGAGGTGATTCCCCGCCTCAACGCCGCTGGCTTCCGCACCATCGCGCTGGACTACGCGGGCATGGGGCGCTCGGACAAACCAGCCGACGCCGACGACTTCACCTACGACCGGCACGTCGCCTGGGTGGCCGAGGCCTTTCGCCAGCTCGACGCCCCTCCCGGGCTCGGTCCGGTCGCGCTCTTCGGCCACGACTACGGGACGCCCATCGGTATCCGTCTCATGGCCGAGCACCAGCCCCTGCGGTTCTCGGCGTTCATCAACGCGAACGCCAGCCTGCCCGACGGCAGCAAGGTGTCGCGCACCCATCAGAACTGGAGGCAGTTCGTTCGCGAACGCGATGGTCGACCTTCCCGCCCCCGGTGAAGTGACCGCCGTTCGCCTGGCGGTGGAGGGCGCTCCGGCCGAGGTGCAGGCGCTCGGTGTCTTTTCGTCGCGGCCCTGAGCGCTCCGGCGCGCCCAAATGGCGCAAAGTCCGTCAACGCCTGGACCTTCAGTCTGGGTCCGTGCCCACTCCGCAGCGCGCCGCGCGCGCCAGCCATCCAGCGGCGTGTCCCCGAGGCACTCGACCTCGATTCCCCGCGAAGGGCGGGCCGCCGGTCAGGACAGCGAGGTCGAGCACCTCCGCGCCGTCCCCAGCGGGTCAACGAATCGGCGAGCTCGCCCGCGCCGCCCGAGTGACCCACGGCACACACGGCCCCCTGCCCCGCCACGTCGCGGCAACGTACCGGAGCAGCCTCGCATACCGACAGGACCCTCGAGCGACTCCGAGGCCGGGTGCGCCGAACCACCCGTCGACCCACCGACGGTCGACGACCCCAGAGCCCGCCGGCACGAGCTGCTGCAGTCAGCTGCGCAGCTGGAGCGTGCCGTCTTGAGCGCGCCCCAGCGCGGTGAACTCGGTTCGGTTGCCTCCCTCGCCGAGCAGAATGGCCCTGCGGCGCGGGGTCCCTGCCGATGGCTCCGTGACGATGCGCTGCACTGGCGCGGGAGGCATCGCTTCGCACCGCACCTCGAGCTCGAGGCATCGACTGACGGGGCCAGCGCAGGCCCCGGCGTCGCAAACGCCCCGCTCGAGCACGCCGGCATGCGCGGGTGGTCTCCAGCCCCCGCGGCCTTCGGACGCACCAGCATCTGCGCCAGCGACGACGACGGGGCCGCCGGCGTCTTCACCCTCGACTCGGGCAGGGCTCACGCACCCACGACGGGGCACCACGCGGTCGCGACGAGGACCACCTCATGGCCCACGAAACGCCTCCAGGAGCTCGAGCGCGAGCCCGACCAACGTTCGTGACGAGCGCCCCACCGTCGTGAAGGCGATGAGGCCGACGTCATCCGCGGGGCTCCACAACAAGAGCGTCGAGTACCCCGCCTGCTCCCCCGTCTTCAGGAAGACGAGGCGGCCATCGAGTCGAACGCGGTCGATGCTCCAACCGATGGCGCCGGTGCCCGTCGTGGGCGCGACGGCGAGCTCCACGGCCGCACGCCACTCGGGCGTCGGGCGGAGCAACACCTCGAGCAGCCGCAGCATGTCGTCACACGTCGACAACAGCCCGCCGGCCCCGGCGAGCACCCCCATGCTTGCGGGCCCCACCGGGTCTCCGCGCGGCGTCAGCCCGCTCACCGCGCGCGTGAGGTCGGCGGAGTTGCGAAGCCGGGTGTCCGACAGCCCCAGGGGCCCGGTGAAGCGCGCGGCGACGAGCGCCTCGAAGTCACCGCCATGCCCGTCGGCGAGCGCGAGGGCCAACAGGCCCGAGCCGAGGTCCGAGTACTGGTACGTGCCACGCTGCGCCGCGCCCACCGAGCACTCCGCCCGAGCGAGGCAGTCGGCGAGGCGCGCCCGCGTGTAGGCGGCGCCCGGCTCGTACGGCAGCGTCATGAAGTCGAGGTTTCGCGGAAGATTCAGGTACCCCGCGGTGTGCGACGCGAGCTCGACGAGCGTGCGGTCACCGACGAGCGGCGCGAGGTCACCGCCGAGCAGCGTCGAGGCCGGGGTCGCGGCGGCCAGTCGCCCGTCGGCCACCTCGCGCGCCGCCATGAGGCCGGTCACCGCCTTGGTGACGCTGCTGAGCGGCAACACGGTGCGCCGGTCGAGCGCCGGCGCCCCCGGCCTCGACGCGGTCGCCACCTCGACGAAGCCCCCGCGAATGACGCCGACGATGACGGCGGGGAGCTGCGCCACCGTCTCGGTGCCCGAGGGGAAGCGCACCTCGACGCCGCCATCGCCCGCGAGGCGCGCGACGCGCGTCTGCCATGCCGGCGCGACGGCTCCAGCGTCGCCTGGCCCCCCGTCGGCAGCGGCGTCAGGTGCGCCGTCCACCATTCCCCCGTCGGCGTCGGCCCCGGGGCCGGCAGGCGCACACCCGAGAAGAACCACCACACCGGCGACGAGCGCTCGCACCATGCAGTCCACACCCCCGAGGGCAAGAAAGGACAAACCCGACTCGACGGCTCGAGCGGCCCAGAGCGCCTCACCGGAGCCGAAGGCCCGGACAACAGCCGCCTCCCCGCGACATCGGCGCCGAGAGCGCACCGGCCGGATGCACCGAGCCCAGCGACGGCTCGAACCCCTCGGCCATCGGGACGTGGAAGGACCTCTTCAGCGCAGGGGCACCACGCGCTGCACCTCGCGCGACACCAGCCCGGGCACGATCTGCCCCAGCACGAGGCGCTGGAAGTGCTCCGAGGCCCGGTGCGCGTCGACGGCGGCGGCGTCGAGGTACTCCTCGACCAGCACCAGCACGTCCGGGTCCGATTCGTCGACGAACACCCGGTACGAGCGGCAGCCAGGCTCGGCGCGCGAGCGGTCGACCAGCTCATCGACGAGTGGTGCGAGGGCCGCACGCCGGCCCGGAGCGAAGCGCCAGCGCGCGATGACGGTGAGTGAGCTCATGGGTCCACTGTCGCCCCAGCCGAGCCCCCGCGTCTGCTCAACGCGGCGCAAGACATCATGAAGCCCCACGAAACACTCGCAGCGTCGCGGGCCCCGTGCCAGTCAAGGGGCCATGGCCTTCGATGACGCCCGCGTCGACCTCGAGCTGTTGCGAACCCTGCTGGCCATCGGCGACTCGGCCACCTTCGCCGAGGCGGCCCGGAAGCGGCGGGTGACGCCGCCCGCGGTGAGCCAGCAGATGAAGGCGCTCGAGGGCCAGCTCGGCGTGAAGCTCTTCGAGCGCGTCGGTCGCCGCGCGGTGCTGACGGCCAGGGGCGCCGCGCTGGTCGAGGTGCTGCGCGCGACGTTCTCTGGCCTGTCGACCGCGCTCGAGGCGCTCGTCGACGACGTCGCGCAGGTGGCGGGCGAGGTGAGGCTGGGCGGCCCGGGCCCCTTCAGCAACCTGTGGCTGCGCCCCCGCGTCGCCGAGCTGCTCAGTCGTCACCCCGGCCTGTCCCTGTCCATCGAGTACGCGGTGCCGTCGGTGCTGGTGCAGCGGCTCTTGCGCGGCGAACTCGACCTGGCCCTCGTGGTGCAGCCCGTGGACGAACCGCAGCTCGCCTCGAAGGTCGTCCACGTCGAGGCGTTCACCGCGGTGGCTTCCCCGAAGTTCCTCGGCCGCGCGACCCGTCCGAGAAGCGCGGACGACTTCCGCCAGCTGCCCTTCCTCGTGTTCGACCGCGACTTCGCGATGCTGGGGCCGTGGTGGCGCAGCTTCTTCGGCAGGCACGAGGCCCTGCCGACCCGCATCCCCTGCGCGGTGACGAGCCTGTTCGACCTGAAGGCGCTCGCGCTCGACGGGCTGGGCATCGCCGTGTTGCCGACGTACTTCGTCGAGGCCGAGCTGAAGGCGAAGACGCTCGTCTCGCTCGATCCGCCAGCCGCCGGCGCGCGTGGGGCGAAGAACCCCATCTCGCTCTGCTGGCGGCGCTCGGCGCTCGAGACGGCGCGCTTCCGGGCGGTGCGCGAGCAGCTCCTCGAGGGCGCGCCCGATTGGTGAGCAGAGCTTCATGATGTGCTGCGTCGGTGCGACCGGTCGCCTCGCGAAGACGACCTATTCATGGGCCCGTCGGCACGTCGCCGGCCACGCACCGGAGGTTCCACCATGAAGCACGTTCTCTTCGTCGTCAGCAGCGCAGGCGTCATCGGCCCCAACAAGCGGAAGACTGGCTACTTCATGTCCGAGGTGTCTCACCCCTTCTTCGAGTTCGAGAAGAACGGATTCGCGGTGCACTTCGCCAGCCCCGCCGGCGGGACCCCGCCGATGGACGGGTATGACGAGAAGGACGCGAAGGACGTCGAGTTCAAGAGCAGCCCGGCCTGGGCGCGCCTCAACTCGAGCCAGAAGCTCTCCGAGGTGGACATCGCGGGCTACGACGCCGTCTTCTTCCCCGGTGGGCTGGGGCCGATGGTCGACCTCGCCGACAACGCTCAGGCCAGGCAGCTCGTGCGCTCGGCGTGGGAGTCGAGCCGCGTCGTCGGCGCCGTCTGTCACGGCCCGGTGGCGCTGTTGGGCGTCACCTTGAGCGACGGCAAGCGCCTCATCGAAGGCAAGCGCCTGGCGTCGTTCACGGACGAAGAGGAGAAGGGCTACGCCCAGAAGGACGTGCCCTTCCTCCTCCAGAGCGCGCTCAAGCAGCAGGGCGCCATCAGCGTCGAGGTCGCTCCCTGGCAGCCCAACACCGTCGTCGACGGGCGCCTTGTCACCGGGCAGAACCCGGCGTCGGCCGCGGGCGTGGCGCGCGCGATGATGGCGGCGATGCTCAACCCGTGACGCGCGAAGTCCCTCGACGACGGCCCCGGCCTGGCGCCGGGCGCCTCGTCAGCCGAGCGGCTCGACGGTGCGCCGCTCGTACGTGAAGTCGTGCATGGTGTACGGAATGCCTCCCACGCCCAGGCCCGACTGCGAGAGCCCCGCGAAGGGCATCTCATCGGTACGGAACGCGGTGTGCTCGTTCACCATCACCGTCGAGCCCGGCAGCCGGCTGGCGAAGGCCCGGCACCGCGCCAGGTCACGCCCGAAGACGGCGGACTGGAAGGCGAAGTCGGCGTGCGAGGCGAGCGCGACGGCCTCATCGGGAGTGTCGTACGCGCGGACCGCCAACACCGGGCCGAAGGCCTCTTCGGTCCACAGGCGGCTGTCGAGCGGCGCGTCGGCGACGAGGGTGGGCAGGTAGCCCGAGGGCCCCACGCGCTTGCCTCCGGCGACGAGCGCCCCACCCTTCGTGACGGCGCCCTGAACCCACGCGTCGATGCGCTCGGCCTCCGACGGCCTGATGAGGGGCCCGACGTCCGTCTCGTCCCGCGCGGGGTCTCCCGTCACCAGGCGCTGCACCTCGCCCTGAAGCGACTCGAGCACCTGGACACGCAAGGCCCGGGGCACGATGAGCCTCTTCGTCGAGATGCACACCTGGCCTGCGTGCGCGAAGGCGCCGCGCACCACCTTCTTCACCGCCACCTCGACGTCGACGTCGTCGAGGAGCACCGCCGGCGCCACCCCCCCGTGCTCGAGCGCACAGCGGGTCCCCGGCGGCAGCCGGCTCCGGAGCGCCCAGCCCACCCGCGCGCTGCCGATGAACGAGACGAAGGCCACGCGCCGGTCACAGGCCAGCGCCTGCGCGAGGCCCACGTCTGGCGTCACCACCGTCTGCCAGGCGCCCTCGGGGCACCCGGCCTCGCGGACGAGCGCCTCGAGCTGAAGAGCCGTGCGCGGCACCTTCTCGCTCGGCTTGACGATGACGGGACAGCCGGTGGCCAGCGCCGGGACCGCCTGGTGCACCAGGAGGTTGAGCGGGTGGTTGAAGGCCGAGAGCGCCGCGACGACACCCAACGGCCGGCGTTCGCTCATCGCCTCAACGTGGGCGCCCGAGACCGTCTCGAGGCGAACGCGGGTGGGGGCCCAGGCGCCCAGGGTCGCGAGCGCCGAGCCGACGCCTGCGATGGCGCGCTCGACCTCGACGCGGGTGTCGCGCAGCGGCTTTCCGCCCTCCGTCACCGCCGTCACGCAGAGGTCGTCGAAGTCGCGGCGGAGCAGGAGGCGCAGCCGCTCGAGCACCCCGACCCGCACGTCGAGCGGAAGACCGAGCGGATGCTCCCTGTAGAAAGCGGCCGCCCGGGCCACCTTCACTTCGAGCGACGCGGCATCGTCTGTCTCGACGCGGTCGATGACGGTCTGCGTGAAGGGGTTCACCACGTCGAGAAGTCGAGAGGGGGCCATCGGCGCTCCAGCCGAGACGGGCGTTCGACCATCGCATGCGCGCGGTGGGGCTCGGAAGGCGTTCCGCAGCGCAGCGGCGGGCGCCAGACTCACACGGGCCGCCCAGGCCCAGCCGCGAGCGGCGAGGAAATGGTGCTGACCGGATAGAGTCGGAGCACCATGGTGCGACTGCTCGTTCTCTGGCCGGTGGGACTCGCATTGCTCGGCTGCCGGCACGTGCCCACCCGGAATGACGTGGTGACCGGCGACGTCACGGCAGCGTCAGACGTGGTGGCGGGCGCCTTCCTCGACGAGCTGAAGACCCACCCCGAGCTGCCGCCGGCGTTCACGTCGAGCGACGCGCGCGAAGCCTACCGGCGGGGCCTCGAGAACGACTTCGCGCGGGCCAGCGGCGTCGACCCGGCCACCATCGGCCCCGGCCTCGCGCAGACCGTGCAGGCCCTCGAGCCCACGGAAGATCAGAAGAAGATCATCTTCCTCTCGGCGGAGCGCGCGGGCGCCATCTCGATGGGGGTGCTCAAGTTCGGCGTCGCCATCGCGCCCTTCGTCTTCCAGGTCGCGAAGCTCCTCATCCAGCTGCCGCTGGCCATCTTCTACGTGAAGTAGGCGCGAGCGCGGCCCGGCCCTGCAACGGCACGGCGCGGGAGGCGCCGCTCACCGAACGACGCGTCGGCGGGTGACGATCACGCGCTCCAGCGCCCCGCCGCGGCGCTGCACCTCGAGCAGCACCAGGCTGCCTTCGGCGCCCCGAATGCGCTCGATGCTGCCCATGAAGCCGAGGGTGGAGACCCGCTGCCCATCGATGCTCACCACCACGTCGCCCACGACGAGCCCGGCCTCGGCCGCGCCCCCACCCGGCACCAGCGTGTCGATGAGCACCTGGTCGCCCGCCGCCTTCAGCACCGCCCCGATGCCGACGAGCTCGAGCTGTGGGGTGCCTCCATCGGCGACGGGCGCGAGGTCGAGCTCGAGCGGCCCCACGGAGCCTCCGGCCGGCACCTCCACCGAGGTGAGCCGCGCGTCATGCCCGTCGGCCTCCACCAGCACCGAGTGCAGGCCTTTCGGCAGACCGCCCAGGCGAAAGCGGCCCTCGACGTCGGTGCGCACCAGCGCCTGCGCAGCGAGCCCCACGGCCTCGCTGCCTTCCAGCGAAAGTCGCGCACCGGGGAGCGGCCGCCGGTAGACGCGGTCGACGACCCGCCCGCTCACGCTCGCGCCTTCGTCGAGCGTCACCTCGAGCCTGCTCGGCGCGCCACTCAGGAGCGCCACCCGCGCCGCCGCCGACGGGGCCAGCCCGGGCGCGACGACGACCACCTCGGCCTCCCCCTCGGGGAGGGCGACCGAGAACGCTCCATCGGCGTGAATGACGTGCCGCGGCCGCAGCTCGACGCTCTCGAGGGCGCCCAGCATGCGGCGCACGAGGAGCGCGAAGCTCTGCACCGGGCGTCCATCGCGCCGCGTCACCCGGCCGTCGAGCCACGCGCTCGCGGTGAGGCGCAGCACCAGGCTCGCCCGAGGTTTCGACCGGAAGCGACACCCGTTTTCCGAGGTTCGCCTCGAGCTGCCAGGGCCCGTCCCCGTCGACCTGCAGCTCGAACGCGCCCCCGTCGTCACTCTCGGCGGTCTCGACGAGCGACTGCGCGTCCGCGGCGAGCCAGGCGCGCACGCGAGCCCCGGGAACGCCTCCGTTCATCGCGCCCACCACCGCTCCGCGAAGGAGCACCGGCCCCGCGCCACCATCGGGGGCCCGCCGCAGCACCACGACCACCTCGCCTGAGACGAGGCTCTTCGCGTCGAGCGGAAGGCGCGCCGTGGCGTAGCCCTCACGCCGGGCGAGCAGCACCGCGCCTTCGAAGCCCTCGCACTCGAAGCGCCCCTCGGACGTGGACGACGCGACGACGTGGGGTGGCTCGGAGGAACGGCCAAGCGCGATGACGGCCCCGCCCACGGGCCGTCCTGCCTCGTCCACCACCTGGCCCGACAGCCGATGGAGCGGCTCCAGCGCCAGCACGAAGTCGGTCGCGCAGCTGCCCTCGGCGAGCGTCACCTCCACGGGTGAGTCGTCACACTCCGGCCGGAAGGGAGCGAAGCCGGTCATCACCACCTCGGTGACGGCCACGCGCCCCTCGGCCGGCGCCTGGAGTTCGAAGTCTCCTGCCCCGCCGGTCGTCGCCGAGAGCAGGCCCGCGAAGGTCGAGGCGCTGACGGTCGCTCCAGCGAGGGCGGCGCCCGTTCGCGCGTTCACCACCCGGCCCTTCAGGCAGACGCGGCCCGTCGTGGGCGTGACGATGGCCGTGGGAAACGTCTGGCCCTGGCTCGACAGCGTGGTGCGCGGCGCTGACAGCGCCGGAGGCCCCGCGTCAGGAAGTCTCAACCTCGGTGTGGCCACCGCCGGCGGCGGCGAGTCGAGCAGCCACAGCCCGCTCAGCAAGAGCAGGCCCAGGACCACACCGAGTGCCGACCAGCGGCGAAGCGGAGTCACGGAAGGAAGTGTCTCCGAAAGGTCGCGCCCGGCGAACCGGCTTCGGTCGACGTGGGCGCTGACCTTCCAGCCAGGGCGTCGACTCCCCTGGTGGTCACTCGAACAGGGGGGCTCCTCGTGCTCGCGTCACTGGAAGGAACGACGCAAAGCCACGCTACGCCCTGGGCTTCGACAGCTCGTCGACGAGGTCGAGCACCTGCCCGTAGTTCGACAGGCTCCGGGTGGGCTTCACCGTCTGCGCGCCCGACTCGAAGACGCTCGCGGCGTGGCGGCGGGTGATGACGTTCGACGAGATGATGTCGAGCCGCTCGCGGTACTCGGGCGGCACATAGGTGCCGTACTCGGCCCAGGCGTCGTGGCAGCCGACCTCCTTCGCGATGGCGATGTCTTTCTTCACCGAGTCGCCGATGACGAGCACCTCGTCGGGCCGCATGCCGTAGGTGGTGAGGATCTTCTTGAGGCCCGCCGCGTTGGGCTTCTCGTAGTCGCGCGGCAGCTCCACCACGGCGCAGGCGGCCTGGTAGGCGCCTTTTTCCTGCTTGAGCTTGATGTCGGGCGCGACGAGGGCCTCGCCATCGGGCCCCGCGGGGAAGGTGAAGCCCGGCATCGTGTACATGCTCGTCAGCAGCACGTCGAAGCCCAGGCGCCGCGCGCGCTGCTCGGCCGGGTTCCTCGGCGCGTCGGTGAGCGCGACGACGGGAATGCGGCGGTCTTTCAGCGCGGTGAGCGTCTCGGTGACACCCTTGTAGGGCTTCAGGTACTTGCGCCGGGCCTCTCCGAAGGCCGCGCGCGCCGGCTCGATGATGAGCTTGTCGAAGGAGCCGAAGTCGCCGAACTCCTGGAAGATGGCCGATTCCTGCAGGGCGAACGGGTACTCGTTCGACTCGTACTTCGTGTAGACGGCCTTGAGGGCCTGCACGACGCGAATGCGCGGCCACTTCGTCGCCGTCACCACCGTCTCGACCATCGCCTCGACCGCCGGGACGATGTAGTCGATCCACGAGTACAACGTGTTGTCCATGTCGGTGACGACGAGGCGAATGGCCATGAGGCGGCCCTCAAAGCGCAGCGGGGCCACGTTGTCACCCGTCGCGAGGAGGCGGTGATGCTGCTCCGCGTGTTGCCCTTCACGCTGTTGTTTCTGGCCACGCTGACGGCGTTCCTCGCGAAGGGCCTGTCGGTGTCGGTGCGCGCCGGCCTGGTGCTGGGCGCGGCGGCGGTGGCCTTCGTGCTCATCATCATCCGCAGCCGGGGCGCGAACGCCGACGCGCTCGAGGGCATCGCGCAGCTGAACCAGGGGCGCTTCTCGGACGCGCTGGCGGCCTTCGAGCGCGGGCTTGCCCGCTTCCCGCAGTCGAACGCGCTCGTCTTCAACACCGGCATCGCGCTGCTGTCGCTGTGGCGGGTGGCCGAGGCCGACGCGGCGTTCTCGAAGGCGGCGGGCATGAAGCTGGCCCGGCTCACCTTCGACGTCACCCAGATGCTGGAGCCCCAGCGGGCGCTGGTGGCGGCGCTGCTGGGGCGGGCGGACGAGGCCCAGCGGCACCTCGCGTCGTGTGAGCAGCTGGGTCTGGGGAGGTCGGCGCACGTGCTGCTGGCGAGGGCCGTCCTCTCGGTGCGCGCGGGCGACTTCGCCGAGGGCCGCCGGCAGCTGGGCGTGTACGAGGTTCGGCTCCTGGGAGGGCCGGGGCGCGGCCTCGCCGACGCGTTGTCGGCCTGGTGCCTCGAGCAGACGACGGGAGAGCGCCGCCACGTGGACCGCCTCGGCCTCTTCGGTGAAGCCGGGCCCGACGCCATTCGCCGCTTCTGGCCCGAGCTCGCCGAGTTCCTCGAGCGCGCGCCCGCGGCCTGACGACGGACCTGCCACTGGGCGGGGCCCCACCTCAAGCCCCTCCCCGGTTGCACCTTGGCGCAGCGCCATGTGTTCCCGAGTGGTGACATTCCCTTCCATACGGTTTTCGGCGACAAGGCCGGGCATGTCGCGCGCCCTGCCTCCGCTCCTCGTCCTCGTCGTCCTGGCGGTGATGCCTGCCTGCACCTGCATGCCGCGGCGCCCGGTGATGGAGACGCTCAAGGAAGAAGGCGAGGCGTGCCAGGCCGACGACGCGTGCAAGACGGGCCTGTGCGATGGGCTGCCGCCGGTGTGCGTACGCAAGTGCTCGACGGGGTGCCTCGCGGAAGAGGTGTGCACGCAGCTCACGCCGGGCCGCTTCAGCTGCCAGCCCGACCAGCGGCGGCTGTGCCAGGCGTGCCAAATCGACGCCGACTGCCCGTACCCGGCCGACAAGTGCCTCGTCGTCAACGGAGAGAACGTGTGCGGCCGCGACTGCGCGTTCGACCAGTCGTGCCCGTCTGGCTACGTGTGCGTCAACGGCCGGGGCACCGACGGGCAGGCGAAGGTGCAGCAGTGCTCTCCGATGGTGGCGAGCTGCGCGTGTCTGGCCCGCGGAGACTTGATGCAGCCCTGCGCCACCGCCAACGACGCGGGCGTCTGCATCGGCCTCAAGACGTGCGACCTGGTGGCGAACGCGGTGACGTGCAACGCGAAGACGCCAGCAGCCGAGGCGTGCAACGGGCAGGACGACGACTGCGACGGCATGGTCGACGAAGACGCCTCGCTGGTGACGTGCGGCGTGGGCGCGTGCCAGCGCACGGTGAACACCTGCACCGACGGCGGCACCGTGTCCTGCGTGCCGGGGCAGCCGACGATGGAGCTCTGCAACAACGTCGACGACGACTGCGACGGCACAGTCGACAACGGCTTCCAGGTGGACGACGACGTGAACAACTGCGGCGGGTGCGGCGTGGTGTGTTCGCTGCCGAACGCGACGCCGGTGTGCACCTCGCGCATGTGCCGCGTCGGCGTGTGCACCGCGGGCTTCGGCAACTGCGACGGGCAGGACCCCAACGGCTGCGAGACGAACACCCAGACGAGCGCGATGCACTGCGGGCAGTGCGGGAACTCGTGCATGCGGCCCAACTCGACGGCGACGTGCGTGGCCGGGGCGTGCCAGTTCCAGTGCGCGCCCAACTTCTACGACCTCAACGGCGACCCGTCCGACGGCTGCGAGTACGCGTGCACCTTCACCTCGATGACCGACCTGCCGGACTTGAACTTCGTCGACGCGAACTGTGACGGCATCGACGGAGAGGTGATGCGCGGCGTGTTCGTCTCGACGGCGGGCAACGACGCCAACCCGGGCACGCGGCAGCAGCCGAAGGCGACGCTTGCGGCGGCGCTGACGACGGCCGCGACGACGGGCAAGCGAGACGTGTACGTGGCGCAGGGCACCTACGCGGGGCCGCTGCAGCTCCTCGGCGTGTCAGGGCTCAACGTGGCCGGCGCGTACCACCCGACGACGTGGCAGCGGGCGACGACGAACCAGGTCATCGTGCAGGGCGGCGCGAAGGCGCTCGAGCTCGATGGCTCGAACCAGGTGCTGGTGCAGTCGATGCGCTTCGAGGGCGGCCCTGGAGCGCCGTCGGCGTACGGCGGCTTCATCGTCGAGTCGCAGAACGTTCGGCTCGAGGCGGTGGAGCTGCGCGCGGGGAATGGAGCGGCTGGCGTCGACGGCGCGCCGGGCCAGCCGGGAGCGCCCGGAGGGAACGGAGGCGACGGACGGCGTGGCTGCTCACGCGACATCGTCGGCATCGGCGGCGCGTGCTTCGTCGCCTTCGGCTTCTGTTCAGCGCCCTCGGCCGGAACGGGTGGCGCAAGCGGGTGCGGCTTTCCAGGAGGCAACGGCGGGACACCGACGTTTGGTCCGGCGGCGCCGGCTGGTGGCACGGGCAGCAGCGCTCCCAACGGGAGTGGCCAGGGCGGCCCGGGCGTCGGCGGGCAGATTGGCCGGGGCCCGGCACCGAACCAGAACAACGGCACACCGGGCAGCCCGGGCGCAGGCGGCACCAACGGCGCGGGGGCCGGAGCCGGGAGCTTCTCGAACGTGGGCTTCGTGGCGGCGGGCGGCGCGCCCGGCACTCCAGGCACGGCGGGCCGGGGCGGGGGCGGCGGTGGAGGTGGGTGCGGCGGGCAGCTGGTGCTCGACGCGTCGAACACGTGCAACGCGTACGGCAGCGGCGGCGGTGGTGGTGGCGGGGGCGGGTGCGGCGGCGCGGCCGGCCAGGCGGGTGGCGGCGGCGGCGCGTCGGTGGGCCTCTTCCTCTTCAACTCGAGCGTGACGGGGCAAGGGGTCGTCATCGTGGGTGGCAACGGCGGCCGCGGCGGCAACGGCGGGACTGGCGGCGGTGGTGGAACGGGAGGCACCGGCGGCGCCTCGCCCTACGGCGGCAACACCGTCTTCAGCGACACCGGCCAGGGCAATGCGTGTGTCGGCGGCCTCGGCGGCGCGGGCGGACTCGGCGGCAGTGGCGGACACGGCGGCGCGGGCTCGGGTGGCGCGACGTATGGGCTGGTGCGCAACAGTGGCTCGACGTGGTCGCCGACGGGCGGCTCCATCAACCGCGGCACGCCCGGCGCTGCGGGCACCTCTTTGGGCAACGGGGGCCAGGCCGGCACAACCGGAGTCCTCCTGAGCTTCTGAGCGCCGCGGGGTGACCAACAGTTCGGGCCATCTGGCCATGACGAGTCGGAGTGTTGCGGCGGTTTCCGAAGGAAGCTGATGGCTCTCGAAAGAGGCCGTCAGCGAAGAGGGCGCTCCGAAGCCTCGGGGGGCGGCGGGCTCGAGGAAAGACACCAGGCCGCGCAGGTGAACCACCAGAGGCGAGGTGCCAACCCGGGGGGGGTGTAAACAAGGTGACGCGTACCGTCACCCAAGGTGACGTCACCTGGGTGACGGTACACGTCACCTTGTTTACACCCCCTGGAATCGAAGCCGTGCTCGGCGGCGGGGCTGAGGAATCGCCACGCTGAAGCGAGGAGGCCGTCGAGGCCGACGTGAGCAACGAGCCGTTCGCGCACCGCCGCGTGGTCGCCGATGCCGAGCGAAGGCCATCAATCTCCAGCAGACACCCGGGTCATGGCTCGGTCCGGCGGGTCGAGTCGGTCGCGATGTCGGCACGCACAAGGACAAACGTCGCTGCGAAAGAATCGCCCCGACCGAGGGTCGCGAACGCCGGTTGGCGCCGAACGTCATTTCGGCGGCGTGCCCCGGACAGCGCGAGCCGCGAGGCCAAGAACGGCCAGCGGGCACCCGGGGGTTGGGTCATTCCCGGAGACCTCGTTTCCCGAGGCTTCGGAGCGCCCTCGACGCACCCTCGTTCTCAACGGGCCGCATTTCCAGGCCTCGCGCAGGGCGGTCGCCACAAAGGAAACGGCCCGCCATCCGCGAGGATGACGAGCCGTCGTGTCGCAAAGCAGTTCAGCCGGACTTAGACCGGACGAACGTTCTGCGCCTGCAGGCCCTTCGGGCCCTTCGCCACGTCGAACTCCACCTTCTGGCCTTCCTGCAGGGTGCGGAAGCCCTGAACCTGAATCGCGGTGTGGTGGCAGAACACGTCATCTCCGCCGCCGTCCTGCGCGATGAATCCAAAGCCCTTCGCATCATTGAACCACTTCACGGTACCAGTCGCCATCGTCTGCTTTCAGTGTTCCCG